>CAZYUA010000013.1:24767-102071 GCA_964650525.1 uncultured Prolixibacteraceae bacterium
GGCCGGTATGGCATTACCTCCGTGGGCTCCGTTACGGGAAGCAGTAATTCCGCCAGGGGGAGACACAATTTTTTTACCTTACCTGTATTATTGGCCGCAGTTATCAGTGTGTCATCGTGCGTCACCTCGGATGAGAAGCCTCTGATGATTCAGGAGCAGGGCAGTTTTGCTGTTGGCGGGACTCTGGCAACGAATCCCGGAACTTTCAATCCGTATCATCCGACTTCTGAAGGTCAAACCTTCCATGGAGATCACGCCTGCATGTTTTATCAGATTCCTGTGCAAGCCCGGAAATACCCCCTGGTTATGTGGCATGGTATCGGGCAGTTTTCCAAAACCTGGGAAACCACTCCTGACGGGCGTGAAGGGTTTCAGAACATCTTTCTGCGGAGGCGTTTTCCGGTCTATCTGATTAATCAGCCCAGAAGAGGCAATGCCGGTCGCAGCATGGCCGAAGGCACCATTACGCCCACGCCCGATGAACAAGGATGGTTTGGGACGTTCCGTGTCGGAATATGGCCCGATTATTTTGAAGGGGTACAATTTGACCGTGACCCGGAAACGCTGAACCAGTATTTTCGTCAGATGACCCCCAACATCGGGCCCATTGATATCCATGTCAATACGGATGCCATTTCGGCGTTGTTTGACAAAATCGGTCCAGGAATTCTGGTCACCCACTCCCATTCGGGGGGGATGGGCTGGGCCACCGCCATTAAAAATCAAAACATCAAAGCCATCGTTTCCTATGAACCCGGAAGCGGCTTTCTGTTCCCGGAGGGTGAGGTCCCATCCCCCATTCCCATGGCAGGGGGATTACTTCCGGCAGCCGGAGTGCCTTTGCCTGATTTTCTGAAACTGACCAAAATACCCATCGTGATGTATTATGGCGATTTTATCCCGGAAAAACCTATGGATAACCCGGGACAGGACGGATGGCGCGCCCGCCTTGAAATGGCACGTCTATGGAGGGATTGTGTAAACGGGCATGGCGGCGATGTGACCCTTGTACACCTTCCTGACATAGGCATTAAAGGCAATACCCACTTCCCCTTCTCTGATCTGAACAACGTGCAAATCGCCGATCTGATGTCGGATTGGCTGAAGGGGAAAGGGCTCGATAAATAAAAGGCAGATACGCTGTTATTCAATTGATCATTATACATGCAGGAAGGAGATTGATGTATGAAAAGCAATAAAAGGGCGTTAATTTTGATTGTAATGTTAATATCGACAAACATCCTGGCTTCGGGTCAAACCCAAACCGTCAATCCATTTGGTCTGGTGTACCGCGATGCCATTACAGAAAATCTGCAGGGGGCAGTGAATATCCATCCCGTGACCTATAAACTGAATGGCATTGATATCTCGGCCAATGTCTATACCCCTGCCAACTACGATCCGTCAAAGCATTATCCGGCGGTGGTAGTTGCCCATCCCAATGGAGGAGTGAAGGAGCAGGTTGCCGGATTGTATGCACAGCGACTGGCAGAATCGGGGTACATCACGATGGCTGCCGATGCGTCGTACCAGGGTGCCAGCGGCGGAATGCCCCGCAATGTGGACAAACCGGCCAATCGTGTGGAAGACATTCGCGGAATGGCTGATTTTATCTCCCAATATGCAGGGGTGGATGCCGGTCGCCTGGGTGTTTTGGGCATCTGTGGCGGCGGCGGCTATACGTTAAAAGCAGCTCAAACCGACAAACGGTTCAAAGCCGTAGCCACCCTGAGCATGTTTAATTCGGGAGTGGTCAGGCGAAACGGATTTATGAATTCAGGAGTGTCCACCATACAGCAACGGTTGAAACAGGCTTCCGAGGCCCGCGCTTTGGAAGCGGCAGGCGGTGAAGTGCGGTATGCTGCCAATACACAGTCGACCGACGAAGAGGCCGACAAGATGCCGTTTGACCTGTATCGTGAAGGCCACTATTATTACTTCAGAACCCATGCGCATCCCAATTCCACCTTCCGCTACACCATGAGCAGCCTGCTTGACCTGATGGCTTTCGATGCGGCCGACAACATGGATCTGATCAACCAGCCCCTGCTGATGATGGCTGGAAGCAAAGCCGACACTTACTACATGACCGATCAGGCTTTCAATTTGGCCACAGGCACCAGGGATAAAGAGTTGTTCCTGATTCCGGGAGCTACGCACATTCAAACCTATCATGTACCTGAATACGTATCCCAGGCCATGTCTAAACTCAATGAATTCTTTGGAAAATATTTATAAAAGTGTTTACTATAAAGGAAATTAAGCGATGAAAACAACAATGATTGGATTGTTTTTCATCCTGATAAGTGCGCTTTGGTCTGTTGCACAAACTCCTGCCGCGAAACAGTTCACTTACGAAGAGCAGGAAATCGTAACCCTATCGAAGGACAAATGGCAGTGGATGGCCGATAAAAACGGGGAAGTTCTAAGCAAACTCTTCCATGTAAAGGCGGTGTTTGTCCACATGGGAGGGGCCTGGGGGACAGAACAGGAAGTTACTATTATCAACAGTGGCGGTATAGGGTACAAAAACGCCGAGATCCATATAGTATCGGTGAATATCATTGATCAGACGGCCATATTGTTAAACCGGATCGACCTGCTGGCCGTCATCGGAGGAAACGAGGTGACCAATCCGTTTATGGTTACTGAGGTTAATATTAAACAGGATGGCATTTGGAAGTTAGGCTCCTTATCGTTCACCAGGCTGATGACGACTCCTGCTCCCGGAACAGATTCGCACTAAAACACAATTACTAATAAGTGGATCATGAAAAGGTTTTTGCCCATAATAGCCATTCTTCTCAGTTTTGGTTTGCAAGCCAAGCAAACGGGTATCCATACTGGTTTGGGGACTTCGCCGGAAGTCCGTACCGCTTACGGAACCGTTTGCGGTGTGAACGAAGGAGATGTAGACAGTTTCAAGGGCATTCCCTATGCTGCCCCGCCGGTGGGTGAATACCGCTGGCGGCCGCCGCAACCGGTACAACCCTGGCAGGGAGTGCTTGATGCCACCAAATTTGGCGCAAGTTGTGCCCAGGCCGGCTGGGGGGCCGCTCCGGGAACCATCCAGGCGGGCTCATCAGAAGATTGTCTTTTTCTAAATATATGGCGACCCGCCGGGGTTCAACAGGGCGCAATGCTGCCGGTGATGGTGTGGATTCACGGCGGCGCTTTCGTGGGCGGCAACGGCAACACTTCCGGAGAGGGATTTGCCAGAAAAGGTGTTATCCTGGTTTCCATCAATTACCGCCTGGGGCGCCTCGGACATTTTGCATTTCCCGCACTGAGCAGGGAGCATCCTGAAGAACCCAAGGGCAGTTACGCCTTCATGGACCAGATAGCTGCCTTAAAGTGGGTACAGCAAAACATTGCGGCTTTCGGTGGGGACCCTGCGAATGTCACCATTTTTGGTTTTTCCGCCGGTGGGGTTTCGATCCATTCCCTCTTGACCATTCCCGCCGCTCAGGGTCTTTTCCACAAGGGCATCAGTCATTCCGGCGGGGGCCGCGATGGCGTTCTGACCGGCAGACCGATCAGCCAGGATAATGCAAGTCGTTACTACCCGGTTTCAGCGGAAACTGTCGGAATAAACTTTGCCCGCAAGCATGGCATCGAGGGCACCGATGCAGCCGCACTGGCCCGGTTGCGCGCTCTGAAAGTGGAAGAAATTGTGGACGGGGGACAGGAAAATGATGGTCCCGGAGGGCCGCGTATTTATTCAGGCCCGATTCTGGACGGAAAACTGGTTACAGAAACTTCCGAGAGTGCATACAATGCAGGCAGGCAGTCCCATGTCCCGCTCATGATCGGGAATAACAGCGCAGAAATCGGCGGATCTTTCGTCAATTCCAGTACATCAAAGGAAGAACTCTTTTCCTTGTTCGGGGAACTGAAAGAAGAAGCAAAAGCTGCCTACGATCCCGATGGCATCAAAGATTTTTCCGAGGTACAAACCCTGTTTAACACCGACAAGGTATGGGCTGAACCTGCCCGCTTTACAGCAAGTGCTTTTGCTGCCAAGGGTGTCCCTGCCCATATTTTTCTTTTCTCGTACGTACCTTCTTCCCAGAAAGAGCGAATGCGGTTTGGCCCCGGACACGGAACCGACATTTCTTATGTCTTCAACAACCCGGGAACAGAAGGCTTCGGTCCGCCTCTGCCTCCCCCGACACAGGAAGAAAAAGAGGTCGCCCGGATCATGAATACCTATTGGGTGAATTTTGCCAGAACCGGCAATCCCAATGGTAAAGGGTTACCAAAATGGCCCGCTTATAATCCCAAAAAGAATAAAATCCTCGATATACAACCCGATGGTAAACCTGTCGCTAAACGGGACCCACGGAAAGCACGACTCGACGTGATCGAAAAGGCAGTGAACAGGGGGGATAAGCTGCAACCCAACGGCATCTGATGAATCAGGAAAAATTGCATATTGCAGAGGAATTTTTTTTCGCACTGTAATACTCATATTTATGAATAAAAAATTGATTTTCAGTGTTTTGATTCTTATGGCAATATTCACTGGCAGTGGCTATGGCCAGGAGTGGCCACAGTTTCTGGGACCGGAAAGGAACAGCATATCGCCTGAGACGGGCATTCTGCGGTCCTGGCCTGAGACCGGACCTGAAATCCTCTGGACAGCAAATGTCGGCCGGGGCTACGGCGGACCTGTTATAAAGGAAGGCAAAGTCTATTTGCTTGACAGGGACGATGAAAAAGGGGACATCATGCGTTGTTTTGATTTTAACGACGGAAAGGAATTGTGGAGCTTCAGCTATGATGCGCCAGGAACTGTTTCGTTCCCGGGTTCGAGAAGTGTCCCGGCCATCGATGGCGACAGGATCTATTCCTGCGGGCAAAACGGAGATCTCTACTGTATAGATATCAACACACATAAACCGTTATGGAACAAGAACATCATGAAAGATTTCGGTGGTGTCAGCTTACCGGTTTGGGCGATATCCCAATGTCCGCTTATTTACGGAGACTTACTGATTGTCTCTTATTCAAAGGATCCCTATGCCGGATTGGTGGCCTTTGACAAACTGACCGGCGATATTGTCTGGAAGACAGAAGCCATCGGAAATGAAACCTATGCCAGCCCGACAATCGCAAAGATAGCAGGTGAAGATCACCTCGTCATGGTATTTTCATCAACGAACAGCTTTATGCATAAGGAAGTATCCAAATCTCCGGGCAGAATTATCGGCTATAAACCACAAACAGGGGAAATGTTCTGGGAATACAACAATTGGGAGAATATGATTCAGACATCTCCGGCTCTTGATGCCGGCGAAGGAAGAATTGTTGTTGCCGGAGGCTATGAACTTGGCGTGGTCATGGTAAAAGTTGATAAAAAAGCCGACGGAAGTTATAGCGTTTCAGAGCTTTTTAAACACAACAATTTCGGCGAACACACAAAACCTCCCCTTTTATGTGACGGTTATTTTTATGGTCAGTTCTCGACCAACAACAGACGCGATGGTCTGTGCTGTATGAATAGGGATGGAGAGGTTTTATGGAAAACCATGCGTTCACCTTCATTTGATAAAGGGAGCATGATAGGGGTTGACGGACTGATACTGGCAACGGATGGAAACAAAACATTGCATCTCATTCAACCGGATCCTTCAGGATTCAAACCTTTGGCTTCTGCTGAGATCCTCGGAATGGGTCAAAACTGGGGTCCGATTGCGCTTGCCGGCGGAAAGCTCCTGATTCGTGATCAAAGCCGGTTATTGTGTGTAAAAGTTGCGCAGTAATTATGAAGAAGACGAGCTGGTTTCCCAAAATCATTTACGGTAAATAATCGCCTGGCTCAAAATAGCCGGTGTTCCGAATGAATAGATCATTGTAAAAGACACTCTGCATTCCCGAGAAATGTTTGATTCTGATGAAGTCGGAAATAAAGTCATGGACTTCCTGAAGAAGCACCTCAACTGAAGAGGTATCAGTAATTTATGTTGCAGATTATGGTAAAAGTCCGAATCATAACATCCATTTGTATAGCTTGTGTTATCATTTGCTTATCCAACATTTTGATGGCACAAAACAAAAATAGTACAAACAGGATTTTACACCTCAGGGAACAAAACATCATTGCCATTGCTGCCATGACGGCAAAGGGAGATTTGCCTGAATTAAAGAGCACGCTTCATGCTGGCCTCGATGCCGGACTCACCATCAACCAAATCAAAGAAGTACTGGTCCACACGTATGCCTATTGCGGATTTCCGAGAAGCATCCGCGGATTGCAAACGTTTATGGAAGTGCTCGATGAAAGAAAAGCCAAAGGAATCGTTGATGAGGCGGGTAAGGAAGCATCGCCAGTCATTCAGGAATCCGACAAAGACGCATCGCTCATCAGGGAGGAGCAAAGCAAATACGAACGGGGGAAGAAAATTCTGGGCGAACTCACCAAAACGCCGCAGAAGAAGCCTTCGTCGGGTTATGGCGCTTTTGCGCCTGTCATGGACACCTTTCTGAAAGAACATTTGTTTGCTGATATCTTTGAAAGGGATGTGCTCACCTATGCCCAGCGGGAATGGGCCACCATCTCAGTCATCAGTGCCATCGGAGGTGCCGAACCGATGCTGCGCAGCCATCTGTCCATTTGCCTGAATGTAGGGATCACTCCCGCACAGTTGACAGAATTCCCGGTGCTCATACGATCGATTGTGGGCAGAAAAGAGGCGAAAGCAGCCAGGATTATCTTGAATGAAGTTCTTAACATCGATAAATCGCCCGAATAGAACACGAAATTATTCTTAGAATGAAGAGATTTTTATTAGTTCTGGCATTACCAATAACAGTTTTACTGGTTGGTTGTTCCCATCCACAGCGTGAAGTCACACAGGATCAGAATGCAGAGACTCTCTTCCCGAAAGGAGATCTCATCACCAACAGCAATTTCACCGGTACAGCCTTTCTCCACATATTTTTGACCAATGATACTATCTTTAATACTTCGATGGGAAATGTAACCTTTGAGCCGAAAGCCCGCACAAACTGGCACAAGCACCCGGGCGGACAGATCCTGCTTGTCACAGACGGAACGGGTTATTATCAGGAAAAAGGAGAGCCCGCTTTAAAAATTCAAAAAGGCGATGTGGTAAAAATACCTCCTTTTGCGGAACACTGGCACGGTGCCGCCCCTGACACCGGGCTTGCCCATCTCGCTATCAGCGTCAATAACGACGAAGGAAGTGTGGTGTGGCTCAATCCTGTCACAGACGAAGAATACACAAATTCGAAGAAATAGGGTAACTTTGAATATCATCAACCATCACAGATTAGTAATAATCATAAAATGATTCCTCGCTATGAAGACCAACCAGTTTGTTCCTTATGTTTTCATGTTGCTTCTGTTTGCCAACTGCAACCAGGCCCGGAATTCCAATAATTCAGCAGGATCGCAGGACTGGCCGCAGTTTTTGGGACCGGAAAGAAACAGCACATCGACAGAAAAAGGCATCCTGCGTTCCTGGCCGGAAACCGGGCCTGAAATCCTCTGGACAACCAATATCGGCATTGGGTACGGCGGACCGGTCATCGGAAAAGGGTTGGTTTATCTTCTTGACCGAAACGAAGACAAAGGCGATATCATGCGTTGTTTTGACCTTAACGACGGAAAGGAACGCTGGCAATACCCATACGATGCTCCCGGGACGGTGATGTTTCCCGGTTCAAGGAGTGTTCCCACCCTCGACGGTAATTACGTTTATTCCGTAGGGGGTTTCGGAGATCTCTATTGCATCGACATCAACACCCACCTACCGGTTTGGCATGTAAACATCTGGACCGGTTTTGGAGGGGATTCCGGCAACACGGAACCGGGAAATTCCGGGAGCGGACCCGGTGGTTTTGCACCCAGGGGTAATTTCCCGATCTGGGCCATTTCGCAGTGCCCCCTGGTGTATGGTGATTTGCTGATTGTGGCTTCGCAGGCACCCCAGGCCGGTGTGGTGGCTTTTAATAAGTTGACAGGTGATGTCGTGTGGAAAACCCCCAACCTGGGCAATGAAACCTATGTCAGCCCGGCCATCGTCAAAGTCGACGGCCAGGACCATATCGTCATGGTTACCTCTTCTACCAATCCAGTTGGAAGACCGGAACTGGCCAAAACCCCTGGCACCGTGACAGGTATAGAACCCCTGACCGGAAAAATCCTCTGGAATTTCTCAGGATGGGAGTGTCATATTTCGGTGGCTCCTGCATTGGATGCAGGAAACAATAAGATCTTGCTTGTTGGAGGTTACGAACTTGGCGCCATGATGATTCAGGTTGAAAAACAAGCCGATGGCAGCTTCGGCGTAAAAGAGTTGTATAAAACCGTTGAATTTGGCGACCAGACCAAACCCCCGGTTCTCTACAACGGCTATTTCTATGCCCAATATGGCACCAATAACCGTCGCGACGGAATGGCATGCATGAGCATGGATGGGGAGGTAATGTGGAAAACCAAGCGTGATCCTGACTTTAATAAGGGAAGCATGATTCTGGTCGATGGGGTGCTTTTGGCTACCGACGGAGCCAAAAAGCTATTCATGATTGAACCTGACCCCTCCGGGTTCAGGCCCCTGGCATCGGCCGAACTCCTGACAGACCCGCCTGCAACGGAAGGGAGAGGTGGCCGTTTCGGAACCATGAACTGGGCCCCCATTGCCCTTTCCGGAGGGAAACTCCTTATCCGGGATCAAAGCCGGCTCATTTGTGTCAAAGTAGCAGGGTGAGGATGGCTGACCTGCACTCCGCCGTGGTAACAGAATCCATCCTGTTATAAACAGGGTCCTCACCTGAAATCAGGATTTCCTTCCTGCGCCGTTAATTGCCCGACCTCCATGCATGAAAGGTTGTTGACCTGCTAATTCGTTGGTCTAATCAAAAAAAATAACTGCAGCAAAGAGACGGATTATTGAAAGGTTGACATTATTTTTGGTGAGATGAAAAAGCCCAGTTACAGAAATTTTCTCTTTTATTCGGGCGTAACAGGATTCTTCCTGTTGGTGATTTTTTTCATCATCAGGCAGGGGCGTCAACTCGAAGCAGGAAGAACCATTATTGCCCCTTCTGCAGATTCCGGATGGAGGTCCTTTATTCACCCCCTGGAAGCCAATCTGGAACATCCCCTGACCCTCTTTCTGATCCAGGTCGTTGTTATCCTGTTGGTATCCAGGGTGTTCGGATGGCTCTGCCGGAAAATCCATCAGCCTTCAGTGATCGGGGAAATTATTGCGGGCATTATTCTGGGACCTTCCCTGACGGGTCTTTTTTTTCCGGAATTCTTTAATGCCCTGTTTCCTGTATCCTCCCTCGGAAACCTTAGCCTTCTTAGCCAGATCGGACTCATTCTCTTTATGTTCATCGTTGGCACCGAACTGGATTTCTCCCATCTCAGGAACAACATCAGCGGGGCACTGGTCATCAGTCATGCCAGCATCATCGTACCGTATGGCTTGGGGATGGGATTGGCTTTATACCTGTACTCCACTTTTGCACCCGGGAACATCAGTTTTCTTTCGTTTGCCCTTTTCCTGGGAATATCCATGAGCATCACCGCATTTCCCGTTCTGGCGCGCATTGTCCAGGAAACAGGTATCAGCCGGACCCCTCTCGGGACCACAGTGATTACCTGCGCAGCTATTGATGATGTGACTGCATGGAGTCTTTTGGCCATGGTGATTGCCATTGTTAAAGCCGGGTCTCTTGTCAGCTCGATTTATACGATTCTTTTATCCCTCCTTTACGTTGTCGTGATGTTTAAGATTGTCCGGCCCTTCCTGGCCAGGATCGGTGAACTCTATCCCTCGCGTGAGAATCTCACCAAACCGGTAGTGGCTCTCTTTTTCCTGGTCGTCCTGCTATCCTCCCTGGCGACCGAGGTGATTGGCATCCATGCTATCTTCGGAGGTTTCATGGCGGGTGTGATCATGCCCGCCAACGAAAAGTTCCGGAATACCCTCGTGGAGAAAGTGGAAGATGTATCTCTTCTTCTTTTTCTTCCCCTGTTCTTTGTCTATACAGGTTTACGGACCGAAATAGGATTGCTTAATGAGCCTTCCATGTGGGGAATTACCCTGGTGATCATTGGTACGGCGATTGCCGGAAAATTCCTGGGCGGCGCCTTTTCGGCCCGGTTTACCGGACAAAACTGGCATGACAGCCTGATGATCGGGACCCTGATGAATACCCGTGGTTTGGTGGAACTGGTTGTTCTGAATATTGGTTTTGATCTGGGCATCCTTGACTCCAGAATCTTTGCTATGCTGGTTATTATGGCTTTGGTAACTACTTTTATGACCGGTCCCACACTGCTATTCCTTGGAAAACTCTTCAAAACCACCCCGGAAAATCCCATTCCAGCACCCTCCATGGTGCCAGAATCCGGAATTCTCCTCTCGTTTGGTAACCCTGACACCGGGAGGTCTTTGTTAAAGTTGGCTTCCTTATTTAGTTTCCCAGGGAATCCCTCCCTTCTTAACTTATCCACTGCAGGGGACCCCTCCCTCGTTTCTGATTCATCCTTTCAGGGCTCTTCAAAAACCAGCATTTCCCTAAAAGCGAAAAACAGAAGAGTCAAAATTACTGCCCTCCACCTGACACCGGCCGACGAGCTCTTTCAGAATGACCCTGAGATGTATGAAAAGGAGAGTTTTGCTCCTCTGATCGAGGAGTCTTTCCGGATGAATGTGGAAGTAACCACCCTGTTTAAGGTCTCCCACGACCTTGAAGCCGATATCGCCGAGGTTGCCAACCAGGGCCAGTTTAACCTCCTCCTCATCGGAGCAGGCAAGTCCGTTTTCGAAGGCAGCCTCCTGGGAAAAGCCCTCGGATTTACGGTCAGGATTATTAATCCTGCCCACCTTTACTCAAGGATAAAGGGGATAGAAGTCACCTCATTTCCTGATGGTTTGAATCAGCGAACCTGGAATATCATTTCTAAGACGAAGATCCCCTCAGGTATTTTCATTGACAGAAATACCACCTCTTTTAACCGGGTCTTTATTTATGTTTCCGAAAGAAGAGACCTCCAACTCCTTGCCTTAATTGATCCGGGAGGACAGGCATCAGGCAATGCCGTACATTGGATTGATCCCGGAAATATCCTGCCCGGGGCGAAAGGCAAGGAGAAGAAACCAGAGTTCTTCCCGGGTGAGAATGAAAACTTCCGGGAACACTTTTTGGTGCTCCGGCAATGGCCGGATTTCAACCAGCCGGGCTGGAAGCACTCTTCCTTGCTGGTAGCTACCCTCAGAGCCTGGAATGCTTTGCAGGAAAGCAGGCTAAGGGGTGAGCTCAACACTCTCCCCTTGCTCCTGCTGACAGAACCTGTTTCGGAAGAGTGAGCGTCCCCTGACACGGAAAAAGGTTTTCGCTGATCCCCAGGTTATGCAGACAGGGATGTCTTGCCCGACAAAGGGGTTCAGGGACATCCTGATCGTTGTATCTATGGAATGGAAGCCGGGATCGGGAAGTTTTCAGTGATCCAGGGGCATGATCTTCACCCGGGCCTTACGGAGTCCCGGACTTCGTGCGATTAAGGTCAAAGGTTTTTCTGCTCCGTTTTTGAAACGGAGGATGGTCATGGCCTGCCCGTTAAAGGCATTTCGGCTCAAAGACACAAACGATTCCATGTCGGTAGGGTCGCCGTTGTCTGTGGCTACAATTTCTCCCGGACCTTTGATGCGGAAGTGGATGGCATTTCCGCTACGGGGCACGGTAAGGTCCTGCTTGTCGGTTACCCTTACAGTCACAAAAGCCAGATCCTTACCGTCGGCAGTGATGACCTGCCGGTCTGCAGAAGCGCTCAGGGCCATTGCCTGACCGGCAGTTTTCACCGCATCCTCCGCCCATAACGTACCATCTTTATACGCCACGGCCTTCAGTTCGCCTGGCTCATAGATCAAATTGTCCCAACGGAGCCGGTATTCAAGCTCTCCTTTTTTCTTTCTGCCCATTGATTTCCCGTTGAGGAACAATTCCGCTTCATCGCCTGAGGTAAAAAGGTGGACGGGGGTCAATTCGCCTATTCGTTCAGGCCAGTTCCAGTGCGGCAGGATGTGTGCCACAGGCAGATCGGGCCGCCATTGGGACTGGTAGAGGAAGAAACGCTCCTTTTTGAAGCCGGCCAGGTCGATAATGCCGCTGTAAGAGCTGCGCGATTCATAGTAGGGGGTGGGCTCCCCCAGGTGGTCCCATCCGGTCCAGACGAACTCCCCGGCCACAAAGGGATGCTTTTCAAGCGATGCAAAGACCTTTTCAGGTGAAGAGCCGAAGTCCACCGCATGGAGTTCATAGGAGGTCACGTGCCGGGTTATAGAGTCTCCTCCCCGGCCATCCCTGACAGGGGCACTCTGTGCCGCTGATACCGGGAAGAGGAACACACCCCGGCTGCTGAATGCAGAAGCGGTTTCTGTACTGAGGATCATCTTGCCGGGAAACCGGGAATGAAAAGCCTCGTACATGGGTGCCGTCCGGATGCGGTCGGTCCCTTCAAATTCAGGTTCCTGCCGGATGCCCTCTCCCTGGTAATTCAAACCGATGAGGTCGGGTACTTCCGGCAATTCCATGTGGGGTTTGGCATAATTCATGGCCAGGATGGAGGGGCGGGTGGGGTCTTCTTCCCGGATATACTGCTGTAATCGCCGGGCTGTGGCAGCGCCGGCCTTTCCGGTATACTGCTCGCCCACTTCGTTGCCATAGCTCCAGATGATCACAGAAGGGGAGTTCCGGTCACGGCGGATGAATGCCCTTGTGTCTGCTTCCGCCCATTCGGGAAAGATAAGATGGAAATCATGGGGTGTTTTGCTCCGCTCCCAGCAATCGAATATCTCATCGATAACCAGAAATCCCATCCGGTCGGTCAGGGCCAGCAGTTCCGGGGCAGGAGGATTGTGGGCCATTCGGATGGCATTGCACCCCATTTCCTGCAGGATCTCCAGCTGCCGTTCTGCAGCTCTCACATGAAAAGCAGCACCCAGAGCGCCCAGGTCGTGATGCATGTTGACCCCCTTGACCGGTGTCCGCTTGCCGTTCACAAAAAGGCCACTGTCGGGATGAAACGTCACACTGCGGATGCCAAAACGGGTTTCATACCTGTCAACGATCTTTCCATCCACTTCCAGAGTGGTCTCAGCTATGTAAAGATGAGGGTGTTGACCGGGAGGAGGGCCCCACAGCCGGGGATTCGGGAGCACCGCCGATCCTTTGATTGAAACCGGGTTGCCCGTGGTAACCATCAATTCCGGCATTTCCACTATTGCCACAGGTCCAGTCTGTCGGTGTTCCCCGGCTTCCAAAGCAAATATCCGGGTTACGGGCTTCACGCGTTGATCGCTCCGGGAATCGTTGTCAATGGTCAGGTCCAGGTGAATGGTTGCCGATTTTTCTGAAATATTATCCGAAGTGATAAAGGTGCCCCATTGCCCGACATGGACCGGATGCGTTTTTGTGAGCCAGACGTTGCGGTAGATTCCGGCACCCGGGTACCAGCGAGACGAATAATTGGGGTTGTCGAGGCGGATGGCCAGCTGGTTGTCCCCCCCCGGGATGACGCAGGGGGTCAGGTCTAACTGCCAGGAAGCATAACCATATGGCCATCCGCCAACCAGATGACCGTTGACCCACACCATGGCGTACGACATCGCCCCGTCGATTTCCAGAAAGAAGGATTTCCCTGCATCGTTGGCAGCAATGTCCAGCTTCTTCCGGTACCAGGCTACGCCGTTGACAGGCAGGCGCCCCATGCCTCCGTCCACCTCACTCTCCCTGCCCTGCTGGAAGGGTCCCCTGATGGCCCAGTCGTGGGGAAGGTCGACCTTTTCCCAGGAAGTGTCGTCGTAATCCCCCCAAACAAATGGAAAATCCTTTCCCGGATCTTCTCCGGGCCGTTCGTGATGAAGGGCAGATTCACTGATAAACCGGTTGGCGGTGGGCAACATCCATGGCTTGAGGACCTTTTGTGAGATCACAGGGACTTCAGCTTCTGCCGGTTCTTGATCAGCAGGCCTGATGTCATGGAGATCCGTGACTTCCGTCCTTACATCGTAGATCAGCTCGTCGGGAACAACGGTTGCACCATATTTGTAAAACCGCCATCCTTCATTGATGCATTTACGTTCCCGTTTGACCCCATGGATAGTTTCCCTCTCACTTTCTGTGCGGTTTACCTGGTTGATTTCCCGGTCCGTTTCAGGAAAGAACTCTCGGGTTTTCCGGCTTACGTTGGTAAGGGTTACCTCCCGGCCTTCCTCCTGCTGCCCGAATACAGGAAACCAGAGCAGAATCATCAGCAGGGTGCATCCCCCCGATGCTGGAATCTTCTTACCAAACGGCTCAGGAAACAGGCTGCACTTCGGAAAACAGCCCATTGTCTTTGGTCTCTCCTTTTTATCAGAAATTCCAAATAACCGGGAAAAACGACTTTTTTTCATCGTGACCCGGCAGGTTCTTTTGTTTGTCAGCAGTGGCACCCTGTGAATCTTGTGACAATGTAAAAAAAAACTTCATACAAACCTGATTCCGCAGGGTTATTTCTTGAAAACAGGGATTACCTGCAGCTGATTTTTGCTATATTAGCCCTGCCTGATCCGTGTTGCCCTGGCAAAGGGATCTCTCCGGGTTGTCTGTCATCTGGAAATTGAATCATTTCCTGACAGGGATCCTTTCGCAGAATCATGGCTGCGTGGAGTGCTGATTCGTTCAACGACTGTAGATGGCAGTCCGGGGCCGGACTTCATCCGTAGAAGAACCATCAGGCTTCAGTGACAGGAAGGGAAAGCCATTCCCTGGCACCCGGAAGAAGTGAGACACAAAACGGATAGAATAAAAATCACATGAAACCAACCGCCCTATTACTGCCGGCATCCCTGTTGCTGGTAACGGCCTGCAGTACCCGTAACAGGAATGAACCGGAAAGCCGCAAACCCAACATCATTTATATTCTGGCCGATGATCTCGGCTATGGTGACATAAGTTGTTACGGGCAGAAGCAGTTTACCACCCCCCACCTCGACCAGTTGGCTGCTTCAGGGTTAAAATTCACGCAGCATTATGCAGGTTCCACAGTCTGTGCGCCCTCCCGGTGCTCGCTGATGACCGGACTCCACACGGGTCATACCTTTATCCGCGGAAACAAAGAAACAGAGCCGGAAGGTCAATACCCCCTCGAATCACCGGCAGTGACCATTGCCGAGGCCTTAAAGGAAGCAGGTTATGTCACTGGTGCATTCGGCAAGTGGGGTCTGGGCTATCCCGGATCGGAAGGCGACCCGCTGAACCAGGGTTTTGATGTATTTTTCGGATATAACTGCCAGCGGATGGCTCACCATTATTATCCCCGGTATGTATGGCACAACAGGGATTCGTTCCGGCTTGAAGGAAATGAAGGAACCGGAACCGGACAGTATGGACCGGCGGTGATTCATTCAGAGGCTCTCAAATTCCTGGAGATCAATAAAGATAAACCCTTTTTCCTGTACTACCCCTCCCTTATTCCCCATGCTGAACTGTTCGCCCCGGAAGCACAAATGAAAAGATTCCGCGGCAGGTTCGAACCGGAAATGGGTTACGCGGGAGTGGATGGCGGGGAACATTTCCGCACCGGGATGTATGGGTCACAGTCAGAACCGCGGGCCGCATTTGCTGCCATGGTCACCCTTCTCGATGAACAGGTGGGTGAGTTGGTGGCCAAACTGAAGGAACTGGGAATCTACGAAAATACGATCATCCTGTTTTCGAGCGATAACGGCCCCCACAGGGAGGGAGGTGCAGATCCGGAATTTTTTAATTCCAACAGTATCTTCAGGGGTTTTAAAAGGGACCTTTATGAAGGGGGTATCCGTGTGCCGATGATCGCTGTCTGGGATGGCATGACCAAACCAGGAACCGAAACAGACCATCCTTCTGCTTTCTGGGATGTCTTTCCCACCCTGGCAGAAATCGCCGGTGCGAAAGTTCCGGCCGGAACCGACGGTATCTCCTTCCTTCCCACCCTGCTGGGGAAAAAGGGACAGAAAACCCATGATTACCTCTACTGGGAGTTTCATGAAGGGGAGGGATCCAGAGCACTTCGAACAGAAAACTGGAAGTTGATACAAAATTTCATTAAGGATCCTACGAAGACTAGTCAGGAACTATATGACCTTGAGAAAGACCCCGGTGAGCAGTGCAACCAGGTCGTTACAAACCCTTACAGAGTGAAAAGAATGACAAAACGGATGAATAAGGTACGCACTGAGTCTGAAATTTTCAGGTTTTGAACTGCCGATGACCGCCCTTGAACGGTTAGAGAATGCGATCAGGGAAAAGGAGTTCACCGTCGGATTCACCTACCCGGCCAACCACCGGGTATACCTGGATGCCATCCGGGTGGAACAGGAGGTAAGGTACACCGTTATCCTATTGAAGAGAGGCAACAGGACAGGCAAGGAATACACATTCCCTCCCGACACAGCCGGGCTGGGAAAAGCGACCGGAACACTTAAGGGGACCTTGACGAAACCGGATTCCGCCCGACTCAGGCAAGGCGAGTTTCAAAATGGGCGGATTAAACAATCTGATTTTGAGAGGACTTCTTTAACTGCCATACCTTTACCGGGAGTTATGATGGTAAGTAAATCAATATTCTACCGAAAAAAATATGAAATCGGGACAGTATAAGTCACTTGCTGATCCTGGTACGGAGCAGTGGCTGTTGGATTTTGCGGACTAATCCTGACATACAGTCAGGCAAAAGAAAACCGGCAAACGGCCTCGGACCGTTTGCCGGTTTTCTTATCGCTGCTTTTCCAGCTTTTTCAGAGCCAGCTTAGCCAATTGGTAGGAGACAAAGATGACAACCGGGAGGCTAAAGAGCCAGAGTATTTCATTGATCATGGTTAATCAGTGTATGGGTTAGTAAACATGTCCTTCGTTCGTGAGATCTGCCTCGTTGACCTTCTTCCGGGTCAGAGCCCTCCAGGTAAAGAAGATGTAAGCCATTACAAAGGGCACAACCAGGGATACATAGCTCATGGCGGTGAGGGTGTAGCGGCTCGAGGAGCTGTTCTCGATGGTGAGGGAATCCTGCAAGTTGAAAGTGGACGGATAATAGGCAGTATGGTTGAGGCCAGCCAGCAGAAACAGGGAAAAGACAGTCAGCACGGTGCCGATACCTGCGGGCCAAATAGCTGCTTCCTTGCTCTTCTCAAAATAGAAACCGGCACGGAAAATACCCAAAAGTACCAACAGCACTCCTAATAAGAAGAGAACAGCCACCACAGGCATCTGTATCAGGTTATGGAAGTACTTGTAAGGCTCCATAAAAACCTCTTTCGTTTCCGGATGAACAGCAAATCCTTTTTTCAGGAAAAGGATGGTAACAAAAGTCACGAAAAAAACCAGGAAAGGAACGGCATCGTAGAAAAGTTGTTTTCTGGTGCGGGCTATGATCTCCGGATGGTCTACATTCTGCATGAAGAAGAGAACCGCCAGTGTACGTGACAGGAAAAATACGGCCAGTCCCAATGCCAGGTTCTGGAAATTAAGAGCGGCTTCCAGTCCGTGAGTAGCTGTTTCCCACTGCGAAAAGTTATTCTCGTTCACCGAGAACTGAGAGCCGGTGAAGAAGGTCGAAACGGCAGCTCCCAGTAAAATGGTGCCCACCAGCCCGTTAATAAACAGGAAGGTCTCGTAGGTTCCTTTTCCCAGGAAGTTTCCGGGCTTGCTCCGGAACTCGTAGGAAACAGCCTGCAGAATAAAGGCAAACAGGATCAGCATCCAGACCCAGTAAGCTCCTCCGAAACTGGTGCTGTAAAAGAGGGGGAACGAGGCAAAGAAAGCACCCCCGAAGGTGACCAGGGTAGTGAAGGTAAATTCCCACTTCCGGCCCAGGACATTCACCAGGATGGTCTTTTGGATTTCATCTTTTCCGAGCCGGCGAATCAGGGTCTGACCGCCCTGCACAAACAACAGGAAGACCAGCAGAGCCCCCAGCAGGGAGACAATGATCCACCAGTAATGCTGTAATGCCAGGTGTGACAGGTTTTCAAACATGGCGAGTCCCTCCTTCCTTTGGTCCTTTTTTGATTTGTTTCAACATGATTTTAATTTCTGCGATCAGCAGCACCGTAAAAGTGATGGCAAAAAGTACGAAGGTCAGCTGTACCGAACCGGTTGTAAGTTTTGAAACTGCCGCAGAGGTGGGCATAATATCCTGAATGATCCATGGTTGCCGGCCCACTTCAGCAACAATCCATCCCATCTGGGTGGCCAGATACGCCAGGGGGATGCAGGCAATAGCCGCAAGGTAAAACCACTTTTTGTTTTCTGTTTTGTTTTTCAGCACCAGCCAGAGGGTGACGGCAAAGAGAAGGACAAACAAGAATCCCAGCATCACCATAATGCGGAAAGAATAGAAGGTAAGCTTGATCGGAGGAATGGCATCGTGCTCGGAAGTGAGGTATCCGTAACCGAAATATCTTATGTTCTCATTCAGGACAACCAGCGCACTGTCGGCAATGGCCTGGGAACCCGACTTTTTGGCTTCTTTATAGGTTTTCAGGGCTGTTATGGCTTTCCTGCCCATTTCCATTTTCTCTGTTGTGGGGATGATCTCCTTTTCAGGATTACCGTGGATCAGGTCGCGGATTCCGGGTACATACGCGTCGAAATCCTGGAATGCCATATAAGACAGGAAGCCAGGGATTCCTATCTTGAAGATGAAATCCTGTTTTTTGTGATCTGGTGCGGTTTTATCGGTTTTAATCAGCCCTATGGCGACCAGGGGTGCACGGCTTTGGCCCTCATACAGGTTTTCCATAGCAGCAAACTTAACAGGTTGGTATTTTGCCAGCAGCCTGGCAGATACATCACCCGTGAGAATGATGAATACCGACATAACCAGCCCGAAGACAGAAGCAACCACCATGCTTCTCTTCGCCAGCAACATCTCCCGTTTCTTCATCAGGTACCAGGCACTGATACCCACTACAAAAACCGAGGCCAGCACAAATCCGGACTGTATGGTGTGAAGGAACTTGTTAATGGCAACCGGGGAGAAAAGGACTTCCCAGAAGTTGAGCATCTCGTTACGCGCTGTGTCGGGATTGAAGTGCATGCCGGCGGGATACTGCATCCACGCATTGGCTACCAGAATCCACAAGGCCGACAGGTTGGCGCCCACTGCAACCAGCCAGGTCGAGACCAAATGGAACTTTTTGCTCACTTTGTTCCATCCGAAAAACATCACAGCGATAAAGGTACTCTCCAGAAAGAAGGCCATAATCCCCTCGATGGCCAGCGGCGCCCCAAAGATGTCGCCCACAAACCATGAATAATTAGACCAGTTGGTGCCGAATTCAAACTCCAGGATGATCCCGGTAGCCACCCCGATGGCAAAATTGATCCCAAACAGGGTCATCCAGAATTTAGTAGTCCTCTTCCATTCCTCATCACCCGTTTTTACATAGAGGGTCTCCATAAAGGCGATCAGAAAGGAGAGCCCCAGGGTAAGCGGCACGAAGATCCAGTGATACATAGCCGTCAGAGCAAATTGCGCCCTCGACCAGTCAACAAGCGATACATCCATATTATGGCAGTTTATTGGTTAATTCCTCGATCACATAATCCGATTTTTCCTCTTCCGACTCAAATCTTTCGTTCAGAAAGTCGGGGAAGAAAAAGATCCTGAAAACAACAAAAAAAATGAATAACTTAATCAGGATAATGATCCACAGACTCTTGCCGACAGTCATACTTAGAAAACCGTCGCGGTAAAAATGGTATATTCTCTTCAAGAAGTGCATGGCACAGGGACTGTTTAAATATAGATAAAATATTATTCCTTGTTGCCGGGACAGAAAAATATCAATGCAATTAAAGAGGTTGCACTCCAATCGATACAACCTCTTTCTTAAGGCTTTTGGAATTCTTTCAGGCTCTTTTTCCTTCAAAATTCATCATCGGGGTGTTTTTCTCCATCACCGAAACTGGAATTTTCCAACCAGATCCCTGAAGGCATCGGCATCGCCTTCCCTCAAGCCCTGTAGGAGTTTATTCTCGTCCGAAACCTTTTTCTTAGCTAATCTGCCCTTTCTGTTCCCAGGGGTCTCACCGTAACTGCGCACATTACCTCGCCCGGGAACATCAATGTATATCCCGCACCTGCACCCGGCCGGGTACCCCTGAAATGATGGCAAACGGGAATGTCAACTACGGCAGGGTGACTTCATTTCTACCACAAAACAAAGTAGACCTTTGGGACCAGGGGAAACAGCACGTTTCCGGAAGATCATTTATGGATCGGGTACATCGGCCAGCCTCTACCCGGGAATAGAAGTATATCTTAGGATCTGAACTGTTTATCGGAGAATTTTTATTCCTTCGAGAGCGGATTGATCGCCCGGGGACCAAAGGATGACCTTGTTAAAGAGGATTTTAGCCTCCCGTGTTTTACCCAGCTGCAGGTTGCTCCATGCCAGCATCAGGAGTCCGTCGTAACCAAACGGATAGAGATCCACCACTTTCTGGAAGCATCTGGCTGCCTGCGACCACTCTTTCCGCTCATAATAGACCAGTCCCAGCCGGTACAGGGCCACGGTATTTCCCGGGTTATTCTCCAGGATCTGGTTGTAATATCCGATCACCTCATTCCACTCGTTTTTGGCAGCCAGGGGCAGGATAAGCCCGAATCTGGCCTCCTCCGAATAAGGAAGCAAAGCCAGGGCTTTCCTGTAGTAAGTTTTGGATTCTTCGAACCTGCCACTCTTATAATGAAGCCAACCCAGCCGGAGGTTATACTCGTAGGAATTATCCTGATAGGTTTCCGACAAAAAGGAAGCCGACTTCCGGAAATCGCCTTCTTTCTCAGCGGCATAACTTTGCTCAAAGGCTTTGAGAACATTCTCACTGTATTGTCCGCTGACCGGAACAGCCATGCTGAATATCAGGATTGCCCAAATACATCTTAAAGATTCCATTTCAATGATATTAAGAAACTCTGTTCATTAAACCGGTAAGGTTTGCTCTGAAAATCGGACGCATTTTCATAAACAAAAGTCATGCCTTCCTTGACCGACAGAAGGTAACGAACCGCTAACCCTAGTTTATACCGTAAAAGAGGTGCCCAAAAGGTGATTCCTGCTTTGCCCAGGTTGGATTCAGGCATGTTGTAAACGACCAGTCCTCCGGCTGAAAAGAAGTTTTTCATCCTGCCGAAGGCAAATTCTCCCGTTACCCACACGGGACCGGTCTGGAATCCGATTTTTTGATTGTACACCATTCGAAAGTCCCCGCTGCTTCCATCCCAATGTAGCGAGCCCTCGGGAACCAGGAAAAAACTTAGATTGCCGAATGGGTAAAACGCTGCCTGCAGGTTGGTCTGAAATTGATTGTATCCGTCGATACTTCCAAAACCGATCTCCAGTTTGGGACGAAAAAGGATAAACTCCCTGGTAATTCCTGCACATATCACATAATCATCGATTTTCCACTTGTTTTCAACCAGGTTATATAAATCGGGGGCTAAATAGACAGGAACATGGTAAAAACCGTTTCCCCAGAGCCGTGTGTAAGCCGCCGAAAGGCTCCAACCCCGGCCCAGCAGATAGCGTCCATGGATATAATACTGTAACTGGCAGGTCGAACTTTCCTTAACTGTATCAAGCAGGTTCAGGGTGGACAGATAAAGTTGGGTCCGTTCTGTGCCGATATGACTGAATCCCTGGTAGAGGTTCAGCCGGGGCGCCATGTGATGGTCCAGTCCCAGGCCTTCGTACACCTGGCGTCTCAGCAGGGAGCGGTAATTGCTGAAACTGCCCTGTGTTTCAAAATTTTCAGACAGGAGATTGTTGTAGTCGTCGTTAAAGGAGAGCAGCGACTCAGCCGTTATGCCGTTAACAGTACCTTTGCGGGCGATCTGGTGCAGGTGGAGAAAATCCGTAGTCTGCTGATCTGCCAGATATACAGCCTCATCGTCCCTGCCCGCCATTTTCAGGGCCCAATAGTAGTAACCATTAAGAAAATCATCGGTTTTGTTGTCCTGGTAGGCTATTTGAAAATGGTGGGCCGATTCCCTGAATTTTTTAAGCGTATAGGCAGCGACACCGGCCCTGACACGCAAATAATAAAAATCAAACCCATTTTTGAAGGCCTGGTCAGCTTCGTCCAGCAGCTGCTCCCACTGATTGTCCTTGTACAGCTGCCAGGTCAGCGTGTCCGTTCCGGCAAGATTCCGCTGTGCCGGCGAATGGCCTCCGCAAAGAACCATCGCAGTAAAAATCAGTATGAACCTGTACATGTTGCCTTAAATGAAATTTTTTCGGACTGGCAGGTGAACTCGGAAATGCAGTCATGGGAAAGAAGAATATGCATGGAAAACAAAGTCCTGGTCCCGCTCGTGATGGCTGCGTGAAGCTGCGCGGAGGAAGAGTAAAAATCTTCATCCAGCCGGACATAAGTCAACACGAAACTGCTTTTCAGGAAGATGTGAAAAGGAGCAACCAAATCCTGGAGGTACAGGGGGATTCCCCGGTGTATCTTGTCGGGAGGAAAGCTGTCCCGGAGGGTGAGCCCTTCGTAAAAACCGGTCAGCACCTCATAGAAGCCCAGATAAAAATAGTAAAGCAGCGAGCAGCGGTTTCCAAAGAAATTAATAAAATAGTGGATATTCCCGTTGTTGTAAAAGTATGCCATAGCGCCGGTCCTGCGGCATTCAAAATAGCTGTTGTTGTACTCATCGGTTTTCACCTCCCACTCATGTTTTCCATCCAGCCATTTTTCCCCGGAATCCTCCACGGTAAAAGTAAAAACCTTTCCTGGCAGGAAATGAAAGGATTTTTCGAAGAGCGGGTGGTTTTGGGCGGCGGTGAGTAAAACGCCGCTGACGGGTATGGCGTGGGTTTTCAGAACCGGCAACCCCGATGCATAGATCAGGTAGTTTGAAAAAGGATAAGGGATGGTCTTGCTTCCGATATGAGGGGTGGCCTGCATCTGGAAGTGGAGGTGTGGAAAAGGAGAACGGCCTGAGTTGCCGCAGAGGCCTAAAATTTGACCCCGGTTGACGGAATCGCCTTTTTTAACCCTCAGGGAACCAGGCTGGAGGTGGCTGACCTGGGAGTAGAGTTCTTCGCTATGCTTAATCACAATGCTGTTACCCCAGTTTTGACGGACATTGTTATCACCCGGGGGATTGTCGGGAATACCATCGGTTAAATCGGCCACAGTGCCATCGGCCACGGCTACCACCGGTTTTTCATAACAATAATAGTCCTTCAGGGTGAAGCCTTCTCCTTTGAACTGCCGGCCATCCCTGCTCTCTATGATCAGGTCGAACCCATGGGCCCATTCTCCCTTGTGGGTATGTTCCCCGTCATAGGCCTGGCTGATCTTCCATTCCCCCAGAACGGGAAGGGTCACCGGCCGATAACCGGGAGTAAAGAACCGGTCGCTATTGATGCGCAGGTTGTAGAGGTTTTTCTCGGGGCTGAAGTGTTGCACTGCGGTCTCCACCAGTCGCTTCCCGGGTTTCTCCCTGATTTTTAATACATATAGGAACACAAGCACCACCATATTGAAAGGCAGGGCATACACCCCCAGTTGGAAAGAAGCAAATAATTTCTGCAGGCTGAGGGTAAGGAGGATGACCATAGGCAGCAACCACACCAGCCAGAGATAGGTCCAGCGGGATGGAACCAGGAAAAATCCCCCTAATGCAATACTGGTCAAAATATAGTTGAATCCAATGTAGCTATAACCCAGTGAGGAGATATCGGCACCGGTGATCCTGTAAAAAAGCCATGCCAGCGTGAAGCCAAATAAGGAGAGGGTGAAAGCGATGCGGGAGTAAATAAGAATGCCTGCGGCGATGAGAATCCCTGCCAGCAGGTTCTGTTGAAAGAAAATCGCTCCCAGCGAAAAAAGGTAGGTACGCAAAAAAGGGTTCACGATCAGCTGATCAAACCATTCGACTTTGTCGATGAGCCACTTACCCCCGATGGCGTAGAGTTCATTGATGGTATAAATGCCCCTTATGCTGAGTCCCAGTTCAGAGAACTGCCCTGCAGACAACATGATGGTCCAGATAACCAGCAGGAAAGGGATGCTCAGGTAGGGAAGTCCGTATTTGTACAAGAAGCCCTGAAAGGCAACCGTGAACAGAAATGTCATCAGGGCAGCCACAGGAATCAGCAGGAAGAAGGCGATACCCGGGTGAAAGGTCAGGCCGAATCCGAGGCCTACCAGCAGGCTGTTGAAACCGTAATAGCCTTTCCGGATCAACCAGTCGTTAAAGCCCATACTTTGTGCCAGAAGATTGCTGATGATTACCATCATGGCCCCGCTCAACCCGGCATAGAGATCCATGAAGCTGACCACTATCAGCAGCAATCCCAGCCACCGGTTGTCGGAGAAGAAAACCTGGGTATAACTGTTCCGGAATGCCTCCGGGTGGATCCTGGCTTTGTCAGGGATGGTAAAGGTCATTTGATCAGCCTGTCAGGTACCTTTTCAATGGCCTTAAAGGTATTGAGATTTTCGCTTTCCCTGATGATATCCGGTTCACCATTTGTGCCGATCATGATAATTTTAGGCCGGTAGGTGATGAACTGGAGCCACTGGGTCATGTTGTAGGCGCCGATCCGTTCGATCACCACAGGGTCGCCGGGCTTCAGCAGGGGAAACCGCACAGCCTGGCGGATCACATCGATATTCATGCATAGGGGACCGTTGATCTGGGTATCTTCAGAATCGGAAGTTACGGGAATTCCCGGCAGGATGGTGTGTTCGTACCAGAACGAGGTAAACAGGTGGTTTATGCCAATATCGATGATCATGCCCCTTCTTCCGCTGGCCAGTCTTTTGTTGGCCACGACCGTTCCCAGTAGAAACCCCGCATCATCGATAAGGGCTCTCCCGGTCTCCAGTATCAGCAAGGGCAGATCTGCCGGCCTGATTTCGGAATTAAGGATGGCCGTAACTATTGCCCCGGCATATTCATCGAATGCCGGGCAGGTATCACTGCCGGGGAGATAAGCTCCCTTGAGGGTATTCCTGGTGGCAAAACCGCCTCCAAGGTCGAGGTATTTGATTTTATGGTTGTATTTGCGGTCGGTGCGCACCGCCAGTTCCGCCATCTTGGCTGCGGCCAGGCCATAGGCTGATGCCGACAGGATATAGGTTCCGATATGCGTGTGCAATCCTACCAGTTCCATATGATCACTGGTCATGATCCGGTTGATGGCATTCCAGGCTTCACCGTTTTCATAGTTGAATCCGAACCGTTCCCAGTGGGGATAGATCCCGGTGTCCATATTCAGGCGGATGGCCACCTTGGCTTTAACCGGAAGTTTCCGGGCCAGCCGGATGATCAGGTAGAGTTCATCAAAATGGTCAATGTGGATCAGGGACCCGTTGGTGATTGCCTGGCGTAGTTCCGCTTCTGACTTGTAGGGACCGTTAAAAATGATCTTTCGGGGATCCACGCCGTTATTGACCGCCTTTTCATACTCAAACCAGGAGACCACTTCCGCCCAGGAACCCTCCTGGTGGAATACCCGGCATACGGCATCCAGGTAATTGGTTTTATACGACCAGGCCATCTGCACTTTAGGATACCGGGAGGAAAAGGCCAGCACCATTTCCCGGAAGGTCTCCCGGATGGTTGCCTCCGAAAGCACGTACAGGGGTGATCCATACTGCTGCAGCAGGTCGCTTACCCGGTGGCCTTCAATATGGGTTCTCGGCTCGATCCTGAATTTCGCGCCGAACTTATCGGGCAATCCGCTTTGGATCCGGTTGATTACCGGCCTTTCATACCTCAGTTTTTCCATATCATTGCACTGCAAATTGTTTCGCTTCAGAAGAAACACCCTTTACCACCATCCGGTAGGTGTAGATCCCCGGTGACCAGTTCCGGGTATTCAACCGGTAGACCGGAGTGCTCTGGACCCAGTTTTCGGCGACCTTCCGGCCGCTTACCGAAAACACCTGCAGCAAACCGCTTTCTGCCGGATCCAGTGGCAGATCAATGTAATTCCCGGCCGGATTGGGATAGGGATCTCTCAGGTGTAGTGCCACAAATTCCGCTGCTGAAGAGGGATCAGGCAGAGAAAAAATATGCGTGGCCACGGTACCGGGGGTCACGGAATTGTCGTAGGCATAAACAGCCAGTTTATAGGTGTTGCTGCCGATCCGGATCACATACGCATAAGCCCCTCCGGTAACATTGGCCAGGACCGTTCCGGTTTCGCTGATCACTTTCGATATATAACGGTAATAACCGGTGGAAGTTCCCGTTGCCACCCACTCGTAGGCTGAATACCACAATTCAACGGAAGCATCCGAATTGAAAAGGTCCTGGGTCACAAACTTGATGTCGGACAGATAATAACCCGACGGCAGGGATATAGGGATTGTTTTCCATAGGGTATGGTCTGTGTTGTAAATACGGCATTGGCTCGCGGGGACATCCATCAGGAAGTACCGATAATCCGTCTGGTTAATCCTTGTCGAGGTCAATGAGTAATTGTACACCCTTTCGGGCGCCAACTGGGCCTGGCTCCCAAAGAAGCTTAAAAGCAAGGTCAGGACAAAGTACATTTTCTGTTTCATAATCTTAAAGAAAATCGTATAAGAAATAGGGTTTTGGTTTGGCATGAAAGTCCGTCAGCTGGTGAATAGGGTTATTGTACAACCCGCAACTTTTTACAATTCCCCGTTCATGGAAATCTGTTCAAACTGGCCGATATCTCCGAGCATATCCCAGGAATAACGGATAAACATCTTTCCGGTCTGGTACGAATCCATTGCGGGCAGGTCCATACCTAAAGCCAGCTTTACCAGAGCTGCCGGTATGTTCTGGCCTGCGCCGACAGCCAGATAGACCCAGGCCGGGATCCGGGGATTGATCTCGATCAGGTAATACTCGGCCGAAGAAGTACGGATCATTTCCAGTTCCATGCCGCCTTTCCATCGGGTACCGGCAATCAGTTTCCGGGTAATTTCCGTCATATTCGGATCATCAATGGTGATGCCACCCCAGGCTTTTCCTTTGTCGGTGATGTACTGCTTTTTCATCGAAACCGAGGCTACGGTCCTCCCCTCCCCGTCTCCAAGCGCAACTACATTGACCTCCGTACCCTTGATGTACTCCTGGATAATAACCGGCAGACCCCACTTGGAGGCTATTTTGTGGAAATGCGAGGAAACCTGCTCCTGATTACCGGCAAAGTAGGCATCGTAAAACTTCCCTTTCACCAGCACCGGGAAATCAAAATCCTCCATGACAGCATCCAGGTCGCTAACACCGACAAGTTCCCTTGAATCAGGAACTTTAACCCCGTACTTCTTTCCAAAAGCAGGCAGTAAAGCCTTACTCCTTTCCTCAAACTGCTCAATGGAAGGCAGAAAGGTGCGGATCCCGTTTTGCTCCAGCAAACCCCGAAACTTGATAAACGTGTAGAGCTCTGCATCAAAATTGGGAATGACCAGATCTATCCGCTCCCTCTGGTGAATCTCCAGGATCCTGTTCAGGAACACTTTGGACCCGGAGGAAGGATAAGGAATGAGATACACCTTGTCGCAAATTCCGGGCATGTATATACCCGGTTCAAGGTTTTCGTAGGCCAGGCCGATAATCTTCACATCCAGATCGCCGGAATCGCGGATACCCCGGATTACCGGTACCCCTGGCCCCGGATTGTCGGTATTGTTCAACCCTGTGACAGCTATGTGCAGCTTGTTATCTTTCATGATTTATCTTCATCACACAGGTCAAAATGCTTCAGCATGGCATAGAAATCGATCAGGTTGTTCTCGAGGGTGAATGCATCCACCTCGTACCTTTCCAGGATTCTTGATTTGATCTCCTCTTCCGGCAGATTCTGTTTCATCATGAAAACAATTTCACGGGCTACCGGATTGGTGGTGTAAGATTCACCGCTGTTCGGATCGAACATAAACCCGTTGTCGTTAATGGCTATGGCCGCTTTGATTTTCACTCGTATATCTTTTAGTTAATATTCTATTATTCAATTACATGCACATAGATAATTTATTAAACTTTTCATTTCCATGGAACTCGCATGGGAAATAGTTCCATCAACTTTTGTACCTGCGCACCGAAGTGCTTCGGCACACAAGTGTGGCGGGCTCGCCATGCTCGTTTCATACTGACAATATAACACTATATTGCCAAAAAAGATTGTGCTGGTTGCCTTAAACCAACAAGGCTATAAGATCAGACACGAAAAAACCGCTTAACTTGCGCCAATCATACTTTTGTAACGAGAATGATGACCTCTGCCGAAATGACTTCTCCCCATTCGGTATGTCTGATTCACTTTTTGCAGAGGACAAGAGAATTTGATGATTCTTAATTATTAAGTTTATAGGGTTTTCTCCCCGGTGGGAATCACCCTGAGAAAATTTGCTTTTCTTTTGTCGCTGAAATTCAGTGAAAAATGATCAACTTATGAGTCCGATAATGGTATTTCTTCTGGTCATCCTTGCCGGCATGTTTCTGGTTTCCCTGACCAGGGAGACAATGCAAAAGATCTTTTTTGTGATGACAGTGACGGTAAGTGTGCTGATTTCAGGCAGGCTGGCATGGAATTCACTCACCGGAGAACCTTTCCGGATGCTCTTAAGAGGAAACTTGGTCACAGGGGTTATCCCCCTGGAGATCGATGCCCTTTCGGGATGGTTTATTCTGATAATCCATTTTGTTTTTATTACCGGGCTTATATACGGTTTATTTTATCTCAAAGCCTATCGGGATCAAAAAGCGAATCTGACCCTTCATTACCTTTCTTTTATCTTGCTTCATGCGTCACTGGTTGGTCTTTGTCTGATCCGGAACAGCCTTGTTTTCCTGATTGCCTGGGAAATCATGACCCTTTCAGCCTTTATGGCAGTCATTTTTGAGCACAACAAAAAAAGCACCCTGGATGCAGGAATGAATTTTCTGATTCAGTCACATATTTCCTTACTTTTTCTGATGCTGGGATTCCTATGGGTGGCCTTTAAAACAGGAAGCTATGATTTTGCTGCCATTTCGGAATATGCGGCAGGGGTCAGCCCTTCCCTTTCGCTGGTTCTGATGTTCGTTTTTTTTGCCGGCTTTGCTATCAAAGCCGGTTTTGTACCCTTCCACACCTGGCTCCCCTATGCCCACCCTGCCGCACCAGCCCACATTTCAGGAATTATGTCGGGAGTAATGATAAAAATCGGAATCTTCGGCATCCTCAGGATGATTCTTACCATCCCTACTGATTACCTCTCCCTGGGTTATTTCATCCTGGGCATCTCGGCTATTTCGGGCGTTTACGGCGTCATGCTGGCCATTGTTCAGCATAATCTGAAAAAGCTGCTTGCATACCACAGTGTTGAAAACATCGGGATTATAGGCTTAGGAATAGGCATCGGATGTATCGGCCTGGGAATGGGCCATCCCCTGATGACCGCACTGGGATTTGCCGGAGCCCTGCTTCACACCCTCAATCATGCCCTGTTCAAGTCGCTTCTTTTCTTTACAACCGGTACGGTCTATCAGGCTACCCACACCCTGGAAATCGAACAACTGGGAGGGCTGATAAAAAAAATGCCTCAGACGGCCCTACTTTTCCTGATAGCATCCATTGCCATCTCAGGAATACCCCCTTTTAACGGGTTCATTTCCGAATTCATTATCTATACCGGCTTCTATGAATGGTTGCTGAATGCTTCTGTTACAGCCTCCTTCCTGATACTGGTTTTAATACTTGGTCTGGTGCTGATTGGAGGTTTGGCACTGCTCTGTTTTACCAAAGCTTTTGGAATCGTTTTCCTAGGTACGCCGCGAAAAGAATTCCAAAATGAAATCAAAGAAGCTCCATTCCTTCAGTTGTTGCCCCTATACCTTACCGCAGCACTGATTCTTGCCATCGGAATTTTCCCCCAGGCATTTCTGGGAATGTTGTCAGCCCCACTTGCCGTTTTAGGTAAAGTACCAGCGGCTGTTATCAGTCCTTTTCCCGGCAGCGCCCTGGTTTCCCTGCAAACAGCCGGGTACGCCATGACAGGATTCATCCTGTTTACCGTACTGGTTTACTTTCTGAAAAACCGCATAATAAGAAACAATAAGGTCTCTGTTTCTCCTACCTGGGGTTGCGGGTATGTGGCCCCGACATCCAAACTCCAATATACAGCAGGATCGTTCGTCAGAAGCTACCGAAAACTTAATAGCCCTGCCCTGCTGACCTTTATCAAAGAAAAAGAGGTTACCGGTATGTTTCCAACCGAAGGGCATTATGAATCGCACACCTACGATTACCTTGAAAAATGGCTGATCGACAAGCCATTGTCTGCAATAAGGTCATTTATGGGTAAATTTCATTTTTTCCAAAATGGAAGACTTCAGTCGTATATCCTATATGGTATCCTGTTGATACTCGCCATGATACTGTTTCCGGTGATAGTCGGAAAATTCGTTGATCTTTTCAGATTTATCAAACAACTGTAATCATGTTAAGCCTTCTTTTGATCGTAACAGCCGCTCTCTTCTTCACCGGGATTATCAATCGGACCAAGAGTTTGTTTTCTGGCCGGAAAGGTCCGGGTCTGTTTCAACCAGTGAAAGATGTAGTTCGTCTGTTCAGAAAAGGGAGCGTATACAGTGACACCACCAGTTTCATATTCAGGGTTGCTCCTGTAATCTATTTCTCTTCTGTCGTAATGGCCATGTTGGTAGTTCCATTTGGCCAATCCAGGGGGCTTCTCAGTTTTCGTGGTGATTTCATTTTCTTTGCCTATGTTCTGGCTTTGGGCAAATTCTTCAGCATACTGGCCGCCCTGGACACAGGCAGCAGTTTCGAAGGTATGGGAGCAAGCCGGGAGGCTCTCTTTTCGATGTTCGCAGAACCCGCTTTTTTCGTGTTGATGGGATCGCTTGCACTGCTCACCGGCTTTACCTCTTTCCATGAGATCTTTACCGCCCTGCACCTGGGATCTTCCATCAGTTACGCTATTGCCGTACTGGCTGCTTTTGTCCTGGGGATGATCACCATGATCGAAAACAGCCGTATGCCGGTTGATGATCCTAAAACCCACCTCGAACTGACCATGATTCATGAAGTCATGGTATTAGACAACAGTGGCTTTGACCTCGGACTGATCCTTACTGCCGGAATGCTCAAATTCGCGGTATACGGGGCTTTAATCGTCAATTTGTTCGTTGGTGTATTTCCCTACCAATACGCCATCCCGATTTTCTTCGCGATGCAGTTTTCGGCAGCGGTCATTACCGGGGCCATTGAATCGTTCATGGCCCGGTTCAGAATGAGCCATAATGCCCAGTTTATTTTAGCCCTGACATCGGTAAGCCTGCTCATATTCCTGGGAGTATTGATGATTCTGGGCAAATTCAACTGATCACCTTAAAGTTCGGAAAATGATCAATGTATTGCTAATAGTGTTTTTGATTACCCTGCTTTATCTGGCGATTGCCAACCGGCTGCTCACCTTTCTGAGGGTCCTGGCATTCCAGGGTGTTCTTCTCTTTTTCGCGGCCTTTATTCAACTCCAGGAAATTAACACCCTGAACCTGATCCTGATCCTTCTGGAAACCATCATTTTTAAATCGCTGGCCGTCCCCCTGTTTCTGGCATTCATCCTGAAGCGGAATAATATCACCAGGGAGGCTGAACCCTTCCTGCCCAATTTCCTCTCTCTGATCATCGTAACAGTCATCATTACCCTGACCATATTGCTGGTGAACAGTATCCAGGATACCAGGCTTGACAGGATTTTCTTTGTGGTGGCTTTGTCTTCGCTGTTTACCGGGATTTATATCATCATCTCGCGGCGCAAAATTATTACCCATGTGATGGGCTACCTGGTTGTAGAAAACGGCGTGTTTATTTTGTCCTTAGCCATGGGCAATGAGATGACCATGCTCGTCAATTTCGGGATTATGATGGACATTTTTGTCAGTGTTCTCGTATTGGGCATTTTCGTAAACCGGATCGGAGATACCTTCGAAGAAATGAGCATCGATAACTTGACGCGTCTTAAGGATTAGCCCCATGTTCAAATACTACCTTATTTCCACTCTGCTTCTGGGCACCGGCACCCTGCTGAACCGTAACCGTTTCATCCGCCTGTTGCTGCTGGGACTCTTTCTTGCCCTTCAGTCTGCCATCACCATCTATGGATTTATGCATCTGCATGAGACCGAGCCGGGTGGCTATTTCAGCTACGATTCCCTGGGAATTCTTTTTCTGGCCGTTCTGACCATCCTGAGTTTCACCACTGCGATCCACAGTAAAATCTATCTTGAACACAGAAATGACAACAGTCGCCACCAGAGTCTCTACTTTTCTGCCCTGATATTCCTGATCGGAGCCATGACCAGTGTCTATCTGTCAGCCACCATTGGGATCCTGTGGGTTTTCGTTGAGATTACCACCCTGAGTGTCGCCGCTCTCATCTATCACGAACGGTCCCACCTGTCGCTCGAAGCCACCTGGAAATATGTTTTCATTTGCTCCGTAGGTATTGCTTTTGCATTTGTAGGGATTGTTTTTCTTAGTAAGGCTTTGCAGGAAGCAGGATCCGTCAACCTTGCCTTCAGCGACATTCCGGCTCATCTCCGGAACGTCAATACCTTCTGGCTGAAACTCGCCTTTATTTTTCTGGTAGTGGGTTTCAGCACCAAAATGGGGTTGTTTCCTATGCATACCATTGCCGTCGATGCCCATACTGTAGCTCCCCCCCCGATCAGCGCCTTTATCTCCACAACCCTTATGAATGTGGGGTTTGTGGCCATTTTCCGCACCTATGCCATGATGGCCCATACCGCCCTGTTGCCATGGATGAACCAGATGCTCCTGTGGTGCGGGCTGCTTTCAGTTTTTCTTTCCGCAGTCTACATTCTGAAGGTAAACCATCTGAAAAGAATGTTTGCCTATTCGAGCCTGGAGCATATGGGTTTAACCGCTATTGGTTTGGCTTCCGGAGGAATCGGGTACTATGCTGCTATCCTCCACATGATGCTCCACTCCCTGGTGAAAGCCAGTGCTTTCTACCAGATAGACCAGGTTCACCGTATTTTTAACAGTTATATCCTCACTCACACCGGTAGTTATTTTAAGAAAAACCAAACCGGGGCACTGGTTATGTTTTTTGTTGTCCTCAGTTTAACAGCCCTGCCCCCCTCAGGGATGTTCATCAGCGAATTTCTCCTTTTCAAGTCTCTATTCGTTTCCAACCGTATCCTGGTATTCATCCTCGTGATGCTCCTCCTTACCCTGATCGTTTATGCTCTCGGTAAAAGCGTCTTTTCCATGTTATTCCTCCCAGCGTCCGATGAAATCAGCCAAGATACGGTGGTAATCCCCTTCCGCGAATCCGTGAGCCAGCTAATCCTTCTGGGAACAGCTGTTTATCTGGGTTATAATCCGCCCCACCTGCTCGTTACCCTCATTAAGGATGCCATCATGCAATTGCCTCACTAATATGAACTATTGCACTATCGTTAATAATCAGGCTGTCAAGGTTTCGCAGATTCCCGAAATGGACTACGAAACGTTTTTAGACATCAACACAGGTTTTGTTGCCGCTTCTGCTGCCATGCACTGCGTGAATTATTTCGGGTACAAGGCTGGTAAGATGATCAGGCTGATCTGCTGCATCGCCAATGATAAGGATCAGGTAGTTTTTGTCACCTCCTGTCAGATCGATAACGAGGCCATACTGCCCTCGTTTACAGCCCACAAGCCTGGTTTCGAAAAATTTGAGCGGGAGATACACGAAAATTTCGGGATATCCTATACAGACCACCCCTGGCTTAAGCCGGTGAGGTATCCGTATAATCGTCACGACCGGTCAAAAACCATAGCCAACTACCCGTTCTTCAGGATGGAGGGAGAGGAATTGCATGAAGTTGGAGTAGGCCCCATCCATGCCGGGGTTATTGAACCGGGCCATTTCAGGTTTATCTGTAACGGCGAGCAGATTCTGCATCTGGAAATCCAGCTGGGTTATCAACACCGCGGGATGGAAGATCTGTTTCTGAAAAAGACGAACCTGCTGCAAAGAGCCACTCTGGCTGAAAACATAGCAGGAGATTCGGTGGTTGGCCATTCCACAGCTTTTTCGCAGGTTTGGGAGAGCCTTTGTGGTTTTCAACCACCTGAGGAATTACAACTTAACCGGACTGTAGCGTTGGAATTGGAGCGGGCGGCCATCCATACGGGGGACCTGGGGGCGATATGCGCCGATGTGGCCTACCAGTTAGGAAGTTCTGTTTATGGCCGGCTCAGGACTCCACTGATCAACTTTTTCCAGGAATGGGGAGGAAACCGGCTGGCCAAAGGATTGGTCAGGCCGGGGGATAATCCCTTTCCCCTAACTCCCCTCCTTGCTGTCAGACTCAGGGAAATAGTGAAACAGTATGAGCCCGATTTCGAGGAGATGAGTACTCAGATGTTCAGTGCGCCCAGTGTCTTATCCCGTTTGGAAAGAACCGGTGTGGTCTCCTATGCTGATGTCCTCTCTGCCGGTGCCGTGGGCATGTCCGCCAGAATGAGCGGACTGAACAGAGATATCCGCAGCTCTCATCCCACAGGACTCTACGGAACCCTGGACCACCAGCCCGTGATCAAACATCACGGAGATGTTTACTCCAGGGTGCAGATCCGCAGGGAAGAAATCCGTCAATCCATTCACTATCTGCGTCAGCTTACGGACAAGATTCCTTCCCTTCCCGGCAAGCTGAACAGCCTTTCATCTCCCGGGGCGGATTTATTCGCCCTTTCTCTGGTCGAGGGGTGGCGGGGCGAAATCTGCCATTGCGCGGTTACCGGTACACACGGGGAACTGTTACACTATAAAATCAAGGACCCCTCCTTTCACAACTGGCTGGTCCTGGCCCTGGCCGTCCGCAACAACGAAATTTCCGACTTCCCGGTCTGTAATAAAAGCTTCAACCTCTCCTACTGCGGCCACGATTTGTAACGATCATAAACCATTTCTATGCTCCGTACTTTAAAGATCCTATATCATCAGGGAAAACAATATATTCCCGATCTGGCCAATGTTCATATTCCGGGAGTCTTCCGGGGAAGACCTATTATTTCTAACCGGAAGGTTGACGGGGATACACTGGTCAATCTTTGCCCTACCGGTGCCATCACGGCTTCACCCGTCACCCTTGATCTCGGAAAGTGTACCTTCTGCGGACAGTGCGCACGAATGTTTCCGGAAAAGATTCTCTTCACCAAAGATTACAAACTTTCGACCAACGAACGCGACCGGCTGATCATTAGGGAAGGGGAAGATATGCCGCTGCTGGTGAATCCGGATCTTATCAGAAAAGAGGTGATTTCCCTGTTTGGAAATTCTTTGAAATTACGCCAGGTATCAGCCGGAGGCGATAACAGTTGCGAATGGGAACTGAATGCATCCAATAACGTCCAGTTCGATATGTCCCGCTTCGGTATTGAGTTTGTTGCCTCACCCCGGCATGCTGATGGAATTGTCATCACAGGACCCGTTACGGAAAATATGGCTGAACCCCTGCGGCTCTGCTATGAGGCGGTACCCGAACCCAGGATTGTTGTTCTGGCCGGTACCGATGCCATCAGCGGAGGAATTTTCGCCGGTGCCCCTGCCATCTCCAGGTCATTTTTGGACCGGCTACGCATAGATCTTTATATTCCGGGAAATCCTGCTCATCCCCTGACCATCATCAACGGTCTGCTTGATCTGACCCGCAAAAAGAAAAATTCCAGATAAAGCACCGGGTCGGATCATCCGGGCCTTTATCGCAGAAAAATTATGCAGGAACTGATTTTGCTGTTTGTGTTATATCAATAGCTGCATCCGTATTTCAAAGCACCTTAATAGTCGCGTAAAGTGGTTATTTCATCAAGAACCCTTTGCGTGGATAAAGGGAGCGCCTTAGCGTGATAAGCCTTCCCTCAATTTTCCCAGTTCATTGATAAGTGATTTGTTTATCAGTTCTGCCTTGCGTAAATCTTCTGCTGTTTTCCTGCACTGATCTTCCAATACCTTCACCTTTGACTTTCCAGATTCCAGCTCAGATTTACAATTCAGTAACTCCTGTTGCAGGTACCGGATTTCACTCTGGGCTTTAACCAGTTCGGCAACAGACCCGGGAAGGGAATCCCTGCCTGGTTCTTTATGTTTTTCAACGGAGTTGAGCCATTCATTTTCTATCCTCCCCACCGACTGATTTAACCGTTCAATCGCTTCATTCAAGTCTGAAATCTGCTTTTTCTGATTCTGTCCACAGCCCAAGAGTAAAATTACCAGGCACAACAAGCACATCCAGTTCGGTTTCATTCGTAAATATTTAGGTTAATGTTATAATATTCAATTACATGCCGCTTAGCGATTTGTTCTGCTTTTCATTACCATGGAACTCACCTGCCTGCCGGCCGTCGGCCGACACCAAGACTGGCAGGCATGGTAAATGGTTCCATGTCCTTTTGTGTTTCGTTGACTATGAACGAATCATTGAATCTTTCTAAGCAATTTACAAAAAAAAAGGTTGTACCGGAACTTCCTTTCCTGATTTATTTTTATTAAAGTTTTTATTTTGAATCATTCTAAATACCAGATCTCTTGCATGCACTACGTTCAACAGTTAGAGTTTACTACGATCCTAAAGTTACCATTTGCCTTCCCTACTCGGCCAGAGCCTTCATCCCCAGGGATGCTTCGACCTTCTCCAGCCTGCCGTTCAACAATTTCATTTCCGCTTCTAACCGGTCGTTCTTTTCCTTCAGTTTTTCATTTTCTGATTGTAACTCCCTGACAGCATTGATAAGGGCTACGTTTATAGGGTGCATATCCAGCTGGAGGAAACCGTCCTCTCCTGTTGAGACCGCTTCAGGGAACAAGCTTTGTACTTCCTGGGCAACCAGTCCGATTTGTTCCTTTTCAGCCGGCAGATGCCGGGAGTTGCCTGTTTTGTAATGAAACCGTACCGGCTGGAGGGCGGCAATTTCTTCAAGCCCCCGGGAATAGGGTCCCATCAGATCCTTCAGCCGGAGGTCGGAAGTGGTAAGCCAGGCAGTGCTTCCGTCGGTCTTGATGGCGGAGCCCGCCACATGGAGGGCTTGTTCAGGGGCTGCAGTTCCAATACCCACGCGGCCTGACACAAAGAATTTTCCACCTTCAAAATAACCGGAAAAACCATCGGGTGATCCGACAAAGACTTTCACGCCAAAGGTGGTACCTGCGTTGGCCAGGGAAAGTCCGTAAAGTGCACAACCGTAATTGGCATCCGTCTGTCCGAAGAGTCCGTATCGTTTAGAGGATCCGTAAACTCCGCAACCATCTGAGGAGGCACTGACGCCATAAACGCCATAAGTCGTGCCGAGGTTGGAGCTTGCAGACCCGAACAATGCGGCACCCATGGAAGAAAGGGTTTCTCCGATGACACCGTAAGCGGTGGCTGTTGTGGAGGTAGCCACACCGTGCAGTCCGGTTGCCGGGGCAGTGCCGTAAACGCCCTTTCCTCCCAGCGATACGGCAGATCCATAGACGCCATAGGTAGTTCCGGCGGGCGCAACAGCCTGGCCGGTAGTGCCGTAATCCTGGCCGCTTCCGGCAACTCCTGCGCCGGTGGCGTAGTATGATCGTCCCATCACACCGGTATTACCTTCTCCGAACACGCCGTAACCTCCTGAAGATTTTGAATCGCCATAGACGCCGTAAGTGATCCCTGTGGCAGCGCTGGCTACCCCCTTCACGCCCAGGTCTGGCGCAGATCCCAGTACCCCAAAGCCATCCGGGGATTGAGAGGTACCTTTAACCCCGTAATTTATGCCGGTAACAGCGGTAGCATCGCCCTGAAGGGCTATTCCCTGCGAAGAGTTGGTTTCACCGGATACCGCACTGACAGCAGCGGAACCGGTGGTACGGCCTTTAATGGCAATACCGGGTCCCTCTCCGAACAGACCAAACCCGGATGGTGAGCTGGCCGAACCGTACACACCATAATTCGTTCCTGTTTCAGCGGAAGCTGTTCCGAAAACGCCCCTGCCGTTGACAGAGGCAGCAATTCCCCTGACACCGTATGTCACGCCGGTCTCGGAAGTGGCTGCTCCCCAGACTCCCCGGCCTGTGGAAGTGGCTGAGGTGCCCTGCACGCCTACGGGTCCGGAGCCAAAAACCCCACTGCTGGTGGCTGTCGAGGAGAGAGACTCTCCAAACACGCCGAAGGAGGTCCCGGAAGCAGCAGTTACTTTGCCGTATACTCCTATTCCGGAAGAGGATGCCGCTTCGCCCGTGACTCCGGCAGTTGCCCCAGTGGCAGCCCTGGCTGTTCCATAAACCCCCCTTCCGGAGGTGGAAAACGACTCACCGTAAACTCCGAAGTTGGCTCCGGTAGCCGCATTTCCCATGCCATAAACGCCGATTCCCGTTGATGAGGCCACCTGGCCGGAAACACCGACTCCGTTACCGGTGGTTGCCAAAACGACTCCCCTGACTCCATGGCCATCAGGGGAGAAGGTTTCACCCCTGACGCCATCGTTGAAACCGGTAGTCGCTGAGCCCAGACCATACACCCCATGTCCGGCCGCGGCTGCAGATTCTCCGAATACACCTGTTGCAGCGCCGGTTGTGGAGGAAGAAGTTGCTTTTCCGGCTACACCATAACCAGACGGGGACGCCGATTCTCCGAAAACGCCATAGGTAGTTCCGGTCCCGGAGGTCACAATCCCAAAGAGGCCATACCCCGAGCTGGAGGTTGACTTACCGTAAATGCCGGCTGAAGCCCCGGTGGGAGAGGAACTTTCGCCAACAACGCCTCGGCCACCTGCTACTGCACTGGTTCCGTAAATGCCGGTAGCCCCGCCGCCATAAACGCCGGTGCCTGAGGGGGAATAGGAAAGACCATAAATCCCCACTCCCTGGCCGGTGCCGGCCGTATTCTGTCCAACAACGCCCGCCCCCATCGGAGAATTGGATTCTCCACTCACACCGGCAGCAGGACCCCTGCCGTAGACGCCAAAACCATTGGGGGATACCGAGGTGCCCACCACCCCAAAGGTGTTGCCGATAGGGTTGGTGGCTTCCCCCTGGACAGCAGTCATCAGGGCTTTACCGAAGACCCCAAATCCTTCCGTAGAGGAGGACTGGCCGAAAACCCCGTAATTAACTCCGGCCATGGAGGTCGCCGTACCGGAAACTCCTTTTCCTGCCATTGAGGAAGAGAGACCTTTTACCCCTGTCGTAGCTCCGGAGCCCGGGGTTACAAAGCCATAAACGCCGGTTCCCGAGGTGGAAGCTGAACTGCCTGTCACACCGGCGTTGTCTCCGGTACCCGAAGTGGCTGTTCCTGTGACACCCGATCCGGTGGCACCAGCGGCTTCCCCGTAGATGCCGCTTCCTGCTGCCGTTGCCACACCATGGATGGCCGATGCTGAAGTATTGGTAATGGTGAAAGCAAAGGGAGAAGCCCCTGCCGCTCCTTCGTATGGGAGGGAAAAGGAGCTGCTCCCTGAAGAGAGATCATCTGCAGGAGCCCAGGTCGTACCGTTCCACTTCAGTATCTGGCCTGCCAAAGCTCCTGCCTGTGCAATTTTCGAACCTGTAACCGCACCGGCAGCGATCTTTTCGGTAACAACGGAGCTGGCTGCCAGCTTCCCGGAGGTCACCGCTTCTTCCGCCAGCTTGCCGGTAGTAACGGCCCCATTGGCAATCTTCCCCGAAGTAACTGCCAGGTCACTGATCTTTGAAGTGGCCACCGACTGATCGCCAAGATCTGCTGTTTGGATCGTATTGTCTGCAATTCGTGCCGAGATCACCGAGTTGTTTCCCAGATCATCTGCAGTAATGGTCCCATCCAAAATCTTAACAGTGGTAATCTTTCCCTCCCCGATGACAGGATTCGGATAGAGTCCTGAGAGATCACCTCCTGCAATACCTATGGGATTGCTGCCTGCACTTCCGGTCTCATCCACAGCAGGAGCCCAGGTTGTACCGTTCCATTTGAGCACATGCCCGGCAACGGCCAGCTGCTGGGCCAATCGCAGCGGAGAGAGGGTGGTGCCGTTGCCGGCAAGGGTCGGATCGGTCTGCACGGTTTGCCCACCCCAATTGTCACCCGTCAGTCCAGGCATCGTCACACTGTTTCCTCCACTGATGGATAACACATTGCCGGAAAACGATAAATTCTGAATCTCGTTCAGAGGATTGCTGTCCGCATCCTCCACATTGTCAATTCCATCGAGGAATGCAGCAGGAATGTTCTGGATCTTTGTCCAGAGAGGCTGTATTAACTGATTAGCTACCCCCAGAGGATTTGCATCGGTGCCCTGCCCTGTCAGGGTGGTATTGGTCTTTACAACCTGCACCCCCCAGTTGTCTCCGCCCCCGGCTGAGGGCAGAACAACCGTCCCCCCGTTTTTATCAAGAGTAAGGACAGTCCCGCTAATAGAAATCTTCTGCAATTCGTTGTCCGGATTGTGATCGGCATCGTTTACGGCATCCACAAAGCTGCCCCCGTTTTTGGACAGGAATACCAGACTGTCTACTTTGTATAACAGCTGGATTTCGTTTTGCTTATCATTGTCTGCATCATCCACATTATCTATGTTATCGGAAAAGCCGGCAGGAATACCTTTTATTTTCGACCAGTCTGGTTCCAACAGGGAGTGAACAACCCCCAGGGGGCTCGCTAAAGTGCCTTCCCCGGTAAGGGTAGCATTGGTCTTAGTCACCTGGGTACCCCAGTGGTCCCCCGGCAAAGCCACCGTACCACCTCCTTTGCTCAGTGTCAGATTGGAACCGCTGAGGCTGACCGTCTGAATCTCATTGGCTGCATCGGCATCGGCATCGTTGACATCGTCGACGCCATCCAGAAAACCGGCCGGTTTCCCCTGTATGTTGGACCAGGCTGGCTGCAGCTGAATCTGCGACACCCCCAGCGGACTGGCCGTGGTTCCCTCACCCGTAAGAGTGGAATTGATTTTTACCACCTGCGATCCCCACTGATCGCCAGGGATGGGTACTGTTCCTCCTCCTTTGTTCAGGCTCAAACTGGAACCGCTGATACTAAGCGACTGAATCTCATTGGTGGCATCGGCATCAGCATCCTCCACATTATCCGTATCATCCTGAAATCCTGCAGGCTTACCCAGGATATTGGACCAGGAGGGCTGAAGCTGGGCTTGCACCACCCCTAAAGGACTGGCCATGGTTCCCTCCCCAGAAAGCGGTGCATTGGCCCTGACTACCTGAGTTCCCCAATTGTCACTCGCTCCTCCGGATGGCAGGGTTACCGACCCACCTCCCTGATCGAGCATCAGCACACTGCCATTCAGGGTCAGCTTTTGCAATTCATTGAAAGGACTGGCATCGGCATCATCCTTATTTCTTACCTCTCCGGCATACAGAGCATACGGCACGCTCAGCAACTGAACCGTTCCCATGGCCTGGAATGCTGTCCCGCCGGCAGGGTCCATCTCCACCCTGACAAAACAGGAACTACCCCCCCAGTCAATATCACTGAAGACGCCCATAGCAATTGTTCCATTTCCGATCGACAAATCAACCAGGCCGAAATCATTGGTGATCTTCTCGTGAATCTCGCGGTAGACCACGGTCCCTGATGCTGATCCTGTCAGGATACTGATCCTGAAAGTCACATTTTTGTTAGCCAGCACACCACCCATGCCATCACGGGCAACCGCCTGGTACTTGAATGCCCGGGGAGGCTGAGCAAGCATCGAAACACCCCAGAACATAATCAGTAATAAAAGGAATTGTTTTTTCATGGTTCCAATAATTTGAAAATTTCAGTATTTATCCGGATTATCCGGTCACCGGAGCCTGTTATTGCCGGAAAATCCCGGAAAGGATATTCTCCTTCCATTCCACCGGTGAGGGGTTTCAAGTTACGGATTGTTTTCCGGGAATTCCGGATCCGGGTAGATTTTTTATCAACATCGGGGGGTTAACAGAGATATGCCAGGGGGCTGGGACCGGTTTCAGTCCCGGAATCTTCTATACATGTCGGGCCACAAGTACCTTTCGTATACTCTGAATTTCCTGTCATTCAGACCTATAAGATTACTGATCAGAAAAGGAGAACAAAGGAAATCAGAAAAAGGTTGAGGGTTACCATAGTTATCGGGGCTGTCACGGTAATTGGACAGTACTTTCAAAAAGAGGAGGAATAGCAGGCTATTGGTTGCCTGCATGGAAGGTTCCGGGTTTGTCACCAGTTGAGGTCCGACCTCCAGATACGCTGGATATCGAGGTTCTCCTTCTCGATGTCCAGGAAATGTTTGAAGGTGCCCACTTTCAGTTCATAGGTAGCCGCCTCATCGCAAACAATCAGAGCCCTTGGATGCAGCTGCAAAGCGCTCCCGGTCCACATGTGGCTCACACTCTCTTCGATGATATGGTGCAATGCACGGGCCTTGGCGTGGCCATTGACAACGATCAGGACCTCCCGGGCATCCATCACGGTTCCTACGCCAACGGTCAGGGCCAGTTTGGGGACCCTGGCCACATCGTTTCCAAAAAACCTGGAATTAACCAACCGGGTATCATAATTCAACGCTTTCGGCCGGGTTCTGCTAGTCAACGAAGAGCCCGGCTCATTAAAGGCAATATGACCATCAACGCCAATCCCACCCAGAAACAGCCTGATGCCGCCCACGGCCTGGATTTTCTTCTCGTAAGCTGCACATTCTTCCTTGATATCCTCTGCCAACCCATTGAGAATATGGACGTTTTCCTTCCGGATATCGACTTGACCGAAAAAGTTGGTCCACATGAAATAGTGGTAACTCTGCGGATGGTCGGGTGACAACCCCACATATTCATCCATGTTAAAGGTTACAACATTCCGGAACGACACTTTCCCGAGTTTATACAGGGAAATCAATTCCGTATAAACCCCCAGAGGCGAAGAACCGGTGGGAAGTCCCAGCACAAAAGGATTTTCGGAAGTAGGGTTGAATAGTTCAATCCTTCTGGCAATGTAGCTGGCAGTCCATTTGGAAAGGCTTTCATAATCGGGTTGTATGACCAGTCTCATAGCTTTACGTTAAAAATTGTTCAGATAAAGTGATATTTCTCCGGCAATATCGGCTTTTTTCCTGAATTGTCCGACTGTGTACCCCATAAATCTGTTTCTAATCAGGGTGTGGGTGTTCGCGCAAGTTTCAACTAACCCGACTAAAGGTGTTCTTAGAGGCGTCATCCTGGTTCTGATCTGCAAAAAACAGCCGGGACTGGCCAACGCGCCAGCATAAAAGTGCCGGTCCGGAACAGGTAAGGCTGTTCCGGACCGGCGAAAGGGAAGGATTCAGGTTCCTTAGAACCTGAATCCCAATGTAAAGAGGACTTTGCTTGTTGTATTATCGAATGTGGCCATTTCCGGCCTGGGATAGTCATCGGTCAAAGGAGCCGGATATAGCATATTGTGTTCGGTGAAGGCAGACTGACGGTAAGCCAGATCTACGAAAAAACCACCGCTTTTATAACCCAGACCTGCCGAATAGACGTTAAAATTCTGACCTGCATTGGGTTGGGGTTCACCGAAAGCGGTCTCATTAAAAGCCGAAGGATATAATTCATACCCTGCGCGGAAAGAAAAAGTTTCCGTTAGCCGGTACTCGCCCCCGAGTCTCAGGTTAGTGGTGGCTTTGTAAATATCAGAAATATCTTTGTTTTCGTCGATGAAGTCATATCCGTCGCCTCCATTGCGCAACTTTGCAATGGCATAATCAAGGTATTCCACATCGGCGCTTATGAGTCCCTTTTTTCCCAACACCACTGCTCCGCTCAGAGTAGCTTTAAACGGAGTCACCAGGTCGTAATCGTATTCCAGAAATGGCGACATCACATCGTAATCTTCCGTTTCGTTATCTTCGTAGGTAACAGAAGACATCATGGAGGTTTCAAAGTTGTCGTTCAGGCTAAAGAAGGTCGGGGTAGCCAGGGAGGCACCGATTCTGAGTATCTGCACCGGTTTAAAGATCATCCCCAGCTTGAAATTGTACCCTGTTCCCAGGGTTCTTAATGAATTGGTAAAACTGAATTCATTCAGAAAGGGGATACTGTTGTCCTGGTCCCACTCCTTGAGCACTGAATATTCCTTATAATAAAGATCCACAATCCCAAGGGAGGCTCCCAGGTAAAACCGGTGGTTGAAATTAAGTCCTGCTCCGAGGGTATACTCATCCATGGCCCCTTTGCGCTGGTAACTCTTTCTCTGGCTCTGGCCATACCCTGCATCACGGATATCATGCCAGTATTCCTTCTGGTCGGTATCGTACAGCAACACATCCGACTGCCAGGCCAGTTCTTCGTAATACTCGCTCCAGTCGTTGTAATTGGCGTTTTCTGCGATGTAATCCAGGAACGACGATTTTGCATTGGTGCCTTCAGCCAGCGAATAGGAGTTAAAGTCCTTCAACCGGTTCAACCCGAACCCTACATTTACGTTTACAAGTCCGCTGCCCCCATTACCCTTGATGGTCAGAGCTGCCACATAGCTGATGTTGCTGAGGCTGAGCCTGTAGTTATTTTCTTCCATCGGATTGCCCAGATAGAGTGATTTGGAACCAATCATCCCGAAGTTGGGAGTGAAGGCGAATTCTGAAGAGCGGTAGATGCCCAGACCGGCAGGATTGATTGCTGAAGCTGTAAAATCGCCTCCCAGTGCACCAAATGCATTACCCATAGCCCCGGAGCGGGCAGTTCCTTCGATTCTGCCGGAGGAATACCGAAGGACATCCACAAAATCCTGGGCCGTAATAAAGAAAGGAAGCAGGATCATCCAGGCGGCGACAAACATATTCTTGTTCATAGTTCTTATTTGTTTCTGTTACTATTTTTCTTTGATCGTCAATTTTACAAGCTAATGCTATCATTCAAAGCATGAAATTCAACTTATGGGTTAAAAGCAACCATCTGACATATTACCGTCTTCCGCTGTGGCTGGATGATCCGCCTCCTCCGCTGCCCTGGCTTCCGCCGCCGGAAGAGGAACCGCCTCCGTAGCTTCCGGATCCTGAAGAACTGCTCCTGCTGGGAGCGCTGTAGGAAGGTGAGCTGTAAGAGGACGATGAACCAGACCGGGGTGAGCTGTAGCTCCGGCTGCTTTGTGACGGGCTTGAGGATGACCGGTTGACATTGGTTCCGGAGCTGGTGCTGCGCGAATAAGTGGATCCGGAACGGTAGGATCGTTCGCTGCTGGTGCTGCTGCTGGGTCTGGAGTAGACGGTTGCCGGCCTGTTCGTGCTTTTCAGGGTTCCAGAGGTGGAAGAGGAGGGCCGGCTGCCTTGTTGCACGTTATAGCTGCTGCGGCTGGAAGCGCGCTGCTGGTTATAACTGGGGACATAAGTGCCTGATTGCCTGGATTGCGAAGTCGCCCTGTTGACGGTGGCTGGCCGGGTATACTGCTGCTGGGCTCCGGAATAACGCCGGGACGCCGCACTGGAAGTGGACGTGACATTTCCGGAGGAAGGCGAGGTGTTCCGTGTGGCTGAAGCCCCGCTGATCCGGGTTCCCTGACCGGAAGTAGCTCCTTGGCTCCTTCTCATTTCGGTCATCGTACGACTCTGGCCTTCCCCCTGGGTAGCGCTGCCTTCCCTTCCCGGACGGCCTCCACCGGCTGCTCCTGAAACCGAAGTTCCCCTGTTGGTGGAAACACGCCCTCCCGCATCGGTACTCTTTAACGGCGAACGATCACTGTCAAGGGCTGTGCTACCCCGGGACTGACCATTCCGGCCTCCTCCGCCAGCGACAGTGGTATTGAAATCACGCCGCTGCCCGTAACGGTAATCTTCCCTGTCGATGTAGCTGCCTCCCCAATAATTGTTAGAGTAAGGAGAGTACCAGGATGCATAATAGGGATAACCCCATCCGCCATAGCCCCAATAGCTGTATGGGCTGTACCATGAATTATACATGCCACCATACCAACCACCATAATAACCGCCATACCAACCGCTGTACCAGGGAGAATAACCCCAGGAATTCCAGCCCCAGCCCATACCCCAGGAAAGGGAGGAGTAAGGATAGTACCAGCTGTCCCAGTACCAGTCATTCCAGTAAAAGGGATCATAGAAATAGGAATAAGGCCTGTGAAAACGATGGATCCGGTACGAAAAATCGATGTCTTCCCCATCGTAATAATTGTTTATGACATATTTCACGTCGTCATCGTTATAATAGACGGTGGTGTCGGAATCGTAAAGTTCCATCTGATCCATGTTGTACAGTTGGGCATCTGCATAGTCACCGGCCTCTTCACCATCCATAATGTAATTCTTCATCGTTTTACCACCCTCTTCATTATCAGTAATTTCGCTGATAATAAGACGGCTGTTTTGGCTTTCGGCCACCTGATCCTCCGACACGGACTGATCCTCCAAAACCACCGGAGGCGGTATATCAGCCGGGTTGAAATAGATGTCGTCCACAGTGCCTTTCGAGATGTAAGACCCGGTGGAACAGGCTCCTAAAAGCAGCGCAACTGCAGAAACCAGGTAAATTTTTGTTTTCATTGCAAATCCTCCCTTTTTACATTTATGATATTATTGCTTAATTTGTAAGCAAATTTATCGTTCAAAGAGAAACAAATTTCATACCAAATTACCTATATGGCGAAGGATTTGACCTCACAAAAAGAAAATTATTCACAATGGTATCTCGATCTGGTCATAAAAGCCGACCTGGCAGAGAATTCAGCTGTCCGGGGATGTATGGTGATCAAGCCATACGGTTATGCCATCTGGGAGAAGATGCAGGCTCAGCTGGACCGGATGTTCAAGGATACGGGACATGTCAATGCCTATTTTCCGTTGTTTATTCCCAAGTCCTTTTTCAGCAAAGAGGCTGCGCATGTGGAGGGTTTTGCCAAGGAATGTGCCGTTGTCACCCACTACCGGCTGAAGAATGACCCGGATGGAAAAGGAGTGGTCGTTGACCCCGAAGCGAAGCTGGAAGAGGAGCTTATAATACGGCCCACTTCGGAGACAATCATATGGAATACCTACCGGAATTGGATCCATTCGCACCGTGATCTTCCCATCCTGATCAACCAATGGGCCAACGTAGTAAGGTGGGAAATGAGGACCCGGCTTTTTCTTCGAACTGCGGAGTTCCTTTGGCAGGAGGGGCATACTGCCCATGCAACCCGCGAAGAAGCCATTGCCGAGACATTGAAAATCGTTGACCTGTATGCAGAATTTGCAGAAAAATATATGGCCATGCCGGTCATCAAAGGATTAAAATCGGAAAACGAGCGGTTTGCGGGAGCTGTGGACACCTATTGCATCGAGGCGCTGATGCAGGACGGGAAAGCGCTGCAAAGCGGCACCTCCCACTTTCTGGGTCAGAATTTTGCCAAAGCCTTTGATGTGACCTTTGCCAATAATGAAGGCGTTCTGGATTATGTATGGGCTACCTCATGGGGAGTCTCCACCCGGCTGATGGGTGCCCTGGTCATGGCCCATTCCGATGATTACGGGCTGGTGTTACCCCCCTTGCTGGCGCCTATACAGGTAGTCGTCATTCCGATATACAAAAACGATGAGGAACTGGACAGGATCTCCAAACGGGTAAATGAGCTTCTTCCCACTCTGAAAGCCAGAGGCATCAGCGTGAAATACGATGATAAAGACCACCGTAAACCTGGATGGAAATTTGCCGAGTACGAACTGAAGGGAGTACCCGTCAGGATGGCCATCGGGCCCCGGGACCTGGATAATGGTACCATAGAAATCGCCCGCCGCGACACCCTCACCAAAATGGTAATACCGGCTGAAAATGTGGATGCCTTCATTGCCGGCCTTCTTGAAGAAATCCAGCAAAATATCTACCGGAAAGCCTTGCAATTCAGGGATGCCAACATCCGGAAAGCAGACACCTGGGAAGAATTCCGTCAGATACTTGCCGATCACGGCGGGTTTATCTCTGCCCACTGGGACGGTACCACGCTTACCGAACAAAAAATTAAAGAGGAAACCAAAGCCACCATCCGCTGTATTCCTTTCGACGAGAAAACGGAACCGGGAAAATGCATCTATACCGGGAATCCCTCTTCCCGGAGGGTCTTGTTTGCTGTAGCCTACTAGCGCCCATCCAGGAGCTGCAACTTCTATCTGTTCAAACTTCAATTATGGATTTTTCAGAACTGGTAAAAATACGGCAGAGTGTACGGCATTACGATTCCCGGCCTGTTGAAAGGGAAAAAATTGTGCAGTGCCTCGAAGCCGCCAGACTGGCTCCTTCAGCCAGCAATTCCCAACCCTGGTATTTCATCATTGTTGATGATCCCGGGCTGAAAAACAGGGTGGCAGAGGCAACCTTCGACTCCCTGCTCTCCTTTAACCGTTTTACGATGGAAGCACCGGTGATCGCAGTATTGGTCACCGAAAAATCAAAGCTGATTACCCGGCTCGCTGCCTCTCTGAAAGAACGGGATTTCAGCCTCATTGACAGCGGGATAGCTGCCGCGCACTTTTGCCTCCGTGCTGCTGAGTTGGAACTGGGAACCTGCATGATCGGATGGTTCAATCAAACCAGGATCAGAAAAATCCTTTCTATACCTTCGCAAAAAACCATCAGTCTGCTTATTACCCTGGGCTATCCACCCTCCGGTTACAGGCTCCGGTTAAAAACCCGGAAACCTCCCGGTGAGATGTCCGGATGGAACCGGTACAACAGTCAGACTTAAGTCGGCCGCTTCCTGTATGTCTGCACCTCTCATCCTGTTTCCCGGGCTGCATCCTCAACCCGGGAAAGAAAATGATTTGTCTCTGACCGTCTCTCTCCCTGATAAGAAATATATACTGCCACGTTGATGCGCCTGCCGGTTTGCTGAAGATAAAACAATACTTTACTTTTGTAAGACAGTGTGGTCGTTTGTGTCTCCATAATACCTGGAAGATGGACACAGGAAACATCACCTGACAGATTTTTCATACTGACGATACCCTGAAAGACAGGATGAACGTCCACAGAAAGACAATTCCGGGTGTGTCAGAAAGTTACAGGCAGAGTCCACTGTGTGAAATTGAACAACCGATCTGGCTATTCTAGCGCGGCCACGGAGAAATATTGATTACTATGAGAAACAACCTGTTATGCTCAGCAAGCATGATGATTCTCCTGATTACCGGGGGATGTCAGCCCAAGGAGGAGCCAAAAACGGCACCAGTCAGGAACGGTAAGATTGTAGTATACCAGGTGTTTACCCGGCTTTTCGGGAACACTTGCACAAACAACAAACCCTGGGGCACCCTGGAAGAGAATGGGACCGGTAAGTTCAGTGACTTTACCGACTTAGCCTTACAAGAAATTAAAGCACTGGGAGTTACCCACATATGGTATACCGGCATACTACATCATGCCCTTGTCACCGGATACGAGGCATATGGTATTCCCGGAGACGATCCGGATGTGGTGAAAGGCCGTGCCGGTTCCCCCTATGCGGTGAAGGACTATTACAATGTCAATCCCGATTTGGCAGCAGACCCTGCGAACAGGCTTATGGAGTTCCGGCAACTGGTAGAGCGGACCCACCGTAACGGGCTTAAGGTAATTATAGATATTGTTCCCAATCACGTAGCCCGCGGCTACCATAGCCTGACCATGCCGGAGGGGGTCACCGGTTTCGGGGCCGGCGACGATACTACGGTCGAATATCACAAGGATAACAATTTCTATTACATCCCCGGAACGTCTTTCCGGGTTCCTGAACCGGCCGGCCAATACCGGCCTTTGGGAGGAGAACCCCATCCCCTTTCGGATGGCTATTTCGAAGAAAATCCGGCCAAATGGACCGGCAATGGCAGCCGCTCGCCGCAACCCGGATTTAACGACTGGTATGAAACCGTTAAAGTTAACTTCGGGGTCAGGCCCGATGGCACTATGGATTTCGACACGCTGCCCGCCGGTTATGACGAAAAAACGGTCTCCGACCACTATGCTTTCTGGCAAGATAAAAGGGTGCCCGGCAGTTGGGTGAAATTCAGGGAAATTGCCCTTTTCTGGCTGGAAACAGGTGTGGATGGTTTCCGGTTCGACATGGCAGAAATGGTGCCCGTGGAATTCTGGAGTTATCTTAATTCGGCGATTAAACATCAAAAACCGGATGCCTTCCTGCTGGCCGAAGTCTACAATCCTTCCCTCTACCGCGACTACCTCCGGATGGGGAAAATGGATTTCCTGTACGACAAGGTTGAATTATACGACACACTCAAAAATATCATCCGGGGTCACGGATCGACCGACCACCTGGTTTCGCTCACCGGAGGACTTGCCGACATTGAGCCCCACATGCTCTATTTCCTTGAGAACCACGACGAACAACGGATTGCCAGTCCTGAATTTGCCGGCGACCCCAATAAAGCCAAACCTGCCATAGTACTTTCTGCAACCATCGGAACCGCCCCTGTGATGATCTATTTCGGACAGGAAGTGGGTGAGCCCGGCGCTGAAGATGCCGGCTTCGGTAAACCCTCCCGCACCTCCATTTTCGATTATATCGGGGTACCCCATCATCAGCGCTGGATGAACCACGGAAAGTTCGATGGTGCTCTCCTGAGCCCGGAGGAGCAGAAACTGAGGGATTTTTATAAAAGACTGCTGAACTTTACCCTTTCCAATAAGGCGCTTACAGGAGAATACCGCGAAATCCACACGGTTAACCGGTCGCGTACTGCAGGCTATAATGAGAAGATTTTCGGATTCGCCCGATGGAAGGACGAAGAAAAACTGCTCATCCTGTGCAACTTCAGTCCTGCCTCGCACCAAACCTTTGAGTGGTACATCCCTGAAGAAATCATCCACCTGTGGAACCTGAACAACAGGACCTACCGGCTAACAGAACAGCTTTACGGAACAGAAGCGGAGCTTCTCATTACCGGTTCTGAAGGGAAAGTTAACATTACCATGAAGCCTCTTGAATCCCTGATTTACCATATTGAATAAAGGAGACAACTCAAAGGTTTTTCCGTTTGGTATAAGGGTTCACAAGACATACCGGATTCCCCGCTATAAGATATCCGCAATACAGAAAATTGCAGGAAATTTTCATTTTTCCGTATTTACCAATTTGTTATGTTTGCGATCTGAATTTTAAATCCATCGACTGTGAAAAGGACGTTATTACTACTCGCTGTTGCAGGGATGATTTTTTCCTGCAACAAACAAATTAAAACCACTGGTGAGATGAACCCGTTTTTTGAGAAGTACACAACACCCTATGAGGTGCCCCCGTTTGACAAAATTGTGAATGCCCATTATATGCCAGCCTTTCAGGAAGGCATGAAAATCCATGCAGAGGAAGTTGCGAAGATTGCCACAGAAGTTGAACCTGCCACCTTTGCGAACACCATCGAAGCTCTGGAACGGAGTGGAGATCTGCTGTACAGGGTATCAACGGTATTTTTCAACGTAAAGGAGGCTCATACCAACGACTCCATCAACCTGATTGCAGAAGAGGCAGCTCCTCTGCTATCGAGGCATTACGATTCCATCCTGCTTCGTGAAGATCTGTTTGCGAGGGTCCGGATGGTTTATAACCAACGGGATAGTCTGGCACTCAATCCGGGGCAGATGCGGTTGCTGGAGGAGACCTACAAACGCTTCATCCGCGGTGGAGCCAATCTTCCGGCCGAAAAAAAGGAGCAGCTGAAAAAAATCAATGAGCAACTTTCCCTGTTGGATTTGAAATACGACAAGAACCTGTTGAATGAAACCAACGGATTTAAGCTGGTCATTGAAAATCAGGAAGATCTGGCAGGATTGCCGGCTTCGGTAGCAGACGGGGCAGCCCAGGAAGCGAAAGCTGCCGGTTTGGAGGGGAAATGGGTATTTACCCTGCAAAAGCCAAGCTGGATACCATTTCTCACCTATTCGACGAACCGGGCATTGCGTGAAAAACTGTATAAAGCCATGTACAACCGGGCTAACAACGACAACGAATGGGACAACAAAGAGTTGGTAAACCAGTATCTGAACCTGAGGCTGGAGAAGGCCCGGCTGATGGGATACGGGAACTGGGCCTCCTACATTCTGGACGACAATATGGCCAAAACACCTCAGAACGTATACAACCTGCTGATGAAAGTCTGGACTCCGGCCATCGCACGGGCTCGTGAGGAAGCTGCCGACATGCAGGCTATGATCGAACGGGAAGGCGGCCATTTCAAACTCGAAAGCTGGGATTGGTGGTATTATGCCGAAAAGGTCCGCAAAGAGAAATACGACCTTGACGAAGAACAACTGCGGCCCTATTTTGAACTGAACAGGGTCAGGGAGGGAGCTTTCACGGTAGCCAACAAATTGTACGGACTCACTTTCACTCCCCTTGAAAAGATGCCCCTTTACCACCCCGAATGCCAGGTGTTCGAAGTCAAAGATGCCGGGCAATCACTGATCGGGATCCTATACATGGACTTTTTCCCCCGCGAATCGAAGAAAGGGGGAGCCTGGATGACCAACTATCGCGAACAATATGTCAATGAAGAAGGCACCGATGTAAGGCCGGTAGTTTCAATCACCTGCAATTTTTCCAAGCCCGTGGGTGATAAACCCGCCCTTCTCAGCTACGACGAGGTAGAAACCCTCTTCCATGAATTCGGCCACGGACTTCATGGATTGCTATCGGAATGCCACTACCGCAGTCTCGCCGGAACCAATGTGCCGCGCGACTTTGTTGAGTTGCCTTCCCAGATTATGGAACATTGGGCAGCTCATCCCGAAGTGCTGAAAATGTACGCCAGGCATTATCAAACAGGAGAACCCATCCCACAGGAACTGATCGACAAAATTGTCAAAGCAGGGAAATTCAACCAGGGATTCGTCACCTCCGAATTCATTGCGGCAGCCTTGCTCGACATGGACTTCCACACCCTCACCGAAGCAGGGACCATCGATGTAAATGAATTCGAACGGAAAGCCATGGAAAAGATAGGCCTTATAAGCCCGATCATTCCCCGGTACCGCCCTACCTACTTTGCCCACATTTTTTCCTGGGGCTATTCCAGTGGCTATTACAGTTATACCTGGGCTGAAGTACTCGATGCTGATGCATTTGAAGCATTCAAAGAGACAGGTGACATTTTTAACCAGGATGTGGCGGGAGCCTTCAGAAAAAATATACTCGAACGGGGCAATTCTGAAGACCCCATGAAACTATACCTCAACTTCAGGGGAAAGGAACCGGGCATTGAGCCTCTTCTCCGCAACCGGGGGTTACTTTAACCGACAGGAGACACGAAACCCGGGAATTCCTTTAAAAGACCGGCCCACGTTTGCGGGGCTTTCCTCGGGAGGGGATTGAATAAAAGGTAAGACAGGAACAGAAACCAGTTGAGCGGTTCAGTTTCTGGAAGCCCGCAAAAGGCCCCGTCTGAAATAGGGAGGCCCGATCTTTTTGTCAAAATAATAGAGCATGTAGCCTTCAGAAGGTACCGTTTCAAAACCGTAATGGTTCAGTAGCGAGGTGAACTCCTTTTCGTCTTCCTGGTGGTGATAAGTACACAAAGCTACTTTCAAAGGATGTTGGCTGTTAAGAAGCTGACTTGCTCCCCGCAACACCCGGGTTTCAGCACCTTCGACATCAATTTTCAGGAATATGCCTGCCTGCACAGAAAGGAGTGAATCGTCGAGCCTGATTTCCTGGCTACGCGTACGATCAGACACGAATTTATTAATTATCAGCACCTTATCTTTCCATGGCTGAAAAGTAGCCTCCAGTGGCTCCAGCCATTCAGGGTCGGCTTCAAACAGAACGACCCGTGAAGCTTTTTCAATAACACTCAGGGCAAAATTACCCTCAGCGGCACCGACATCCACCAATACCTCCCCTTCTTCAAAACGGAAAGTGCCGGCAAGGTAACGATGGGGACTCCGAGGATCCTGCTCTTGTGACAAAAGATTATACAGCGATCTGATCTTTTTTGTACCCCATCTGCGCTTGAAATAGAGTTTTTTGCCCTCTTGCATCACATACCTCAAACCCCGTTCATTGTCCCTGAAAACTTCTATGACCTCTTCCTTATACTCTTTTTCAAAGTCGTAAGGGAATACGGTCAGCGGATTTTGCTTCAAATACGCAAGCGCCGGGCTGATCTCGGGAGAGAGAAGTCCTGACAATCCTGCATAATAGTCCAGGATGGCTTTCGGAAGTCTCCTGGCAACGATTTTCCGGCGAATGAACTTAGGCACCAAAATCCTGTATAAGTGAGCCGTAACAGCATTCATATTCAATGAGGTAAGGGATAAAGACCAGATAAAACCGATTGCGAAGCCATCCGGCTTGTTTTCCGGTATTTCCTGTTATTTGCCATCCAAAATTACTAAAATGCATGACACAACGGGAAACCATTAATTTTGTATCAAATTGCTTTCCCATGACGGAAAAGAGCGATATCAGCATATATGTTTTTTTTTACAGGGATGGCCCGGTGGTAGCCCGCGAAAAGATATATCTGCCAGTCATGGCCGGAAATGCCCTCCTGTCTGAGCCTCATTCCATGACTGGGGATGATACGGGCGAGAATATCTCTTCAAGGAATCCCTATTACAGCGAACTGACCGGGATCTATTGGGTTTGGAAAAACAGAAGACACCAGGTTACCGGAGTTTGCCACTACCGGCGTTTTTTTACAGCCAGGGGGGAGCCTTTCCTTTATAAACTCAAACGTCTGATCTATTTCCCCGCCGGACTCTACAGGAAACGGTCCGGTCTTATCTATACCGGGAACCGGAGGCTTTTTGCGGAAAGGATTATCAGTGAACAGGAAATCCGGGAACTGCTGGGCCATTATGATGGTATTCTGCCTCAGCCCCGTAAACTGAGCCATACGGTAGAAGAACATTACCTTCGTTACCATGATGCCGTAAGTCTGGAAATCCTGAAATCGGTTATTGCCTCCAGACAGCCTGAATATGTGCAGGCTTTACGGGATATTCTCCAAAGCAAAAGACTGTACGCCAACAACATGTTTATCCTGAAGCACGACCTTTTCCAATCCTTTATGACCTGGTGGTTCGACGTGTTGTTTGAGTTGGAGCGTTGTCTCGATCTCAACCGGTACACCGGTTACCAAAAAAGAATTCTTGGATTTATGGCGGAACGCTTGCTGAACACCTGGTTCCGGAAGCACCAGCTGAATTGTGCTGAATTACCGGTTATCTATTTTAAACGGTTAAAACCCGACTGATCGGGAAGAGCGATCAGGTTTGCCTTCCAAAAGATAAGCCGGATTCTGAAGGTCTTCTGTACGGATATGCTGAAAATGGTGCAGCAAGGAGGGCCCGGGGCCAAAGACTCTTTCTGCCCTTGAGGGAGATAAGCTAAAGCCACGATAACCGGATATTGGTAATTCCCCTTTCACGGATTCTGTTTCTGATCCCGTCGGTTTTCTCCTTTAATCCCGGGATTTTCCGGTCGTGGGTTTCCACCAGGGTCAGTTTAACCCTTTTATAAAGCTCCTTGTCCAGGAACTTTTCAAGAACCTCACATTCAGCCCCTTCAATATCTATTTTCAACAGGGCAACCGGTTTTCCCAACTTTTCGATGAATTCGGCCAGATCGATCAGTTCCACCTCTGCAGAATGGCCGGGATCGACATTTCCCTTTTGGCTGAAAATCGATGAGGCAAAGGACCAGAATTCCTCATTTTCACGGGCATCTTTATGAAAAAAGAGCCGGGTAGTGGTATTCCTGTCCCATACCCCTTTAGCGATGCAGGTTACATTCCCGAAATTCTTCACTCTGTTCTGAAGTCTTTGGAATGCATACGGGTTGGGTTCAAATGAAAAGACGACAGCACCGGTTTCGGCCAGTTTCAGGGTGATATCACCCACATTGGCGCCGCAGTCAATAGCAATGTCGCCGGGATGAAGACCGGACAGGAATTTCAGGAAAAGGAGATCGGTGAGTCTTTCCCGGATAAGATTTTTTAGCTGCTGGAAGCTCTTTTTGATACGCATACGCTGGATTTAACAAGTTGGCTTTGCACTCAACGGCTGGCTATAGAGGCCGGCATCCCGTTTTGCCCGGATCATGGGAGAGAGTCGGTTAATGGCTTCGGACCTGGTGAAGAGGCGAAAGCACCTGCAGTCATGATCTTTTCCGGTTAAACCGGATTGTTCGGGACCTCCATTGCCTGGTTTGCTTCGGGAATATAACCCGGCAAGGGAGGGTATCCCCCGGGATGACCGGGGCAAATATACAAAAAGAAATGCCAGGTTTTAGGAAGTGTGGCGGCCGACAATAAACACAAATGGGAACCATCTTTCACGATAGTTCCCATTTCATTGCATTCGACCTAAATTTCCTGCAACGCCAGGTTACGGTTATTTCGAATGGTTCACCTCCCTGTTCCGGATCTTTCGGTCCTGTATCAGAAAAGTTCACCCTGATCCTTCTGCCTGCGGTTTTATCCACAGGGTTCGGGATTGTCCGTTGTTTCTTCCGCGGGATTGCTCCCCCGGGAGTTTTTGGCGGACGGAGCGCCTTCTTGCCATCCGTGCGGATACCTTTTCACGTCTCCTTCATCCTGATTCCCTGATTTGCATCCGGAATAGGAGTACAGGCAACGCTAACCTCTTTCATGTGTCCCGTGCAGTCCGGATTTGACCCCGGAGCCAGAACATGTGATACAAGGTATAGTTTCCTCCGGCTGTGAAATGGTGCAGGCTTGCACCTGTGCCACTTCCGGTAAATCCTCCCTGGCCGAAGCCCGGGTGTGATTTCCGCCGTTAGGCTCAACCTTCCAAAGAACACTTTTCAGTGGCTGGCGTTTGTCGGTCAACCCGGTTTTACCCTGGTTGCCGGCTCCGGCTCTGAAGTCAGAAGGACTTGCATCCCTTTGATCCGGGTAACTGCCCACTTAAGCGCGGCTCCCCTTCTCCCTGCTTTCCGAGCTTCCTTTATCGCTCACCTGATGGATCAAATTTATGTATAATTTTTCCTATCTCCAAACTTTTCAACAATTAATTTACCACGAAGTAATAAACCGATTTTTTAACCGCACTTATTAACAATTGTTGATAAGTCAGACCCGGCACCAGATATCCGTACGGAGGCTTACCAGTACCTTCATCCTGTTGCCCGGTATTTCCGGACCGGGAATCCCCGGTAATCATCTCTACACCCCAAAATTCAAAGAAAAAGAGATGCACCAACCCATACCGGAAACAGCCTCCTAATGGTATATTCTGAGCGGGGTCACTTCTTTCTGGAACAGGGTACGGGGGTCCCGGTAAAACAGGATAAAATTTTCCGAGGAGGGGTGACCAGGGTAAGGTGCAAATGCTTCATTCGGTCTGTTCCAGGGATTGCGCCAAACCAGCACATAGGAAAGATTATAGCCACGAAGGTTCATTAAAAGGCTCTCCGTCCACCAGCGGGGCTGGCTGGCAATGGGGCCTCCTGTTTCACTCACAGCTCCGATCTTTTTCTTCCCGGCAGCCAGACCTGACACAATGCCGGCACAATTCTTCAACACCCCGGGATACTCCGGGCCTCTGTCGTACAGGTCGAAAGCCAGGATGTCGATGATGTCGTCGCCGGGATAACGCTCCAGATACTCTTCGCGGGTGGAAAAGCGGTCGGTCGAATAAGCATATAAGAGATGGTGAATCTTGCGGGTGTCCCGCAGATAAGTCACTGTGAACCTCCATAGGGCCTTGTATTCCTCTGTTGAGCAAAGGTTTTTTCCCCACCAGAACCAACTTCCGGTATGTTCATGGTAGGGCCTGAAAATGACCGGTATGAATTTTCCGTCGGGGGTCCTGAGGCTTAGCATGAACCCGGCCAGTTTATCCAGGTAGTCCAGGAACAGGATATGTTTATCGCCACCCGGCAGCACAGACCGGACAACTTCCCGCGATGATACATCCCAGGCCGTTCCCCCCGTGAGCGGATTCCTCAGATGCCAGCTGATGGTATTCACACCCCCCCGAAGGAAGGCCATGGTCAGCAGGCTCCTGATTTTGTCAAATCGTACCGAGTCAAGGCTTAGGGAGGACCCCAGTTCCAGGTGCCCCAATTCCCAGCCATATACGGCCGGGTAATCACCACACACCTCTTTCACATCAGACCGCCCCTCTTCATAAAACCATCCGTAACCGTAGGGAAGGGCATCCTGGTGGCCAAACAGGATACCCCTTTGCTGAAGTTTCAGCAAATTCCGGTATAACCGGGCCGTTTCCCGGGTCGCTTCAGGATCAGCAGGCTGCGCCTTCCAGGCGAAAGAGGTTAAACTTGCCAGAATCAGCAAAAACGCAACTCCTGTTCTCATGGTTTTGTTTTTATTACAGCTAAACGGGGACCCTCCGGATAGATTCATGGCAAAGGGCAAAAGGTTTCCTTTTTTACCCGAGACGGAATCAGTTTCTTACAGGTCATCAGGAAAGGACACGAAAGCCCCGGATTACCCCACTCGCTTCAAATGTAAGAAAAAACCATCTGACAGGGCTCACCGGAAGAAGAAAACAGACCGGTACCTATCGTATCCTGTAACTCCCCCTGTTCATCAAAAATGTATATCTTCAACCCTTTAAAGATTTCAGAAAACTAATTTCCTGAAAACATGAAATACCCATCGCGGCTGAGGCGACACCAACCGGAATAGTTGAGCCATATGGCAAACGAGGTACGGCGGAGGCAATTATATCTGTTTTTCAAGATAAACCCAAAAACGTATTAATTTTAACACATGAATGGAATAAACCTGTTGGTATTTCTGGGATTGCTGTTTGTGCAGTCTCTTTCCTGTTCAGGGCCGGGTAAAGAAGGGGCACTCTTTTTTCCCGACGGCACGGAGATCCCGGCCTGGTTTGCTGACACGGCAACCATAGACCCGGAGTTGCTGGGCCCTTCCTTTGTTATAACCACCTTTGGAGCTGCGGGGGACGGCAGAACCCTGAATACAGGCTCCATCCAGCAGGCTATTGATAAAGCTGCATCGGCTGGGGGCGGGGTTGTGGTGATCCCCGAGGGGAAGTTTCTCACCGGAGCCTTGTTTTTCAAGCCCGGCACTCACCTTCACATTATGAAAGGGGGAGTATTGCTCGGCTCTGACAGCATTGTTGATTTTCCCCTGATGCCGTCGCGGATGGAAGGGCGCAGCATCGATTATTACCCTGCTGTTGTCAACGCTTATGGTGTGGATGGGTTCACTATTACCGGGGAAGGGACGATCGACGGCAACGGACTGAAATACTGGGAGGCGTTCTGGCGTAGAAGGGCAGAAAACCCCGCCTGCACCAACCTCGAGGTGTCACGGCCCAGGCTGGTGTTTATACAGCGGAGCAACCATGTTCTGATACAGGATGTGAAACTGCAAAATTCCGGTTTCTGGACCACCCATTTCTACAAATGCAACTATATCAAGTTACTGAACCTAAACATTTTATCTCCTGCTGAACCGGTGAAAGCCCCCAGCACCGATGCTATCGACATCGATGTTTGCACAAACGTGCTCATCAACGGGTGTTACATGTCGGTTAACGATGATGCCATTGCCCTTAAGGGAGGAAAAGGACCCTGGGCTGACAGCGATACGACCAACGGTCCCAATCTGAATGTGATCATCCAGAACTGCCATTTCGGGTTTTGTCATTCGGCAGTGACCTGTGGCAGCGAAGCCATCCACAACAAAAACATCTTGGTGCGCAACTGCAGGGTAGATGGCCCGTCAAGAGTTCTGTGGCTGAAAATGAGACCCGACACCCCGCAACTTTACGAATTTATCACCGTGGAGAACATCACCGGGAAAGCCCAGCGGCTGCTTTTTGCCAAGCCCTGGCGCCAGTTCTTCGATCTCCAGGGTAGGGAAACCCCTCCCCTTTCGCTCTGTGAGAATATTTCGTTCCGGAATATCCGCCTGGAATGCGACATCTTTGCCGACATCGACGTTTCAGAATACGACCGGCTGAAAGCGTTCACTTTTGAAAACCTCGACATTTCTGCCAAACGAGACACCTTCAACGGTGGTCTTATCGAGGGGATTACCCTCAGGAACCTTCACCTCAACGGGAGGGTAATTGAATGAGGCTGTGCCGTGGAAATCACAGGCATAAGTCATTGGGACCGGACCGATGAACCGTCGCATCCCGGGAGAACTGATGACACAGGTCCGGCGATCACTCCCGCAGCTCCATCATTCATGGTGCGGGAGTCCGGTTAATCGCTGCCATGAAGAATCACTTTTACATTTCGGTGGAAATGATCCCCGGAAACGCTTAGTATATAAAGTCCTGCGGGGATCCCCAAGGGTTTCCAGACAGCCACCTGTTCACCCTGACTTCGAAAGCCCAGTTGAATCTGTTCCACCATCCGACCGTCAGTCCGGTAAACAGACAAAGAAGCCTTCCCGGCCACAGGCAGCCCAAATTTTACAACAGCAACGTCCCTTACCGGATTGGGATATACCGACAGGGTGCTTTCAGGTAGTTGGAACGGCGTGCCGACAACCCGGGTCACCGTTTTTCTGAAGAATGCTACGGTCACTGCCGACCAGGTGTTGCCCGATTTCGCACGCGCTTTAATCACCCCGTCGCGGTCAATAGAAACCGGAGCAGTATAGCGGATGGCAGAAGGGCTGATTCCTCCGCCGGTGATTCTGGGGTCACTCCCGTCGGGGGTATAATAGACAATTCCCTCGTTTGCTGTGATCTTCAGGTTGAAATCCATTTCCACCTCACCGCCGTAAGAATTGAATACAGGTGCGGCGATAGCAGGCAACAAACCCGCCGCTGATAACTGGTCAAGCAAAATCTGAGTCCTTACAGGGAAATAGTTGTTTATTAGGCGTGTATGTTCTTTCAGCCAATGGTCTTTATAAGTAAAAAGGGGATACGGGGATGACTTGTAAGGATGGACATCCCTGCGATAATCGCCCCACCGGGCCGATTCTGCGATCAGGGCTGTGTCGATTTCAGCAGCCCGTTTCAGCCAACGGTTTGCCGCGGCAGCGGGGGTGAGGATTCCACCGCCGGTAAGATGAAGGTTCACCCTGTCAGCAAACAACAGCTTGAATTCTTGGTTTGCCAATAATTTTCTGAATATTCCGCTCGGCCTGTTTTCGTTATTCTCATCAATGGTATTCTGGGTCTCACTTTCCAGTATCCTTTCTTCATCCCAGCAGAAAAAGACAAATCCTTTTCCCGGATTAAGACGGTTTCTTCCGGCGACCCAGTTGTGATGGTCCCAGTCGTTATTCCCGCCATAAAAGTTGATCAGCATGTAATCGATCAGGTTTACCGGATCCACATAGGCAGGGTAAGTCTCGTTCGGTGATCCGTCGGGGTTGTTGCCAATCAGACGCTGGTACACCGTATTATCCAGGATGTTCCCCGACACCGCCGACCAGAGGTAGTTCCAGGCATCTTTGCTGCCGTCCATCAGTTCGGCATAATCTTTCATTACGTCGTAATCCTGTTTTTCTCCTCCGAAGTAAGACTCCATGAAGTCGTCGTCGATCCTTTCCGAGAAATTGTACAGTCCCCAATAGATTCCATTCAGGTAAAGGTGGAAGAACTTGCTGTGGGCAGCGGCATGCCCCATTTCCAACTGGGTGTCTTTGGCCCATAAATCCCGTAGGTGGGTAGCCCTGTTTCGCTGACTTGGCTCCCAGTGGCGCCAGGAGTTTCCGAAAGTGGCACGCAGAACGAGGCCGTTAAACTTCTGAGTAGCGGTACCGCCAAAAAGGTCGTACTTCAGTTTTCCCGGACCGTAATCATCCCTGAAGACCAGCCGGAAGGAGTGTTTGGGGTTTTTGTCAGCCAGTCTTCCTGCTCCCCCTTGTATTTGTATACCGCAGTCGGTCCGGAACAACACCCCTGCAACGGGATCGATATATTCAACCGAGGCCGGGCGTTCCCAATTATCTCCGGTGCCTCCGTTTGCACCGGTATAAATGTAAATACCACCAGTATCAGGATGGTTCACGGAAGAAAAGAGAAACCCCCGTGGAGTGACAACCGACAGCGAAGGAACTGACAGCAGGGATGGTATTATCAGGTTTTTATAGTCGGCATGGTTTACGATCTCCGGATCCATTTCGTAATCCCCTTTGGCATAACCCGAAATATCGGTATACCGGCCCCAGGTGGATGGATAGCTGTTTGGAATGCCGGTAAGGTGTATGATGTCGTCCGGGAACAGGTAACTGCTCGTGGCAGTTACCGTATCGGCAACAGAGCCAGTGATGGCTACTGCCCTGAGGATGGTGGTCCGGTTCACCTGCAGGGGTGAAACGTAAATTTTCCCGTTTACAGGTCCGGGTAGAGAGCCATCAGTAGTATATTTTATGGTCTTGCCTGCCTCCGGGGAATGAATTGCCACGGTCACCGGCTGAAAATAGAATCCTCCGGGAACTGAGAATACCGGTAGTGAAGGATCATCCTGCCGTAGGTTGGAACTCCCCTGAGCCAGACAGGTGCAGAACACTGCCAGAAAAAAAACGGTTAGTACATGTCTCATCTCAAATATTCAGCCCTTTTTGCGCTTACCCCGGCAAGGGGGCAGCCAGGTGAAAGAACCTCTTCCCGGGTTTCTTCCGGGCTTGCCGGCGCTGTGTCTTGTCCTCCTGACAACGGTGCTGTGATTCACCAAACAGCTCTCCGGTGGCCCTTTCAGCACAGATGGGGAAACCCCGGCGCTCTTTCCTTAAAACTTCTTAAGAGCACCAAAAGTAATGTTTTTGATGGGAGGTACAAACCGGATCCGGCAAAAACACTGATAACCCAGAAAAGTCTAGCCTTTCCATTGGAAGGCAAGGGTTCCCGGAACTTTTCACCTGTCGCCCGGGGTTTAAATCCGGAAACCCTTCAAACCAACGGACCCTTTTCTCTCAGAAATAGTAGAAAACAGAACAAAATAAGAGCCGGTGTTTTCAAATCCGGCCTTTTCAGTATATTTAAGGAGTTTTTAACCTATAACAGGGTTAAGGCTCAACATTTCGACAGGAATTCTGTTTATATACACAATCAACAATCCAATACTGGTAACTATGTTTGATCCTGAGCTGATTCACAAGGTCTATGCAGGGTACGGCGACAAGGTATCGCAAGCCCGCAAAATACTTGGCCGGCCTCTCACCTATGCCGAAAAGATTTTGTATTCCCATCTGTACGAACCGGGCTCCGTGCAACCCTTTACGCGGGGTCTGTCGTACGTCGATTTTTCGCCCGACAGGGTGGCCATGCAGGATGCAACCGCCCAAATGGCATTGTTGCAGTTTATGAATGCAGGAAAGCGGACCACAGCAGTCCCTTCGACCGTCCACTGCGACCATCTGATTACAGCCCACTCGGAAGGGAAATCCGATCTGGCAGCGTCGCTTCAGAATAACCGGGAGGTTTTTGATTTTTTGGAGTCTGTCAGTAATAAATACGGAATCGGATTCTGGAAACCGGGAGCAGGGATTATTCACCAGGTAGTACTTGAAAACTATGCGTTTCCGGGGGGAATGATGATAGGCACCGATTCTCACACACCCAATGCCGGGGGGTTGGGGATGGTGGCCATCGGGGTTGGTGGTGCCGATGCTGTGGATGTTATGGCTGGGATGCCCTGGGAGCTGAAAATGCCCAAACTCATCGGGGTTAAGCTTACTGGACGGTTAAACGGATGGGCCGCGCCCAAGGATATCATCCTGAAGGTTGCCGGGATCCTGACGGTCAAGGGGGGAACAGGCTCCATTATTGAATATTTCGGGGAGGGAGCCCGCTCGCTTTCTGCCACGGGAAAAGGAACTATTTGCAATATGGGGGCTGAAGTGGGAGCTACTACCTCGTTGTTCGCATACGATGAGGCCATGGTCCGGTACTTGCAAGCTACCGGCCGGCAGGAGGTAACGGAGGCTGCGGCTTCCATCCGGGAGGAACTCGACGCCGACCCGGAAATATACGATCACCCGGAGCAGTATTTCGACCAGCTTATTGAAATCGATCTTTCAGAGCTGGAACCTCATGTCAACGGTCCGTTTACCCCCGACCGTGCCATACCCATATCCCTTTTGGCAGAGGAAGCCCAAGCCAACGGTTGGCCTCTGGAAATCTCGGTGGGACTTATCGGCAGTTGTACCAACTCCTCCTATGAGGACATTTCCAGGGCTGCCTCCGTTGCCAGGCAGGCCATGGAAAAAGGGCTTAAGACCCGATCGGATTTCACGATAACCCCGGGTTCGGAGCAGGTCCGCTATACCATCGAACGGGATGGCTTTATAGAAATCTTTGAAAAAATCGGCGGCAGGGTTTTCGCCAATGCCTGCGGGCCTTGCATCGGGCAGTGGTCCCGGCCGGGTGCCGACAAGGGTACCATAAACACCATCGTTCATTCGTTCAACCGCAATTTCTCCAAGCGGGCCGACGGCAATCCCAACACTCATGCGTTTGTCACCTCCCCGGAAATGGTTACCGCGCTGGCCATTGGCGGACGGCTTGATTTCAATCCGCTTACCGACGTCATTATCAACGAACTGGGAGAAGCGGTCAGGCTGGAGCCTCCCTCCGGGTTTGAACTTCCTCCGGCAGGTTTTGAAGTCCTGGAGCGGGGTTACCAGGCTCCCGCTACAGATAACAGCCGCATCGGGGTTATTATAGCCCCTGATTCAAAACGGCTTCAAAAACTAACTCCATTTCCGGCGTGGAACGGAAAAAACATCACCGGTGCGAGGTTGTTGATCAAAGCACACGGGAAATGCACCACCGATCACATCTCCATGGCCGGCCCCTGGCTGCGCTACCGGGGGCATCTCGACAACATCTCTGACAATATGCTTATCGGGGCTATCAACGCTTTCAATATGTCGGCCAACCGCGTCAAAAACCAGCTAACAGGAGAATACGGGGAGGTACCGGCAGTGCAGAGGGCTTATAAGGCTGCCGGCATTCTCACCATCGTGGTAGGTGACCACAACTACGGGGAGGGATCCTCACGGGAACATGCGGCCATGGAGCCCCGTCATCTTGGGGTAACAGCTTTGATTGTCAAATCGTTTGCCCGAATCCATGAAACCAACCTGAAAAAACAAGGCATGCTGGCGCTTACATTTGCAGTGGAATCTGACTACGATCGTATCGGGGAAGATGATCTCTTCAATTTCACCGACCTGGAATCCTTTTCGCCAGGCCGCCCTGTTCAACTGGAAATTGTCCACCCCGGGAACGTCAGGGAGACCATCACCCTGAACCATACCTATAATGAACAGCAGATCGGATGGTTCAGGGCAGGCTCGGCACTGAACCTTATCAGCAGCCAAAACCCATCCTGACAAGATCATGCAAAAAATCAAAGTTCTGAATCCTCTGGTAGAGATCGACGGCGATGAAATGACCAGGATAATCTGGCACCGGATCAAAGAAAAGCTGATCCTACCCTTTGTCGACGTGGATCTTGTCTATTTCGACCTGGGAATTCTTAACCGGGACGCCACTGACGACCGGGTGACGGTCGAGGCAGCTGAAGCAATCAGGGAGTATGGGGCAGGAGTCAAATGTGCCACCATAACCCCCGACGAAGCCAGGGTTAAAGAATTCGGACTTAAGCAGATGTGGAAATCACCCAATGGCACCATCCGGAACATTTTAGATGGCACGGTTTTCAGGGAGCCTATTCTGATCCCTTCGGTACCGCGCCTGGTTCCTGGTTGGAAACAACCCATCTGCATAGGTCGTCATGCCTTTGGAGACCAGTACAAGGCAACCGATTTCACCACCAAAGGGAAAGGCACCCTGACCATTACTTTCACACCGGCAGGTGGAGGAGAACCCCAAACCCGGCATGTATACGATTTCCGGGGAGACGGGGTGGCCCTTGCCATGTATAACACCGACGACTCCATCCGGGGATTTGCCCGCGCCTGCATGAACCAGGCCCTGGCGAAAAAATGGCCCCTCTACCTGTCGACCAAGAACACCATCCTGAAACAGTACGACGGAAGGTTCAAGGATATCTTCCGTGAGACTTTCGACGCCGAATTCAGAGAACGGTTCAGCCTGGCAGGCATTACCTACGAACACCGGCTGATCGACGACATGGTGGCTGCCGCCCTGAAATGGGAAGGAGGCTTCGTTTGGGCCTGCAAGAACTACGACGGAGACGTCCAAAGCGATACGGTAGCCCAGGGATTCGGATCACTGGGACTGATGACCTCCGTATTGATAACCCCGGATGGACGAACCCTCGAGGCAGAAGCAGCCCATGGTACCGTCACCCGTCACTTCCGCCTGCACCAGCAGGGTAAACCCACCTCCACCAATCCTGTTGCTTCGATCTATGCCTGGACCCGCGGATTGGCTTTCCGGGGACTGCTGGATCACAATCCTGAACTGGTGCGGTTTGCGGAAACCCTTGAAAACGTGTGTGTGGATACCATCGAAGCCGGAAAAATGACCAAAGATCTGGCCCTGATCATCCATGGAACAGATCTTAAACCGGAGCATTATCTTTCAACCGACGGTTTCCTTGGTGCCCTTGAAACAGAGCTGCAAGACAGAATCTCCGCACCATGAAAGGATATCAGAGCCTCATCAATTTTCAACCTGGCCGGAAAATGTGACGGTTAAACCGGTTATAAAATGGACAAACGAAAACCGACGAAAATATGAACGAAAAGATCAGAATGGCCGGCCAACGACTGGTAGTACCGGATCATCCGGTGATACCCTATATTGAAGGCGATGGCATTGGTAAGGACATTACCTCCCCTTCCCAGGAAGTGCTGGATGCTGCGGTGCTCAAAGCCTACGGAACGCACAGGAAGCTGAAATGGATGGAGGTTCTGGCCGGGTCGAAAGCGTTAGCTGCTACGGGGGAGTATCTTCCGGAAGCAACCATTCAGGCCTTTCGCGACTACCTGGTTGGTATCAAGGGACCGCTGGAAACCCCGGTTGGCGGAGGCTTCCGCTCCCTGAACGTGGCTTTGAGACAAGCCCTCGACCTGTTTGTCTGCCTGCGCCCTGTCAGATGGTTCAAAGGGGTCCCCTCTCCCATCCGCTACCCTGACAGAGTTGATATGCACATTTTCCGCGAAAATACCGAAGATATTTATGCCGGCATCGAGTTTATGGCAGGATCGGAAAATGCCGAAAAATTCAGGGATTTCCTTATCACGGAAATGGGGGTTAACCAGATCCGCTTCCCGGAAACCTCATCGTACGGGGTTAAGCCGGTATCTAAAGAAGGATCTGAACGACTGATCCGGGCTGCTATCCGGTATGCCATTGAGCGCAAACTTCCGTCCGTGACCCTCGTCCACAAAGGGAACATCATGAAATTTACCGAGGGAGCCTTTAAAAACTATGGATATGAACTGGCGGAATCGGAATTTCCGTCACAAACCTTCACCTGGAGACAGTATGAGACCTTACGGGCGGCAACAAACCGTGAGGAAGCAGAACAAGCTGTACGGGAAGCCCAAAAAGAGGGAAAAATCATCATCAAGGATGTGATCACCGATGCTTTCCTGCAGGAATCCCTGTTGCATCCCTTCGATCATTCCGTTATTGCCACCATGAACCTGAACGGCGACTACATCTCAGATCAGCTGGCAGCCATGGTGGGAGGCATTGGCATTTCACCGGGAGCTAACATCAACTATCATAACGGGTATGCCATTTTCGAAGCCACCCACGGAACAGCTCCTTCCATTGCCGGAACAGGAAAAGCCAATCCGGGTTCCCTGATTCTTTCCGGGGTGATGATGCTCGAATATTTGGGCTGGAACGAAGCCGCAGAGCACGTCTACGATGCTCTCGACCATACCTTCGCCAAAAGAAGGGTAACCTCCGACCTTTTCAACCAGATGGAAGGAGCCGTCCTCCTTACCACTGCCGAGTTTGCCAGGGAGGTTGTTACCAATATGCATTAAAACAGAGTAAAAGATTATTGAAAAAATTTTTGGTATTGACGATAAAGGAGGATACAAACCGCATCAATCATTCACAATAAAAAAGTAACACGATGGAATACATTAAGAACAGGTTTTTTCAAAAAGCGAGCAAGTGCGTCAGTGAATTTCAGAGGATCAGGAAGGAGTATGGGGATAAGGTTATAGCCCAGGTAACTATCGACCAGATCTTGTCGGGGCAGAAGGGGATCCCGGCTCTGGTTACCGACACTTCCAATCTGGATGCCAATGAGGGTATCCGTTTCCGGGGTTATTCCTTACCCGAATTGCGGGAGAAACTGCCCAAGCTGACACCGGAGGGGGAACCACTTCCGGAGGGGTTGTTTTACCTGATGCTGATCGGGGAGATCCCGGAGAAGGATGATGTGATGAACATTTCGCGTGACTGGGCCACGCGGTCGCATGTTCCGCAACATGTGTTTGATGTTATAGATGCCATGCCTAAGATTGCCAGGCCAATGACGATTTTCAGTGCCGCCATCCTGTCGATGGCAACGGAGTCGGTATTCCAGAAGGCCTACAGGTCGGGTGTTCACAAGAAATTTTACTGGGATTTCATGTACGAGGATGTCATGAACCTGATAGCCCGGTTACCCAGGATTGCAGCCTACATCTATCGCCGGCTTTATCACAACGGGCACCATATTGAGCCGAATCCCACTCTTGACTGGGCGGGTAACCTTGCCTACATGATGGGATTTGACAGTCTGGAGGTCAAACGGTTACTCAGGCTATACATGGTGATTCATGCGGATCATGAAGGGGGGAATGTGTCAGCGCATGCCACGCACCTGGTAGGATCGGCATTGAGCAATGCTTATTATGCCTTTTCAGCAGGCATGAATGGCCTGGCGGGGCCGTTGCACGGATTTGCCAACCAGGAGGTGGTGAACTGGATGTTTGAGATGATGGAAAACCTGGAAACAGAAGAACCCACCGACTCCCAGATTGCCGGCTATATCGAAAAAACCCTGAAAGAAGGCCGTGTGGTACCCGGTTACGGGCATGCCGTGCTGAGGATAACCGACCCCCGTTTTACCGTCCAGCAGCAGTTTGCCGACAAATATGTAAAAAACGACAAACTGGTGAACCTTGCCAATGCCATCTACCGGGTAGCGCCTCCCATCCTGGAAGCTACCGGAAAAATCAAGAATCCCTGGCCCAATGTGGATGCCTACAGCGGATCGCTTCTCCATCATTACGGGATCACGGAACATAACTTTTATACCGTCCTTTTCGGCGTTTCCAGGTCGCTGGGGGTGCTGAGCCAGCTTATTCTTGACCGGCTCTATGGTATGCCCATCGAACGGCCCAGTTCCTATCCCCTTGTATGGTTTAAGGAGAGAGCCGAAGGAACCAGTGAAGGCTGTTAAACGGATCATCTGCCTTACCTCGCCGGGGGCGGGGGGTTGTAAACAGGAGAGCCTGCGGTGGCAGGCTCTCCTGTTTTCGGTTATTTCCTGATCCTGGTCTGGATCCGGCCGTTGATCCTGGAGGCAACGGATGCCGGGAGAAAATGGGACATTGCAGCAATGATCCGGTTGTTAAATCCCGGGATGATGACGGTTTTTCCCTTCATCATCCCCCGGTAGCCAATAGCAGCAACAGGACGGGCTTCAGACGAGAATAAAGGAACCTTGCACTCGCGGGAGCCTGATCTCCGGGCTACTGCCTGTGCAAAACCGGTACGGGTTTGTCCGGGACAAAACAGGGAGAGGGTAACGCCTGATCCCCGGATTTCAGTAGCCACAGCCAGGGTTAAGGACCGGATATAGGCCTTGGAAGCCGAATAAACGCTGAAATGGGGACCCGGCTGGAAAGCCGCCAAGGAGGCTACATTCATGATCCGCCCGCTTCCCCGTGCCAACATATCCCGGAGAACCTGCTTCATCAGACAGGTGGTGGTAACTACCTGCAAATGGATCATCTCTTTTTCAGTCTCCCAGCCGGTGGCTGCGAAGAGTCCGAACAAACCGAAACCGGCATTATTAATCAGAATATCCGGCTCAAACGCTTTGATTTCAGGGTACACCCTGTCGCAGCTTTCAGGATCAGAAAGGTCGGTGTGAACGGTATCAACGGCTACGGTGAACGTACGGCGGAGTTCTTCTGCCGTTGCATCCAGTTTTGACAAATCCCGGTCTATGAGCAGGAGATGAAAACCGTCGCTGGCCGCCAGCCTGGCAAATTCGTACCCAAGGCCTGAAGCTCCGCCTGTGATACAGCATCTTTTTTCCATCTGTTATGGTTATTTCTTCGTTTTAACTTCCCCCCGCTGTTATGAACAGAAAAAAAGGAATGTCTGTTACCGACTCCTGGCAGCAAGGCGGACCCCGCGTGCCGGCATTCACTCATTCACAACAAACCCTTTACCGTTCGCCGGCAACGGATAAAAGGGTCTGTCACTATCCGGGAAGCGCCGGAAAAGGTTCACTTACCGGGGAGCCTTACTGATCTCCTTCTCGAGCAGGTGTAAAACCAGTCCTTGAGGTACCAGGAAACCGGCATACAAAAGCATTTTTCCAATTTTGCCGGGTATGATGATGTTTTTTTTCCGTAACATGCTCCTGATGGCAATTTCTGCCACTGCTTCAGGAGTCATGGCTGTTTTTTTTGCCAGGCTTCCCGAAAGACGTATTCTCTCCCTGACGTTTTCGTTAGTCCAGACGCCATAGGGATAAACAGAGGTTACCGAAACGCTGGTATTTCTCAATTCCGCACGTAGCGCTTTGGAAAGAAACAGGATGTACGCCTTGGTAGCGGAGTAGACGCATTTCCCCGGCAAAGGGTTCCATGCGGCCATGCTTCCCATATTCAGGATATAAGCCTGGTCGAGTTTCAACAGGTCGTTGAGATAGATGCAGGTTAACAGGGTTCCGGCCCTCAGGTTCAGGAGAATCATCTGGTCCACCAGTGCGATGTCCATGAGGTTCAATTTCCCGTTATGGCCGACCCCGGCATTGTTGATCAGAATATCCACCGTCATACCCCGGTCTTGCGAAAACTGGTAAACCTGTTTATAGGTATCCGAGAGAGTCAGGTCGCATTCGAAATATTCCACCCTTACTCCATACCGGCTTTCGAGTTCTCCGGCAAGTACCCTCGTTCCGGAATCGGGCAAGGCAACCAGGAAGAGGTTCATTTTCCGTTTTGCACACTCCACCGCCATGGATTTTCCGATTCCCTGGCTGGCACCGGTGATCAGTGTGAACCGGTATGGCGTATCATTCATGGTCAGGGGTTGAAAGGTTTAACCATTCGATGGTTTTGCGGGCCCCCTCTGCAAAGAGAACCGGCTGATATCCAAGGTCTTTAACGGCCTTTTCGACCGACAGGCGTCTGTGCTGGAGGTATCTTCTGATCCATGCAGGGGAGATAGGAGGTTCTTTGCCTGCCAGCCTGCTTCCTGCAGACAAAAGACCTGCAGCAAACCACATGACTCCATAGGGAAGGTGTACCATGAACGGCCTGCGACCCGTCACCAGGCCCAGGGTACTGAACAAGTCATCAAACGTAAGGTTCTCACCTCCAAGGATGTAACACTCACCACATTTACCCTTTAACATGGCCAGAAGATGGCCTGCCACGACGTCCCCGATAAAAACATAGTTTCCGTAGCTTTTCCCATTCCCCGGGATGATATGCCATTTCCCCCACAAAAAAGAGCGGATAATCCGGGTCAGGGAATTAGCCTCCGAAAGCAAACCCGGGCCATATACCCTCGAAGGATTCACAATTACCACATCCAGACCACGGGCAATATAGTGCTGACATTTCTCTTCAGCCAGGGCTTTGCTGCGGGCATAATCTGTAGAAAAGCCGGTCGGTCTCCCGCTGCCTTCGGAGATATCATCCTGGTCCCCGGAGGGAGAAAACACTCCGGCAGTAGAGGTAAATACCACCCTTTCAACCCGATTTTCAAGGGCTGCCTGCAACACATTTTCCGTTCCGTCCACATTGACCCGGTAAAATTCCTGCGGATTTCCAGACACTGGTTTTGCCAGCCCAGCCAGATGAAAAACATGGGTACAGCCCCTGATGGCCCGCCGGATAGCATCCGGATCGGAAATATCTCCCAGAAAAAAACGGATGTTGGGATGCCTGAGCGCTTCAGCTTTCTTCTCTGACCGGACCAGGGCATGCACCTGGTTTCCTTCACCGGCAAGCATCCTGATCAGCTCCATCCCGATAAACCCGGTGCCGCCAGTAACAAAATATCTCATCATCAGATTATTATCAGATACCCACCATGCCGGATCTTCTCCTCACTTACCGGATCCTGCAACCATGGGTTCTCCCCTTTCGATTGCATTGCCCATCCAGAATGACAATAGCAAATATATCAAAAAGTTTGAAATCACCCCCGGACAGCTGATTAACTATCTCGTGATAGGGTTGTCCGGACTGAAAAAATTTCATTCATTCTCAACATATTATGTCAAATTGTCTGTATTTTTAGTCTGGCTTTTTATTTGTCGTACTCATCCGGAAAATGAAAACAGAGGAACCATGAATGTAAGTAATTTCACGATTAAATCACAGGAAGCCTTGCAGCAGGCCTTCCAGGTGGCTCAGGGTAACCGGCAGCAGGCGATCGAAACCGGCCATATCCTGAAAGGACTTTTTCTGGAAGCGGAGAATGTGATCCAATATCTATTGAAAAAGACAGGTATCAACACCACGGTGCTGCAGCAAGCCCTGGACAAGATCATTGAGTCGTATCCGCGGGTTACGGGGGGAGAGCCTTATTTCTCCAACGGGTCCAACCGGGTTGTGCAAAAAGCCTCCGCCCTGGCGCAGGAGATGGGCGATCAGTTTGTATCGGTTGAACACCTTTTGCTGGCTTTACTGGATGCCGGCGACCAGATCAGCCAGTTGCTGAAAGACAGCGGTGTAGGGAAAGAGGAATTGAAGAAAGCCATCGGGGATCTCCGGAAAGGCTCAAAGGCAGACTCGCAGACAGCGGAAACCCGTTTCAATTCTCTGAACCGCTTTGCCGTTAACCTGAATGAAAAAGCCCGCACCGGGAAACTGGACCCGGTAATCGGGCGCGACGACGAAATCAGGCGCATTTTACAGATTCTCAGCCGCCGGACCAAGAACAATCCCATACTGATCGGTGAGCCGGGAACGGGAAAGACAGCCATAGCAGAGGGACTGGCACAGCGTATCGTCCGGGGCGATGTGCCGGAGAATCTCAAATCGAAGCAGGTATTTTCGCTCGATATGGGAGCGTTAATTGCGGGTGCCAAATATAAGGGGGAGTTTGAAGAACGACTGAAAGCGGTTATCAACGAAGTGATCCAATCGGATGAAGAGGTTATTCTTTTCATCGACGAGATTCACACCCTGGTCGGCGCAGGAGCCAGCGAAGGAGCCATGGATGCTGCCAACATCCTTAAACCGGCGCTTTCACGCGGTGAACTGAGGGCAGTAGGAGCCACCACCCTTGCAGAATATCAGAAATATTTTGAAAAAGATAAAGCCTTGGAACGTCGTTTCCAGGTGGTGCATGTCGACGAACCCGGTACCCTGGAGTCTATTTCTATCCTCCGGGGGTTGAAAGAGCGTTATGAGAACCACCACAAAGTAAGAATTAAGGATGAAGCCATTATAGCCTCTGTTGAATTGTCACAGCGCTACATTTCCGACCGGTTCCTCCCCGACAAGGCCATAGACCTGATGGATGAGGCAGCGGCAAAACTAAGGCTGGAAATGGACTCTGTACCCGAGGAGCTGGATGATATCGAGCGCAGGATCAAGCAATTGGAGATCGAACGGGAAGCCATAAAAAGGGAGAAAGATGAAAAGAAACTGGCCCAGTTAAGCGAGGAGATTGCCAACCTGAAAGAGGAACAGTCGAGATACAGGGCGCGCTGGCAGTCGGAAAAGGCCGTGATTGAAGCTATTCAGAAGAACAAGCTGGAAATAGAGGAAACGCGTTACGAAGCAGATGAAGCGGAACGGCAGGGCGACTACGGCCGGGTAGCAGAACTCCGCTATGGCCGCATCCGGGAAAAGGAGACGGAAATTGAAAGACTGAAGGGGGAACTGACGAATCTTCACCAGGGAGGATCCCTGATCAAGGAGGAGGTGGATGCCGAAGACATAGCAGAAATTGTATCCCGCTGGACAGGCATTCCGGTTACACGGATGTTGCAGAGTGAAAGGGAAAAACTGCTCCACATGGAAGAGGAACTGCACAAACGGGTAATCGGTCAGGATGAAGCCATCCGCGCGGTTTCGGATGCCGTGCGAAGGAGCCGTGCCGGCCTGCAGGATGAAAAAAGGCCCATCGGATCGTTCATCTTCCTGGGAACCACAGGTGTCGGAAAAACCGAACTGGCCAAAGCACTCGCAGAATACCTTTTCGATGACGAAAACATGATGACCCGCATCGACATGTCGGAATACCAGGAAAAATTCTCCGTGACCCGGCTGATTGGCAGCCCTCCCGGCTATGTGGGGTACGACGAAGGTGGCCAGCTGACAGAATCCGTCAGGCACAAACCTTACTCGGTTGTGCTTTTTGATGAAATCGAAAAAGCCCATGCCGACGTGTTCAACGTTCTTCTTCAGGTTCTCGACGACGGCCGGCTTACCGATAACAAGGGAAGGGTGGTAAACTTCAAGAATACCCTGATCATCATGACCTCCAACCTGGGATCTCACCTGGTCCAGGATAACCTTTCGCGGCTGACCGCTACCAATGCAGGGAAAATCATGGAAGAGACCAGGGAAGAACTGCTTGACCTTCTGAAAAGAAGCATACGTCCGGAATTCCTGAACCGGATTGATGATGTGATCATCTTTACTCCGCTCAGCCGTGAAGATATCCGGCAGATTGTTAAACTGCAATTTGAACAGATTGCCGGAAGGGTTACCCGCCACGACTTTGAAATAAAAATCACCGACCCTGCGGTAGACTGGCTGGCGAATGTAGGCTACGACCCCCAATATGGTGCCCGCCCTGTAAAACGGTTGCTTCAGAAATATGTCCTGAATGAGCTTTCCAAAAAAATACTGAAGGGAGGTCTGGAAGCAGGCAAAACCATCTGGCTGGATGTTGAAGAGGAGGAGCTGGTCTTCCGGAACTGACCGGCAGAGACACCTCTTCGAGATATTGAAAATTTATCATCGCAGGGCTCCGCATCTGGTTTCTTATAACGAAATTACTACCTTTGGCGCTCCAATGAGCGCAATGCCATGAAAAAAACGGCTTTTAACGCACTACACCTGTCAGCAGGTGGTAAAATGGTTGAATTTGCGGGGTTTGAGATGCCCGTAGAGTTCAGCGGTATCCGTGATGAACATCTCACCGTCCGGCAATCTGTAGGGGTCTTCGATGTCAGCCACATGGGGGAGATCTGGGTACAAGGGCCTCATGCCCTGGACCTGCTCAGCAAGGCAGGGTCGAACGATCCGGCAGTTCTGGTGCCGGGACAGGCTCAGTACTCCTGTTTCCCCAATGGGCGGGGAGGGATTGTCGACGATTACCTGGTGTATTGTTTTGCCCCTTCCCGATACTTGCTGGTGGTGAATGCCTCCAATACAGAAAAGGACTGGGAATGGCTTAACAGCCAGAACACCGTAGGGGCGGAACTTGAGAATGCCTCAGATCAGATCAGCCAGTTGGCCATACAGGGGCCCCATGCCCTCGACACCTTACAGCCACTCACATCGGTTAACCTTGCCGGGCTGAAATATTACACCTTTGTAACCAGTAATCTGGCAGGCGTGGAGAACGTGATCATTTCGGCCACAGGGTATACAGGAGCCGGGGGTTTTGAGCTTTATTTCCCAAACGGGGCCGCTGAGAAAATCTGGAAAGCGATTTTCGAATCCGGCACTGCTTACGGCATTAAGCCCATCGGGTTGGGTGCCCGCGACACCCTGCGCCTGGAAATGGGTTATTGTCTGTATGGCAACGACATAGACGACACCACCTCACCTATAGAGGCCGGTTTGGGATGGATCACCAAATTCAGCGGTGAACGCCGGTTTGTAGACCGCGACCTCCTCGCCATGCAGCAAAAAGAGGGAGTTACACGCAGGTTGCGCGGATTCGTCATGCTCGAACGGGCGATCCCCCGGCATGGCTACACCCTCTTCAACGAACAGGGTACCCCGATAGGCACTGTTACCTCCGGAACCATGTCGCCGGTACTCAACAAGGGAATCGGTATGGGATATCTCTCTCAGGCCTATTCCGCCTTCGGAACCATCGTTTACGCAGGCATCCGTGACAAAAAGATCCCAGCCGAAGTGGTGAAGCTACCCTTTATCTGACTCAACAATTAATAGTCATAAATGATTTAAATCACCAGAAAATGAAGAAGCATAATTTTTACGCAGGGCCCTCCATTATGCCCGCATTTACCAAGGAAAAAACAGCTGAAGCCATCCTTGATTTCGCGGGTACCGGCCTCTCTGTTATGGAAGTATCGCACCGGAGCAAAGAATTCATTGCGGTAATGGAAGATGCCAGAAGACTGGTCAAAGAACTCCTGGAAGTGCCGGATGGCTATTCCGTTTTGTTTCTCCAGGGGGGTGCCAGCCTGCAGTTTTTGATGGCTCCCATGAATCTGCTTGAAACCAGAGCAGCCTACCTGAATACCGGCGTTTGGGCGTCGAAAGCACTAAAAGAGGCCAAAACCTTTGTCGGACAAGTTGTTGAGGTCGCATCTTCCAAGGATAAGAATTTCAACTATATCCCTAAAAATTATGAAGTTCCCGCAGATGTGGATTTTTTACATTACACTTCCAACAATACCATCTATGGAACAGAGATTCTAAAAGATCCGGAAGTTTCTGTGCCCCTGGTTTGCGATATGTCGTCCGACATTTTCAGCCGGCCGGTGGATGTATCCCGTTACGACCTGATCTATGCCGGAGCACAGAAGAACCTGGGACCCTCAGGAGCCACCCTGGTCATCGTCAGGGAAGCAGCCCTGGGAAAGGTCACCAGACCTATTCCCACCATGCTTGACTACAAGGTCCACATCACCGGGGAATCCATGTATAACACACCCGCCACCCTGCCGGTATTCGGATGTCTTCAGACACTCCTTTGGCTGAAGGAGATGGGAGGTGTCTCAGCCATGGAAAAAATCAACAGGGAAAAAGCTGCCTTGCTGTACGACGAGATTGAACGCAACAAGATGTTCGAACCCACGGTACCCGATCCGGGCGACCGCTCCAGGATGAACATCACCTTTGTGATGCACCCGACCTATACGGAACTGGAGAAGGCCTTCGGGGATTTTGCAAAATCAAGGGGCATGATCGGGCTGGCAGGACACCGCTCGGTGGGCGGATTCCGCGCCTCTTTATACAATGCCATGCCTGCCGAGAGTGTCAGGGCCCTGGTTGAAGTCATGAAGGAATTTGAAAAGGAGAACAGATGAAA
>CAZYUA010000014.1:0-94688 GCA_964650525.1 uncultured Prolixibacteraceae bacterium
CATCAGCTTCCCAAGCTGAGGGTCGCGGGTTCGACCCCCGTTTCCCGCTCACTGGAAATACAGTGTTTACAGGCCTTTCAGAGATGAGAGGCCTTTTTCTTTGCCGCAATTTCCGGCATTTTTTTGTATATTTGCTGTGAAATGTTCTACAAATGTTGCCTATAATTTGCTTGTTTTTACGTAAGAATTCCTGATTAGGAAATAAAGAATTGTCAAACAATGTAACGTTCATAAAGTACCTGTTGATTTATTTGATTTGTTCCATTATTAGTTAACTTTGAGCCATGGAAAAGAAACGTCAGATTATCTATTTCAGGGATTATTTCTGGGATTTCTTTAATAGTCAGACAGAGAAAGTTAAAGATAAAATTGACTATGTTTTGTTTCTTATTACAGTAACGGATAAGATTCCAAAAAAGTTCTTCCAACTCATTACGGATTTTGAAGGACTGTATGAAATAAAGGTTGAATTTGAAAGTGACATTTTCAGAATTTTTTGCTGCTTTGATGAAGGGAATATTGTGGTGCTGTTCAATGGATTTCAAAAGAAAACTCAAAAGACCCCGAAGAAGGAGATTGAAAGAGCACTGAAGATCAAAGCGGAGTACTTTGAATTTAAAGAGAGAAAGGAAGAGATAAAATGAAAGAGTTAATGACGTTTGATGAGCATCTTGATCAGAGATATGGCAGGGTTGGCACCGAAAAAAGAACTGAATTTGAGATAAAAGCCAAATCTTTTGCGATTGGTGAGATCCTCCGGGAAGCCAGAAAAGATGCGCAAATGACCCAGGAAGAACTTGCACGGAAAACTGGTACCAGAAAAAGCTTTATATCCAGGATTGAGAACGGTCATAGTGACATTCAATTATCAACACTTTACAGACTGGTGGAAATCGGTTTCGGGAAAAGGGTCATCCTGACAATTGGGTGAGTCGTCACAAAGTTGGATATTACCGACCTTATTAAATGAAGTCTCAGCGAAAAATTTCTGCTGAGAGCTTTATTATTTTCATATGCTTATTATAAATTATTTACACAGACATATAGAAATCAATTTTTGTGATCAATTTGTTCTATAAAATACAGAAAATATTTTACAATAAATTAATATACAGCTATATACGAAATAATTTCACCAGCTTACCAAGCTGTGGGTCGTCCCGCCTCAGTCGGGTAGTCCCGTTTCCGGCTTTTGAAAATCAGAGAGGTGGATTGAATTCTGACGCTCTTATGTTTTTTAGTGAGACAGTTGTGAAACAATTGGTCACTCCCAGCCCTCTCCTTTAATCGATGAAATGAAAGAAGCCCTTGAGAAAATGATTAACCAAATAACAACCCACTGGATTAGACGAAATTTGCTGGCTTAAAGGGCAGAATAACAACAAAAACGACGAAATTTATGAAGGCCATATCTGGAGCATGCAATTTCCAATGAAATTGATGAAAACCTTTTAGAGGTAAGGATGGAAGATATTGCATTTGATGTGGAGGATAATGCCAGCATGTCTTAACCCAAAATAAACCTTCAGAAGGGAGGAAAACCCAATAAATAAACGTAATATTACCATCGAGTCAGTGAGACAACTAAACATTCTATGTCGAATTATTAATATTCAAACTACTATGAAATTAAAAGCAACTCTTTTGGTATCGTTGCTTGCGTTGGGTGGTTCAGGCGTTTATGCCCAACTGGCGAAAAATCCGAATAAATTTTTGGGCAATATTACCACGATGTATGCTGTCAGAAGTGATTTCAGCAATTATTGGAATCAGCTGACACCTGAAAATGAAACGAAATGGGCTTCGATAGAAGGAACCCGTGATGTTTACAAGTGGGAAACAGTGGACATTCAATATAAGTATTGCAAGGATCACAATTTTCCGTTCAAGTTTCATTGCCTAATTTGGGGCGCTCAATATCCGACCTGGTTGAACAACCTTTCCCAGAAAGAACAGTTGGAAGAAATCACAGAATGGTTTGATGTTGTTGCGAAGCGTTATCCTGATTTGGATTATATTGATGTCGTAAATGAAGCACTTTCCGGGCATGCACCGGCACCATTTAAAAATGCTCTGGGAGGCGATGGTGCATCGGGATACGATTGGATTGTGAAAGCATTTATCATGGCCCGCGAGCGCTGGCCTAAAGCGGTGCTTATCTACAACGATTACAATACATTCCAGTATGATACCGATCGCTTTATTGATTTGCTGAAAAAGATAGTGGCAGCCGGTGCTCCGGTTGACGCCGCAGGTTGCCAGGCGCACGACCTGAACGATATGTCAGGTGCAAGTTTCAAAACAGTTCTGGAAAAAATCCACAATCAGACAGGACTTCCTATCCTCATTTCCGAATACGACATCAATAAAGAAGATGATCAGTTACAGTTTACACGCTATAGGGAGCAAATCCCGGTTATGTGGGAGGCTGATTATGTGGCAGGAATAACTATTTGGGGATACATCTACGGCTCCACCTGGGTTGATTATTCAGGTTTGATCAAAAATGGAGTTGAGCGTCCCGCTTTGACATGGCTGCGTGAATATATGCTTACAGATGCCGCAATTAACGCAAAGAGTCCGTTAATGAACATTGGCGAATATGCCTTCATCAGCGCATTGGTAAGCATGGTTGAAATCAATACCGAAGCCACCATTAAAGGAAGGGCACACAGCGAGAACGACAGCATTGCAGAAATCCAGGTTTATCTGAATGATACGCTGCTGAGCCAAAGTTCGGATTCCATGTTTGAACTGAAGTGGACGCCTTCCGTTGCTGATACCTATACCTTTACCATGAAAGTGTTGAATAGTGCCGACAGTGTCATTTTTAAAAGAAGTTGCGTGGTTAAGGCTTACAAACCTAGCACACCATTCAAAGAAGAGCCCATAGCTTTACCCGGCACACTTGAAGCTGAAGATTTCGACAACGGGGCAAATGGCGTGGCTTACAGCGATTCCGACGATAAAAATGAAGGCGGAAAATACCGGTCCGACAGCGGTGTCGATATTGACAGCGGGACCAATGGCGGATTTGTTGTTGGTTGGACTGCAAGTGGAGAGTGGCTGGAATATACGGTAAAAGTTGAAGAAGAACAGTTGATGGTTTGGTCGGCTAAGGTTGCATCAGGCTTAAGCGGGTCTGCATTCAGAATCTATATGGGCAATACCGACATTACAGGAAAAGTTTCTGTGCCGCAAACTGCCTCCAGCAGTTGGACGGTATATACAGAAGTGAAAGGCCGCACAAAGGTGGCAATGCCGGTAGGCACCTATAAATTGCGTTTGGTCATTGAGGGTTCATATTTCAATATCGACAAAATCACATTTGAAAAATCAATAGGAAATGAGATCCTTACAACCCCATATGGTAGCAAGCCAATTGCCATACCGGGTACAATGGAGATTGAAATGTTCGACAAAGGCATTGAGGGAATTGCTTATAAGGATAACGACAGCAACAATGAAGGAGATGCCGAATTCCGCACCGATTGTGGCGTTGACATAGTCAGCGGAAATGGGGGCAGAGTTCTTGGATATACGGCAGTTGGAGAGTGGTTGCTGTACACCGTCTCTGTAGAAAACGAACAGGTTTATAATTGGAGTGCCTATGTGTCGTCAGGGGTGACAGGTTCCGCATTCAGAATTTACATGGGCAACACTGACATTACCGGAAAAATTCAGGTTCCAAAAACCGGAGACAATAGCTGGACTACCTATACCCAGGTTTCGGGCAAAACTTTAGTTGCATTGCCCGAAGGAACATACCAGCTCCGGTTAGCTATCGAGGGGGCAAATTGCAATATCGACAAGGTAATCTTCAGATCCGGATCAACAGGTGTTAACAGTAGGGAAAAAGCCAAATTCGCGGAAATCAAGGTTTATCCCAATCCTGCAACAGATTATCTGATAATTGAAAATCCCGGACTGGAGATAGAATCTTTTGAGATAGTCGATATGAAAGGGGAAACGGTAATTAACAGAAAGGCTTCAGAACAAATAATTACAATAGAAACCAATAGTTTTAAACCAGGATATTATATACTGAAGATTAAGAAAGGGGGAAAGTGGGGTACTCAGTTGATTATTAAGAATTAGAGGCACACAGATAAATAGTACTCATGGATACTCCGGACTTGCCGAAGTCAGGAAATCTTGTACATATTTTTAATTGCCGCCTCATTGACGGGGTTCACGATATTTTTAGCTTCCGGGGTATAGGCATATCCGATCTTCTCCTCGTAGAAGGCAACCACTTTTGAACGGACCATCTTTCCTGTACTGTTCACCATCCCATTGTCGATCGAGAAGGCTTCACTTACCAGGACCACTGCAGCAGGAAGCCACCTGGAAGGAAAAAGATCATCGTTTTTTCCCCCCGGTTTGTACTGGTTGATGACCGATTCAATTTCGAGCAATACCGCTTTGACAAATCCGGGATCAGAAACAGGAATGCCCTGGCTCCTGGCCCATCTTTCCAGGGCTTCCTTATTGGGTACAAGTAGGGCTGTGGTATACTTATTCTGGTTGTTATAAAGCATCAGCTGGTCTATGTAGGGTGACCGGTCGGTTATGGTTTCTTCGATCCCTTCCGGGCTGTATTTTTCCCCATCGTCGGAAATAAGCAGGCTTTTAAACCTTCCCAGCACATACAGAAAGCCATCCTGGTCGATATATCCCATATCCCCGGTATAGAGCCAGCCATCCCGGATGGTCTCACGGGTGGCTTTGTCGTTCTTCCAGTACCCTTTCATCACATTCTCGCCACGAATGACAATCTCTCCTTTTTCTCCGGCAGGAAGCTCATGGCCATCGTCATCACAAATCTTCAGGTCAAGCGGCTTTACCAGGATTCCGGATGAACCCAGCTTGTGACTGGCTTCGGTATTGCCTGAGATGACGGGTGAAGCCTCTGATAATCCATAGCCCTGGTATATCGGGATCCCGATGGCATAAAAAAACCGTTGAAGTTCAATATCAAGCAAAGCCGCCCCGCCAAAGAAAAATTTCAGCCTCCCCCCGAAACTGGCCCTGATTTTTTTAAACAGAATCAGGTCGAACAATTGGTAAAGCGGCTTGAGCATTATCTTCCATCCCTTACCACGATCCCACCCGATGCCGTTATAGATATAAGCAATCCGGAGGGCCTGTTTAAATAGACCCTCGATGACCTTTCCCTTTTCCCTGATTCCTTTTTCGATTCCTTTGCGAAGGTTTTTAACCAGGGTGGGAGCACTGAGAAGGAAAACCGGCCGGATTTCCCGGATGTTGCCCGGAATGTTTTTGAGGCTGTCGAGGTATGACTTACCTGATTGGACTGCCGCCAGACTCGAACCGGTCGACATGAGAATAAACAAACCTACGGTGTGGGCAAAAGAATGATCCCACGGCAGAATCAGCAGGGTACTCCACCACTCCGGCACATCCATCAGTGTCAGCGTTTGCTCTATGTTGGCTGTATAGTTCCTGTGCGTGAGAATGATCCCTTTCGGATCGGCCGTAGTTCCCGAAGTATAGCAAATGTTGGCATAATCATCAGGCCCTATATGGCCGACCACCTCCATGAATCTGTCAAAGTGGTCATGCAGATATTCTTCCCCCACCTTCCTGATTTCCCCAAGGAATAGTTCATCTTTTTCATAGCTTTCCTTCGGGTCCAGGAGAATCACCTTTTCAAGACTCCTGATTTCCTTCTTTATGGCATTGACTTTAGGAAGCTGGTTCCGCGAAACGATAACCATTCTCGCCCCGGAATGCTCCAGCCTGAACCTGAGGTCAGCGCCCTCCTTTAGCAGAATGGAGAGGGGAACATTCACAGCCCCGGCATACAACACTCCCAGTTCACTGATCACCCAATCGGTACGAGATTCGGAAATCAGCGCAAGACGGTCCCCCTTTTTTACCCCCAGGGCTATTAACCCGGCAGCAACCTGGTATACCTGCTCCTTCGTTTCCCTGAAGGTGGTAGCTTCGTACTTGTCTGTCTTCTTTTCAAGAAGATAAGGATTGTCCGCAAACTTTTGGGCACTGCTCTCCAGAAGTTGAACGATGGTTTTCATAAGGTAACGTTTTTACATTACAAGTTAGAGTAAAAAGAACAGATTAATGTATAACATTTCACGGTGACAATACATAAACCCAAAATCCAAAATCTATTGAATACCTGAATATTAATCTGTTACCACCACAACATGGCTTAAACATCAGGAGGTTTTGCTCCGGTGGCTCAGGGATTTCAAAGGAAAAAACAGAACTTTCAAATCATTAAGTCAAATTCATTAATTTTTTGACACCTCTGCTGAACAGAACGGGTTAGGCTGAAAGAACCCGACTGGTTCCTGACGCCCCCACCCTCCTTTCCACTTCCCGGTTTGCTGATATCTTCTAAATAATTCCTACATTTATCAGGCAGATTTCGTCCTTCTACCCGGTCTGACTTGCCGGATCTCAATCTATTGCCATTTCCGTAAGCGGCACAAACCGGGAAAATGATATCAAAACAGGTAAATCCTCCGTTTCGTGGTACCGGTCATAATAAATAATTAATTATACAGATGACAACAACAGCAAAAACAACCCTGACAGCTCTTTTCCTGATTGCAGGAGCTGGATGCGTGCAGGAGAAAAATGATCTTGTTCACCAGGAGGAAAAAGATCAGATCATCAGCGAAGTGAAAGCAGCAGCAGAACCCCTTATGACAGGCTGGGCAGCCCTGGATGGGAACATTGCCATTCAAAGTTTCTCTCCCGAAATGGTTTCCTGTTACGACACCTTGCTGCTGGATTACGCTTCGTACCGACAAAGCTGGGATGTGTACACCAGTGCCAGGAAAAGTATACAAATAACGACCATCCGGGAGGATTTTATTATCCTTACCCCTGAATTGGTCATCGATTCCTGGGTTGGCAAAGTGGAGGAAGTCATGGTAACCGGTGAGAAAGTTGTATACAACCCGATCCGGTTTACCAATCTGTTCAAAAAAGCCAACGGCGATTGGAAAATAATTTTTGCACAGAGTACCGGCATTCCTGTAACAGCAACCCCGGTATGATGGGAAAAACCGGTAATAAACGGAGAGGGGAGCACCCTCTCACCCGCCTGAATGGTTCAGGTATACAGCATTTAATAAAGTCAGAAACCACCAGTGTCAAAGACCAAAGGGAAAACCCTCACCGATGGGAGTCTGATTCCCCCATTGGTGGGGTGCCGGACTGCAGCAAATCATGGATTCACCTCAAACACTTCGACACTCCAGTCTTCCACACCAAAATCAGGCGCTATCCGCCGGATGGCATAAAGATTTGTACCCAAAGGATCGGTAAAGACATATCTGACTTGCTGGAAGGCATATACCAGTTCCCCGCCGTTATCCAGGACTGAAAAGGTGGGTTCATAGGTTTTGGTTACGGCCAGGTTCGCGGCATCGACCTGCAGGATGACATTATTCGTGCCCTGAGGTGTCCCAGGCTCAAAGTTGCTGCCACTGACCACAAAGAGATGATCGCCGGCAAGGCTGAAACAAACATCGTTGATTTTCCCCTGGGGGAGCATGACTCTTCCCACTTCATCCATTGGTACCAGGATATCAGGCAGAGGACCATAAGCAGGCAGGGGAAAAACGTGATATGATACTTTTCCCACCCGGCAACCCCCAGGGTGATCGACAGCGAAGGATCCGGGTCTACATCGGAAATGAGTACTCTTCCTGCCAACATGGTAAGATTGTTCCGGTTTCTCTCCAGGAAATCGTCGCTGCAGGAACACGAGAAAAGCCATGCAACCAGAATGATCAGAGACAACTGCTTCATCTGTGTCCTTTTCAAAGGGATATTCTGACGCCTCCCAGCAGGTCGAGGGCCGAAACATTCTCGTACTGTTCCCTGGGAAGTTCAAGGGTGGAAGGGCCGGTTCCGTAGTCAATCTCAATTTTTCTCATTTTCGAGGCAAAGAGGGTAAAGCGCATTCCAATGGCAATGCGACGGGTCAGAACATATTCCAGTCCGGTTTCTGCGGAAGTGCCGAAACTGTTCCCGGTAACCAGGTAATAACTACCGAGGCCGTGGGCTTCATTCCGGTAAAACATCCAGCCCGCTGACAGTGCGGAGCTTATCAACATGCGGCGGTGCCGGCCTGCCGGTACGGCCGATTTTACCGAAGGGCCGGCGTAATGAATATACATGGTCTCCTTCATTTCTCCATAGTAGAGATTCTGGCCGTCCTGCGGATCAAAAGTGGCCCACTCGTCCGCTGAAGTAGTGAAGAAACGGTATTTCACGCCGGCCCCCAATTGAGAAACAACCGGCAAGTGTACATCAGCCGACGCTGACCACCCCAGCTTCAACTGGCGGTAATAATTGTCGGCTTCTGCCCGGGTGAATCCAAGCTTCATGACCTGACTTTTTGCTTCATCTGTACTGCCTACCAGATAAGAAGGGCCTCCTGAAAAGGAAAAATCCAAAAATCCGGGGGCAGACTCTCCTCCCGTCATCTCCGAAACCATACCCGGCCGGATTATGGTTCTGATCTCCCGCCGTGCAATCCGGGAAACAGACCGTACTCCTCCCAGATAACATTCAAGCGAGACCGAACCAGAGCCTTCCCTGAGGATCCTCCCATGAATGGTATCCCCGCTGACCGTCACAATCCTATCCTGGCCTCCAGCCATCTGGGAAAGAAAAAGCAGGAGAAAGAAAAGGGTTAATTTCGTAACTATAGCCATACCATTTTTTATTTCTTAGTGGCCAAAAAAAGAAAGAAATTAGTCCCGGCAAAAACGATGTTGTTACAGGTTCTGCCGGTGGATAACAGGACTAAAGGAAAGCAATCCCGGCCGGTGACCCACTCCTGATGGACCACACCGCCCCGGGAATCCGGAATCTCTATCCATACCACTCCCTTTTCCGTAGTCGGAGATTTTGCAAAGTGGAGATAGCAATATTGACATCATCGACCACCTGGAAATCGAACATGCCCACACAGATGAAGTCGGCGCCGTTTTCAAATGCCCACCTGAATCCGTCTTCCGGAGTTATAGCCCCGGCGGCAAGCACCTTGAAACCCATGACCGGTACCTTTGTACGGTTCACAAATTCCACGGTCTTATCAGGAAAAAGACAGAAGCAGTTGTCATGAAATCTGTTGTGATCCTCATATTTCATTCCGTCCACCTCAAATGGGACCCTGTTTTCTTTCGGATGGGCCGACCAGTATTGGTCGTGGTGCATGGTCTGCATATAGTAATCGGGGATGATTCCCTGCTCTTCACAATAGATGAGGGAATCAACCGTGTGGGCCCCTAATCCGGCGGTATATCCCTGCTTCCGGATATGCTCTATCATCTCACCAATCACTTCAGCCTTCCGGGCACGGGTGAGCCAGTCACACCAGTTGCCCTGTACCTGGATAACATCTGCACCGAAATCGATGGCTTTGTCTGTTACCTCGAAGAATAGTTTTTTATCGGTATGGGGCCCTATTTCTTCCAGTTTGCCGTTATCGAGATTCGGGTTGATCTGGGATATGACCTTGATAGTACTTCCTGTCACTTTTTTATATTTGGCAATCAGCGCATTGGAAGCAAATCCGATGTTGATGGCATTGATGCCGGCCTTTTCTGCCAGCATGAGGGTTTCAAAAACCTTTTTTTCGGTATTGTAAGCCCTGAAGAGCGAGGGTACATAAAGCAGATCGCGGGAATGGGCCCACCCGCCGATCAGATTACCTCCCATAACCAGGCGGCTGATCTCATGATTTCCGATCCGGCCTTTGGGCAAATCCCCTTCCAGCTTTCGCAAATCAGCGGTTTTTAACTGAATGGTGGCCCCGGTAAGAGTATCTGTTCCGTATTTCCGGCTTATCCCTACCGCACTCCATCCCATCACCCCCAACAGGGGCAGGGGAATAAGGTTTTTCAGCACCTCCCGGCGGGAGGTTCCCTCTTTTGCGGTTCCCTCCTCCCCGGCAACCGGCAAAACCTGTTTTTGTTTCCCTTTATACAAGAGCTCAAGGGTATCTATCCCGAACCCTTTCCCGGGGATAAGAATCAGCAGCAGTAGTGCCAGCGCTTCAATGAGGTTCCGGTCTATCAGGTAAAAATGCCCGTCTGCCCCGTTAAAAAGCAGGGAGGACCCAAACGGAGGATAAGCAAAATAGTAAAGCAGCAACATGAAGATCCCGGACAGTGCCGCATAGCGGACGAATATACCCAGAAACAAGGCCACTCCTGTAAGTACCAAACCCCAGACATTCAGGAAATCAACAACCTGCAGCAGGGTTGCATCCATGGCCAGCCGATGATAAAATCCGGACAGGAACCCGGTGGTGTTGACCAGGTAACCGTAGGCTGTCCAATTCCCGGCAAACAGTTTTACCAGCCCTTCATACAGGAAATGCCACCCGATAGCCATCCGTACCAGGGTTATTAACAATTTCTTCCAGGTAAGAGTCTCTATGTTCATGGTTCGTTTCTTCCTTTTTTTTCTATGTTTTATCCCTGAATCAGATTCAAAGGTAGAAAAAGGATGATTACCAGCTTCCCTGAAATGTCTCAATTTTGCAGAAAACGAATCCTCAAGGTCATGGTTTACCGGTCCGGCCCATACCACGGAGAGATACCTTCTTCTCGAACCTGTATGAAAATTTTGCAGTCTGAGAATTTGATGAAAAATCCGGCCAGAGGGCTCTCCATATTACGATTGACATGATTACTTTTGGTTTCCTGATCGCGAACTTCCGTGCTTGAGAAATAAGAAGACAGATCTGTATGATTACTTTTTTGGTATCAATTCTTATTTTAGTAAGTGGTTACCTGTTTTATTCCAGGTTTCTTGAGAAGGTGTTCGGGGTTGATCCGAAAAGGGCAACGCCAGCTATTGGTTATGCAGATCGTATGGATTTTGTGCCGCTGCCCTGGTGGAAGGCATTTCTGATCCAATTTCTGAACATTGCCGGATTGGGCCCCATTTTCGGTGCGGTAGCCGGGGCCATGTGGGGTCCGGTGGCTTACTTCTGGATCGTCCTGGGCGCCATCTTTGCCGGCGCCACCCACGACTTTTTCAGCGGCATGCTGTCAGTGAGGCATAATGGATTGAGCATCACCGAAATCATTGGCATCTACCTGGGACGGGGTATGAAGCAGTTCGTGAGAGGATTCACCGTCATCCTGATGGTCCTGGTCGGTGCAGTATTTATCACAGGACCTGCGAAAATCCTGGCCGGTTTAACCCCGCACAGCAATTTGATGACCTTCTGGGTGGCAGTGATCTTTATCTACTATTTTTTGGCTACCTTCCTGCCGATCGACAAAATTATCGGAAGAATCTACCCGGTGTTTGGTTTTGCGATGATTTTCATGGCGGTGGGGCTGATTGCAGGAGTGGTTATTAAAGGGCATTACCTGCCTGAGCTTAACCTGGCCCACCTGCGGAATTTTCACTCCGATCCGGAGCGGTTTCCGATTTTTCCGATGCTGGTCATCTCCATTGCCTGTGGCGCCATTTCCGGATTTCATGCCACCCAGTCCCCTATGATGGCCCGCTGTATCACCAGCGAAAAGGAGGGCCGGAGGGTCTTCTACGGGGCCATGATCGCCGAAAGTATCGTAGCCTTGATCTGGGCCACCATCAGCATGAGCTTTTTCGGAAGCACCTTTGCCCTGAACCAGGTGATGGCAGAACACCAGGGAAATGCTGCCTTTGTGGTCAACATGATTTCCAATTCCCTGTTGGGAAAATTCGGCGGACTGCTGGCCATCCTGGGGGTGGTGGCCGCCCCCATTACCTCGGGAGATACGGCTTTCAGAGCGGCCCGCCTGATGGTGGCCGATATTTTCAAAGTGAAACAAAAGCCCTGGAAAAACCGGCTGTTAATCACCATCCCGCTCTTCGTAGCCGGATTTCTCCTCACCCGTATCGACTTCGGCATCATCTGGCGCTATTTCGCCTGGTCAAACCAGACTCTGGCCACCCTCGTGCTCTGGACCATCACGATCTTCCTTGTCCGTACCGGTAAGAACTTCAGGATAACCTTGTTGCCGGCCCTTTTCATGACATCCGTTATCACCACTTACCTGATGCTGGCCCCCGAAGGATTTGCTCTTTCCAAAACCGTATCGTATACCATCGGAGGATTGGCTTCCCTCTTTGCCCTTGCCGGCTTCCTGGCATTCAAATACCGGAATTCCTGAGATCTTTCAGGCAGGATGCCAGGGCAGTTTCAAAGGAGAAACGGTGTATTCCTGACTTTTTATACCTGCTATGACAGAGTACCAAATCTCAATCCTCCCTTCCTGCCTTTACAACATCGCCGGCAAAAGATATTTCCAAATCAGGTTGATCTCTCCCTGCATATCCTGAATATTGGCTGTTGTGACCACTACTGCATCCTTTTCCGGGATGACAATAATAAATTGTCCTACAGCCCCGTCAGCCCGGTAGGCATTGTGCCGGCAGCGCCAGACCTGGTAACCATACCCCTGCACCCAGTCGCTCTCACTGGCCTTTCCGTTCTTCGGGAACCACTGCGGCGGCTGGGTGATATGGGCTTTGGTGGCCTCCTCAAACCATGCTTCATTCAACATCTGTTTCCCGTTCCACTTCCCCTTTTGCAGATAAAACTGCCCCAGCTTGGCCATGTCCTCGGTTTTGATGTGCAAACCCCAGCCGCCGCAGGGAACACCCGAAGGACTCATCTCCCAGAAGGCGCCGGTGATTCCCAGGGGACGGAGCAGGCGTGGATAAAGGTAGTCCAGCACAGTCTGACCCGTCACTTTCTGCAGGATGGCTGCAACCATATAGGTAGCCATACTGTTGTAGAGGTATTTCGTTCCAGGCTCATAATCAATGGGGTGAGCCAGAAAAACCCTCTCCCAGCGTAACTCCTGCTGCATCCGGTCCACCGAAGGCTCTGTGCTGTGACCTACCGTCATGGTCAGCAGGTCGCGGATCTCCAGATCAGCCAGCCAGGGCGAAACCTCAGCCGGAAGATCCTCAGGAAAATACCGGATTACTTTGTCGCTTACTTTCAGCAACCCTTCCTGAACAGCAAAACCCACAGCCGTGGAAGTCCAGGTTTTACTCACCGAGTGCATCACATGGGGAATGGCCGGACCGTGACCATTGAACCACTTTTCGGCCACCACCTTGCCGTGCCGCAGCACCATCAGGCTGTGCAACTCCTGGCCGCTTTTCGCCACAGCCTCAAAATAATCGCTGATCCCTTTGGCATGGACATTTTCTGCTTCAGGTGTGCTGCGGGGCAAGGTCTTCACCACATCGTTATAGCTAACCAGCTCAATCCTCTTTTCCCGGATCACCTGCTTCACCCGCTCGCTGGAAAAAAGATCGTAAACTCCCTGACGGTCTGCCGCCACCTCCTCATACCCAATATGGCCGACCGCCTGCATCTCCTCTGTGTTGAAGGCCGGGTGATCGACAAACACATATGTTTTACCCGCTTCCAATGTGTTCAGCATAGCAATGAAACTTTCGATCTTCTCTTTCTGTGTTCCATGAGGTCCCTTGTAGGAGACAACATCGATGTCAGATTTCTGTTTCCGGATTTGTGTTCCCGGTTCCCGGTTGTTTTGTTGACCATCGATCTGCCTGGCATAAGCCACAAGGCTGCCGTCGACACTGGGCAAATGGTATTCCTCCGCCAGCCGGGAAGTGATTTCAGCCACTCCGGGATCAAAGGCTGTGGACCCCATATGTCCCGAAAGATGACTGATGCGGGGAATGTTTACCAGCGCCAGTTTGATCTGAGCCCGGAACTCCTGTTCGATCTCCTCCGGGGTCCATCCATTCTCCACCACCGATTGCCCCGGGTAATTTTTATCAGGCCAGAGCTTCGGAAAAAAATAGCCGTTTTTATCGGTCAGTCCCGGGCATTGGGTCAGAGGCCGCCATTTTATGTTATCCCACTCACTGGTCAGAACCAGATGCAGGCCAACATCAATACCCGGGTTTTCGTTCAGCAGTCTGACCGCCTCAGGGAACCAGGGACCAATGGCCATCACCTCAATCGATGTGATGATCCCGTTGGTATAACTTCGAAGGGAGGCTGCATTGGCCGCCTGCGAGGAACCCATGTCATCCGCCCGGACAATCAGACGGGGCTCCTGGAACCCTTGTGAAAATGCCTCCAGGCTGAATAAAATCAGAAGAAATGTGGTTACTGTTTTCATCACGTCGGTTTTTATAGGGTAAAAATAGAAAAAGAGATGCTGCAATCATCTTTTTGTTACTTTCTTTACCCAACGATTGCGGAAGTTCTATGCACCATCATCCCGGCTCAGCCACAAAGCCAGCTTGTTTCACACAATGGGATTTGTTGTTCAGTTTAACGAGTTGATCCCAATCGGGTGAAACGAGTCCCGTTTTAGCGGGACGAGATCCCTGTGAAGAGTGATATTGCGTAGAGCTTGTTTCCGTAACGCAATGATTAATAAATTGTTAAGATTTTTTATTTCTAATGAATTTCAACGTTAAGGATCTTCCTTCTCAGGAAGGAAAAATTGCGGTGATTACAGGGGCCAATTCCGGAATCGGCTATGAAACTGCCCTGGTGTTTGCCCGTACGGGCATCCGGGTGGTCATGGCTTGCCGGAACCAGGAAAAGGCAGAAAAAGCCAGGGATTCGATAAAAATGTCGGTTCCCGGGGCCGACCTGGACATCATGCTCCTCGACCTGGCGAGTTTTGCCTCGGTGAGGGAATTTGCTGCTATTTTCAGTCAGAAATACCGGCACCTGGACCTGCTCATCAACAATGCAGGCATCATGTGGGTACCCTTTTCCCGGACCACCGACGGCTTCGAGAGTACCTTTGCCGTTAACTACCTGGGTCACTTCCTGCTGACCTCCCGGCTGCTGGACCTTATGCCGGATGACGAAGCATCCCGGGTGGTCTGTCTGAGCAGCCTGGCCCATAAAACAGCCATCGGAAAGTTAACCACCGGAAGAATCACTTCCCAAGAATACTACTGCCGGATAAATGCGTATTCCTGGTCAAAACTGGCTTGCCTGTTGTTCAGCCAGGAGTTGCACAGGAGGTTGGAGCAAAGCAGAAGAAAGGTTCTTTCAGTAGCTGCCCACCCGGGATTTGCCCTGGACACCGGATTGTTCGAAGGAACAGGAATCAAACATACAATCAGATATTTAGCCAACTTTCTATCCAATTCTGCCGAAAACGGAGCGTTGCCTTCGATACTGGCGGCTCTTGCGCCCGGGGTGAAGGGCGGCGACTATTGGGGCCCCACCGGATTCGCGGGACTCAAAGGCAAACCTGGCATAGTCTCCGGTTCGCGCTTTTCCAGGGAAGAAAAACCTGCCCGCCTCTTATGGGACTTATCTGAAAAGCTTGTGCAGACTCGCTTTACAATCTGATGGCCCTTGTTTGAGGAGATCCGCCAAACCTGACCGAACCCCATGTAAACGCCTATGTGTAAAAATCGAACCCAAAAGCTCACCAAATAAGAACCCTGCCACGGCACCCATCACGCTAAAAATAAAAACAATCATCAGAAATCAATCCGGGATTCCCTGTTTCATTGCGGCAGGTTCCGGGCTATTTTCGGGTTTTAAGGCGAAGCCTCTTTTGCGCATCGTAAATCTTTTGTAGTTTTATGTCGAACTTTCCTTCCCTTGAAAACAGGGTTCCAGAGGGCATCTCGTCTCAGCAGAGGCCAACCGGAATGATTAGCCACATGGGCAGGAAGTCCGGCGGAGCCAATACCATGTGTTTCACAGGATAAACCACAAAATGTAATATTTTTAACTATGAAAAAGTCTATCTTATTTTGCCTTCTTCTGTTTGGAGCGGGTATTCTGGTGCAGGTTCCCTCCGTCTCTCATGCACAAGTTTTCCATGGCGGTCCGCAGGTGGCTACCTTTTATTCAGAAATCGACGATTCGGAGCAGCCCTACGGGTTGTATATCCCGCCCGGTTATGATCCGCAAAAGCAGTACCCTCTGGTGATCATGCTTCACGGGGCGATGTCGAACCACCGGCTGGCACTGCGCAGGGTCTTCGGCAAGTCGAACCTGCCCGGACAAAACGATGCAGAAGCCTCCAGGGTCTTCCCCAAATGGAAAGATATTGACTATGTGGTTGCAACGCCTTATGCCCGGGGGACTATGGGCTATGTAGGCATTCCCGAGGCCGATGTCTGGCGGGTGATCGAAGAGTGCAAGGCCAACTTCAGCATCGATGAAAACCGAATCTATTTAACCGGACTTTCCATGGGCGGAGGAGGCACCCTTTTCATCGGTCTAAGCCGTCCGGATGTCTTCGCGGCCATCGCCCCTGTATGCCCGGCACCTCCCGGAGAGGCATGGGATTTGATGGGTAACGCCCTGAACCTGCCCGTCGCCATATTCCAGGGCGGCGCCGACCCGACAGTCCGGCCTGAAGGGGTGCGCCAGATCAGGGACGAACTGCTGAAATGTGGCGCTTCGGTGGAATATTATGAGTTTCCCGGCGTGCAACACGATGTCTGGGTTCAGGCTTACCAGAATGAGAATATCTTCCACTGGTTCGACGGGCAGGTGCGGAATAATTTCCCCCAGAGGATAAATTACTCAACCAGGTGGTTCAAATACAATTCCGCATACTGGGTATTATTCGATAAGCTGACACCCGGAACACTTGCAAACATCGATGCCCGCTTCACCGGGCCTAACCTGATGGAAATTAAAACAGGCAACCTGGAAGCTTTTACCCTCCGGCTTAAAGGTCACCCTTCCCTGAAAGCAACGGATCCGCTGACGGTCAAAATCAACGGGGTAACCGTTCAGAGTGCCCCGAAGCTCAACCACTCTTTCATTTTAAAAGAGGGTAAGTGGATTGCCGAGAAATACGAAGCACCGGTATCAGCCAAGAAACCCGGACTCGAAGGACCGATGTCGGAAGTGCTCACCAGCCGCAACATATTTGTCTATGGTACCCAGGGTGTTTCGGGGATGGAAGAGGCAATGACCAGACGGGCTTTTGGAAAAAAGGCAGCTGATTTTTCAGTTTCTTGGGGCAGTTGGTTCGAACAACCCAGTCTGGTCAATCCCCGTGTTATATCCGACAGGGAGGTGACTGCCGATGACTATCTTTCCTCCAACCTGGTGCTTTTTGGAACCAAAGAGACCAACAGCGTTATCGCCAAACTGGCAGATAAACTACCCATGCACCTTCATGGGGATGCCTCACAATACGGACTCGTTTATGGATACCCGGTAAACGGTAAACTGGTGGTAGTCATTTCCGGTATTCCTTTCTGGACATCGAAACCGATGCAACCGGGAGCACCTCCTGCTGCTGATCGTGGCCGGCGGGGTATCCGCTTTGCCGGAGGTGAGGGAGCCAAAGGACTCGCAGGGATGGGAGACTATCTGCTGTTCAAGGAAACCAACGACCAGGTCATCTCAGAAGGCTATTTCGATAACGACTGGAAACTGCCGGCCGACGCCCTGCAGAAAATGAAGGCATCGGGAGTGGTGGAGGTGAAATAAACAAAGGAAGAGGCAGAGGCAGTAATCGGTAATCAGTAATCAGTTTGCGGTTGTCCGGAGTCAATCTGAAATCCGCAATCCGAAATCTTTAAGGTTGTCGGGTCCCGACAGGTCGGGATCTACGCTTCGCTTCGATTGTCCGCTTCGCTGTTGTCTTTGTTGTCAAGGTTGTTCCGCCTGCTGGCGGAATGTCTTGGTTGACCGCTTATCAGTTGGACAGACCCAGTAGATTTCAGATGAGGTTAGCCCCAAGCAGCTCCCGGGGCGAAGATGCCCCCTGATCAGAGTTTATAATTTCAGGCTTTCCATAAAGTGCAATTGCACTTTTAAGAACCTCAAGGCTATTTGCTGCATCCAGGCTATTAAAGATGTCCCAGCCTACTACAAAGCGGCTGTATACATCAATGATAGCTACAAGGTACATAAATCCCCTTCGCATCGGGATGAAAGTGATATCAATGGCCCATACCTGGTTAGGATGGTTGATTGCCAAGTTGCGTAGCAAATAAGGACGAATATAATTGACATGGCCACGTTTACTCAGGTTACGAATGGGATACCTTGCCATGATGCCCATTCCGGTGGCGGAGTTTCAAAAATCTCGCCAGCTCTGGAAATGAATTCTTTTTTCCATCGGTTAATTATTGCGGAATGTATCCCAAAACGTACCGACAATTCAGCCAGAGATTCCCGCTCCTTGAGCGCCTCGATGGCTACTTGGGCCTTAAAAGCCCCCGAAAATTTTCGTCTACTTGTTTTCATTTTACCACTGTAAAGTTATTGCTTATTCAACTTAACCAGTGGTCTCATTTTAGGGGAGTATTATAGTATTTTCATTTGAATACAACAAAAAATGGCTTACGCTACACCATACCTTCATTATCGATCCGGATTTACAATTGTATTCCGGGCCGCAATACTTAGCGGGTAACAAATCGAACTTCGGACTTTTTCTGGATTCGTCCCCCGACAGATGGGGAAGGCTGCTGATGCAAAGACATGAAGCAACAATGGCCAGGATTGAAAAAAGAGCTGCCAGAACCCTGATGCCTTCTGATTACCTGCTTGGGGTTTTTGATGAACACCGGATGGGGGGGCTCAGGTTTAAAACAACCATGGACGGACCGTTTTTGAGTGACAGCAGGGAAATGTCTGCTCCTCAATGGACATCACTGCATGAGTTGGAATTTGCCAGTTTAAAGCTGGAGGCTGAAGATTCATCCAACGATCCTGAATACCTGCATTGGCTGAACCTGTTGATTGCTCCCGGTTCCTCTCTCGGAGGAGCCAGACCAAAAGCCAGCGTGACGGATGTGAATAATCAACTCTGGATTGCTAAATTCCCAAGCTCAAAAGATTCATTTGATGTGGGCGGATGGGAAATGGTTGTCCATGACCTTGCCGGAAAATCAGGACTGACAATACCAGATGCCATGATCCTGAAACTCAATAGCAACAGACATACCTTTTTAACCAAACGTTTTGACCGTACTTCCCTGAGAAAGAGAATTCATTTTGCTTCTGCCATGACATTACTGGGCAGGAAAGACGGTGAAGATTATCACAATGCGGTGAGTTACCTGGATTTGGCCGGAATATTGATCCGGAATGGAGACAAAGACTATGTAAATGCTGATTTAAAGGAAGTGTGGCGTAGAATCGTCTTTAACATTTCCGTTAAAAACACGGACGATCATCTGAGAAATCATGGTTTTTTATTGAATAAACAGGGTTGGAGATTATCCCCGGCTTTCGACATGAATCCCAATTCCGAAGGAACAGGATTAACATTGAATATTTCAGATGAAGATAATTCCCTTAGCCTTGAACTGGCACTGGAAGTAGCTTCATATTTCAGAGTCAGCAAACAGGATGCGGAGGAGATCTTGATTAATATTAAAAATTCAGTCAGTAACTGGCATAAAGTAGCCTTGAAATATGGTTTACCAAAAAATGAAATAGAATTTATGGTAAAGGCTTTTATGAATTAAGTGAGGCCGTCAATAAAAAGTATATTTGTAAATTTTATTTGATTTTTATACGTAATATTCATAATTTGTACTATCTTTAACAAAAACTCAAATAATGAATATCACCAGCTCATTATCTCCGGAAATCATTTCAAGGCTCGACGGTTATTCAAAAAAATTCAGGATCCCCAAGTCGAGGATCCTTGAACAAGCCCTGGAAGCTTATTTTGAAAAACTCAAAAAAGCCGAGTATATCCGCTCATTCAAAGCAGCTGCCGGCGATGATGAGGTAGTCCTCATGGCTGAGGAAGGATTGGAGGACTACCTCAAAATTCTTGATGAAGAATGAGACAACGTGAAATCTGGCTGGCTGACCTGAACCCGGTCAGAGGCAATGAACAATATGGAGTCAGGCCGGTGGTGGTGATCAGCGGCAATGCCATGAACGACAACCTGGGTGTAGCCATTGTTTGTCCTCTGACGACCAAAATCAAAAACCATGCAGGTTGTCTGGTGATCGGTAAAAATCCCTCCAACGGACTAACCTCAGATTCTGAAGTGATTACTTTCCAGGTCAGACCCCTGGCAAAAGATAGATTTATGAGCCGTCTGGGAGAGATTTCACCAGAACAGTTACGCTCAATCAAAAACGGTCTTCACGATATCCTGACTTATTGAAATACTTTACAATGAAAAACTGTTTATTTTTTTTTCTGACCATTCTGCTTTTCTCCTCCTGCACATCAAAGAAGATTACTCTGGAGACCCTTCTCAAAGAGATGGTTGATCGTGAGGCCCTTGCCCGCTTTCCCGATCCGGAATTTATGCTGAAGCAGTTCAGCAGCTATGACCGGGCAACGGTTTCGCCCGGCGATCACACCTGGTTTGCCAACTGGGACCGCTCCATGTTTATCCGTACCGACACCATCGGCGGAAGGAAGGAGTATGTGATGATGGATGCCGAAGGTCCCGGGGCCGTCGTGCGTTTCTGGATGACCTTTGCCGGAGAGAACGCTGGGAAAGGGATTCTGCGGATCTATTTCGACGGCGACACCATCCCGGCGATCGAGGGAACCGCCTTTGCCGTACTGAGCGATTCCCTCCTGACTCACGAACCCCTCTCTGCTTCGGTATCAGACAGCACAGCCTATGAGCACCGCGGGCACAATCTTTACCTCCCCCTGCCCTATGCCCGTCGCTGTCTGATAACTTACGAAAGCGGCAACATCAAGGACCCCGGGGCAAAAACCGGTGGTGAAGCCGCCTATTACAACATCAACTACCGTACCTACCCGTTGGGAACCCTGGTGACCACCTGGTCGCCCGAAGAAATGGCACGGCATGGAGTCCTCCTGGAAAAAGTTCAACATCTCCTGGCCGTCAGGGATCGGGGCATAGCCGGACTGAATGCCGACTCCCTGGAAGTTTCTGTTTCCCTGGCCCCCGGGGCCCTGTTTTCCGATACCCTGGACGGGAAAAAGGCAATCCGCATGATCAGGGTAAAAGTGGATCCTGCCATCAATCCCCAGGCGTTGCGCTCCACCGTGCTGAAAATGGAATTCGACGGCGAAGAAACCGTCTGGTGCCCCCTGGGCGATTTCTTCGGAACAGGCTACCAGCTCCGCTACTCCAACACCTGGTATTCGGCTGTTGACCCTGCCCAAGGACTCCTCACTGCCTGGCGGATCATGCCTTTCAAAAACCGGGCAATCATGACCATCGAAAACTTCGGAACAGAAGCGGTTGATATCGAAGAGGTCACCCTGTATGCCACTCCCTGGAAATGGGATAAACGCTCCATGTACTTCGGGACCTCCTGGCACCAGTTTTCCCGTCTGCAGACAGGCAATGCCAAGGAAAACGACGGACGGGGCGGCGCCTTCGACATCAACTATACGGAACTCACCGGGAAAGGAGTCTATGCCGGCGATGGGGTAGCCGTCTTCAACACCATGTACGGATGGTGGGGCGAAGGCGACGAGAAGATCTTCGTCGACGGGGAATCTTTCCCCTCTCATATCGGAACCGGCACCGAGGACTACTATGGGTATGCCTGGTGCCGTCCCGAAAAATTCGCCAACCACCCCTTCATCGCCCAACCCGACGGCAGCGGCAACTTCTGGCCAGGTTATACGGTCAACCTCCGTTACCGGGCACTCGATGCCATTCCCTTTACGAACTCCCTGCGTTTCGACATGGAAATGTGGCACTGGAACAAAGCCACCATCCACCATGCCCCGGCGACCTGGTACTACATGCTGCCGGGAGGCACCAGCAATATCCTTCCAGATACTGCGGGAGTGAAAGAACCGGTAGCCCTGCGACGCAGCGACATCATCTCCCCCTGGATCCGGAACGGCAGGATCGAAGGGGAAAACCTCGTGTTTGGCGGCGCTTCCCGGGGAAATATCGAATTCCAGAACATTCCCCGCCACAACTGGAGTGAAGACACGCAGATCTTCTGGCAGGGAGGAAAAGCCGGCGACCACCTCGACCTGCTTTTCTATTCTGCCGACTCACTGACCACGTCGGTAACAGCCGCTTTCACCCATGCCCCCGACTACGGGATTTTCAGACTGGTACTGAATGGGGTTCCTCTTCCGGGCGCATATAACCTTTTTAACGAAACGGTAACCACCCGGGAAGTTCCCCTGGGAACACTCCCCCTGCAAAAAGGGAAAAACCAGCTCAGGGTGTTCATCACCGGCACCTCCGGAATCCAGGGAAAAGCTTTCTTTGGAATTGATTACCTGAAATTTGAATAAGTCGATCCCTTTGTGGAATCTGCTCAAAAGGGTTTTTACCCGCAAGGATTGTAACGACGCTTTTCATTTCAGCATTCTCCTTATGAATCGCTGCAAGTTACACGTCTTTTTTCTGACCAGCCTTTTGGTAGGCCATTTTCCGGGAACAGGTCAGGGATTGCCTGTTATGGAGTTTTCACCCCCGGAAAGGCTGACTCTGGTTTCCTTCGGCGGGTTAAGGCTCCCGGAAGGGCCCAAGCCATTGGTTTCGTTCAGAATCGGGAGCACCCTGTACAGTACAAACCAGTGCACCTTCAGGGAGGGCAGGTACCAGCTTCCCGGTATCCTGGAACTGGAGTTTACCCCCGAAACGTACGCCCACGGATACAAAGCCACCTTGACGTTCTCTAACCTTTCCGCTGATACCCTCCTGCTTCATAATGTAGTGCCTTTCGGAGAGGACTCCACCCATGTGTATCTGACGGGGACAGGCAACCATCCCCTGTCGCGGAGCTATCTGTTTATTCCGGAAACCTTGCCTGTCAACGTGATACTCCCCGACAATGCCTGGGAGCTGGGATTTTCAGCCCTTCCAACCGAAGGGGAAAAGGGTGTGTGTGCCTTAGCCCGCCGGGTGAGGGAGTCGGTGGAAAAAGGACGGCGCCGGCGGTTCGAAACAGAACTCTTCCCCGGGGGTAAGGTCTCTTACACCCTGTGGGCCGACTTTTATTCCGGAAACTGGCAGGAGGGGCTGCGGCTGATGTTTCAGGACAGGTACCTGTATGATGTGGAACCCGGAACCTTCGACAATACCCTGTTTGAAAGGGAAGACCTGAAATGGGTCCGCCGGGCATATGCAGCCCACCTGATGCAGGCCTGGGATAACTTTCTTTATGACCGGGAAAAAGGCAGGTACCATCTGGAAGATTTTCTTCAGCGCGGAAAGCGGTTGTACGGCGGCGACGATTTTACGGGTCTCTGGCCCACCTGGCCCACCCTCGGACTGGACCAGCGGAACCAGTGGGACCTCTTCCGCGACCTGCCTGGAGGATTGGCCGGCGTAAGACAGCTGGCCGACACCTGCCGGAGTTATGGATCGCAGCTCTTCATCTGCTACAATCCCTGGGATGAAAGCACCCGGACTGAAAGTCACACGTCGGGCATGGCCGCCCTCGTGGAAGAAACGGATGCCGGAGGAGTGGTGCTCGACACCAGCGGCAAATCGAGCAGGGAATTCCAGCAGGCCGCCGATTCGGTGCGACCCGGCGTGATCATGTACAGTGAAGGGATGGCAGTGCCCCGCGACATGCAGGGCATCGTGGCCGGACGGGTGCACAACGCCCTCTACTACCCTCCCCTCCTCAACCTCAACAAGTTCATCAAACCTGAATTCGCCATCTTCCGGGTTACTGAACTTTATAAAGAACCGGTCCTCCGGGAATACAACGTGGCCTTCTTTAACGGCTATGGCACAGAGATGAATATTTTTGCCCCCGGAAAACCCAGCCGGGCAGAGGAACAATACCGCTACCTGGGACGCACCTCCCGTATACTCCGCGAAAACAGCCCCAACTTCACTTCCCCAGGGTTTACTCCTCTTATACCCGTTTCGCACGACAGCATCTGGGTCAACGCCTGGCCACTGCCCGGTAAAACAGTCTACACCATATACAGCGCTATTCCGGAGGGATATAAAGGTTTTCTTTTTGAAGTAAAACCAGATTCCGGTTACCATTTCGTGGATTTGTGGAACCACGCCGAAAAGGAACCTCACCTGACAGGAGGAAAATGGATGATCGAAGCGGAAACCGATGCCTTCAGCAAAACCTGGCTGGGCACCAACAACGAAGGGGCTGTGGGCTGCATGGCCCTCCTGCCGCGGTTCCTGGAGATCACCCCCGACAGCGATGAACTGACGATCCGGGTTGACCGGGGTGATTCCGTCAGAATCTGGGCCGGCGTGCCGGAATACGGCAAAAAACCACTGACCATTCCGGCAACCGCTGCCACTTTACAACTTTCTGATCATTTCGGAAGATACGAAGGCAAATTTGTCGTTCAGCTTTTTCAGGAAAATGATCTTCTCGATGAAAGAATTGTTGACATCATTCCCGGCACTCCCCGGCTGATCAGCAGAACGGTAAAAACAGCGGTCGCAAATGAAATGCCCACAGGAATGGTCCAAATCCCGGCCGGCAAGTTTGTTTTCAATGCCACCAACGGAGACGACTTCATCCCTTATCCGAAACATAACCTTGGCAGGGAATACAACCTGCCGGCCTTCCTGATGGACAAATATCCGGTAACGAACCGGCAGTTTATGGCGTTTCTGGATGCGACCGGTTATCAGCCGGAAGACACCACCCGGTTTCTGAGCCACTGGGAAGGGGTTAAAATTCCGGCAGGAATGGAAGAGTTTCCGGTTGTCAATGTTTCCCAAGAAGATGCACAAGCCTATGCCAGTTGGGCCGGCAAACGGCTTCCCACCGAAGTCGAATGGCAATATGCCGCCCAGACCCCGGCACTGAATGAGTGGCCGTGGAAACAGAAAAATCCTGTAAGAAGGGAGGAAGAGGTTGTCACCGGCACACTGACTGTATTTAAACTGAAGGGGCTGGATCCCGGCAGGTGCAATACCGGGGACGGGAAACTTTATCCGGTCGGAAAATATAAAAAGGGAGTCAATCCATACGGTTTACAGGATCTGGTGGGGTGTGTCTGGCAGCTGACCAACGATGTGTATGTCAATGGGAGTTACAGCTACATCATCCTGAAAGGCGGCAGTTATTTTAATCCCGCCTCGAGTTGGTGGTACGTCCAGGGAGGACCCCGTGAACTCCGCTACCGGCAGATGCTCCTCCGCGTCTCCCCCGGATTTGAACGCAATGCCACCGTCGGCTTCCGGTGCATGAAAGACCTGGCTCCCTGATAAAACACGACCTCATCCGGGAACCAACCATCCCTGGCTCCCGTACCCGTTTCAGAACTTCACCCCCCGGAAAATCCGGTTACACCATTACGTAAATTAGGGGAGACCTCAATTCTCCTAATTTTTTTAGGATATTTACTTCCGCTGATTTAGCTTTATCACCATTCCGGGAATAAAACGATCACCCGGATTCAGGATCCCCCTTTTCAAGTTTAACCTCAGGTCTGCGATCCATTCATACAAAGAAAAAGTGACATAACCAGGGCCTTTCCAAACAGGGGCCCTGGTTTTATTTCTCCCCGCACTTTTGCAACAATCTGCTGAAAGTGATGCTCCTTTTTGGCGGGATCCCTCACTGGCAGATTGGTTGTCTTCAACAGCCCTGTCTTGGCCGTGGAGAGGGTTCACCATATCAAGGTGAATATTTCAAATCGGTGAAAGCAGGAAATCAACATAAATATGGTAAAATTGTATAGAAATCCCGCAAATAATCGGACCTGCGGATAGGTATATCGGTTTGACCTAAAAATAGCATATGATTAAGAACGCGACCCTGATGCTGGTGATCCGGCTTTTTCTGTTCCCGGCAGCAGCACCGGCTGGTAACCTGCCGGCAGTCAAAGAAATCATCTGGCTCTCGGGAACTGGCAGCGATAACACCCGGACCTGGGAGTTTTACTGTACCGGCGGCCGGAACAGCGGTGTCTGGACCACTATTGAGGTACCCTCCCACTGGGAACAGCAGGGATTCGGGGAATACGACTACGGTCGTGACTACCGGACCTACGGTAAAAAGTTCAGGTTTTCAGATGAAATGGGGTTCTACCGGTATTCGTTTACGGTTCCTGGTGCATGGAAAGGGAAACAGGTATATATCGTCTTCGAAGGATCGATGACCGACACGGAGGTAAAGGTTAATGGCCGGGCAGCCGGGGAGGTCCACCAGGGAGCCTTTTACCGGTTCCGCTATGACATCACGGATATGCTTATGTTTGGTGGGGAGAACCTCCTGGAGGCGACCGTAAGCAAGATGTCGGACGACCCCTCGGTGAACCGCGCTGAACGGTATGCCGACTACTGGGTCTTCGGGGGTATTTTCCGGCCGGTGTACCTGGAAGCGTTTCCGCAGGAGCACATCGGACGAATTGCCATCGACGCCCGTGCGGATGGTTCGTTTTCCGTGGACTTGTTTCCATCGGGGCTGAAGGGAAAAAGAGGGCTTACAGCAGAACTGATGGATGCAGACTCCCGGGTGGTAGCCACCTGTTCCGGAGAGGCTGTACCCGGGGATTCCCTGGTAACACTCTCCGGCAGAGTCGGCAATCCGTTGCTCTGGACGGCAGAAACCCCGATCCTCTACACCCTCCGGATTACCCTCCGGGACGGAAAAAAGGAGGTATTCACCACCAGGGAGAAATTCGGTTTCCGAACCATCGAAATCCGGGAGGGTGATGGCATCTACCTGAACGGTGTCAAAATTAAAATGAAAGGAATCAACCGGCACGCCTTCTGGCCTGAGAGCGGCCGCTGCCTCAACGACTCCATCAACCTGCAGGATGTACTGCTGATGAAAGCCATGAATCTGAACGCCGTCCGCTGTGCCCACTATCCCCCCGATAAAATTTTCCTGCACTATTGCGATTCACTGGGCCTTTATGTGCTCGACGAACTGGCTGGCTGGCAAAATGCCTATTCCACGGCTGCCGGTGAAAAACTGGTTAAAGAAATGGTATTCCGCGACCAGAACCATCCTTCGGTGATCTTCTGGAGCAACGGCAACGAGGGGGGCACCAACAAGGAGCTGGACGATGATTTCGCCCTTCACGACAAATCGCGGCGCCCTGTGATCCATGCCCATCACCGCCCGGGCAACGATTTCAACGGCATAGACTGCAACCACTATGAAAACTATTACAGCTCAAAAAAGATTCTGACGGAAGGAAAAATCTATATGCCCACCGAATTCCTGCATGCCCAGGATGATGGTGGCGGAGGGGCTGGACTTGCCGATTTCTGGGAGCTCTTCCGGGATACGCCCAACGCCGCTGGCGGTTTTCTCTGGGCTTTTGCCGACGAAGGCATTGTTCGCACCGACCTCAGCGGGTTCATCGATGCCAACCGGGTTAACGGTCCCGACGGAGTGCTGGGGCCCCACCGGGAAAAGGAGGGCAGCTATTATGCCATTCGGGAAATCTACTGCCCGGTAAAATTAGAGCTTCAGGAGATCACGGGTTCGTTCGACGGAACCCTGCCGGTGGAAAACCGGTTTCACTTCACCAGCCTGGAAACGTGCCGTTTTGAATGGCAGCTCGTCAATTTCCGCACGGTTCATGACCGTCAGGCCGGCCACCGGGTCATGCTTTCCGGAATAGCACAAAGCCCCGCAGTAAGACCCGGGGAAAAAGGAATCCTGAAGCTTTCGCTCCCGGAGGGTTATGATAGGTACGACGCCCTCTACCTGAAGGTGGTCGATCCTGCCGGATATGAGATCATCACACGGGGCTGGCTGATTGACGGCAACAGTAAAACTGCCGGACGGATGGTGACCCGGAGCCTGCCGGAAGCAACCAGGCAACTGCGGGAACGGCTCCGGGCCCAGGGTGTCGAAGAAGACAACATCCTCCCCATTGAGAAGCAGGCAGGGGTTACCGGACGCGAGGATGCCGTGACTGAAATGACGGAAAACGATACCCTGATTACCCTGAAAGCATCGGGAATAGCGGTAACCTTCAGCAAACTGGACGGGAAAATCCGGCAGATATCCAACGACCTGGGGCTCCCCATCCCCTTCAGCAACGGTCCGGTACCGGCCACAGGCACCGCTTCCCTGCAGGGCATCCTCCACGCACGGGGACCAACAGGCTATACCCTCGAGATGATCTACCAAGGGGCTCTCCGCAAGGTCACCTGGACCCTGTTCAACAGTGGCTGGCTGCAAATGGACTACGAATACGACCCTGGGGAAAAACAACCCTTCGCCGGCATCAGCTTCAGCTTCCCTGAATCGGATATCATCGGTGTCAAATGGCTCGGTATGGGGCCTTCGCACGTCTGGAAAAACCGGATGCAGGGAGGCTTGCCCGATGTTTACCACCGCATGTTCAACAACCGCCTGCCTGGCGACAACCAGTGGGGATTGCCCCAGTTCAAGGGATACTTTGCAGATGTTTCCTGGATGGAATTCAATACCGTGGACGGAAAATTCACCATGGTAGCCGGCGGAAAAGACCTCTTCGTACGACTCTTCCGTTTTCATGGTATCTCAGGACCCCGCAACTATCCCCTGCTGCCTCCCGGCGACATCTCCTTCCTGGATGCCATTCCCCCTGTGGGGACCAAACTGGCCATGGGCATCAGCAACGATACATGGAACTTAGGCCCTGCCGGCGAACTCAATACCTTGCCCGGACCAGTGAAACGTACCCTGTTTTTCTATTTCGGATTGCTTTGAAAATACCCCTCGTTTGCAATGAGGGGTAAGTTGAAAGTCGTTTTCAATGACAATGTATGTCTTTGATGTCAAAACTAACACCGTGTATGTAATATCTCGTAAGGGCAGTTAATACACCAAACAGCAGAAATTCAGTTTCTTTAATCATGCAGGTATAATAGAAATAGTAAATTTCTAATTTGAATCACAAATGAGTTACAAACTCAAAACAGTTTACCCCTCCCCAAAGAATCAGGGCAGGTTGGTGCAAACGAGAGGTATTGCGAGCAGAATTACGAGTTGTATCGTATTTTTATTCTTTGGATTTTCCGGTCGGGCATCGGATACGGTACTCCAGAGCAGGCCCGATCCCCGGCTTTGGGATACCGCCTATATGGTCAGGGTTTTTGAAGACCAGTTTAACGGTAATTCCATTGACAAGTCGCTATGGCTGGTAGATGAATGCAAGGGAAGGGGTAGCATTCCGTCCAACAACGAGGGCGGAAGCAAAAACATTGAGGTAAGCGGGGGAACACTGAAAATGATCGCACGTTATGAGCCCGGGAACCGGGATACTGCCTGTTGGGCTGGCGGTTTCACCAGCGATTATACCACAGCGGAGATCTATTCCCTGCGTCACCGGTTTTTGTACGGCCTCTTCGAAACCCGGTGCAGGTTGCCTGAAGGAAAAGGACTCTTTTATGCCTGGTGGCTTTGGGGTAAGGGTGATGAGTTGGGGTTTCCACAAGACAGATGGGCCTCTGAAATCGACGTGGTGGAAAAGATCGGCAGAACCCCGATCCATGCTATCCACTACTGGCCTTCCTCGGGACCGGAAATTCCGCTCCCGGATGCACAGAAGCGAATTAACCCGGAACCGGGAGAGTGGCATCATTTCCGGGTGATTTGGACTCCTTACACGCTGCAGATTTTCGTAGACGGGAAAAAGAGCTGGGAAAAATCCGCTTTTTATTCCGGCCGGGATGGGGCAAGAAACAACCTTTCACCCCAAAAGATCAGGACAGGGAAGATATACCGGACCCGCCCCTGGTTCCCCCGTCATGCCTGTGCCAACATTTTCCAGATGCAACTGAACAATGCCATCGCAGGAGAGGAACCCGCATCCCTGCCTGCAGTCCTGGAGGTCGATTTTGTGCGGGTGAAACAGTTTTTCCTGGCTCCGGAAATCAGTTGTCCCGATACCATCTCCTCTTCGGGGGTGGCGATCCTGGATGCTGACCCGCGGGCATCTGCTTTTTCCTGGCGAATAACCCCCCGCAATTCCCTTACCGGAAGTGCCGGAGGTACCGGCACCACCGCCCTGATCCAAAGCTCCGGCAACTATGAGGGCCCCGCCTGGATCATCTGGACCTTCCGGATGCCCTCCGGTGAAACCTTTGTAAAGGAGAAAGGCTTTTTTATCCGGAAATTCTCCCGGTAGCAACCTTCCCGTAAAATATGGAAACCCTTGCCCTCAGCCTTTGGGCCAAATTTCTGACAAACTGAGATCATTGAGCTTTCCGGGTCAGGAAAAAGAGGCCGGGATCCCGATAACCGGAACAATAAATATACTCAATTTGTGCGTTCGGAGACCATGGAAAACAGAAAAATTTGGTATTCTTCAGACGTATTTCGTCCCGGAAAAAAACCTTTTTGAAATGTCGCAAGGGTTGTTTAGATTTGAGAGCAGAGACCCGGTTAATTTCTTGAGGACCGGTTCAGGGAGGCACACTCCGGTGCAGGAATAGTATTTAATGCTTAACATGGTCACGAGGAGAAAGTTTATAGAAGTTTCGTTAAAGGTTGGGGCAGCAGTTGGTTTCAGCGGAGTGCCTGTTGGGGCAGGGGCCTGTGTGAAGAGGAGGAAGGACAGGATGATTTCCGGCTTCGAACGCAGGTTGAAACCACTGGGCCGTATTCTGGAGCTGGAAGGATATTATGTTTGGGGGACAAGCCCGATAGCGGGGCCCGACGGAAAAATCCATGTTTTCTTCTCCCGCTGGGATGCCCGCAAAGGAATGAGCGGATGGATCAACGGCTCCGAAATTGCCCATGCCGTGGCAAACAAACCGCAGGGGCCATGGACGGGCATCGAAACCATCCTGGCACCCCGCGGCGAAGGTTTTTTCGATGGCACCACCTGCCACAATCCCCATATCCAGTATGCCGACGGGAAATACCTGCTTTTTTACATTGGTAATTCCAACAAAAAAACCAACACCAAACGGATTGCCCTGGCGACGGCCGATTCCTTGTACGGACCCTGGAACAGACCGGACAAGCCCTTGCTGGAAGCTGGCGAACCCGGTGCCTGGGACGACCATTGCACATCCAACCCTTCCTTCCTGAAACATCCCAATGGGGAGTACTGGCTCTATTATAAATCATGGAATACCGGGGAATACGAACACCCGGTGAACCCGGAGATCCGTGGCAACCGCAAATATGGTTTGGCCATCGCCACACGGCCGGAAGGACCTTACATCCGGTACCCGGACAATCCCATCGTTGATTATTCAGGTTTCGGCAACAACCGGCAGTTGGAAGACGCCTATGTCTTCACGGAGAAGGGGCATTTTTACATGATCGCCCGCGACATGGGCATGTTCGGACATGAGGTGGGTATCATCTTGGAATCGCACGACGGTATCCATTGGTCGGAACCCGCCATTGCCTACTTCGGGGTGAGCCACTATGTTGAAGAACCGCCTGCTCCGCCCCACCTGAAAAAATACGGCCGGTTTGAACGACCCCAGCTGCTGATGCAAAATGGCAGGCCTACCCACCTTTTTGTCGCTTCCCAGGGAGGAAAATATTTGACATCCTCGGCATTTGTTTTCGAGATTAAATAATCAGGAGATGAAATACCCATGTATTATCTATGCAACAACCGGCATGATTAAGCCACATGGGTAAACCATGTGTTTCCAGTCTTTTTCCATATGAACGTAATAATTTAAACACATAAAATGAAAGTTGAAACAGATTACAAGATGGCAGGCAAGAGAACCATCATTCTTTTTCTGGGACTGCTTTCTCTGGGAAGCACCCTGGTGGCGATGAAGCCAACGGTTTTTATCATTGGTGATTCGACCGTAAAGAACGGCCGCGGTGATGGAGCCAACGGACAATGGGGTTGGGGCGACCTGGTCTGCCAATACTTTGATACGGCACGCATCTCAATAGAAAATCGTGCCCTGGGGGGTACGAGCAGCCGGACGTTTATCACCCGGGGATTGTGGGAGGGAGTCTGTAGCAGGCTGAAGCCCGGAGACTATGTGTTGATGCAATTCGGGCACAACGACGGGGGACCTGTCAATGATACGCTGCGGGCCCGTGGAACCCTGAAAGGTACCGGGGAGGAAACGGAGGAAATTGATAACCTCATCACACAAAAGCACGAAGTAGTCCACACCTATGGATGGTACCTGCGCACTATTGTCCGCGAGGTCAAGGCCCGCGGAGCCCGTCCGGTGGTGATAACACCGATACCCAGGAATGACTGGATGGAGGGGAAGGTTGTCAGGAAACCCGCAAGTTACCCCGCCTGGGCTGTGACCATCGCCCTGCAGGAAAAAGTACCCTTCATCGACCTGAACCGTGAAATGGCAGATTGTATGGATGTTATGGGAGAAACAGGAGTCACCGGCCGTTATTTCGAAGCCCGCGACCATACCCACACCACGGGGGAAGGTGCCTGGCTGGCCGCCTCGCTTGTCGCCGGGAACATCCGGACACTCAAAAAATGCAAGCTTAAAAGATACCTGGGCCCGGAACCTGGCAAGGAAGCATTTACCCGCTACCTGACCCCCTGACCCGGCCTGCGCAGTTTGACAGCCGTCATTAAAAACAGAGGATACTCCCTCATCTGATCCTTCACCATTTTTTTTCTTACGTAGCAGGGCCGGCTTTCCACACTCCCAAATCCCGCCATTCCAACGCGGGCGGCCAGCTCGTCAACATCAAACCCATGATGGCCGGTAAAACCCTCCCCATGAAAGGAGCCGTCTTCCGCATACAGGTCAGCAATGGCCAGCCATCCCCCCGGGTTTAGCATGTCACAGAATTTCTTCAGCAGGAAATCTACATCCCGGATGTGGTGCATCACCATCTGGTTAAAGATGAAATCAAATCGGCCGTCATAGTCTCCTTCCTCCAGGTTAACACAAGCCGGGAACACGTGATCCAGGTGAAGGGCAACCACCTTTTCCTGCATGACCCTGACCATCTCCGGTGAACTGTCCATCAATACCAACTTCCAAAAAGAACCAGCCAGACGGAGGCCGAGCAGGCCAGTGCCGGCTCCGTATTCCAGGGCTGCCATCGCTTTCTTCAGCGGCACCCTCTCCCGGATGGCTGCTGCCACCGCCTCTGAACGCTCCAGCCTCGAGGGATGGGCATCCCAACTGGCAGCCTGATCATCAAATTCCGACATATTTCACCTTTTTCTGTTCCTCAAAAATAGAAAAGATACCCGTACCCCCCGCCGTCGGGTTTTACCATTGAAACACCCGACCGCCAAAATATTTCTCAGCAATGCGGCTCCGCCATACAGATGGCCGGAATCCTTCTGATAAGGTCTCCGGTTTTGAATAACCCATGGTTAAAGAAGAGAGCCGGTAGTTGCTTTCGCCTGTCTCATCTCTTTCACCGATTTGTTCCAAAAAAGAGTGGTCTGATATGCATTTTACCTATATTTAATCACTGAACCGCCGTATCACTTTGCAATTCACTGAAGCCGCTGAACGGTAACTGTGCCATACGAATATCCCGCTTGATATTGCAGTGAAACGAGGGGCTTCGATTGATGGAACTGAATAAGGGAGTTTTTAACTTTTTCTGAAAAGATGAAATACCCATGTATAAACTATGCAACAATCGTGATGATTAAGCCACATGGGTATTACATGTGTTTCACAGGATTAACCAGAATAACGTAATATTTTAAACGCATGAAACGAGCATGGCGAACTTTCACAACAAAAGGAGATGTAAATAATCTCCCATGCGAGTTCCATACTGAGCAGTTTGTTCATGAAAAGAGCGATTTTATGTAACGCAATGAAATATAAACTGTTAAGACCATTATTTACGTATGAAACGAGCATCCCGACTGGGTCGGGACAAAAGGACATGGATATATTTTCCATGCGAGTTCCACGGAAATGAAAAGCTGAATGAATCAATCAGCTACATATAATTGAATATCTGAACATTAACTTAAATATATACGAGTGAAATACGGAAATCACGCCTCCGGGAAGCTGACACCGGGAGGTTCAGGCGTTCCTGCAGCACGGAACGGCAGTCAGAAAAGTAAAGCAGGTGGCGCAGCAGGATTGTTCCGCATCATAACCATCGTTCTGAGTCTGACACTCATGGTCATGGCAATCTCAGGATATGGACAGGATCCGCGCGAAAGAACCTACCTGTATCCGGTGCTTAGGCCTTCGCATGAAATAAAACCCAAGGTGGAAGGGTGGGCAACACACCGGATGGCTGAAAAGCTGGACCGCGGGGTGAATGTCATCCGCACGGGACCCGGAACGGCAACCATCAGCTGGCGATTGCTGGCAGGTGATCCTGCCACTGCCGGGTTCAACGTTTACCTGTCGGAAGAAGGGAAGAAGCCGGTTAAGCTTAACCAGCGGGTTGTGATACGAACTACCGGCCTGTCGGCGGCTTTGCCCCGCAAGGTGTCGGGTGGCGAAATCTTCGTGAGGGCTATCATCAACGGTGTGGAGCAGGAATCCTCCCCTGCCGTCTCCCTGCCGGCATTCGGTGAGGGGTCTGATTACCACACCCTCCGTTTCAGAGGCGACTACCGGCCGCAAAGAATGGCCATTGCTGACCTTAACGGGGATGGAGCCCTGGACTATGTTTTCAAACAACCGGAACAGGGCATCGATCCGGGAGGCGAACCCAATACCGATGGTCTCACCTATACCCTTGAAGCATATCTGCACGACGGGACCTTTCTGTGGAGCAGGGACCTGGGCCCGGGCATCGAACCCGGCATATGGTATTCCCCCTTTGTGGTGTATGACCTCGACGGTGACGGAAAGGCAGAAATCGCCGTCAAGACCGGTCCGCCCGATGCCCGGGAAGCCGACGGCCGTGTCCGGTCTGGCCCCGAATGGATTTCTGTCTGGAACGGAATGACCGGCAGGGAGATCTGCCGTGCAGACTGGCCCGCCCGCAACCCCCGGTTCGGGGATTACAACCGCAACAACCGCAACCAGATCGGGGTAGCCTTCCTTGATGGTAAAACTCCCTGCCTGCTGGTTGCCCGGGGAACCTACAAGCTGATGGTTTGCGATGCCTACCAGCTGGTTGACAGCCGGCTCGACCGGCTGTGGCACTGGGACGGCGACGAGGAAAACCCCATCATCCGCCACCAGGGGGCTCATAATATGCATGCTGCCGACGTGGACGGCGACGGCCGCGATGAAATAGTTCTCGGATCCGTTGTCCTCGACGACAACGGTACTGCCCTCTGGTCTGCCGGACTGGGGCACCCCGACAAATGCTTCGTCACCGATATTGACCCTGAAAGGCCTGGTTTGGAAATTTTCTACGCCATGGAGGACTGGCACGACAATGGCAACGGCATCTGTATGGCCGACGCCAAAACCGGGGAGATCCTCTGGAATGTGGGAGAGAAAACCTACCATGTAGGCGACGGCATGGTGGCAGACATCCTGCCGGAGGTGCCCGGACTGGAGTGTTTTGCCTCGGAAGACCCCAAGGGAGGATCCAGAAGCAAATATTTGCTTTCTGCCAAAGGGCAACTCCTGGCACGGAACGATGAGGTACCCCCCTGTCGCAACTGGATATGGTGGGACGCTGACAACCAACGGGAACCCATTCTCTCCCCCGTTTTTGATTTCGGAAGAAGAGGGAGGCAGAGTCCGCGCGACTCCCTGCCTGCCTTATCGCGGGAACGACGCATGCAAAACCGGTTCAGCAGCCTCAACCTTACCATTACCCGGTACAAAGGGGATACCCTCACCACCGGCATCCGGGGCTCCGTGCTCCTGATGGCCGACATCCTGGGCGACTGGCGGGAGGAACTCATCACCGTCCTTCCCGGTGAAATGCGCATTTACAGCACCATCATCCCTGCCAGAGACCGAAAAGTGTGCCTGCTGCAGGATCCCTTTTACCGCAGTCAGGTAGTCCACCGCTCCATGGGGTATGAGCAGTCGCCGGTACCGTCGTATTATCTGGGAGAATAAACAATACTCACCGGGTGAATAACTATAATTTCAAAATTAACTATCTGCAATTTCAAAATTAGTTACTTGATATTTCAAGATGATATATTATATTTATCTGAATTATAGGCAAATATGATTATTTAAAGAGAAATAGAATATTTCATTCGTCAAAACATAAATAAATATCCTGTTTTAGCTCTTACAGTCCCAGGCAATCCGGGAAAACCACCTTGCCCCCTGTTGGTCGGTATCGGCATCTTCTGTGAACATGGCGTGTTTCGGGTGACTCCATGTCACCCGGTGAGGTATATATCCATAATTTTGTCTAATTTTGATATTCCTGTATCCTCACAGGAATATGATTGAATTCAGAATTTTGACCGGATGAAAGCAGAATTTACAGCGATCATTGAACCTGCCCCGGAAGGGGGTTATTGGGCTTTTTGCCCGGAAATTCCCGGGGCCAATGGTCAGGGCGAATCAGTATCCGATGCCAGGGAAAACCTGAAAGAAGCGATCATTTTGATTCTGGAAGATCGTATTGAGGACTATCTGCGCGTACTACCCCTCGTTTGTAACGAGGGGTAAACTGCAGGTCGTTTGAAACGATGAAAAACATAATATGAAACCATTTTTTACATTTGCCTTTCTTCTTATATTCTGTACCGGTTTACATGCCCAGCGGCAGACCGACTCGAACACACCCCTGCACCTGCTGCAGCCGGCGTACCGGATACCATACGGGTCACCTGAGGTGGCAGGGATTACCAAAGTACTAGACAGGGTGTGGTCCTATCTCGACCAGAACACCTTCCCGGAATTGATTGATAAGACCAACCAGGCTCCCGTAAACGATTATTCCAAAATGGATGGGAATACGATTTTCAAACCGGGTGATTTCAGATTAATCAGCTATGAGTGGGGGGTGACCTATGCCGGGATGCTGCTGGCTTCGGAAACCTGCGGCGATCCGAAATATGCCGGTTATACCCTGGAGCGGTTGAAATTTCTTTCCGAAGTTCGGCCCTGGCTGGTGAAGCTGGAAGAAAAGCAGCCAGGCATACGTCATTCGATGTTCGGCTTACTGCATCCGCGTGCCCTGGACGATTGCGGGGCTATGACTGCGGCCATGATCAAGATGGAAAGGCTGGATTCTTCACTGGATTTGGATCCGATGATCAACGGCTCTATCGATTACATCAGCAACAGGGAATTCCGGCTGAAAGACGGCACCCTGGCCCGCAACCGCCCGCAGCCCAACACCATCTGGCTCGACGACCTATTCATGAGCGTTCCGGCGCTGGCCCAAATGGGAGTCTATTCCGGGGAAATGAAGTATTTCGACGATGCAGTAAAACAAGTGCTGCAGTTTTCCAAAAGAATGTTCAATTACGAGATGGGGTTGTTCATGCATGGCTGGGTGCAGGAGATGGAGGAACACCCGCAATTCCACTGGGCACGTGCCAATGGGTGGGCGCTCATGACCATGGTGGAATTGCTGGATGTACTACCCGAAAACCATGAAGGAAGGGATCAGGTTCTGGATCTTCTGCGCCGTCATATCCGCGGACTGGCGAACACCCAGTCGTCGGAAGGATTCTGGCACCAGCTTATCGACCGGAACGATTCCTACCTGGAAACCTCTGCCACCGCCATTTACACCTATTCCATCGCCCGTGCCATCAACAGGGGGTGGGTCGATGCCAGGGTGTACGGCCCGATGGTCTGCCTGGCCTGGAATGCCGTGGCATCGAAAATCAACGATAAGGGACAGGTGGAAGGCACCTGCGTAGGTACCGGTATGGGTTTCGACCCGGCCTTTTATTATTACCGGCCTGTCAACGTTTTTGCTGCCCATGGGTATGGTCCGGTTTTATTAGCGGGTGCCGAGATGGTGCGCCTGGTGAGTTCCCACCGGCTGGAGATCAACGACAGCGGCCTCATGCTCTATGCCGAAGATACAGCTCCGCTTAAATCGTGGAAATTCAGTTTCGGAGAAGGAACTGCGAAACCAGGGTTCACAAATGTCACCGGCATCACCTCCTGGTCACAGGATAAGGGTTATGGCCTGGTGGCTGAAAAAGCTCCTGTTATGCTCACCAGGAAATTAAAAAATAACCAGACCGCAGGCGTTTTAACCAGCGACCAGCCCTTTGCTTTTATAGTCAATGCTCCCGAAGGGAGGTATGAAATCACCATTACCCTTGGTGATCCCGCAGGCGCATCGGAAACCACCGTGAAAGCTGAATCCCGCCGGCTGATGCTGGAAAACGTAAAAACAGCCAAAGGCGAAATTGTGCGGAAAAAGATCATCGTCGATGTCCGGACTCCCCGGATCAATCCCACAGAACAGATCAAACTGAAACCCAGGGAACTCAATTATGTGAACTGGGACGATAACCTCAGCCTGGAATTCAGCGGCAGCAAACCAGCAGTTTCTGCCATTGAGATCAGGGAAGTGCGGGATTTGCCGGTGATCTACCTGGCCGGCAATTCGACCGTAACCGACCAGGAAGAGGAGCCCTGGGCTTCGTGGGGACAAATGTTCCCCCGCTTCCTGAAACCGGAAGTGGTGGTGGCCAACTATGCCGAGTCGGGTGAATCACTGCGCAGCTTCAAGGGGGAAAAACGATTGCAGAAGATCATGAGCCTGATCAAACCTGGCGATTACCTCTTTATCGAATTTGCCCACAATGACCAGAAGCCTGGAGGGAGCCATGTGGATGCTTTCACCACCTATAAGGATGAGCTGAAATTCTTCATTGGTGAAGCCGGAAAGAAAGGAGCGAAAACGGTGCTGGTCACCTCGATGCACCGCCGGCGGTTTGATGCGGACGGGAAAATCATCAATACCCTGGAAGATTACCCCGAAGCCATGCGGCAGACCGCCAAAGAAGAAAATGTGCCCTGCATCGACCTGAATGCGATGAGCAAAGTGCTCTTTGAAGCCCTGGGCGCCGAAAAATCCAAACAAGCATTTGTTCACTTTCCTGCTGGAACTTTCCCCGGCCAGACGGAGCCCCTGGCCGACGATACCCATTTCAGCAACTACGGAGCCTATCTGCTTGCCCAATGTGTAACGGAAGAAATCCGGGCAAAGATCCCGGGTTTGTCAAAATTCCTGCTTACCGGCTTGCCGGAGTTCACCCCGGCGGATCCCCTCCCCTTCGACCGGTTCAATCTCCCTGTAAGCCGCCGGTTTTCCACAATCCAACCCGCAGGCAACTGAAGCCGGTGTTCTCCACAAATTTGAAACCAGGACCGCTGACACCGCCGTTCCTCTGAAGCATTCCTGTTTCGTGGAACCGGAAGAGGCGGATTTCTGTCAGCGGGTTGCAGAGATCCTCCACCGGACAGGATCAGGAAGAGTGCCTGTTATTCGTAGTTGTAGTGAATCACAGGACCAGAGATTTCCAGATATTGAAAAGTAGACTCCCGTGAAATAAAATTGATGGGGAAGTACTGGAAATAACGCACGTCGCGGCCGTTTAACCGTGCCGGTTTCCATTTTCCGCCCAGCGATTGTAAAGCGTTGAGGGCGATTTCGTTCAACTGGGGACTAAGCCCTTTCAATATTCGGATTCCCTCGATTTCTCCGGTCTCCATCACTATAAAACCGAGCATCATGGTACCGGAGACTGCCGATAAATCAAGGCCGGAATCGATGAACGCCTGCCTGACATGCTGGTGCAGCTTGAAATTGCCACCCGACAGCATGGGCTCCTCATCCACCAAATAGAATAGATTATCGATGGTACGTTCCCCGTTCTTCAACCAGTTCTCATTCGATACCAGTTCGTTATTTCTGTAAAGAGACCGGGATCTCAGGGTGCCGTCAGAATAGAATTCCTTCACCTCTCCGTTCAGTATCAGCGGTATCTGCAGGAGGGTGAACCCTTCGCGCAGGATCTGCTTGCCAGAAAATTCGGTGAAATGAATAATTCCTTTGTCCGGAGCATCGTACTTTCTCTCATACGGTTCCCGGCTTTCAATACCCCGGATGCGGATCTCCCAGATCCCGTCGCCCCCCGTTGACATCAGCTCCGTAAAGGATTTCCGCCAGGTGTTACCCTCTTTCCCGAATACTCTGACCTCAACCTTTCTGCGGGAACGGACCACTATTTCTTTTTTTACCAACGCTTTTTCCGGGCTGGTCAGCCGGCCGTTAACCCCGGTGTATAGAACGGTATCCATTTGGCAGAAAGCAGATCCGGCAGACAGAAGCAAAAAAAGGACAGAGGCCAGCCCTGTCAGGCAATGCAGACGTGACGGTTTGCACAGCAGTTCTTGATCCCGAACCGGGGCAGCAGCGATGTTCCGGGTAAACTCCCACTGAAACCGCAGCTCTGCAAAAACGCCGGTATAACCCAGAATGCTCAAAACCTTGGAAAATTTGTTCCCTCTGCGAAGATACCATTTTCGCCTGAATAAGAGGTAGCAGGGAAAGGGGATAGTATGCTGCTCCGGTATCCTTTTCGACGGTTCAGGTTGCAGGACGACAAGGTAGAAAAAGTTGAATTATCTTTACACCTGGATTTTGAACAACAGGGAGAGAGGGGGCCCGGCTCCAGAGTATGGTTAAAAAATTTCTAAAAATTACGGCAGGGTTTGTGATATGGTTTACGGGTCTTACCCTACTCCTGGTGGTTTTGTTCCGTTTTGTTCCTGTACAGGTTACGCCCCTGATGCTGATCCGTTTAGCAGAACAGGTTTCACGGGGAGAGAATATCGTACTGAAACACCGGTGGGTTCCCCTGGATCAGATTTCTCCCAATCTCAGGCTGGCAGTTGTCTGTTCAGAGGATCAGAATTTTATGAAACACAGGGGTTTTGACCTGGAAGCGATCGATAAGGCCATCAGGGAATCCAGGAAGGAAAACGGAAGGGCAAGGGGAGCGAGCACCATCTCGCAGCAGACGGCTAAGAATCTCTTTTTATGGCCGGGCAGAAGCTGGGTCCGGAAAGGATTGGAAACATGGTTTACCGCCTGGATCGAACTGCTATGGAGCAAGAAACGCATATTGACCGTGTACCTGAACAGCATTGAGATGGGAAATGGTGTCTACGGAGCAGAAGCTGCGTCGAGGCATTACTTCCATGTTTCGGCATCCGGTCTGACAGCCCGCCAGGCCGCAGCCATTGCCGCCGTGCTGCCTAATCCGCGCATGTACAATGCTTCAAAGCCGGGGCCTTATATCAATGGGCGTATCAGTTGGATCCAGGGTCAGATGAAACAGTATGGACCCCTGGATCGTAAATAGATGAAATACCCATGTATTATCTATGCAACAACCGGCATGATTAAGCCACATGGGTATTACATGTGTTTCACAGGATTAACCAGAATAACGTAATATTTTAAACACATGAAAACGATTTTCAACTCGAAGAGGTTAATTTATAATTAGAAAGTGCCCTTATAGTAACCTAAATAACTTCCACTATGGTGCTGTTTGGTAAGGCGACACAAAAACCAACGGTCAACGCCTGGGCCCATCCTGAAAACTGAGGCAATGAAGAAACTTTTTATTATGATGATACTGGCATTATTTTGCGGATGCAGCCAGGAAAAAGACTCCGTTGAAGCTTTGTACCTCTTTAACAGGACACCGCTCCGGCCAAATCGCTATCTCGAACTGCCTTTGGGTGCTGTTAAGCCTGAAGGGTGGCTGCGGGAGATGCTGGAGCGGCAGAGAAACGGTGCTACCGGGCAGCTCGACAAGTTGTACCCTGCGGTGATGGGTGAACGGAATGGCTGGCTGGGGGGCGACGGCGACCAGTGGGAAAGGGGACCTTACTGGCTCGACGGATTGCTGCCGCTGGCCTATCTCCTCGAGGATTCAGCCCTGATTGCCAAAACAAAACCCTGGGTGGAATGGGCTATCACCAGCCAGCAGCCTGACGGTTATTTCGGACCTGCAACCGACTATCCCCCGGAAAAAGGACTCCAACGCACCAACAGCCGCGACTGGTGGCCTAAAATGGTAATGCTGAAAGTACTGAAGGAGTACTATTCTGCCACAGAAGATCCCCGGATCCTCACCCTTTTTACCCGATACTTCCGGTACCAGCTCCGGCAACTTCCCCGTTACCCCCTGGGTTTTTATACGTTCTGGGCTGAATACCGTGCCGGCGACAACCTGATGGTTGTATACTGGCTCTATAACCTGACAGGTGAGAAATTTTTACTGGAATTGGCAGATCTGATTCACCGGCAAGCTTTTCATTTCACGGAAGCCTTCCTGGGGAGAGAGACGCTTTCACATCCCGGCTCCCTGCACTGCGTGAACCTTGCCCAGGGCATCAAGGAGCCCCTGATCTATTACCAGCATCATCCGGAAAACCGGTATGCGGAAGCCGTCCGCCAGGCCTTCAGCGACCTTCGCCTGTTCCATGGCCAACCACAGGGACTCTTTGGCGGGGATGAAGCACTGCACGGCACCAACCCGACCCAGGGTTCGGAGCTCTGTTCAGCCGTCGAGATGATGTTCTCGCTGGAAAGCATCCTCCCCATCACGGGGGATGTCCGGGTTGCCGACCACCTCGAAAAGGTGACCTTCAATGCCCTGCCGGCACAGATCAGCGACGATTTCATGACACGCCAGTATTTCCAGCAACCCAATCAGGTTCAGATTACCCGCCGGATGAGAAATTTTGATGTGAACCACGACGGCACCGACCTTTGCTTTGGTCTCCTGACCGGATATCCCTGCTGTACCTCGAATATGCACCAGGGGTGGCCCAAATTTACCCGGAATCTCTTTTATGCTACCCCGGACGGAGGGGTTGCCGCCCTTCTGTATGCGCCGTGCCGTGTGCGCATGAAAGTGGCGGAATCTTCGGAAATAGAGATTTCAGAAAATACGGATTACCCTTTTGAAGAAAAAATCACTTTTGCCTTCCACCTTCCCGGAGGAAAACCAGTGGCCTTTCCTTTTCACCTGCGAATCCCCCATTGGTGCCCATCCCCCTCGATCCGGATCAACGGGCAGGTCGTCGCAACCCCTGAACCGGGCACCATTGCCATCCTCGACAGGGAGTGGAAAGAAGGAGACACCGCCGAACTGATGCTCCCCATGGAGATCACCCTGACCACCTGGCACGAAAATGCACAGAGCGTGGAACGGGGACCTCTGGTTTACGCCCTCAGGATCGGTGAAAAATGGGAAAAGGTCAACAACACCCGGGATCCTGAAACCTATGGTGACGAATACTTTGAAGTGTACCCCACCACCTCGTGGAACTTTGGCTTACCGGCATCCGTTACAGAAAAACCCGCGGAGTCGTTTGAAGTGACCACCAAACCGCTGACAGGGTACCCCTGGAACCCGGAAAATTGCCCGGTGGAACTGACTACCCGGGGTATCCGGATCCCTTCCTGGAAGGAGTACAACGGCATGGCTGGCCCTCTACCCTGGAGCCTGATGTACAAAATCGAACTGGGAGATCATCCCGAAGAAGAAGCTATCACCCTGATACCCTATGGTTGCACTACCCTCCGGATTGCTGAATTCCCATTGATCAGGGGGAGATGATTCCAGAATAGTACGGAAAACCTATACCAACCTCAATACAGGAAGTATGAAAAATTCTTTATTACTGCTTTTTTGTGTAGCGGTACTGACAGGATGCAGTCCGCACCAAAAAGAGGCCCCACAAAGAAATCCTCCCGATTGGAAGCATTCGTTCGGGGAGATATTGCCTCTGCTGGGCCACCGGAACTGGATCCTGGTGGTAGACAAGGCCTTTCCCCAGCAAACAAACCAGGGGATTTGGACGGTCAACACCGGTGAAAATCTGATACCTGTTTTGCAATACGTGCTGGAACAACTGGAGTCTTCCACCCATGTTAAACCGGTCATCTACCGCGATGCAGAGTTGGCTTTCCTGACCCCCGAAATGGTTCCGGGAGTGGAGGCTTTCAGGGATTCTTCAGCCCTGGTATTCCAAAATTACCTGCCGGAATCGATTTTCCACGACTCGGTTTTCACCCGGATCGATGAGGCTGCCCGGCTATTCAGAGTGGTGGTGCTGAAAACCGAAGAAACAATCCCTTACTCGTCGGTATTTCTTTTCCTCGATTGCAAATACTGGTGTCCCGAAGATGAGATCGGACTCAGGCTGAGAATGGGTTCATAACCCGGCACATTAGTACACCAAGGTCTGTATGGCGCGGGCTGGAATGGTAACCGGACTCATAAAAGATCCCACGATCAGGTTGTAAACAACCTCTCTGTCGCCCTGGTTCATGACAATCGTAGCCATTTTCCCGTCTGCATTCAGAAAGGAAGTGGTAATAAGCCCGCTTCTGCTGGGGGTGGCAGAGACCCTGACAGCCCCGGGCCGTATAAATTTTGAGAAGTGGCCGATATAGTAAAAGGAAGGGGTAAACACCAGCTCCCCGGAACGGGTATCGGCATGGACGGGTGCAAAACAGAAATTCCCTACATGATTAGGGCCTCCCTGCATATCCAGCAAAATATTCCAGTCGGTCCATCCGCAGGCACCGTTGTTGAAATCATGGATCATGGAGCTGCCGTATTTTTCGGCATTAGGCCAGTAAAACAACCTGCCGGGGTCGTAACTGTCGGCGCATCCCTCGGTGAATAGCAGGTTTACATCGGGATAGGAACGGTGGACTTCGGCCACGTTGTCGTACATGGGTTGGCCTCCCGACCAGGGTTCGTACCAGTGGAACCCCATACCCCAGGCATACCGTGCAGCTTCCGGATCTTCAAAGATCACCCCGGCCCGGTGGGTTATCAGATCCCGGTTGTGGTCCCATACGATAATCTTCTTATCTCCCATGCCCGCCGTGCGAAAGGCAGGCCCCAGATGGTTCTTCAGAAAATCGCGCTCCTCCTCGGCCGTATAGATACACGATTCCCATCGCTGGGTAGCCATGGGCTCGTTTTGCACTGTCACCCCCCAAATGGGGATACCCTCCTTTTCGTATGCCTGAATAAACCTGATGAAATAGTCGGCCCACGACTTATTGAATTCGGGCAGCAGTTTACCACCCCGGAGCATGTTGTTGTTGTCTTTCATGAAGGCAGGAGGGCTCCAGGGGCTGGCATAGACTACCAGCTTGCCTCCGGCAGATTCCAGAGCTTTGCGTAACAAGGGGATCCTGAACTCCCGGTCGTGCGATATGTCAAATGTTTCCAGCGCGGCATCCCCCTCCTTCACATAGGTATAACTGGCGCTGCTGAAATCGGAGCTGTGGATGGTGGTCCTCGCCAATGAGTACCCGATGCCCTTCCCGGTATCGAAATATGCCTCCAACAACTCTTGCTGCTTTGCCTCCGGAAGGGTGGCAAACACCTCGGCACTGGCATCGGTGATGGCGCCCCCGATGCCCAGAAAAGACTGAAAGTTACAGGAAGGATTCACATATACGAAAATCTCCGTCTCCAGAGGCTGACGGGACGCTTCAAACCGAAGGGTGCCCGTCGGGGAGAGCCTCAGATTGCTGCTGTCGGCAGTAGTAAATACCGAAATGGCCTTCCCTTCTGCCGAAAAGAGCTCTCCGGAATCCCGGTCGGAACCGGGCGTACAGGAAACCAGCAAGAATGCCGGGATTAATGGGAATAACAGCGTTTTCATAAAGTTCAGATTTGTTGTCAAATATAGCATAATCTTTCAAAAAGTCATAAGCCGGTTTCCTCAGGACCCACCCGAAAAGCACGAAGTCAGGAAATTTTTTCCCCACCGCGCACAGAAAATTATTTCTTCATTTCATACTGTTCACAGTTAAGGATTTTCCCGGGATTTCAATTACATTTGAAAAGATTTACCAAACCAGAATGACAAGAGCATTCATCACTGCGCTGTTGTTATCTTTTCTGCCTGCACTGGCCGGCAGTGCTCAGGAACCTGAGAAGCCGGTTGCTGTGAACATAGACCTGGTGAGCAGCTTTGTCTGGAGGGGGACGAAAATCGGCAATGGCCCGGCTTTACAACCCACGCTGGAATTTTCGGCGGGTGGGCTGACGATCGGCTCATGGGGTTCCTATTATTTTGGCGATCCCTTCCTCGATGAAACCGACCTGTATGCCGGCTTCAGTTTCCCCTTCGGCTTAAGCCTGGGCTTCAATGACTATTATTTCACTCCTTCATCGTTTTTCACTCATGAAAACCATGCGCTGGAGCTAAACGGCGGCTACGAACGGGGCCATTTCAAGGTTTCAGCCAACTGCATTGTGAATGAAGGAGCCGGATCGGCAGGCGGTGACCTCTATTTTGAACTGGGATACACCACAGGCCCCGTATCCTTCTTTGCCGGTGCGGGAAACGGTTGGCACACCACCGACCATCTTTTTAACGTCTGCAACCTCGGGATTTCAGCCATCAAAGAAATCAAGGTGAACGATTCAATCACAATCCCGTTGACCGGATCGCTCATCATGAATCCGGAAACCGGGAAATTGTTTATCGTAGCAGCTTTGACACTTTGACATCCGGCCTTGGGTTTTCCGGGGTTAACGGGTATTTGGTATGCCGGCAGCGGCCCGCGTTACCGGCTTAACCTGGTCTCTGAAGAAAAACTCATTGATAAAACAGAATACTATGGCAACAAACAGAAGGGATTTTATCCGAAATGCGGTCATCGGTGCGGGAGTGCTGAGCACCGGGATGATCGCCTGCAACCCGGGGAAAAAGGGGCAACAGGCAGCGCCGGAAACCGGCAAACACAATCAGCGCTTCAATATGTGCGGGTATGCTGCCCCGAAGGTTGACAAAGTCCGGCTGGGAATCATCGGACTGGGGCACAGGGGGCCGGGAGCTGTCGAAAGGATGTCGTTCATTGAGAATGTGGAAATTACGGCCCTGTGCGACCAGTATGGGGACCGGGTGGACAAATGTCAGAAGATTCTCACTGACAAGGGACTGCCTGCCGCTGCCGCCTATTCGGGGACTAAAGAGTCATGGAAAGAACTCTGCAACCGCCCCGATATAGACCTGGTCTATATCTGTACCCCCTGGAACTGGCACACCCCCATGGCGGTTTATGCCATGGAACAGGGGAAACACGTAGCCTGTGAAGTTCCTGCTGCCACTACCACCGGGGAGTGCTGGCAGTTGGTGGAGACCTCCGAGAGAACCCGCAAACACTGCATGCAGCTTGAAAACTGCTGTTACGACTTCTTTGAACTCCTGACTCTTAATATGGCACGGCAGGGATTCTTCGGCGAGATTATCCACGGGGAGGGTGCCTACATTCACAACCTGATGGAACTGAATTTCGACAAGGATTACTATGCCGAGATGTGGCGGCTGAAGGAGAATTTCAAAAACGGTAATCTCTATCCCACCCATGGGTTGGGTCCCGTGTGCCAGATCATGAACATTAACCGGGGCGACCGGATGGATTACCTCACCAGCCTGCAATCGGGCGATTTCCAGATGGCTGCCGAAGCCGACCGGCTGGCTGCCTCAGACGGGTTTTTCACTGAATTTGCAGGCAAGACCTACCGCGGTAACATGAGTACCACCCTGGTCCGGACGGTAAAAGGGCGCTCCGTCATGATCCAGCACGATGTGACCAGCACCCGGCCCTATTCCCGGATACACCTCATCAGCGGCACCAAAGGTATCGCCTGCAAGTGGCCCTCCCCGGCACGGATCTCCACAAGCCATGAATGGATGACTGCGGAAGAGATGAAAGCAATTGAAGAAAAATTCACCCCGGAAATTGTGCGTCATGTGGGGCAGATTGCAAGGGAAATCGGAGGCCATGGAGGCATGGACTTTATCATGGACTGGCGTCTGATTGATTGTCTGAGAAACGGACTGCCCCTGGACCAGGATGTCTACGACGCCGCCCTGTGGAGCGTGATTACCCCGCTGAGCCTCTGGTCTGTGGCCAACAGGGCCGCTTCGGTGGATGTACCTGATTTCACCTGCGGGGCCTGGGAAACCAACCCTCCCGTTTCTCTGTCTCTGGAAGGAGGAGGAAATACCCGCGTGATCACCGGGGAAAAGGAAGGCGACAACCAGTTGACGGTAGGATAATCAATTGCTGCTAACCGGACTTCAAGGATTTGTCACGTGGAGATAACAATTCCATGATCAGGGTTTCTACCGGGAACCCTGATGTCTTAATAATTCCAGGATCTGATCGAGGATGGGTTGGCAGCCCCCGTTGGCCAGATCGGCCACGAAGGCCGGACGGAGATTCCATCGTTCAGCGATCTTGTCAACCAGTTGATCATTGACAGCCAGGATCACGTGGTGATCACCGGCAGCCAGGAGAACGCTGAGGCTTTCAGACCACCCCTCACCGCGGAGTTCCAATCGACCAACTTCATCTATGACAACCACTTCATTTTCAGTATTTTTCTCAGGTGACAGCGCGGACTTTCCCAAATCCAGTCCTTCCGGGAGAATGCTGAACCGGCCGATGGGTCCAGCCTGAGCATCGACCTGCCGCAAAAAAGGAGCCCGCTTACCGGTGTGAATGTCCACCACATCGTAACCGGTCGTCAGGTCTTCCTGCAACACCCTTTCAGCCAGGATACCCCCCACCCCGGTACCTGATTCTCTGAGCCGGGTCACCAGCTTTTTCAGACAGCTGGTCTTTCCCGATTCCACCCTCCCGGTGAGAAGGATGACGAAAGGCGTAAACCGGAGCTTCCCCCTGACCTCAGCCAGCCGGCTTTCGGTCTTCAACAGAAGCTGGTAAAAAAGGAGTCCCGGATTTCGGAGGAGCGTGCGAAATGGCGGAACATGTGCCACCAGGTACGGCAGGCTCTCAAACGACAGTTCCAGGGCCAGGGGTAATTGTCTGTACCTGGTCGTACTCAAGGATTTCCGGATAACCGGATTGTACAGTTCTTTCCCGATGGCCGTGAAGGCCACAATGAGGAGGGCTGCACGGAAGTTCATCTGCAGGCCGGTGAGGATTCCCTGCCAGAGGGTAAGTCTCTCCGTCCGGGCTTGTGAAAAAACCAGGGCTGCCAGCATCGTAATAACAACCAGCATGATCCAGAAACGGGGCTTCGAGAGTTTCTGAACGGCCTGCCGGTACCGGAATGCCCAGATCACGATGATAAGGAAGACCCCGGCGGCCCAGAAACCCGGACCGGTATAATGTAACAGCAGGAGTCCCCCGAACATCAACACTATATCGAGGAAAAGCCAGGCCAGGGAATAGTCAAAGGCGGTTATGGGTCCGCCTGAAGCTGCCCGTGAGGAGGAGAGATCTGCTGCGACAGGTTCGTACCCTTTCTGACGGGTCATATTTCTTCCGATGGCCATGCCTCCCACGGCAACCGCCAGACCGGACAATCCATGCAACGCCAGTAACAGCAAAAGGGGAACCCAAACGATATCGGCATGGATGCCCAGGATCTCCCTGACGTATTCCAGACCCCCGGTGTAGAGGCCGACCAGGTCGGACCCATAGATAACAATCAGGTTGAAGACCAGGATTACCAGATTCCACGACATGGCAAGGACAGCACCAAGGAGGTAGCCTGCAAAGTTCCGGCCCAGCATTCTCACTGAAAACTCCAGTAACAAAGCTTCGCTGAAAATGGCAATCATAGGCCCGAAGATATAAGCACTGGGAGAGAGGGTTTTCATAAAGGCACAAATCAACCCGGCACGCCAGTAAAGCCCCTTTTCCGACCAGGAGTACCCTGCTGAAATCAGGATGATCAGACCCACTGCCGTCAACAGGCTGCCGGAAAAGGGAACCTTCAGGTTATGAAGGAAACTTCCCAGCACAATTTCAAAGGCTGCCCAGGAGGTGCCGATGACAGAAGCCCTGATCCACTTTTCCGATAGCTCTTCGTACTTTTTCATGAACCTTATCTGCCGGTAAAGATGCTTATACCATGCAAATATGGCGGAAAGCAGGTTAGGACCCACCTTCCGGAATAAAAAACTGCAGACGAAAGGGGCGGAGTGGATGGTCCGGCCTTTCCCAACAGGGTTGCCCGTGGGTGCAGCTTTTTCGCGGCCCGGGCAGGTAAGTGCCGCTACGGGATGATATTCAGAATGTCCCGGGCAAAACGGCGCATGCCCTCATCGGGGTCCCGGAGCAATTCCCTGAAAAGGTCCCGGTCCGCACCGGTCCGGATGATGGCGGCAACCAGATCCAGAAAGTGGTAGTAGGCGTTGTAGGGTATCAGGTCCTCCTCCGAAAGGATCTCCCGGGCGGATTGTTGCATACGGGGAACTATCGTGGTGCGGGCATAAGCGATGACGGCGGGCAGGGCGGCAGAACCCATGTCAAGGAGCCGGTCCTCATAAAAAATCAGCTGGTCGGGGGGTACACTGTCCAGTTTCGACAAGTAATAAGCTGCAATTTCGGGGTTTGTGAAACCGGCGGTGGAGAGCCGGACGGCTCCCCAGAGGCTCATGTAGACCCAATAGTGCTGCCAATGTCCCCTGTCGCCATGAACGGCAGCAGCGGCAATAGCCTCCAGGGATTTTCCGAAATCAGGACCGCCCAGAATAACGGCCTGCCGGATCACCTGGTTCCAGCTGTTGATGGTGTCGATGGGCAGGTAAGCAGCCTCTCCGGAGCTTTGGGCGAGGATCCGGTTCAAAGCAGTTTGGATTTCAGCAAGAACGGTTGCTTTGGGGAGTGTATCCAACCGGGTCTGCAGGGTCGAATCCACGGTCCAGTAGAGAGGATCGTATTCATTTTGCGACATTGCCTGGGGGAAACTGCCATGAACAAGGGCTACGGTAAGGATCGCTCTGCAGATCCTTTTTATCCACAATATATTTTGCATTTCCTTTCAGTTTATTTTTTGAACTCCGGATCGGTTTGTGAACCGGGATTAGCCCAGTCGAGTGCGGGTTTACCCGGCTCTACCTGGTCCCAGTGATCGAAGGCATACCTGTCGGCCCAGAACTCCTGGTCCGGAACCTGCGGCGCTCCGATATGAGAGATCAGGTTTCCCCGGGCATGGTCTGCGTGGGTGCGACGATTGTTCCAGTCGAGCCCCAGCCGGTCTTCCACCTGGTTGGGAACATAATCCTTATCTGGATCGTTGGCACGGTCGTATTCGGTCAACTCAAGTCCCCGGCACCGGTACCGTTTGGTGACGGTCACAATTTCAAAATTGTTCCCCGTCAGCAGCCCGGTCTGTGTTCCTTCCGGGCCCGACCACTGTATCTCCACACTGTTTCTAAACCAGCCGTTGCCGACCGTGATGACTGAGGAGTCGCGTCTGGAACCTGAGCTGGTATAAATGACGATCCTGATGTTGTATTTCTGCAGGCAGTCGTTGCCATGGGCGGGATTGACAGCATAATTTCCGGTTTTCTTCAGTGTAACGCGAAGAGCATTGCTGGCAGAGATGGTCAGCCTGCGCACCTCACTGTCGTTTTCGGAGCGGATTCCGTAGGCTGTAGCCCAGGTTTCCCCGGCCCGCCAGTATTTCGTCATCGAAATGTAGTGTCCGTATTCATGCAGGTACACCTTGTTACACAGGTTGTGCCCCCGCAGGTCAAAGCCCGGCTGACCGGGTATCTGCGCCGGGTCGATCCAGGTCATGGAACTGCTCCTGATCCATTCGGTTCTGCCGGCCTGCCAGGGATCACGGTCCGTCTGGTCTGCCGATTTGTCAGACAGGGAAATCTGTTCTCCGTTGGTTTCGTACAACCCCAGCCAGGTTGCCCCTTTTTTGTACAACAGCTTCGGATCGGAAGACTGATGGTCGTAAACGCAGGTGCCATAGGTTTTCTTGCTCCAGTGCACAAACCAGTTGCCTGCATTCCGACCATGCAGGGATGTGATTTCCCCGAACTGATCCTCCGGGTTGACCGTGGTCAGGTTGGCCACCTTTCCGTCGTCTTTGTTATCCCCCTTTTCAAAAAAGAGATGAAATTCATTCCAGTCCAGCGTGTCGCGACCCATGAAGTCGCTCTTCTCCCAAACCGTATCGCGGCAGACACAACAATCGATACAAGGATCGGCTTCCCCGAATATTTCGCACTTTAGAATCTTGGTACCGTGGGTATGGGAATGCTTCTTCCACGACACTTCCAGGTCCTTTTCGCTGTCGCGTGTGGTGAATTTCAGGGTGGCCTCCTCGCGGGTCATGCCATCGGGATCACAGAACACACGCTTTACCCGGCCTGTTTTCCCGCCAAGGTCCAGTTCCCATACAATCTTTTTCACTTTGGCACTCCCCGGTTCCCAAACCGGTTTGAAATGATGGGCATAACCGGCTGTGATGTTTTTGTACTTTGCGGAGCCTTCGACGTTGATTTCTTTCAGGTTAAGCAGCTTTTTCACTTCCACCCCTGAGTTCTCATCCTTGTCCGGATCGTTAAACAGAGTTCCTGAGTCGCGGATTTTTGCCCGGAGGGTGGCGTTTGTCTCCTTAGGAGGAGCGATGTAGAGCACTACCGGACCAGAATTTCCCAGCGGGAAATAACCTCCCGCCCCGCTGTCGTTCCATACGATATGGAGCGGATCATCCTCATGGAGGATCTCCACATCCTCGCCGCACGCCTCAGCCTTGCACTTCAGCGTCAGGTCGTCGTTGTCGCTGTGGTTTGCCCGGAGCAGGGTCATCGCCTCAGGACAGATGGTCTGCTGGACGATAAGGCTGCCGCTGATGTCCGGACCTTTTTCCCAGACAGGGTCTACCGGAACGCACAGCTGGCTCTGCTTTTCTTCAAAGTCATCGTCGTATTTTTTCATTTGTGGCTGCTCCATGGAAATCGACACATCCACACATTGACAGGAATCCACAAACTGAGCCGTTATGATGATTTTCCCATCGATGGGTTCATCGGCTGCTTTTCCTCCCACGTTGGCAATGGTACATTTGATCGTGGCTTTTTTGGGTTTGTTTTTTGCGATGTCCCTGGGCAGCTGGTAAAGGATGGTGTTTCCGTTGCTGAACAGCAGCTCCCCGTCGCCGGTTTTTTCCCACACATAGCGGACCCCGTGTTCAATGGGACCGATCCGTTTGATGGAGGTATCCTGTTCCATACAGTCGTTTTTGCCCATGCACACCTGTTTCAGGAGATCCACGTCGGTGGCCTCCACCGAAAAAGCGATACAGGCTCCGGGGATCAACGATTTGAGGTCATCGCCCGAGGGAAAGGAGGAGATGGGTTTTACGACCCTGATAGGAGTTTTGCGCACCCAGGAATAGGAAAGGGTACAGCCCTCCTTATGGCAGGATTCCGGTTCGGGCAGGTCACCAGCCTGGTTAAGTGGCATATAGCGAAGGCAGACAGGGTCGGTGAGGACCCCGGTCAGCCGGCCATCGGGATTTTCAATGACGCCGTAGACCTGGTAAATCAGCGCCTGACCGGGGTTTCGCATGGAAGCCAGGTTAACGGTTGCGCTTTCAAAGACAGGTTCGCTCCGGCCGATATTTCCCGGCAGTGGCCTGATGGATTCTGATATGCCGACGATTTTTCGGGCAGGTGGTGATCCTTCTCCCACCCATACAGGGCCCCAGGGGCCCATTTCCCAGCCGGGAGGCAGGGGATCGGGAGGAGGATTGCCGGCCCAGCGGGCACCCTCGGGGCCCCATTCCCAGCCGGGGGGAAGGGGGGGAAGGCCGTCGTCCGGTTCGTCCCAGTCGTCACCGGGCTGAACCGGTGGCCTCGGAACGGGGGTAGGCATGGGCGTGTCGGGCGACGGGGGCGGCGACGGCGTAATCACCGGTCCGGGTTTGGGCGTATCAGGCTTGGGTTCTTCCGGCTTCGGCTGGTCTGCAGGACCATCCGGCGAGGGCACCGGAAGAGGTACCGGGACAGGTACCGGCCTGGGAACCGGTGTGGGCGTGGGCTGAGGTACCGGTGAGGGTGTAGGAACCGGCGGAGGCGGAACAGGCACCGGCACCGGTACCGGGGCGGGTACCGGCCCCGGAGGCGGCGGCGAGGTCGTGGGCGCGGGCGATGGGGTGGGTACCGGCCCCGGCGTGGGCGTGGGCCCCGGATACAGCCCACAGGGATTGTTGTAGACTATCACCCGGAACTCCTGAAAATCACCCATATATTCCCATTCCACATTCAGGTCGGCCTCCTGCACAAATCCGTCTGCCCCGATCACCCCTGCACAGGGCGAAACGGGCGACAAAACACGGATATAGTGTTCATAAGCTGCCTCCCTGCGGAAGATAAAAATCGCGCTCTTTCCTTCGTTTTCCCCAACCGGCACGCCATTTCCACCCATCGCCTGCACCTGCCAGGCATACACCGTGCCCGATTCCAACTCCCGGGCATCCATGGGGTACACCATAAGAGGGGAGAAAACCTCCTCCTCCAGATACCAGGCCGGATTGGACTCCATGGCTTCGTAGGGATTCTGGCCATCGAGGACTTCCACGACCTTTAACCGGTACCTCAGGTCAAGCTCCACAGGTACCGGCATCGGGGGCAACCAGCTGAAGGACGGAAACTCTTCAAACAAACGGGCTTCGTTGGCCGGCATCAGCAGCTGCGGAGGTGAAGGATGGAGCACTTCATGCAAGACACATGCTCTTGTGAGCAGCTCCCCGGTTTCAGCCTCCAGCACATCTACACAAATGATATAGGTTCCGGCAGGAACGGAGCCGGTTTGAAACAACAACCTCTCATATGCGGGATCTGAATGGAGCACATGCAGGCTCTCAACCTGGTCGGGACCTACCACTACCAGACCCGGCATGACCTGAAACACCGTTGTCTCCCCCTCGAAAATCAACTTGTTTTCACCGCCATTAACAACTGTGGCACGTAGGAATACCTCCTGCGCACCCAACCCGGAGTTGATCAGGTGAACCATTTGGAAAATATCGGAGGTCGTAAACCGGCCTTCCGGGGGTAATTGTAAGCGCACGGTAACCTCCTGACCGTAAACGTATTGATGGACGCCCAGTGCAAAAAGTGCTGCTGCTGCCCATATCCTAAACCTTGTTTTCATAGTACCTGAAATGATTACCAGCGATGGGTCACTCCGAGCCGTACAATGTACTCCTCATAGTTCTTACCCTCATCCCTGTGGTTGGTATAGTTGTTCCGGTCAGCCTGCAGGGTCAGCGAGCCGAGCTTGCCCATATCGCAGAGAACATGGACATAAAGCCGGGTTCTTTCCATTTCAGCCTTCCAGCGAGTTTGCGAAATCCCCAGGTAACTCCGTATCCACCGGCTTCCGTTGAAACTGATTTTCCCGTTATACGTAGTTGTTTTCCGCAGGATTGTGCTTGTTTCCAGATTGTTGTAGCCGACGCTGCCATAAAGGGAAACGGCCTTTCCCAGGTTCAGGGTTTCTGAAACCATCCAATTCAGATTCTCCATCGCGGTATCCCCGGTTTCGAGGCTGTTTTTGCCCTTTTGAAGGCTGAACAAGGCGTTGGTGAATGCCGAGGAACGCCCGAAACGAAACTGGACCCCAGAGGTCACCGACAGGTTTTCGGCATCGCAGAACACCTCACCCGCTGAACTGTCGTACGATGAATGGAAGGGAGAATACTGAACCGTGAGAAAGGGTGCTTTGGGTATACTCAGACTCGCATTGACACCCCAGTTGCTGAAGAGGGTGGTCTGCGATCTCCAGTCCAGGAGGTTATCCCTGCTGGATTTGTAAAACAATTGCAGCCTGATTTTTTTCCGTCCCGCATACTGAACGAAGCTGCCCTCATACTGGCTGATATCAGAACGGAGATAGGAGGTGCCCAGGGAGACGAAGCCGGGATCCACATACCGGACCGATCCGGTCAGTTCGGTGTTTTTCAGCTTCAGGGCGCTGCCTAAGGCCCAGGCATACCCGATATGCGAACTGGAATTGGTGTACAGGATATCCCGGTACTGTTCAGGGATCTCCTCAAAGGTGTAGCCATAGGCATTCCGGTTGGCGGTGGCCAGAGAACCTGCCATTTCACCGTTCAGTACCAGTTTTTTTTTCAGGAAGGAGAGGTTGAGCTCAGCACCTGCCACCCAATTCTCTTTGGGCAACACATACAGATAACCCGAATCGCGCCCGTGGACAAAGATTTCGGCGTTGTATTCAAGGGTGTCGGGACCGTTATAATAGGTGTGAGGATCGGGTTGCAGCGAAGCAGTGTCATCCTTCGCATGGAGAAGGGAGAACGCAAACCAGGACTGGCGCCGTTTTCCCACCCCCAGGCGTGCAAAAGTAACATCCCGGTCGTAAGCCTGGTACCGGGGGAGCGACCCACCTACGGCCCGCTTCAGACGGCCGGTAGCAAAAGCTGCATAAAAAACGCCGGGGTTAAATTCCACATTTACGCCTCTGAGGTTTACTCCGTTCAGAGTCAGAGGAGAATAAGCAGGACGGCAGTTTCCCGCTTCGAGGGTGGGAAACCAGGAAAGAAACCGGAATTTTTCATACAGCTTGTTGCGGGCAATGGAGCGGGTATCCAGTCCCACCCGGAAAACGGAAATGTTCTGTCGCATTTCGCTGCTTTCATTGGTGAGAAAAAAATCGGTCATGACGGGAATTCCCGAAAAATTGAACGTATTATTCAATTCCCACCGTGCCAGATTACGGGGAAGCTCCTGGCAATTGCCTTCACGGCTGGAAACCTGGGTATAGATCCGACTGTTGCCGGTAACGGAAAATCCTTTGTTCTGTCCCGAATTCTGTGCTGTGCCGATCCAGCAATAAAAAATCATCACTAGCCCGGCAACCCAAGCCATAGGGTTCATGATCTGAATGTTCCTTAAGCTCACTTAATATACTAAATAATCTGCTCTTTTGCAACTAATTATCAAAGGCTCCCAAACAAGCCGGGACTCTCTGTTCCGGCACAGGAAACCGCCGTTCCTTCCATATCGAACCGGAATTGCTGTTATATTTGCAGCAATAAGCGAACAGCAGGATCCACCGATGATTTATTACCGAAGATCTCTTCAGGGAAGTATCGGATTCCTGCTGGTTCCGGATAATGCCAAAACCAAAGGAATAATGATGGGAAGCAGCAAGGGATTTCCGGGTTTGCGGGTTAGAACGGAAGGGTTGAAAAAAAATAGATGGCTATGAAAACACCGATCGTTGCGTTGTGGCTACTGTTGGGATTGCCGGCACCCGGGAACGAGCCATGGCAGCCTGCCGGAGACAGGATCAGGACTCCCTGGGCGGAGAAAGTGGATCAGGAGATGCCGCTGCCTGAATACCCGAGGCCGCAGATGGTCCGGAAGGAATGGCAGAACCTGAACGGGTTGTGGGATTATGCCCTGACCCCGGTGAGGAGTTACTTTCCCGCATCCTATCAGGGGCAAATCCTGGTGCCTTTTCCTGTCGAATCCAGTCTTTCCGGTGTTGGCAAGGGGGTCGGTGAGGACCAGGCCTTGTGGTACCGCCGTTTGTTCACCCTGCCTGTTACCTGGAAGGAGAAAAACATCCTGCTTCATTTCGGGGCGGCAGACTGGCAGGCTGATGTATGGATCAACGGCATCAAGGCAGGTGGCCATACGGGTGGTTACACTCCGTTCACGCTGGACATTACGCCCTTGCTGAACAAAAAAGGTCCTCAGGAGGTACTGGTGAGGGTCTGGGATCCCACCGACCGGGGATACCAACCCCGTGGCAAGCAGGTGGAGAAACCCGGGAGCATCTGGTATACCGCAGTAACGGGCATCTGGCAAACGGTATGGCTCGAACCGGTGCCTGCCTCCCGGATTGTCAGCCTCAGAAGTATCCCCGATGTCGACGGAGGCACAGTAAGTGTGGAGGCTGAAATCCACGGATTGCAACCCGGGGATATCCTGGAGGCCAGCGTGTTGGATGAAAGCACCATCGTAAGCAGGGGCAAAGCCGCACCCGGACAGGCCATACTGCTGAAGGTTCCGGATGCAAAACGATGGAGCCCCGGCTCTCCTTTCCTGTACCGACTCGAGGTAACCGTCGCCCGCAACGGGGCACAGGTCGATAAAGTGAACAGCTACTTCGGCATGCGGAAAATTTCTGCAAAAAGGGATGAAAACGGAATTGTCCGCCTCCAGTTGAACAACCGGGATTATTTCCAGTTCGGTCCCCTTGACCAGGGGTGGTGGCCTGACGGTCTTTATACTGCCCCCACCGACGAAGCTCTGGCTTTCGATATTCAGAAAACCAAAGACTTCGGATTCAACATGATCCGTAAACACGTAAAGGTCGAACCCGCCCGATGGTACTACCATGCCGACCGGCTGGGAATTCTGGTATGGCAGGATATGCCCAGCGGCGACCGCTCCCCCCAGTGGCAGACCCGCAACTACTTCAACGGACAGGAATTCCACCGTACTGCCGTCTCTGAGGAGAATTTCCGCAGAGAATGGAAAGAAATCATCGACCTCACCTATTCAAACCCGTCTGTAGTCGTCAGGGTACCCTTTAACGAAGCGTGGGGACAGTTTAAAACCAGGGAAATTGCCGAATGGACCAGGAACTACGATCCCTCCCGGCTGGTGAACCCTGCCAGCGGCGGTAACCATTACGACACGGGCGATATGCTCGACATGCACAACTACCCTGACCCCGAGATGGGGCTCTACGACCCCAAACGAGCCTGCGTGCTGGGGGAATATGGCGGCATCGGTCTGGTGGTGGAAGGGCACCTGTGGGAAAAGGAACGAAACTGGGGTTATGTCCAGTACAAAACGGCTCAAGAGGCTACCGACGCCTATGAAGCCCTGGCTGAGAAACTGAAAAGACTGATTCCGGGCTGTTACTCGGCTGCTGTCTATACCCAGACCACTGATGTGGAAGTGGAGGTCAACGGACTGATAACCTACGACCGGAGGGTCATCAAACTCGATGAGACCAGGCTACGCAAAATCAATGAGGAGATTTGCCGTTCTCTTGACTGAGGATCAGAAAAATCCCAGTTCCACACGCGCCTCTTCGCTCATCATCGACTTTTCCCAGGGGGGATCGAAAACCAGCTCTACGGAAGCTTCTTTTACCCCTTCGACCGACTCCGCAGCAAGACGGGCCTGGTCCAGCAGAAGATCTGCTACCGGGCAGCCGGGAGCCGTCAGGGTCATCACGAGGTGAGCCCTATCGTTCTCATCAACATCCACATTGTATACGAGCCCGAGGTCATAGATATTCACCGGGATTTCGGGATCGTACACCTCTTTCAGATTTTCAATAATCTGGTCTATTCGTTTATCCATTTTCCTGGTTACGTAATGTTTGATAGGCAACAGCGTAAAGCCTGATTTGTTTAACCATGGCCAGCAAACCATTGGAACGGGTGGGCGACAGATGCTGTTGCAGTCCGATGTCACCGATAAAATGGAAATCGGCCGCGGTCAGCTCTTCCGGAGTCCGGCCCGACGAAATCCGCAACAGGAGCGCCACCAGTCCTTTGACAATGACTGCATCACTTTCCCCCCTGAACCAGAGTTTACCATCGCGCATCTCCGCAACAAGCCAAACCTTCGACTGGCATCCCCGGATCAGAAACTCCTCCTTTTTGTCTGCCGGATCGAGCGGAGCCAGATCATTCCCCAGCTCAATCAGGTAACTGTATTTATCCATCCAGTCTTCGAAGGCTGAAAATTCATTGATGATCTCCTGTTGTACCGATTCAACCGTCATGCCCTGTTTTTTATGAATTATGCGGCAAATGTCGGAAATTTTCTTCATACCTGATCCTCACCGCTCCATTCTCAAAGTCGTTGCCCCCGGCAGTACAGTACGATACGACCTTCCGGTTAAGGGTAAAACGGGTTTTTCTGTGACAGCAAAAACGGAATTTTCCGGGAAGCCCCGGCCTTTGCCAGTTCCATCTCTTCCGCTGCCATGCTTTTGATCTCAGATATCAAAAAAAATCCGGACTAAAATGATTCCATTTTGTTGGCAATTATGATTTTTATTTCTTTTTTTTGGGAAACCAAATTTGCAACTATGGAAACACTGGCAGGAACAAAAACAGAGCAGAATCTATTAAAAGCGTTTGCCGGGGAATCGCAGGCCCGCAACAGGTATGAGTTTTTTGCCAAGGAAGCCCGCAAAGAGGGATTGGAGCAGATGGCCGCCCTTTTCGAGGAGACAGCCCTGAACGAAAAAGCCCATGCCAAGAAATTTTTCCGGTTTCTGGAAGGCAGAATGGTGACCATCACAGCTACATACCCTGCCGGAAAAATAGGCACTACTCTCGAAAACTTAAAGGCCTCAGCAGAAGGAGAAAACGAAGAGTGGACACTCTTGTATCCTGAATTTGCCAGGATTGCCGAGGAAGAGGGATTCAAACAAATTGCCGTTGCCTTTAAAACCATCGCCAAAGTGGAACAAGCCCATGAAAACCGGTTCAAAAGACTCCTCCAGAACCTCGAGGAAGGAAAAGTGTTCGAACGGAGCGGAAGAGTGGTGTGGAAATGCAGGGTCTGCGGCTTTTTACACGAAGCAGCCCGACCCCCAAAAAAATGCCCGGCCTGCGACCACGATCAGGCCTTCTTTGAACTCGAATGCGAAAACTATTGAACCGTTATAGTGTGACGGTCCGATGACGTGCCTCTGACGGACTTCCTGTGGACTGAAACCACGCCCGAACCCCCGAAGACCCACTCCGGGTCCCTTCATGTTTCAGCCATCAGGAGTTTCTAAATTACTTGGTTCGAAAGCAAGAACTTCCGGCATCAGAACCTACATTGGCACATGGTTTGCTGGAAAAGGATCCGGATATTTTATCCGCACATTACGAAAACATGAGTTTTTTATTTATCTTGCATATACAAAGGTTCCATCCTGTCGTCAGGGAGGAAAACATCAAGCTGGGTTCAACCTTTTTGACACCCGTCGGAAGGAACTGATTTTAAGGTTAAATGACTCACTTATAATAATTCAGAGCTATGAAAAAACTTTTTATTTTGACCCTTACTGTTGTGTTCGGACTCAGCGTCTCTGCTCAGAAAGCATTTTTCCCGGCAAAGCCAGGCACCAAACTGACCTACCATTCGCTGGATAAAAAAGGAAAACTGACCGGCAAAACCAGGTACATCGTGAAAGATGTGTCGGGCAGCGGCGATCATTTTCAGATTACGTACCAGATTGAAAGCCTCGACGACAAAGACAACCAGGTCTTTATCGATGAAGTGACGGTCAAACAGGAAGGCGATAAAATGTATTTCGACATGAGCAACTTTCTCAACAAGGCAGCTTTCCAGCAGAATGGAGAGATTCCGGCAACCGTTGAGATCACCGGGAACAATATGGAGATTCCGCTGATTCCTATCCCGGGTAGTCCCCTTCCGGATGCCAATGTCACCATGGCCATGAAAATGGGATTCATGAGCCTGAAGATGTCGGTGAATGTCACCAACCGGAAGGTAGAGGCCTTGGAAGATATTACGGTGAAAGGGGGAACCTTCAATGCCTTCAAGCTTTCGGGAGATGTTAGCGGCACCATCCTGGGCATCAAGGTGAACACTAAGGGAATCGACTGGTATGCCTATGGAATTGGATTGGTAAAGACAGAATCGTACGACAAAAAGGGGAATCTTGAGTCGGTCCTTGAACTGGTGGAGATCGAGAAATAATAAGCGTTTCGGGTTATGAATTCCCGGTCAGGAAACGCATAAACCTGCCGGGGAGGTCGGATCAAACGGGGATAAGAGAGGTTCCGGTGTTAGAGTTTTGTTTTCAATGGGATGGTGTTGATTAACCCAGCATATCCCGCACCCTGTTCAGGGCACTGATAAACCGGTCAATCTCTTCGGTGGTATTGTATATTCCAAAACTAATGCGGATTGTTCCCGGAATATCATAGTATTCCATTACCGGATCGGCACAATGGTGTCCGGTCCTGACTGCGATGCCCATTTTATCAAGCAACAACCCGGCATCGTAAGGGTGGATTCCCTGAAGGTTAAAGGAGATGACGCCTGATTTTTGACTGCTGTTCCCGTAAATCGTCACCCCTTTCATGGCATGCAATTGGGAGGAAGCCAGTTTCAGCAGTTCCTGCTCATGATTGGAAATATCGGTAAAGCCTGTGTCAGAGAGAAAGGAGAGGGCTGCACCGAGGCCGATTACTCCGCTGATCGGAGGGGTTCCCGCTTCGAACTTATAAGGGAGATCGTTATAGGTAGTACCCCCGAATCGCACTTCGGAGATCATTTCCCCCCCTCCCTGGTAAGGGGGCAACTGCTCCAGCAACGTTTTTTTTCCGTAAAGAACTCCCACCCCGTTAGGACCGTACATCTTATGTGAAGAGAAGGCATAAAAGTCGGCATCCAGATCGCTTACATCCACGGGGATATGCTGTACCGCCTGGGCACCGTCGACAAGGACCTTCACCCCCTTTGAATGGGCCAGGGCGACAATTTCTTTCACCGGGTTGATGGTCCCCAGAACATTGGAAACATGACAGACGGCAATCAGCCTGGTTTGCGGGGTTATCAGCATTTCCAGGGTTTTCGTTTCGAGATCTCCCCGCTCATTGAACCACCAGGGCACAATACGGGCGCCGCGTCTCACGGCCATCATTTGCCAGGGAACGATGTTGGAATGGTGCTCCATCCCGGTAACGATGATCTCATCTCCGGTGGTGATATACTCTTCTCCGTACGAAAAAGCCACCAGGTTGATGCTTTCGGTGGTTCCCCGGGTAAAAATGATCTCTTCACGCTGTCCGGCGCTGATAAATCTGGCAACCTGGTCGCGTACGGCCTCGAAAGCGGCCGTTGTCCGGTCGGCCAGATAATGGGTAGCCCGGTGGATATTCCCGTAATATTCGAAAGCCATCTGCCTTTCGGCCTGCAGCACGCCGGCATGCTTCTGCGAAGAAGCAGCACTGTCGAGGTAGATGAGGGATTTGCCATCTATCTTCTGATCCAGGATCGGGAAATGCTTCCGAATCGCGTGTATATCCATCTCCTTCAGCAATCACAATGATAAGCACAGGCATGGCAGCGACCCACATCCCCCCGCAGCCGTCTGTCGACCAGCTCGCTGATCCGGTCTCGCAGAGGCTCAATACGGATTTTCTGCACCACCTCGTACGAAAAAGCATTCATCATCATCAACCGGGCCTGGGGTTCTTCGATACCCCGTGAGCGGAGATAAAAAAGGGCCTCCCCGTCGATCTGCCCTACCGTGGCACCATGACTGCATTTCACATCATCAGCCTCAATGATCAGCTGCGGCTTCGTTTGCATCTTTGCCTTCCCGTTGAGCAGCAAGCTGTTGTTACGTTGGTAAGCATTGGTTTTCTGAGCATCCCTCCATACATGGATCCTTCCGGAAAAAGCTCCGGTTGATTCATCATCCAGGACATTCTTGTAATGCTGGTTGCTGGTACAATGAGGCTGTGCATGGATAACCCGGGTAAAATTATCCACATGCTGTCTGCGGTCCATGAATGCCATTCCATAGAGGTTGGCTTCGGCATTCTCTCCATCCATCATAACCTCAAGGTTATTTCTGACCAATCCCCCGTGAAGGGTGATCGTATGGGTTGTCAGGTGCGCGTCGCGCTCCAGACGGGAAAAAACCGAATGAACGGCAACCGATTGATTGTGCTGGTTTTGTACTGTGCAAAAATCTACCGTCGCATTTTCACCGGCAAAAATCTCGGTGACCGAATTGCTGAAATAATGATTCAGATTCTGGGTATGGTCGCAAACCAGCAGCTTGACTTCAGCTCCCGGCTCCACCACAACAAGGTTCCGTTGGGTGATAAAAGTGTCGCTGTCTGACTGGAGAAGATTAATCACCTGGATAGGTTGTTCCACCACGGTATTCCTGGGGATGAAAAGAAAATAGCCATCCTGGGCAAAGGCTGTGTTCAGGGCAACCATGGCATCGGCACGGGTATCGGCAAGCCGTGCGTAATATCCGGCCATGAGTCCGGGATATTCCGAGGCCATTCTCTTCAGGCTACCGGCCACTACCCCTTCGGGGAGCAAGGTCTTTTTGTCGGTCATATAACGGAACCACCCGTTGAGGAGCAAAACCAGGGTGGTGTCTAATTGAGGTATGTCACATTTGAAAACCTCTTCCAGGAGGAAAAAAAGGGTATCCCGGCTGAAAGGAAAGGCATAATCACGGTCCAGGGCAGGCTGCAAATCGGTGTACCTGTAATTTTCGTCTTTCCGGTCAGGCACTCCTGACCGGATAAAATCGTGCATCGCATGATCCCTGTAGCGGTTGAGGATCTCCGGCGACGGATCCTTCAGAAAACGCTCAGCTTCCCTGAACCGGGAAGCAAATTTCAATGATAGTCCGGATTTATCGGTGACTCTGCTCATACTTAGTTACCATTCTCCTTTTTAATCCATTCGTATCCCTTCTCTTCCAGTTCAAAGGCCAGTTCCCTGCCGGCCGAACGAACAATCCGCCCTTTGTACAGCACGTGAACAAAGTCGGGTACAATGTAGTCGAGCAATCGCTGGTAATGAGTCACCACAATGGTGGATCTCACCGGCGATTTGAGGGCATTGACGCCGTGTGCCACAATCTTCAGGGCATCGATGTCAAGCCCGGAGTCGGTCTCGTCGAGGATACTCAGCACCGGTTCCAGCAACGCCATCTGGAAAATCTCGTTTTTCTTTTTCTCACCCCCCGAGAACCCCTCATTGACCGAACGGTTGGTAAGCTCGGTATCCATTTCCAGAAGTTTTTTCTTTTCCCGCATCATTTTGAGGAATTCCCCGGCAGAAAGAGGTGGTTCCCCTCTGAATTTCCGGTGCTCATTCACGGCTGTTTTCAGAAAAGTAATCATGGGAACGCCCGGAATTTCCACGGGATACTGGAAACTGAGGAAGATCCCCTTGCGGGCCCGGTCTTCGGGAGAAAGCTCCAGGAGATTTTCTCCCTGGTATAGAACCTCCCCTGCCGAAATATCGTAACCTTCCTTTCCTGCCAGTATATTGGCCAGGGTGCTCTTACCAGACCCATTAGGCCCCATGATGGCATGAACCTCTCCCGGTTTCACTTCCAGGTCAATGCCGTTCAGGATCTCTTTCCCGTCGATCGATACACAAAGATTCTTTATTGACAACATATTGTATACTACTTACTGCCTGTTTTTATTTTATACTGCTTACTGTCGGTTCCTTATTCTTTCCTCCGCTCTCCGCATTTTTCCATTCCCAATCCAAGATGGAGGATTCGTGGTTCACCATTCGCCATTCTTCACTCGCTATTCAAGATTCCCTCTCCGCTTTTTACTATCGCCTTAGGCAGGGCTCCCCTGTGGAATTATTCCGACTTATGGGGCAGGCTGCTTTGGTTCGTTTTCGTTTTTCACTCTTCTCTCTTCACTCCCGCCTGAGGCGGGACTCCCCCGTGGAGCCATTCTGACTTACGGGGCAGATTGTTTCACTTCGTTTTCACTTTTCACCCGACGCTTCCCTCAAGGCTGATAGCCAGCAGTTTCTGTGCTTCCACGGCAAATTCCATGGGAAGTTTGTTCAGCACTTCGCGGGCATAGCCGTTAACGATCATCCCAATGGCATCCTCGGTCGAAATACCCCGCTGGTTGCAATAAAAAATCTGATCCTCTCCGATTTTGGAGGTAGTAGCTTCGTGTTCAACGATCGAAGTTTTGTTGCCCACCTCTATATACGGGAAAGTGTGAGCACCGCACCGGTCGCCCAGGAGCAGGGAGTCGCACTGCGAAAAGTTGCGGGCATTGACTGCCCCCGGCATCACTTTCACCAGTCCGCGGTATGCGTTGCTGCTTACACCCGCCGAAATTCCCTTGGAAACAATGGTACTGCGGGTGTTCTTGCCTATGTGGATCATCTTGGTACCGGTGTCGGCCTGCTGGTGATGGTTGGTAAGGGCTACCGAATAAAACTCGCCGGAAGAGTTATCTCCCAGGAGAATGCAGCTTGGGTATTTCCAGGTAATAGCTGAACCGGTCTCTACCTGAGTCCAGCTGATTCTTGACGATTTCCCCCTGCAGATTCCCCGTTTGGTCACAAAGTTATAAACGCCCCCCTTCCCCTCCTTGTCGCCCGGATACCAGTTCTGCACGGTGCTGTACTTCACCTCGGCCCGGTCCATGGCAATAATCTCCACAACGGCAGCATGCAGCTGGTTCTCGTCACGCATGGGCGCTGTACATCCCTCCAGGTAACTGACATAGCTGTCTTCGTCAGCCACTATTAAAGTCCGCTCAAACTGACCGGTATTGGCCGCATTGATACGGAAATAGGTTGAGAGCTCCATGGGGCAGCGCACCCCCCTGGGGATATAACAGAAAGAGCCATCGCTGAATACTGCCGAGTTGAGAGCTGCAAAATAGTTGTCGCCAACAGGAACAGCCATGCTGAGATACTTCTTGACCAGGTCGGGATGTTCCCGGAGTGCTTCACTGAAAGAACAGAAAATAATCCCCTTTTCGGCCAGAGTATCCTTGAAAGTGGTCTTCACGGAAACACTGTCTATGACCGCATCCACCGCCACACCTGCCAGGTGCATCTGCTCCTCCAGGGGTATCCCCAGTTTATTGAAGGTTTCAAGCAATTCCGGATCCACTTCGTCCAGATTATCATACTTCGGCTTCTTCCTGGGTGCCGCATAGTAACTGATTGCCTGATAATCAATGGGCGGAATCTTCAGGTAAGCCCAGTCAGGCATCTCCATCCGGAGCCATTTGCGGTAAGCATTCAGCCTGAATTCAAGCATGAAATCAGGTTCCTGTTTCTTCTCCCAGATGGTTCGGATGACCCCTTCGTTCAGCCCCTTCTCAATGATATCGGTCTCAATGTCGGTAAAAAACCCGTATTTGTAATCCCCACGGGTTACCTCATCCAATATTTTTCCCTGTTCTTCCATCCTGAAACTTGCGATTACCGTCTGAAGGTCTGCCTTAACGAGAGCAAACCGGGTATCAAAAATTGTTGCAAAGATACAAATTTAGGGATAATTTTGCGGGTGATCGGCTAAATTGCATACCTTTATGTCTGAAATTTTACAGCCTTTGAAAGAAGAAAAACCAACCATTGCCTCCCTTGGCGAATTCGGCCTGATCGAACGGTTGACGCAAAACCTGGGAAAACGCCGGGAAAGTACCCTGATGGGTGTGGGCGATGACGCAGCAGTGATACGGTGCGGAGAGAAAGTGATGGTGGTGACAACCGACATGCTGATGGAAGGAATCCATTTCAACCTGATGTACATGCCATTGCAGCACCTGGGGTACAAGTCGGTAGTGGTGAACCTGTCGGATGTATGCGCCATGAATGCCACCCCGGAGCAGATTACGGTCAGTCTTGCCTTGTCGGCCAGGTTCACCCTGGAGATGGTGGAAGAATTGTACCGTGGCATCCGGCTGGCCTGCGAAAAATACGGTGTTGACCTGGTGGGCGGGGATACCACGAGCTCCCTTACAGGCCTGGCCATCAGCATCACCGCCCTGGGTTCGGCATTCCCGGAAAAACTTACCTACCGCTCAGGAGCCCGCCCCAACGATCTGCTATGCGTCAGCGGTGACCTGGGGGGTGCTTATATGGGACTGCAGCTCCTGGAACGGGAAAACGAGGTCTTTAAGGTCAATCCGGCCATGCAGCCCCAACTGGCAGGTTATGATTACATCCTGCAAAGGCAGTTGAAACCCGAAGCCAGGGCCGACGTGGTGGAGGCACTCCGCCAGCTGAACCTCCAACCCACCTCGATGATCGACATTTCCGATGGTCTCTCCTCCGAGATCCTCCACCTTTGCAAAGCCTCCGGAACTGGCTGCCGGCTTTATGAAGATAAAATCCCATTCGATTCCCAGACCAGGGCAATGGCTGCGGAATTCAATTTGAATCCTATGGTTGCCGCGCTGAACGGGGGTGAAGATTATGAACTTTTGTTTACTATACCTCTTACGGGCCACGACCTCGTGAAGAACGATCCTGATATCACGGTGATCGGCCACATGACCCTGCCTGAGGAGGGAGTGATGCTGGTAACCACCGGTGGATCGCTGATCTCCCTTACCGCTCAGGGATGGAACCACATGAACCGGTCAGGGAATCCGGAATCGAACCGGGAAAACCCGGAAAAAATGCAGGGAGAAAGCTGATGAATGCGGATATCATTCTCCAAGGTCTCCGGCCTGGTCGGGGTTGCCATTGGGAACAAGGGTTCAGCCAGAACGTAATATCAGAGCTGTTATGAAAAACCTTATCACCACTGGAAGGCGCCTCCGGTTGCTGGTAACCGGTATGGTCCTGATGAGTTTCGTTTCGCAGGGCCAGCTGTCCCTGGATGTCTGCCATGCAAAAGCCCGTGAGCACTACCCGCTGATCCGGCAGTCGGAGTTGATTGATAAGATACGGGATTATACGATCGACAATGCAGGCAAGGGATACCTGCCGTCGATTTCCCTTTCAGCCAGGGCTACCTATCAGTCGGATGTGACAAAAATCCCCCTGTCGCTTCCCAACCTGGCCATCGAGAGTCTGACCCGTGATCAGTACCAGGCTGTTGCGGAGGTTTCGCAGGTGATCTGGGACGGTGGAGCCATCCGCACGCATAAAGAGACAACCAGGAGCACGGCCAATCTGGAGCAGCAGAATCTGGAGGTTGAGTTGTACGGTCTCCGGGAACGTGTGGACCAGTTGTTTTTTGGCATCCTTCTGGTCGAGGAACAGTTAAGGCAGAACGAAATACTAGAGAAAGAATTACAGAACACTTTCAACCGGGTAAAGGCCCTGGCCGGAAACGGAATGGCCCAGCGTACCGACCTTGAGCTGGTAAAGGTAGAACAGCTGAAAGCTGGTCAGGGGCGTATTCAACTGGAAGCCACCCGGGAATCGTTCCGGCAGATGCTGTCGACCCTTGTGGGAGAACCGCTCCCTGAAGGAATGACCCTGGAGCCACCGGTTGAATGGTTACCTGAAGCTTACGATGGTGCCAGCCGGCCGGAGTTTTTGTTGTTTGAAGCACAAGAGAGGCTCCTCGAAAACCAAAAACAAACCCTCTTCGCCGCCAACAGGCCAAAACTGGGTGCCTTTCTCCAGACAGGGATCGGTAAACCGGGTCTGAACATGCTGAAGAACGATTTTTCTCCCTATGCCATCGGGGGCATTCGTTTGACCTGGAACTTCGGCGGCTTTTATACCCTGAAGAACAACCTCCTGAAGATAGAAACCAACCAGCAGGCTCTGGGGGTCCGAAAGGAGGTCTTTGATTTCAACAACCGTCTCCTGTTTACACGGCAGAAAAGCGAAACCGGCCAGTACAGGAAGCTGATGGCCCACGATGAAGAGATTGTCGCTTTGCGCACCTCCATCCGGAAAGCAGCCGAGGTGAAAGCCGAAAACGGAGTTTTGTCTGTCAGCGATCTCATTCGCGAGATCCACGCAGAAGACCTTGCCATAAGGGAGCGCAATCTGCACCAGATCAGGTACCTGATGGCGGTCTATAGCCTGCGCAATACCCTGAACCGGTGATTGTCTGTCAGGGATATCATTCAGTGCGGAAGGAATAGGTGAGCGTTCAGAACATAAAAATAACGAAATGAGAACAGGATGGAGGATCACGGCGGTGACCCTGGCAGTATTAATGCAGGCATGTGGTGGTCGAAACAGACAATACGATGCGACAGGGGTCTTTGAAGCGGTGGAGGTGGTTGTTTCTTCGGAGTCCGCAGGAAAGATCGGGAGCCTTGCCATCGAGGAGGGCGACGGGGTGGAAGCCGGGCAGGTGGTCGGATATGTAGATACGGTACAGCTATACCTGCGCAAGCTGCAATTATCAGCCAGCCGGAAAGCGGTAGAGAGCCGCCGGCCCGAAACCGGAAAACAGATTGCCGCTCTGGAACAGCAAATAGCCACTGCTCAAAGGGAAAAACAGCGGGTGGAGAACCTCCTGGCCTCGGAAGCTGCCAACCGCAAACAACTGGATGACATTACAGCCATGATCGAACTGCTCGGGAAACAGTTGGCTGCCCAGAAATCTACCCTGGCCGTTTCCAACCGGGGTATCTCGGAAGAGAGTCAGGTACTCGGAATCCAGGTGGCTCAAGTGGAAGACCAGCTGCGCAAAGCCAGGATTACCAGCCCGATTCGGGGTATCATCCTGGCCAGGTATGCCGTGGCGGGCGAATTGGCCAGCCCCGGAAAACCCTTGTTTAAGGTGGGCGACACGGAAAATATGATTCTGCGGGCTTATGTAACAGCCGACCAGCTCGCCCGGGTAAAAACCGGGCAGGAAGTCAGGGTTTTCACCGACGCTGGGGAAGAAAACTCTGAAGGATACCCCGGCAGGATCACCTGGATCTCTTCAAAAGCTGAATTTACGCCCAAGACGATCCAGACGCGCAACGAGAGGGCCAACCTGGTTTACGCCATCAAAGTGGCAGTCAGAAACGATGGGTACCTGAAAATCGGGATGTATGGAGAGATCCGTTTCCGGCATGACCCTGAAAACCCGTAATCCCCGTGTTGTCATCCGGAAGACCCGAAACCAAACGAATGAACTACCCCGCCGCAAGCAGCGGGGTATCTTGATGGATAACTTGATGAATTTTGCACCGCATAGCGGCGGGGAATTAATCCCATAAAGATTACAATGGCCGTCGTAGAATGTCATTCAATCACCTTTGAGTATGGAACCTTTCAGGCTCTCAAAGGGATAACCTTTTCGGTGGATCGGGGTGAGCTTTTCGGCGTCATCGGTCCCGATGGCGCCGGGAAGACTACCCTTTTCAGGATCCTGACCACCCTGTTGCTTCCGGGGAGCGGCATGGCTGCTGTTGCGGGATACGATGTGGTGACGGATTTCCGGGAGATCCGGAAAATTGCCGGTTATATGCCCGGCAGGTTTTCGCTGTACCAGGACCTGAGTGTGGAAGAGAATCTTGCCTTTTTTGCCGCGGTATTCAACAGCAGTGTCGAAGAAAACTACTCCCTGATCCGGGATATTTACCAGCATCTGGAGCCCTTTAAAAAGCGGAGGGCGGGAGCCCTGTCAGGGGGTATGAAGCAGAAACTGGCCTTGAGCTGCGCCCTTATCCACAAACCGGAGGTACTGTTTCTCGATGAGCCCACCACGGGAGTAGATCCCGTGTCGCGCCGGGAGTTCTGGGAGATGCTGCACCGTTTGCGGCATCAGGGCATTACCATCCTGGTATCCACACCCTATATGGAGGAGGCCAGGCAATGTGACCGGATCGCCCTGATGCAAAACGGGAGATTCATGCAGATAGAGACCCCTGAAGCCATTACCAGGGGCTTTTCCGGTCCCCTGTGGTCGGTCACTGGCCCGAAGATCACCGCCCTGCTGGCCGACACAAGGAACCATCCGCAGGTACAATCCTGTTTTGCGTTCGGGGATTGCCTCCATGTCACCCCTCAAATCGCTGTTGGACAAACAGGCAATGAAACGGGAAGTTCCGGACAGGAAAGGGAACAAAGCTGCCCTCTGACTATGGAGAACCTGAGAGTGTATTTGGAGACCAGAGGCCATCCGGAAGTTAAGATTATGGAAATCCCCCCTGGCATTGAAGACTGTTTCATGAGACTGGCGACAGATGACTAACGGTACGACACCAGCCTATGCAATAACAGCTGAGAAGCTTACCAAGCGGTTTGGCGCCTTCACAGCTGTGGATTCCATCTCTTTCGGGGTGAAAAAGGGGGAGGTTTTCGGGTTTCTGGGTGCCAACGGAGCAGGAAAGACCACCGCCATGCGCATGTTATGCGGGCTTAGCAGGCCAACTTCCGGAATAGGAAGGGTGGCCGGATTTGACATCGGGAGGGAACCGGAAAGGGTAAAGGCTGCCATCGGGTATATGAGCCAGAAATTCTCCCTTTATGAGGATCTGAAGGTATGGGAGAATATCCGTTTGTTTGCGGGCATATACGGGGTTCCCGGCCGGGAGATTGCTGCCCGTACCGAAACACTGCTCCGCAATCTGGGGTTGCTGCACGAAAAAGAGGCCCTGGTGAAATCGCTGCCTCCGGGATGGAAACAAAAACTGGCCTTCTCGGTAGCCATCGTCCATGATCCGGAAATTGTCTTCCTCGACGAGCCAACGGGAGGCGTGGACCCCGCAGCACGGCGCCAGTTCTGGGAACTGATCCTCGAGGCTGCCGACCGGGGAACCACCCTGTTTGTGACCACCCACTACATGGAGGAAGCCGAATACTGCGACCGGCTATCTATCATGGTTGACGGCAGGATTGAAGCACTCGACACTCCTGCCAACCTGAAAACAACTTTCAACTGCAGCTCTGTGGAAGATCTGTTTCACCATATTGCCGGACGGGCAACCCGAAAAACTGAATAGATGCGACAGTTTGCCGTTTTTGTAAAAAAAGAGTTCATCCACATTTTCAGGGATGTACGCACCATGATGATCCTCCTGGGCATGCCGGTCATTCAGATTGTCCTGTTTGGCTTCGCCATCACTACAGATGTGAAAAATACCCGTGTCGCCGTGCTGGATCCTTCAAACGATGAAATTACGACCCGTATCACGGAGAAAATTGATGCCAGCGAATACTTCAATGTCACGGAAATCCTATCCAGTCCGCAAGAGGCGGACGCCCTTTTCATGGAGGGAAAAACCAATATTGTGATCGTATTTGAGGAAAACTTCGGACACAACCTGATGAAGCAGGGAACAGCAAAGGTTCAGTTCCTGGTGGATGCCACTGATCCAAATATGGCCAACATTCTTTCCAATTACCTGACGGCCCAGGTAGCCTCCTTCCGCCGGGAAATGGCTGTCGGGACCCCTATGGCTGCCCCGGTCACCCCGGAGATCCGGTTACTCTACAACCCACAGCTCAAAGGAGCTTACAATTTCGTCCCCGGGGTTCTGGGGATGATCCTGATGCTCGTTTGCGCCATGATGACCTCCATAGCCATTGTCCGCGAAAAGGAGACCGGAACCATGGAGGTCCTCCTGGTCTCCCCCATGAAACCACTGCTGATTATCCTGGCAAAAGTGGTTCCCTATTTCACCGTATCGGTGGTCAACCTGTGCACTGTGCTGCTGTTGGCAGTTTTCGTACTGAACGTTCCTGTGGCAGGAAGCCTTTTCTGGCTGATCATCACCTCCCTGTTGTTCATCTTCGTATCCCTGTCCCTGGGCATCTTCGTCTCCACCCTGACCGACAAGCAAATGGTGGCGATGCTGATCTCCGGAATGCTGTTCATGATCCCCGTGATGCTGTTGTCGGGGATGATCTACCCCGTTGAAAATATGCCGGGCATCCTGCGGTGGCTATCACACATCATCCCCGCCAGATGGTTCATCACCGCCACAAAAGACCTGATGATCAAAGGACTCGGAGTCTCTGCCGTATTGAAAGAGATGGCCATTCTGGGCTTCATGGCGCTCTTCTTTATCGCGGTCAGTTACAGAAACTTTAAAAACAGGTTGCAGTGAAAATGTTGAAATTTCTGGTTGAAAAAGAGTTCAAGCGGATAGCCAGGAATCCCTTTCTGCCGCGGATGATCCTGATCTTTCCGGTGATGGTGTTGCTGGTTTTTCCCTGGGCTGCCGATTTTGAAATCAAAAATATCCGGTTGTGCCTGCTCGACAACGATCACTCCACGCTGTCGCGCCGGTTGGTGGAAAAGGTGGTCTCGGGAGGCTATTTCAGACTTACCGTAGTGGCCGACGGACCTGCCGGAGCCCTGAGTTCGGTCGAGGATAACCGGTCTGACATTATCCTGGAGATACCCCGGGGATTTGAAAAAAACCTGATCCGCGGCGAGGAGGTAAAGGTATTGATCTCCGCCGATGCGGTGAACGGCACCAAAGGGGGACTAAGCAGTGCGTATCTTTCAGGCATCATCAGCGAGTTTTCCCCCGAAGCTTCAGCCCTGGTTGTTCCTCCCGGGAACGCAAGCCTGGTACCAGCTATCGAGCCTATGCCCCTGTTCCGCTTCAACCGCAACCTGAACTACCAGGTTTTCATGGTTCCGGCCTTGATGGTGATGGTGCTGACTATGATTACAGGATTTATGCCTGCCCTGAGCATCGTAATGGAAAAAGAGACCGGCACCATTGAGCAGATTAACGTGACTCCGGCACCCCGTTTTCTCTTTATCCTTTCGAAGCTGCTGCCTTTCTGGATCATCGGCCTGGTGGTAATCACGATCTGTTTTGTTATTGCCTGGCTGGTGTACGGTCTTGTCCCCGCAGGCTCTGTGTCAACCATCTACCTGTTTGCCGCCCTGTACATCCTGGCTGTTTCCGGTATGGGGCTGGTGATTTCGAATTATTCCTCTACTATGCAACAGGCTATGTTCGTGATTTTTTTCTTCATGCTGATCCTGATCATCCTGAGTGGACTCTTTACACCTATCAGCAGCATGCCCCGGTGGGCCCAGTCCATCACCTATATAAACCCCCTGAAATACTTAATGCAGGTCATGCGGGCCGTCTACCTCAAAGGGAGCACCCTGGCAACGCTCCGGGCCCCGTTTTTGGCGATCGTCGGATTTACCCTTTTCTTCAACACCTGGGCTGTGTTAAGCTACCGGAAACGTATCTGAAACCGGTGGTCACCTGTATTTTTCGATCCTTTTGCAGGTCAGCCCTGAACTGATGATGGCCATGGGAAGTCCGGCACCGGGAATGGTGGAAGCCCCGGTGTAAAAGAGATTTTTAAATTTCTCATCGAAGTTGGCTGGACGGAAGGCCCCGATCTGGCCCATGGTATGCGCCAAACCCAGGCCACTGCCCCGGTGCAGGTTATACTGGTTCTGCCAATCCTCCGGGGTATATACGGTTTTGGTGACGATGTGAGGCCGGATATCCAGGCCTATCCTGCCGGAGAAATCATCGATGATGCTGTTGGCGATCTGGTCGCTGTCCTCCCAGGTGGACTTATGCAACAGGTTGGGCACCGGACACACAAAAAACAGGCTTTCGCATCCCTCAGGTGCACAGCCCGGATTGGTGGCTGAAAGCACATTCACATAGTAATAGGGTTTTTGCAGTGTCCCCGGGCTCTCCAGCAGCCGGGTGGAATATTCTTCGTAATTGGTGCCAAGGTAATAATTGTGATGGTTCACACCCCGCAGTTTGCAGTCTATGCCCACATAGAGGGTCAGGTATCCCATCGTCCACTTCATCTTATCCATTTTCTCTTCCGAAAAAGCCTTCCGGCCCAGCACCCGGCCTCTGAAAACCGCCGCATCGGCATTTACGAGAAAGAGATCCGCTTCCCGTACCTTCCCGTATTGATCAACCAGGCCCGTGAGAAGGGTGCCCTTTTCCCTGAAACCGGTAATCTCGGTGTCGCAGGTGATGGTTACCTGCTCACGGGCCAGCTCCCGAACCAGCCCTTCCACAATCCGGTACATGCCACCCTCCACGTTGTAATAGCCATCGTGCCGGAATTCGGTATAGGAAAGCAGAGTGTATACCGCCATCGTGTCAAAGGGGGTGCGGCCCAGGAAAAAGGCCACCAGCGAAATGATCTGGCGCGCTTCATGCGAGGAAAAATGTCGGTTCACCTGCTGCCAGAAACTCCGGAAAAGCACAGGCAGATGGACCGGGTTCACCCGGATGAGGGTAAGCAGGTAGGCCAGGGTACTGTCGAAATTGTTCTTGATCACCAAATCGACGGTGTCGTGGAACAGCTTCCCCGACTTGCGCAGGTACTTCTCCATTTTCTGCTCAAAACCGGGCTCCGCCTGCTCAAACTGGGCAGATAGCTTTTTCAGGTCTTTGAAGAGGTAATAGGTTTTGGGATCGTGGCTGAAGTTCACCGAATAGAGGGGATCCAGTTCGTAGTACCGGAAAGGGAGCTGCAGGTTGCATTCACGGGCAAACTCCTCGAATTCATACGACATGCTGAAGAAACTGGGGCCTGTATCAAAGGTGAAGCCCTCTTTTTTCAACTGGTTCAACCGGCCTCCCGGCTGACTGTTTTTCTCGACGATTTCCACACGGAAACCTTTCCTGGCCAGCCGGAGGGCTGCTGCCAACCCGGCCAGTCCGGCCCCTGCTATCAAAACCTTTTTACTCATGGTTGTATTGATTAATCCTATTTTCTGTTGGGTATGGTACGTTCGGTTGGATGCTTCGCCTGCCGTGAGGCAAAGGCCTTTCAGGATACCCCTGCTTTTTTCATTTTCTGCAGCAGCATTGGGTACAAGGTGTCGCGCACCCACCTGAACCGGGGTTCCACCTGCAGGGCCTTCTCAAACCACTCCCGAGACTCCTTCAAATGGCCCTGTTCTTCGTATAACCGGGCAATCTGCACCAGCAGGTTCAGGTAGTTCCAATCTCCACGCCCCCCCCCGGCAGATGCTTCCATAAGATCTGCCGCTTTCAGGAAATGATCCATAGCATCTTTCTTAGAACCACCGAAGACGGCAGGCATATAATACCGGGCATTACCCAGCAGGAGGTAACCCAGTGGATTCTTATCATCCAGGGCCACAGCGAGTCTGGCCGACTCGAGGCTCCTGGGTCCGTTAGACGGGGCGCTAAGCCTATTAAGGCCGATTTTGAAACCGTAGAATGCCGATTGGTAAGCATGAACATACGACATCCGGTAGCCGGCCTTTTTCAATATCTCCAGGTTCGCGCCGGCTTCTGCCAGGTATTTCCTGGCTGTACCCGCCCTGCCGTTGCCAATACACCAGGCTATATATCCATACTGATAATTTACAAGCTCCAGCACAAAGGCATGGCTTTCCCCCGTGGCCTGTCCCATCTCATCCATAATCCTCTGCCACCGGTCCATGTCGCTGCTGATGAAGGCCCCGTAAATCTCCTGCCCGCGATCTGATCCATATCCATTCCATGCCATGAACAGCAGGGAAACAATTATGATGAAACGAGCCTTCCGACTGAGTGGGGACAAAAGGGGATCTGTTTTTTTATCGTACGAGTTCCTCAAAAATGAAAAGCCGGATAAATCATTCAGCTGCATATAGTTCGATAAAATAAAATGAAACTAAATTAACATATGTGAAATATACCTTCCTTTCCATTGTTGTTTTTTCGATTTCTTAAGCATGAAAGCACTGTAAATGAAATACCCCAGAACGAGCTGATGCACCGGCAGGAAAACGAGGTTCCGGAGAACAGACTGCCTGCTGACGATGGAAACAAAGGTCCGCACCAGCAGAACCATGGCAACATAAGCCAGCCCTACATTCATACCCATGGCTGCAAATACCGGTATAAACCCGAAAGTGGTGATGACCCAGAAAAGGATGGCCAGGAGGTAGGAATTGCCGAAGAAGCAGACAACATTTTTGGAGAATCCGTTTACCGCCTCGCGGAACCCTTGGTACATCCGGCAGGTTATCTCCCCGTTGCCTGCCAGGCAAGCCACCGGGATGCCCTGTTCCTTGTAGTACCGGGCAATTTCGATATCTTCCACCTTATTAGCCTTCATCCGTTCGTGAGGCTGGTGCATCAGGTACAACTCCCGCTCAAAAAGCATAAACTGGCCGTTGGCCGCCGACAGCGAAGGATAACGGGACCGCCTCACCAGGATGAGCGGAAGCAGGGTCAGCAGGATAAAATTCATCACGGGGACGGTGGCCCACTCCCCGGGGGTCACCATCAGCTGTTGCGGAAAAATGGAGAGAAGCCCGGTGCGATAGCGCTGCGAGAAGGCCACCGTGCTGACAATCAGCCGGCTGTTAATTCTTACATCTGCATCTAAGAAGAGCAGATAGGCTCCCCGGGCAGAAGCAGCCAGCGAATGACAGGCATAATTCTTTCCAAGCCATCCTTCCGGCAGACCTCCTGAACGGATCAACCGGATCCGGGGGTCGGCAGCAGCAAATCGTTCCACCACCCCGGCCGTTCCGTCGGTCGACTGGTCATCGAAGACAATTACTTCAACCGGGTCATAAACCTGTTTTTGCAGGGAGGAGAGCAGGTCAGGAAGATTATGCGCTTCGTTGCGGGCAGGAATAAGCACGGAAACCAATGGCGAAGGGGCCTTCCCGGGTTCAGGGAATGACTGCCGGGCTACCAAATTGATCCCCGCCACAACCAGTTGGACGATCACAAACACAACGGCTATATAGGCTAACCAGATCATTCTCCCGTTTTAAGATGTTTCTGCTGTTCCAGGCTCTCCCGGTAAAAACCGTTATAGGCCTCCTCCACATCACTCAGGCTGCCCAAGGGGGCTTCATATTCGCGGAGGTACATATAGAGTCCGGGTACCGGACTGGAAAAATAATCTACCAGGCTGGCGATGAACAAGACCTGTATCTGCCCCCTGACCCCGCGGATGATCTTTTCAAGTCCTTTTTCAAAACGAAAATCCTCCTCATACATCGAACGGATCTCCCCCTGAGGGAAGATGAGCACCAGGTTGCGGTTATCTTCCAGCAGGGAGGAGGTGTAATCCAGGGTCTCCAAAACGCTCCGCGATCGCTTGCTGACAGAAAAACCCCCGGTATAATTGAAAAACCAGAATTTCCGGAGTTGCTCTTCCAGCATCATAAAATGGAACTTTTTCCGGAAGAGGGTCCTGTTAAGGTACATAACCCAGAAACCATCCCACCAGCTCACATGATTCGACAGCAACAGCAAGGGAAGATCCTTTTGTGTAAAATTTCCCAGCACCCTGACAGGCTTGAAATTCCTTCTGACCTTCCAGACAGAATAAAGGTTAAAAAACCAGGAAATGAAAAAATTATGCTTTGCTCTCAGGATCATCGAGTTACTGTAAAAATAAAGTCAGAATGAGGAAAAACAGGAACTGGGTGGAAAAAAGTGCCGGAGCCAGGCCGTTTTCTGTTTTCACCCGGAAAAACTTCAGCACGGCATGGAAGATCAGGGCGAGTCCGAACCAGACCAGGTAGTTTCTGGCCGGTATAGTGTCGTTTTCCCACTGCCACATTTCCAGGGGCGGGGCACATTGTTCCATGACCAGGTCGTAAGCCACCATAAGCAATGCCCCTGCAATCACCTTCAACGGGAGACTGATTCTCCATTTTTCCGTAATGGAAGCCGTTGCATAAACCAGGAAAAGCCAGTTTAGTCCGATGATAAGAGGAGTGCTGAAAAGTTTGAGCCCGAGGGTGGATCCGTATGCATAGCTTCCGAAGAGGGTGCCGGTAGCAACGCCAGCCATTTCAGCCAGGAAGCTGACCAGAAAGATTCCCGAAAAAACCAAAAGCGACCGCCGGTCCGGTTTGCCGTGATGAAAAAATGCCAGTAACACGAAGCTGAAAAGGAGTGCAAAGGGGACCAGGAGTATAAAGAAAGGAAAGGTGAAGGGAATAAGGAGCCCTGCGGTACCCACCAGGTAAAATATGGCCACCGCCTTTTGGGCTTCCTTCAGGTCGGTGGTTATCTTTTTCAAGGTATCAGACAGGTACCTCATGCCAGTCCCAGTTTTACTGCAACAACCGTTTTTACCAGGAGGCCGGTTTTAGTGAGATCCGGAACCCTGATCCTGGCCTGCAGGATTTTTTCAGCAGGTGTTTTCCTTATTTTCTCCAGCAGTTTCCGGTAATACCGATAAGCCAGCAAAACAGCTGTTCTGGAATCCCGGGGGAGCCTGGCAATACCATGTCGGGCTTCTTCAAAGTCAGCTTCAATTTCGGCGATGACCAAGGCTTTTTTTTCTTCATCAAAGCTATCCATTCCGACACCTGGGAAATACCTCCGCTCCAGGATCTCCATATCGTTTTTCAGATCGCGCAGGAAATTGACCTTCTGAAATGCCGACCCCAGCTTCATGGCTGGACCTTCCAGTTCCCGGTAGAGGGTTTCATCCCCCCGGCAGAATACCCGGAGACACATAAGCCCCACCACATCGGCCGATCCATAGATATATCCGCTGATCTCCTCCCGGTTTCCGTAGGCCTTTTTTACCAAATCATCCCGCATGCTTTTCAGGAACGCCCTAATATGTTCGTCGGGGATGCCGTACTGATTTACGGTATGGTAAAAGGCGTGCAGTACAGGGTTGAGACTGATGCCATCGCTGACAGCCTGGTAATAGTCGGCTTCGAACCGGTCAAGAAGCCGGCTTTTGTCGTACGCATGAAAGGTGTCGACGATTTCGTCGGCAAAACGCACAAACCCGTAAATGGCGGAGATGGCCATCCGGGTCTGACGGTCGAAAAGTGCTGAAGCTAAAGAAAAAGAGGTGCTGTAATCGCGGGTAATCAGTACCGATATCCTGAAGGCAGTCAGGTCGTACTTGTCCAGTGAGGGATTACTAACGCCCGGATTAACCGATATGGATTTGCTGCTTTGCTTCTTCACTCCAGGTGTAAATAAGGTGCGAAGGTAAGGATGATTTCTGCATTTTTTCAGGGAGGTTGAAATTTTTACCCGGCTGCAGAACATCATGGATGCCTGTTTCCCGGAACAAACAACCCAGTTGAATTCGAACTGCCAATTATTCCGTATATTGCTTAGGATTTTCGGATTTGTACCTTTGAGAGTTCTAAGAGATTAATAAAAAGAAATCAGCGACCTGAATCAGTGAAAATATGGCATCGGACATCAGGGATCTTACGCTTTTCAAATCAGCGTGCTACGTTGACGGTAAATGGATTTCGGCCGTATCAGGAAAAACCATTATTGTCACCAATCCCTTCAATGGGGATAAGGTAGGTTTGGTGCCCGATCTGCAGGCTGAAGATATTATACACGCTATTGAATCAGCTCAGGGAGCGTTTCCGGGCTGGAGGGAACTCCTGGCTGCGGAACGCTCTTCCCTGCTGAAGCGATGGCATACGTTGGTTCTGGACAATGCCGATGATCTTGCCCGCATCATGGTTTTGGAACAGGGGAAGCCTTTACGGGAGGCGGCCGGCGAGATCCGGTATGCAGCCTCCTACATCGAGTTTTACGCCGAAGAGGCCATCCGCATCTACGGGGATCTCCTCCCCTCCCCTTTCAGGAATACCAAAATCCTGATCTTCAAGCAACCGGTTGGGGTGGTAGGTATCATAACCCCCTGGAACTTCCCGGCGGCCATGATGACCCGCAAGATAGCGCCGGCCCTGGCAGCCGGGTGTACCTGTGTGGTTAAACCCGATGAAACCACCCCTCTGACAGCCCTGGCCTTTGCGGAACTTGCCAGCCGGGCCGGATTCCCTAAGGGTGTACTGAACATAGTAACCGGAAATCCTGTTCTCATCGGCGACCTCCTGACCAGCCATGAAAAGGTCCGGAAAATAAGCTTCACCGGCTCTACCGATGTTGGAAAACTCCTGATGCGAAAATCGGCGGATACCGTTAAAAAGATTACCCTTGAATTGGGGGGCAATGCTCCCTTTATCGTTTTTGAAGACGCCTCCGTGGAGGAGGCTGTCGCAGGACTGGTGGAATCGAAATTCAGAAACGCCGGACAGACCTGCGTTTGTGCCAACCGGGTATTCCTTCACAAACGAATAGCAGAAAAATTCATCGCCAGACTGGTTGAAAAGGTCAAGGATTTTACGATTGGCAACGGCATGGAAGACAACGACATCGGGCCCCTGATCAACCTGGAGGCTGTTGAAAAGATCGAAAGGCTGATCGCGGATGCGGTTGCCAAGGGAGCAATACTCCGCACCGGCGGAAAGCGGCATCCCAGGGGGGGCACCTTCTTTGAACCGGCGGTGCTTACCAATGTCACCAATACCATGCAAATCTATTGCACGGAAATCTTCGGTCCGGTGGTCACGGTGACAGAGTTCGAAGATACCCGGGAAGTCCTCAGGATGGCTAACGATACCCGCAGCGGGCTGGCAGCCTACTTCTTTACCCAAAATCTGGAGCGGCTATGGCATGTGGCTGAAAATCTTGAATACGGCATGGTGGGCATCAACTCCGGTTCCATCTCGTCTGCAGCCATCCCCTTCGGAGGCGTCAAGGAATCGGGATTCGGACGGGAAGGCTCCCACTATGGCATCGACGACTATATCACCGTCAAATACGTGCACCTGAAATGCCCGGCTCACTTCAGCCAGGACTAACCGTCAAGTGAATACGGCCTGGAAGACGGAGCCCAGGGAAGCAAGCGATAGCTTGTCCGCCCAATGAACCGGAAATCCTTCCAGTACTTTGGAGAAACGACTCTATGCCAATAACACCGGCGGCCGCAGGGCATCCGGATCCGGAAAAACCTGAACTTCATCTGCCGGAAGCGCATATTCACATCAGGAAGACCAATCCTTTCACTTACATGAGGATGGACTCCAGGCATAAACACAAGGTGGCCTCTCCATTTGTGAAATAAAAAATGACTCTATCTTTACGGGAAACTAACGCAGTATGCAACTGACAGCTCTGGTTATTTTCATCATCACCTATGTCGGGATCATCTTTACCCGCCTCCCGAAAATCAATGTAGACAGGCCATCGGCAGCGTTTTTCGGAGCCGTGGCCATGATTGTTTTTGGTGTTCTGAGCCTGGAAGAGGCAGTGAGAGCCATCGATTACGATACCATTGCACTGCTCCTGGGTATGATGATCATCATTTCGGTCCTTCAACTCGACGGTTTCTTTTCTCTCATTGCAGAAAAAACCCTTTCCTGGTCGCAGACGCCCCTGCGTCTGTTGGTGGTTATCACCTTCGTAACGGGCATCGCCAGTGCCTTTCTGGTCAATGACGCTGTGGTTCTCCTTTTCACCCCGGTCATCATAGCCCTTTGCAGTGCCTCATCTCTAAATCCCGTTCCCTTCCTTATTGCTGAAATACTCTCGGCCAACATCGGAAGTGCCATGACCATCACCGGCAATCCGCAGAATATGCTGATAGGCATCAATTCAGGCATCGATTATGCCTCCTTCTTTATCCGGCTGTTACCAGTATCGCTTTTAGGAATGGTATTGGTTGTGCTGGTGGTCCGCTGGTTCTACCGGCCGCATTTCAGGTCCGGCATTAAAATCGACACCGGATCGCACCATTTCGACTACAGCTACCAATCCATGAAATTTTCAGTGCCTGTTTTTTTGGGGGTTGTCGTCCTCTTTTTTTTCGGGAAGCTGCTGAATCTCTCGATCCCGGTCATTGCCCTCACCGGCGCCTCCCTGATCCTGATTTTCGGTAAGGTGAAGCCTTCCCGGGTCATCAAAAATGTCGACTGGGTACTGCTTCTTTTCTTTGCTTCGCTCTTCATCGTGGTTGAGGGAGCGGTTAAGGCAGGGTTGATGGATTTGTTCATTCAATCGCACGGTTGGACGGATAACATTGGCAGCATACTGCAGGTACACGGGTTAAGCCTCTTTTTGTCACAGATTGTCAGCAACGTTCCGTATACAGTCATGATGCTTCCGTTATTCAAACCCCTGTCGAGTGAAATCCTCTGGCTTTCGCTGGCTTCTGCTTCCACCCTCGCGGGAAATGCCACCATTATCGGGGCCATGGCCAACCTGATTGTCATTGAGTCGGCTGAAAAACAACATGTAAAAATCGGATTCGTGGAATTTTTTAAGATCGGGATCGTGACCACCCTGCTCAGCTTTGTCCTTTCGGTGGGGATAATATGGCTGCTGTTGTAACCTGTCTGAGGATCCGGTTCAAGCCACCGCGCTCCCAACCGATTAAATGGGCAACCGGATGATGAAGGCCGTAAATTCACCCTCCTTCGTTTCCACTTTCAGCTCGCCGCCATGGACTTTGGTGATAATATCATAACTCAATGACAAGCCCAGTCCTGTTCCTTCTCCCGCAGGTTTAGTGGTGAAGAAAGGCTGAAAAATTTTCGGCAATACCTCAGCCGGGATGCCGGTTCCGTTGTCGCGGACCATAAGTTCCACGTCCTTACCGGTCTTCTTCGTACGGATATCAACCGTTGGTTCATATCCGGGGATATTCAGCTTCTTTTTTTCATTGACGGCATACAATGCATTGTTGATTAAATTCAGGACTACCCTACCCATTTCCTGCTGTACCAGGTTTATTTTCCCGATGGAAGGGTCAAAATCACAGGTGATGGTGGCATTAAACGATTTGTCTTTTGCCCTCAGCCCATGATAGGAGAGCCTCAGAAATTCATCGGCCAGAGCATTAAGGTCGGCAGGTTCTTTTATTCCGGTGCTGCTCCGGCTGTGGTGCAGCATTCCTTTCACAATGGCATCAGCCCTGTTCCCATGGTGAATGATCTTGTGTCCGATCTTTGTAATTTCATCGGAGATGAAAAGGGCCTCCTTTGTTTTTCCGGCTTTTATCTCCTGCTGCATTTCCTCATTCAGTTTGGTAATAGCCTCGGAAAAGTTATTGACAAAGTTCAGCGGGTTTTGTATTTCATGGGCCACACCGGCAGTAAGCACTCCCAGGGACGCCATTTTTTCGGAATAGATGAGTTGCGACTGCATAGCCCGCAGTTCGTTAAGGGTGAGTTCCAGTTCTTCTTTCTGCTGAGTGAGTTCGGCGGTTCTTTCTGCGACCAATTCTTCAAGCTCAGCCTTGCGCAACGCGATAGCCCTGTTTTGCTCATCTTCCTGCGCCCTTTTTATCCGCTCCTTCTTTGCCGCTCCCTTTTGTTTGAAATAGCTGTAGAGTATGGCAACCAGCCAGATGATGGCCAGTAATCTGGCAGTAGAGTAATAATTAACCCAGCTATTGAAGAAATCCCTGTCCACGGCACTGATCAGGTCACCGGAAAAAGAGATCAGGAGGTAGGGAATGAATGCCAGGACAAACATCCGTAAAGGGCGCATTTCCTTTTGCCGCAAAGGATAAATAACCAGAACAGCCAGAAACCCGTACCAAAACCACCGGAACAGGCTGACAGATGAAAAGCCGGCTTCGGAAACAAGCAAAAGAAATGGGAAAATCATCACATACCTTGTGAGCTTCTCGCGCTCAGGGTTGTTGTTTTCCCTGAAAAACCGGCGAAACTGGAATAAAAGTAACAGGCTTACTATGAAACTGGCCAACGACACGGGCATCAAGTTTAAGTACTTCCGGAAATAACCTGCCTGCTGCTCCTCTGAAACGCTGCATCCTTTCCGTAATAAGCCAGGGCAAGCAAGGTAATATCGTCCGACTGAGGAGCCCCGTCTACAAAGGCATTCACATCAGCGATCGATTCTTTCAGGATAAGGTCAACGGGACTATCAAGGTTACGAAGCAGGAACTCCTCAAGTTTTTCTTTTCCATACGGCATTTCTGCATGGTTGAAAGCTTCTGTGACACCATCGGTGTACAGGAAGATTTTTTCACCGGGCTTCAGTTTGATTTTTCCGGACCGGAAGCTGGCATATTCGACGACCCCCAGGGCTGGGTTATCTGTTTTCCCGACCTGGGAAATCCCGGTGGAAGTGAGCAGATAAGGCTGGTTGTGTCCTGCATTTACATAATCAATCTCCCCACTGACAGCGTTCAGGATTCCGTAAAATACGGTTACAAACATGGACGTCTCTTTTTCGATGCACAGCAGGTTATTCACCGACCGCATGCATTCACTGGCAGAGGAACCTTTAATCCCTGTTGCCCGGATAAGGGTCCGGCTGATCGCCATAAACAGGGCTGCCGGAACCCCTTTGCCGGAAACATCACCAATAACAAATCCCAACCTGTCGGAATCGATCATAAAAAAATCGTAAAAATCACCTCCTACCTCTTTGGCTGCATCCATGGATGCATAAATACTGAAATTATGATGAGCCGGGAAACGGGTAAAAACCTTCGGAAGGATGGCCTCCTGGATTTTCCGGGCAGTGGTAAGGTCTTGCTGAATGGAAATGAGTTGCGTATGCTCCTCCATAGACCGGCGGATGAGCAGGGCTTCCTCAAGCGTTTTATTGATGGTTATTTCCAGGTCGTCAAAATTGACAGGCTTGGTAATAAAATCGAAAGCTCCCAGGTTCATCGCGGTCCTGATATTTCCCATATCGCCGTAAGCTGTTACAATAACCGCCTTAATACCAGGGTTCTTCACCTCTTTTAATTTTCCCAGCAGCGTCAATCCATCCATTTTCGGCATGTTGATATCGGTGAGGACAAGGCTGATTTGCGGAAACTCATGGATTTTAGATAGCGCTTCCTCTCCGTTGCAGGCGAATTCAAACCGATAGGACTTGTCCAGAATCTGGCGCCTGAATTTCAACTGGATCAGGTATTCCAGGTCTGTTTCATCGTCAACTACCAGTATGTTACAATTTTTTTGCATGGACTGACTCATCCGGCTGCCCACGTGAAAAGTATTTTCCCGGCTCCCTTGTTTCAACTGCAGATGCGTTTGAGTATCTAAGCAGCTGCGACGGAAGACCAAGCAGTATACTCCCCGGGACCTTCCAAAAATATGGATTTTTTCCTTTCATTGACCAGGCAGGATTAAGTTGAATGGGTTCACGGAAATTTCGTGAAGCCTATGTGAAACCGGCTTTTCCGGAATCGGAATTTTTTCGTATTTTTGAAAGTGCTGTGTAACATGAATGCCGGTATCTGACAACAGATATGAACATTACCAAAGAAAGGATCAAAGATTTTTATGTGCTGAAAATTGAAGGGCGGTTCGACAGCCCCCATTCAGCCATCCTGGAGGCCGAAATTCTGGACCTTTATAATCGCGGGGAAAAAAATATCATCTTTGATTTAACCGGATTAAACTATATCAGCAGCTCAGGATTGAGGGTGTTTCTCATCGCACAAAAAAAAGCGATCGCCTCACAAGGAAAACTTCATTTGTGCAACATGCAACCACCGGTCAGGGAAACATTCTCGGTAATAGGTTTCTCAAGCATGTTCAGAATTTTCGACACCCGGGAAGAAGCACTCGAACTGTAAAAGATCAGTAATATTCCACTTTATTGATTCCTTCAATAGATTCCATGGAAGCATCCCGGATAAAAGATTGAATAACTTCCACAGTAACCGGATACTGCTCCAAATGAAACAGATGATCTGCATTTTTTACCGTCAGAAATACCGAATTACGGATCGATTGGGCTATTTCCCTGCAATATCCGGGTTTGGTATAAACATCGTATTCACCCGTCACGATTAACGATTTCGTATTCATGGTACCGCTGATATCCAGAGGGGGTTGAACCAGCAGCCGGGTGGTATTTTCGATGAATTTCTTTTTATGATCCTCATTCATTTTCACCAGCGCCCCGTACAGTATCCGTTCTACAAGCTTACTATTATTTATTTTCCCGGGATCTTCCCTGTATGTAAGGGTATTAATGACATGAACTGCAAATTCGTGCATCTTGTTTTCCTGAACCTTCAGAACAGCATATCTTGTGGCATCCCACACCTCATCGGGTATTTTTTTCATAGTCCCCATCAAAATGAGATGAGAAATTTTTTCAGGATATTTCTTGGCAAATGAATATCCTATGGGGGTTCCGTAGGATACACAAATCAAATCGATCTTGTCCACCTGTAATTCAATCACAATTTTTCTCAGGGCTTCCGTCAGGAAGGCCAGATCGTACGTGTAAGGCAACAGGTCTGAATCGCCTGCCCCCGGCAAATCGACCAGGATGATACGGCAATCCTGGCAAAAAGCAGTTATGTACTTTTTCCATGAATTTTTATCCTGAAAAGCACCGCTCAAAAGAAGTATCGGCGGCCGGCCTTTTGGTCGCATCGCGGAATGGATGATTCGGTAATAGTAGTTGAATCCCAAATAATGAATTAACCTGTCTTCTGAAACCAATTCCATTTATTTACAAAATACGTAGTGGTTGGTGAAAAACGTTAGTATTCCCGGATTTCAATGAACCACCCCGCTGCAAGCCGCGTGGTATCTTGATGGATGACTCGTTTTTTACGCCGCAGAGCGGTGGGTTTTAACCTATAGAGATTAAATTACAGAGCATACGTATCAAAAAATCTTGTCCCGGCATGAAATCAGACCTCACACGAAGTCAACGCTGAAAAGACGATTTGTGTCGGATGTCAGCCCCGGGCATGTCATTATGTTTCCAGTATAAAATAAAACTGGCAACAGTGATGCACCGGTAAACAATACAATTTAATGAATTTCAACCATAAAACCAATGAGCACTCAGAAATTTCTTGTTTGAATGGTATATCTGCTGGTTGTCCGCGTTAAGGGTTAATGGGAGAAAGGGGGTTTTTCGAGCAGCAAAAAGTATTTTTCGACAAAGCTGAAAGTGGCTTATCCCGGGAGATGGATGATTGCATGGCCAGTTGACAAACCATTTGCATTACCATAAGGAACAAGGTTAGAACCGGATTTTCAGAAAACACTCTGTCTTAGAAAAGCGAATAAGGGTTCGGAATTGGTTATTTCAGGAAAAAAACTAAATTTGTCATAACCATCCCGATGATTTTGAAAAGATTACTCCAATTGGTTTTAGGTTTCGTTGCAGCCATGGCTTTCTTCTCCTGCGGCAAGGAGGATTTTTCACCTGAAGCGTATGGTACCCTCACAGATGTGGAGGGGAACACGTATCAGACCATCAGGATCGGCAAGCAATGGTGGATGGCCGAAAACCTGAGAACCACCCGTTTCCGTGACGGGGAGAGCATTGCCCGGGTGACCGATGGCGAGGTCTGGGGAGCCCTGAAAAGTCCGGCTTATTGCTGGTACGACAACGATATCGGGAATAAGGTCCTCTTTGGAGGGTTGTATAACTGGTACGCCGTCGCTACAGACAGGTTGTGCCCCGAAGGGTGGCATGTACCCAGGGACGAGGAATGGAATCAGCTGAATGTATATCTGGGTAAAGGGTATTTAGCAGGCAGGAGGATGGTGGAAACCGGTACCCTCTTATGGAAACACATTTCTATCGGAGCAACCAATGAAAGCAGATTCTCGGGGGTGCCGGGCGGCTGGCGCGGCACCTGGTCCTTCAATGCTCAAGGCACCAAAGGATTCTGGTGGTCGTCGACCGAATACCTGACAGCAAAAGCCTGGTACTGGTATCTCGATGGAAACACGGCATATTTGGGCCGTGGTTTTACCAGTGATCTCTTCAACGGATACAGCATCCGCTGCATTTCCGATTAACTGCCCACCCTACCCGACTGGAAGGACTCTTCCCTGGCCAAACCTGTAAACCGGTCGTTCATTTCTTAAGCTATGAGGAAAAAGCAAAATGGCCGTGGGTCCCCCCCCGCCGCAAGCAGCGAAGTTTCTTGATGGATTTCTTCATTTCTTTTGCGCCCCAGAACGGCGGGGGATGAATCCCAGAAAGATCCAAGTCTGAAGATGAATAATGTTGAAATTTGGGAAACGACTATTTTAACAGTACAATCCTTTGTGTAAGTGTATTCATTTTCAGCAGGTACACCCCCTGGTGTAATCGGCTCAGATCAATGGTTGGATTGATGCCGTTCAATTTATCTGTTTGTACCTTGAGCCCATTCAAATTGTAAATTTCAGCATTTTGATTTTTCATTTCAGCCCCAGAAATGCAGACTATGCCTGAAGTGGGATTGGGAAACACTTTCAAAGCCACATCCTTCTTAACTGGATTTTTCCTTCCGACCACATCATCAAAGTCTATAAGTACCCAATTCTCACCAAAGTGGTTATCCACATCAAATCGCGTTAATGTGATAGCCTGATTTGAATTGGTAATCACGGGCCAGGGTGATTTAGTTCCGTACGCAACTTCATCAATCATGGTAGTGACTTCGTTAACCAGCTGAATGTCTTCACCTTCATCAGCTAATTTGCCACTTTCCCACTGATATAGGGATGCACCTTTTCCGTCCCAAAAAGAGGATGCAGCATTCGATGTGACATAAATCTTTTCATTTGGGGCAATAGAGACTCCTTCGGGGAATGTATAAGAAATCCCGCTGATAAATTGATAACCACTTATATCAACCCTTGAATTACCAGGGTTATAAATCCCGATAAATTCCAGCTTTTCTGCAGTGGATTCCGTGAAATAGGCAATATCGCTGATCAGCACTTCCGGTTCAATTCCTGTGTCGGTTAACCCTGAACCCATATTGCCATTACTGCCAGCGGCAATACAGGAAGAGTTGGATTTAAGGGAGAAATCGAAAATTGTGGGATTGTTAAATTGAGGATTAACAAATAAATTGTGTTTTCCGTCAGGAAGCCGGTTGTTATCCGATGCCGAAAAGGAAATATCAATCGTAGAATATTGATCACACAGGTAACTGGCTTCGTACGCGTTGGATAAGATAGAATTGGTCACTTTCAGATTTCCACCGGCTCTTCCTGTATTTTTCTCGTAAGTGGCGACGGGTGTTCCAACTCCGTAAAAGGTACAATGATCTATTTCAGCATAGGAGGAATCTTTAACACCCGCTCCCAAATTGCAATTTGTAAACAGTGAATTACTGATATAGGCTGAAGATTGCTGTCCAACCGACACCCCCTTATCCGTTATATCGTGCACATACAATCCATCTATATGGATATTCGAAGCCTTTTCACCTAAGTCAATGGCATCACTGTTTATCCCAAAAAAATCGCGGATAATACAGTTCCTAACGATGCTGTTAGCCCCTCCGTTGAAGTCAATTGCATCGTTGTCGGGCATGGTATTCCCAATAAATTCGCAATTTTCAATGGTACCCATCCCCCTTGTAACATTGATCAGGTCACCCGTAATCGCTGAATGCAACAGACTGTTGGTAAGCGAAACATTGCACAACCTTGTAGCAATAGGATTTGCTGAAATACTATCGAAATGAATGTTGTCAAAATGAACAGCTGATTTATAGGCTGAAATTGCACCCGCTTCTCCGGGGCGCTCTCCCCTTGAAGCATCTTTGATGATGACATTTGTAAAACGGGATGTATCACTCACATCGCTAAGGCTGATAAAACCCCATTCTTTGGTTCCCCTTTCCGGATTTCCCCTGAAAATGACAGGTTCTGCCTTTGTTCCAATCGCATTGATAGTTCCTGCAGAATAGATCGATGCGCCATCCGACATCCATATTTCAACCCCGGACTCAATATTCAGTTTTCCTGCGGCTGAAATCGTCACATCACCGGAGCTTACATAAGGTGAACAATCTTTAGTAAGGATCCATTCACTGGTAATTTCAGCAGGAAGGATACACCTCCCGTCGCTTTCAAAAACTGCTGAAACCCGAAAGGCCGATTGGGGGGTGACTTCCAGTTCATTACTGGTTGAAAGATAGGAGCCCGAACCCACTGTTTGAGCTGATAATTCGAGATCAAAACTCATATCGCTATTGCTGACAGCCGAATTCTGATGAACTTCAACGGCAATTACATTATTGCCGTTTACCAAAAACTCTGCATCAATTATAAAAGGGTGAAAATCAGACTCATCCGAGCCGGAGATGGAACTGTTAGCAGTCGTCGCAAAGCTTATTACTCCCGCAGGCATGTTATAGCGTCGAATTTCATTTCCGTTGAGATACATTACAGCTCCATCATCACATTTCAGTAACAAAGTGAGATTGATGACTTTGTCCTTGTCGCCAATAACAAAATTTTTCCTGAAATAGCTGGTTATGAATTTATCTGAACTATTGTTCCCGAAACGAATGACGGTTTTTTCATCATTGTCGCCGTATCCCAACTCGGCCTGACCTGAGTCCCAGGCAGAATCATTAAAATCAGGGTTTTTCCAGGTAGTTCCCAAATTCATACCCGTATCGGAATATTTCCATACTTGTTCCCTCCCAATTAACGACGAATCGATATTCGCTTTCCACCCCATGAATTTATAACCAGCTGACGCTTCCGCAGCTAACTTAATCCTTTCGCCTTTCGGATAACCCCCGGTACAAACATCCACAGGTATTTTCATCCCATTAAAAGTTAAGACTCCCGCTTTTGCTGGTGATGTAATGATTGAGACCGGTACCGGGCTTTGAAATCCATATTTGGCCAGATCGTTTAAAATAACTGCCGGTCTGCTTTGTGCAAATGTTTTCAGTGCTTCAACTTCAGAAAGCCAGTAATCAAGAGATGGAATTGCCTTGATGTTGCTGTAGTTGCCGGTTCCCGATGTTCCTTTCCACCGTTTTATGTGGTTTGGCATTTCAGCTTCAATCGCTTGCTTATGCTTTTCGATCAACGAAATAATGCGCTCCTGATTAAACGTGGTAAACAGGTGATCAGCCAATTTTCTCCCAAACTGTTTTTTATAATCAGGGTTTTTCATCAAATTTCCAAACGGCCAGTTATCTTCACTAATATAAAAGGAGATCAAATGTGAATTAACACTGAAAAAGCCACGGTCAAGATCCATTAAAATCCATCTCCATTTGCCCGAATCTTTTGGTTTCCATTTCATCAGGTTATGTCCGATCGAACTGTTCCCACTATATACTTCTGTGCAAACCATATCCGTAAATTCAGCTAAATCCATCTCTGCTGCTACGGCATTATAGTTCGACTGATTCGACAAATCTTTTGCGATAAGGGTAAGAAATTGAGCATTAGCCACTAAGTCTCCCGTTTCGGCATAATGGCCTGCGTCGGTTTCTTCAACCATATCGAAAGTCCCTTCTTCCAAACCATGGTTTCCAATAACGTAGTCTTCATCGATTTTCTCACGGATGTTATAAATCCCCGTGTAGGCGCCGTTAATATAGACCACACAAGGTCTGAAACCAGAAATGTCAATGTCGGTATAACCAATGGTTGCACTCTGGGTCATCCCATCCCGGAACAGGGTATTGCCCCAGTCGCTCCCCGATGCTCTTAGCGAAAATGTGTCATAGGTCTTTCGGGGTTTATTAAATATCAGCGGATATTCGAGCTTACCTGTCCCGTATTCCTTACGGAAAGAAATACCCAGCATTTTTTCGGGCAGTTGCCAGGAATACAAACCGGTCGACTTTGCACCAGCCTGCACATTAAAGGCTGCTTTGTCCCTCTCCTCGTATTCAAAAAGTTCAATGTTGATTGGAATCTCCCAATCTGGTTTAGTGTCATGTACTACATAGATTCCTTTTACAGGATCCCAAAAATTTTCTGGTGCTGAAGAAATGGAGATAACGGGTAAGTCAGTCAGCTCATTGTTAAGGTCAATAAAATAAGAATGGGTAACAACCGGCCCGGGGAGCAGTCCGGTTTTAAAAATTCGTGCTCTGACAACAGTATTATCAGTAATAGGAATTGGAGAATTGGCAATAGGTGAGGTCTCATCCGGCTCCGATCCGTTTAACGTATACCTTACGGTTCCATTGTATAAGGTTCGTAAATTTAAGGAAATCGTTTTATTGAATATTCCTCCTTCCACAGTAAAATCGGGTGAATTTCTAACAATTCCATCAAACCAGGTAGAACTGTTGGGCTTGCCGGGTGTCGGTTCCGAAAAGAAAACCCATTGGGTGAGTTCATTTGGATTGCGCCCCATTGAAACATTAATATGTTGTAATCCAAACGAAACGGAATCGACCAATGCGCCCGAAGGATTGATTAATGCAAGTTCTTCTCCATCAGCTGAAAGTTTAAAACTGGTATGCGATCCGGTATTATGGTCATCAGCCCAGAACAGCAGGAACCCTTTGGAAGCAATTTGGGTTCCACCGGGGATTTTCCATTTTTCCGTATCGTTGAAATTATCAGTTAAGGTATAGCCGCTGACATCTACTGCTGACAATCCTGCATTATACAATTCAATCCAATCGCCGGTTTCGTTGTAATCCGGATCAACAAAGTCACTTGTGTTCGATGCTACAAACTCGTTGATAACAATTTGGGCTTGCCCCATTTTCGACAGAACAAAAAGCGAAAAGACGAATAAAACACGAAAGAAGCCAACAGTTAATGCCCTTAAAGCAGACTGGTCTTCAGAAACTAAAATCATCAATGATTTCTTTTACTACAAAAGTAAGATGAATTTTTTTAGAAAATCAGGAATTGAACCAGTTTATAGATACCGGAAACCGATCAAAACGGACAGTCACTGGCGGGACAAAGTGACCACTCCCCGGAATTATTGATTATGGACTTCTTCAAAGCCATTTTTTAGCTCCCGGGGAGCAAACTGACTACCAGGTCAGATCTCCGCAGGGGGGAGGTCAATTTAGGCGTTTTGTCAAAATGTATCATATAATCGCAATAATACAAACAGACGAAAAGATGCGATTTAACTTCATGTCAGGGCATTTGAAAACCATTTATGGATGACATAAGATTTGGTTCATGAATGTAATAGGTCTATTTTATCAATGAATCACTCCTGTCTATGCCGATGTCATGCATAGAAACCGGATCCTCCGCTGGTTCCAGATGGGAAAAGACAGTAACTGGAACATTAAAAATGTCGCGGATTTTTCTTTCAATTTCTTCGGATGTAATATGACCTTGCTGTATTGTCCAGGTACCCGGCATTAATAAATGAAGTGCAATGAATTTTCGCTGCCCCGCCTGCCTGGTCATCAGCGAATGAAAACCAACCTGCCGGGATTTATAAGATTCCAGCGTCTCCACAATTATTGACCGCTCATTTTCAGGAATACCTGAATCGAGCAGGCCCATTGCTGAACGACGCATAAGTTGGTATCCTGCCCAAAGGATATTCAGTGAAACTCCAATTGCGATAATACCGTCAAGTACCATCAATCCCGTAAGTTTTACCAACCCAATGCCGATTAAAACACCCGCAGAAGTATATACATCGGTTAATAAATGTTTTCCATCCGCTTCAAGGGTAATTGAATTGTTTTTCCTCCCATGATTAAGCAGAATCCGTGCCACGGCTAAATTAATCACAGAAGCTCCAATGGCAACAAGCAATCCAATACCCACATTTTCGAGCGGTTGAGGATGAATTACTCTCGGGACTGCCGAATAAATTATACTGAATGCAGCAAGTACAATCATGCCGCCTTCAATCGCGCTGGAAAAATATTCCGCTTTATTATGACCAAAGGCATGTTCTTTATCAGCCGGCTTCTCTGATAAGGTTATCATAATCAAGGCGATGATGGCTGCGATAAGATTAACGCACGATTCCAGGGCATCGGAAAACAAACCGACCGAACCGGTCAGGAACCATGCAAGAAACTTAATTGAAATTGTCGCAAAAGCGGCAGCGATGGAAAGATAGATAAATCTCTTCAGCGAATGAGTTTGCAGTGCCATGATAGTGGATAGATTTTTATATCAAACGTAGATAATTTTTGGCTGAAGCAACTGGTCAATAGAAATTACTTCCACAGAAAAAATGAACTCACTCAGAAATATATTGAAT
>CAZYUA010000015.1:0-94203 GCA_964650525.1 uncultured Prolixibacteraceae bacterium
TTTTAGTCAGGGTTTCACTCTTTTGGAGAGCAAGCAGCACAGTGAAGCCCTGACTTACTAAAGTGAAGCCCTGACTTTTTAGTCAGGGTTTCACTCTTTTGGAGAGCTAGCAGCACAGTGAAGCCCTGACTTACTAAAGTGAAGCCCTGACTTTTTAGTCAGGGTTTCACTCTTTTGGAGAGCTAGCAGCACAGTGAAGCCCTGACTATACCCAGCTTATTTCAGGAATACGGGCGGCTGCATTTCAAACAAGAGATCAGCATAAAGGGGTAAAGTTCTTTACCATATTTTCACCCTGCCCGACTTCGTCATTCAGGCGGGCGCTCTGCGGTTTTCGAACCCGCCCGAACCGAACGTTAAGATACTGTAGATTAAACAATTGCAATCGATACGTTTGGGCGGAGAACCGTCGAGCCACTGTCGAATGCCGCAGTATTTAAACCCTTGAACGCCGCAGGCTTTAATCCGTGGTTATCTGTCCGATCCGTGTCATCTGTGTGCCCTTACGGAGCCGGAATAAACAGCGCCGAAAATGATTCATATTCCAGATATACTACATCTTCGCCTGCCGTGGTTCCCCAGTGATATCCGACAATGTAGTAATTGTAAGTACCTGCGGTGGTGACTGTGGCTACAGTGGTAACGGCGGTGGGTGACTGGTAAACTCCCCCGACCAGCTGATGTTCAAACTCCCACCAGGTTTGAGCCAGTACACTGCTTGTCGGTTTTGTGGATATGCCCACACCGACCCAGGTTCCATCCAGGTAATTATGATTGGTGAAAAGTGCCCCTGTAAAGTTCAGCATCACAAAGCCGGGTCCCGGAGCCTCCACAATCAGAGTATCCAGAGGGCCCCATGAATTCAGCGTGGTAATGGGTTTGTCTATCCCGACGGTGTTCTTCTTATAGAACACCCTGGGGCTGTTCGTGACTTTCACTGCACTGGCGAAAAGAGTATCTTTCACCTGGGCGCTGCCGTTGACATGCAGTTTCTTTGCCGGAGAGGTGGTGCCGATCCCGGTATTGCCGCTGACATAAAACTTTCCCCCGTCAAAATACCCCGAGTATCCCGTAGCTGAGGTGACCTGTCCGAATACCCCTTTTCCGGTGGTCATATCAGATTTTCCATACACCCCCTGGTTGGAACCTTCTCCCCAGACCCCCGTGCTGCTGGTGTTTGTGGCAAGCCCCATCACACCGATGCTGCTGGTACCCGTGGCTTCCCCCATGACGCCGCGCCCCTTGGAACCTGCTGCCTGACCATACACTCCATTGGCTGCACCAGCCGCTGAAGCGGCCACTCCCCTCACTGCTGATAATCCCTCACTGGTCTGATTCAGTACCACATGCAGCTTTTCAGTCGGGGCAAGTGTTCCGATGCCCACCCTTTTATTGGCATTGTCGAATTTGATCCAGGTTGCATCACCGAACCGGCCGAAGGTAATATCTTCGGTGGTCAGCATGCTGAGATCCTCTGCCACCAGCCGCATGTCGCCCCCGGTTAAACCGGTTATCCGGGTTTTATCACTTCCGAAGTATATATTGGAAAGCAGATTTAATCCGATATCACCTCCGACGTTTAATTTACCCAGCCGGATCATGTTTCCGATCTGTACCGAATCCGATGTTGTGGTCAGCCTGATAACCGCTCCGTCGTCGGTCCAGCCGCTGCTGCTGCCGCCTGTGGCATCTGCCGCCGGGGCCCAGGCGGTACCGTTCCATTTGAGCGCCTGACCTGTGGTGGCGCCAGCCTGGGCAATCTTGGCACCGGTTATTGCACCATTGGCAATTTTTTCGGCAATTACCGCATTGTTTGCCAGTTTATCAGTAATGACCGCACCGTTCTGGATTTTGTCGGCACTCACCGCCAGGTTGCCCAACTTGGCTGTGGAAACCGTCTGGTCAGCCAGGTCAGCGGTAACAACGCCATTGTCCTGGATCTTTGCTGAGGTCACCCCGTTGTCGGCAATTTTTAACAGAGAGGTTCCTGTGCCGTTCCCGGTAAGTGAACCATCGGTAAGCACCGCCTGCGTTCCCCAGTTATCCCCCGAAGTGCCTCCGGAGGGCAGCGTCACCGATCCGCCGCTCTTATCCAGGGTAAGCACGGTCCCGCTGATGGAGATCTTCTGCAATTCGTTGGTGGCATCGGCATCTCCATCGGCGTTATTCTCTACCTCCCGGGCATAGAGGGCATAGGGAACACTCAGCAATTGGCTGGTCCCCATAGCCTGGTAAGAAGTGCCCCCGTTGGGATCCATCTCCACTTTTAGAAAATAATCACCGGCTCCCCAGTTTATCCCGGCAAAACTACCGGTAACCGGGATTCCCTTTCCGATTTCCAGGTCGACCAGCCCAAAGGCATTGGTCGTTTTTCCGGTATGCGTCTCGCTATAGACGGCAGTACCGGTGGCACTGCTGCTCAGGATACCGATCCGGAAGCTTACCGATTTGTTCGCCAGCACTTCACCGGAGGTATTGCGTGCTACTGCCTGGTATTTGAATGCCCGCGGTGCCTGGGCAATTGAGTTCAGCCCTATCAGGCTAAACAGGATCAGTGTAATCAATGTTTTCATTTCACTCGTACATGATTAAGTTAATCTTATGATATTCAATTATAGGTTGTTGAATGATTCATTCAGCTTTTCATTTCCGTGTAACTCGCATGGAAAATAGTTCCATCAGCTTTTGTACCTGCGCACCGAAGTGCTTCGGCACACAAGTGTGGCGGGCTCGCAAGGCTCGTTTCGTTGGAATATAGGGTATACAAGTTAAGTTAAATTTTCTGCAAACACAACAGTTAATTTTATTCATATTACTCAACATATCTCAATCTTGAAAAAATGATCACAAACTGGTACAATGCCCGGCGGGATTAATGACCAGTTTTGCTGCAGCTTTACCTTTGCGATGATTTTCCCTCTGTCAGGGTACAGACTGTTCAACGGATGATTTGCCCCTATGGTGGATAAGAGCGATTGGTTTCGTTTCAGAAGGGATGGTCCTTTACGGAAAAATCGCTATTTTTGGCTTTGCGATGAATGCAGTCAATCCACAGGACTTTGAGTCTTTGTCGCCTGTTTTCAGGGGAAAAAGAGGACAAAGGCTGGCTAAGCTGGTCATGCGCATTACGGCCGCTGACAAATTCAACCGGGTGTACCACCAATCAAGCCACCTCACCGGATCGGCTTTCATGTGCGATTTTTTACGCGGTATCGGCGTGGAATATGGGGTTGCCCATGCAGAAAGACTGCAATCCCTGTCTTCAGGAGCCTTTATTACCGTGTCAAATCATCCTTATGGCGGACTCGACGGAACCATCACCATGGACCTCCTGATGGCCATGCGGCCCGATTATAAGTTTATGGTTAACCAGTTGCTTTCGTATGTGAAAGCGGTTAAAGAAAATTTTATCTGGGTCTCACCCGCGACAAACAACTCCTCCGGGATTAAAGCCGCCAACCTCAGCGCCATGCGGGAAACCTTGAAACATCTGCGTGGCGGGCATCCCGTAGGCTTTTTCCCCTCCGGGGCAGTCTCCGACTTCAGGCTGAGAGATTTCCAAATCAGCGACCGGGAATGGCAGAAAAGTATCATCAACCTTATATATTCTGCAAAAGTACCTGTTGTACCCATTCGCTTTTTTGACCGGAACTCAGCATTTTTCTATTTTCTGGGTTTAATAGACTGGAGGATCCGCTCCCTCAGAATTCTGCATGAGCTGTTTAATAAAAGGAAGCATCAGCCCCGGCTTGCTATCGGGAAAATCATTTCTGTCAGTGAACTGGAGCAGTTTACCGATGCCTCTTCCTTTGGAACTTTTCTGAGGAAAGCTGTCTATGAAATGCCGGTGCCGGAATTGTTCACACCCCGGAGCGCACTGGTTTTTTAGGAGCTGCTCTTTAGCCCGGGTCTGTTTCTTTCCACTTTGGGTCGCCGGCACTTTCTGAATGGATGATTCCAGTGATCAGTGACCCATTCTCCTTCCCGAAGCCAATCCACGAAGGATCCGGGGACTGTTTTTTTAATATTGCATTGCTGAAGTTTTTTTTATTGATTTGTATGGCACAGTTATAGTTGAAAAAACCAAACCATGAAGCCGGCATTGAAAGGAGCGATGGCACTGTTGACAGTGGGAGCGGGGGCATTTGCCTGCAGCCAGAAGGAAGCAACGCCGCTGCAGCCCAATATTTTGTTTATCATGAGCGACGACCATGCCTACCAGGCTGTCAGTGCCTATGGTCATGGCCTTAACAGTACACCTCATATAGACAGGCTGGCACGCGAAGGAGCCATCTTTCACCGTGCCTGTGTGACCAACTCCATCTGCGCTCCGAGCAGGGCAACCATACTGACAGGAAAATACAACCATATCAACGGGAAAGTGGACAACCACCAACCTTTTAACTGGGACCAGCCCAGTTTCCCCAAACTGCTTCAGCAGGCGGGTTACCAGACGGCGCTGATCGGAAAGATCCACCTCGACGGAGAGCCGCAGGGATTTGATTATTGGAACGTCCTTCCCGGTCAGGGACAGTACTACAATCCCGATTTCATCGAGATGGGCGAGAGGAAACGGATCCCCGGCTATTGCACGGAAATAACCACTGAAACTGCCCTGGACTGGTTATCGAACAAGCGGGATAAATCCAGGCCTTTTTGTCTGATGTTTCACCAGAAAGCACCCCACCGTAACTGGCAACCTGCTCCCCAATACCTGGATCTTTATGATGATAAGACCTTTAACCCTCCGGTCACCTATTTCGACGACTACAGCAACCGGGGTAGGGCAGCCAGGGAGCAGGAAATGGAAATTGCCGTCGATGGCCGCTGGGGCCACGACTTTAAGCTCATCGTTGACCCTCAGGGCGACAGCACTGGTTTTTATAATGAACTCAGACGCATGGACGATAAGCAGCGAACCCGGTGGATGGAAGCTTATGAAGGTGAAAATGAAGCCTTCCTGAATGCCAACCTCCGGGACAAAGAGCTCGCCCTTTGGAAATTCAACCGGTATATCAAGGATTATCTCCGTACAATCCAGTCGGTCGACGACGGGGTAGGGGCGGTACTCGACTACCTCGACCAAAACGGACTGGCTGAGAATACCGTGGTAGTATACACTTCCGACCAGGGGTTTTACCTCGGGGAACACGGCTGGTTCGACAAACGGTTCATGTACGAGGAATCACTCCGCACCCCTCTGATTATCCGGTATCCGGGGGAAATAAAAGCCGGGACGGTAATCAATGACCTGGTGCTTAACCTCGATTATGCTCCCACTTTCCTTGATTACGCCGGCGTTAACATCCCGGAAGATATGCAGGGGGAATCGTTCCGTCGGCTTGCTGCCGGGAAAAAGGGTGCCTGGCGCGATGCTGTTTACTACCACTACTACGAATTTCCGGCAGAACACAAGGTGAAACGCCATTACGGCATCCGCACCGACCGCTATAAACTGATCCATTTTTATTACGACGTGGATGAGTGGGAGCTGTATGATCTTGAAGTGGATCCTATGGAAATGAAAAATGTCTACGCCGACCCGGCCTATGCGGAGGTTCAATCCTCGCTGCATGTGAAACTGGAAGAACTCCGGGCACAGTATGGCGATTCTGAAGAACTGGACAAGCAATACCTCGATGCCTTTCTTACATCCAAAAATGAGTAAGGCCGCATCCGGGAGGGAAGGCCACCTTATAAATACAACGGAATGGAACAGAATGACAAGCTGAAACTGGCAGCCCGGAAGATCCGGGAATCACGGTTTACCCTGGCTTTTACGGGTGCTGGGATCAGCGTTGAAAGCGGGATTCCTCCTTTCAGGGGAGCCGACGGACTCTGGAACCGGTATGATCCGAAAGTTTTGGAAATCAGCTATTTTTATGATCATGGAGCCGAATGCTGGAACTATATCCGGGAGATCTTTTACACTCATTTTGCCGATGCCCGCCCCAACAGGGCTCACGATGCCCTGGCGCAACTGGAGCATGCCGGCCTCTTGCAAGCGGTGGTTACCCAGAACATAGACAACCTTCACCAGTTGGCCGGCAGCCGCAATGTGGTGGAATTCCACGGCTGCTCCGCCAGGTTGGTATGCCCGGAATGCCATACCTGCTATCCTGCCGGCGATTTTGATCTCTCGGCCATCCCGCCACTTTGCACCCATGAGGGGCAGATACTGAAACCTGACTTTGTATTCTTCGGGGAGGGTATTCCCGATAAGGCCTGGAATCAGGCCTTCGAGTATGCCGACAACGCTGAAGTGTGCCTGATCATCGGTTCCGGAGGCGAAGTGTATCCTGCATCCCTGGTTCCGCAGAAGGCTGCTGAAAGGGGGGCCTTTGTCATCGAAATCAATACGGAAGAATCCGGATTCACCAATCTCTCAGACCTCCACATCCGGGGAAAAGCCGGAGAAATCCTGCCGCTGCTCCTGAAGGCTATCGGGTAACGATGAGGGCTTTGCTTACGAATCCCCGCACCTAAACGCGGACCGGCAGGATGCCCATTGAAGGAGCAGCCTCCTCAAACAGCCAACCCTTCCCAGTTTGGGGCCACCCGTAAGAACGGATTCTCCAATAGCCTAGCCGGGATGTGAATTTGCTAAGTGGACTTAGCAAATTCACAAAGCCCCGTTGCATGCTTTATCGCGGGATGATCGAAACCTACCGGTGATGGATGACCAGTTTCTGCCGGAAAATCCTTTCGTTTGCCTTCAAAACCACAAAATAGAGACCATCGGGGATGCCGGAAAGCTTCATTTCAACGACCTGTCTGCCCGGAGAATCCTGCAGCCTCCCGGTTTTCAACACTGTTCTTCCGTTGACATCTTCGAGTGCCAGGGTATAGGCGGTTTCCGGAATCCCGGCGAAGGTAACCTGGCACCGGTCTGAGGCTGGATTGGGAAATACACGGAACGGGTCTTGTCCTGTCAGAGGTTCCCGGTTACCAGTTTTTACATCAATGGTTGTGGAAGCATCCGGGTTGGTTTTAAATGGCTCGGTCAGTCCCAGACTGTCGGCAGCCACACTGAAAAATTCGTACCGGAAACCGTCTTTCCCCCTGAATACAGCTTCCCCGGTACCGTCAGCTACTTTCCATAACACAAACGCACTGTCGTTCACAGAAGTAAATATGTTGATCTTAGAAATAGCACTCCCCTGGTCACTCCCGTTCCAGGATACGGTAAAGAGACTGTCTTCGGTGGTAAAGGGAAGCGGACTCACCCGGCTTACCGGGGCCCTGTCGTCGATGGTATTGGAAAACAGGTTGGTCTGAATCGGTGCATTCAGGTCAAAAACAATGGAAGCCCTGTTGGTAATCCGGTCCCCATGACTTACTGATTGTTTCAGCTTGCAACTGAAGGTGACATTTCCTTCTCCTTCAGGGCTATTCGAGTTGGGCGGAAGAAATCCCAGGTCGGGGTCTTCGGTAAACTCGAGGGTGATCCGGTCGAGGGAATGAAAATCCCAGGAAACCACACCTGAAAGTGTGTCGAGTTTCCCGTGCACCTGGACAATGATGTTTTTCTTCGGGTATCTGTCCACCAGGATCCTGAACTCCTTGGCAAATGCCTGGATCCTAAGGGTCGTATCACCAAAGGTAATGGTGCCGAAACTGAAAGTGCTGAAATCGAATTTTCCGGTGTCGAGGGTATCTTTGACAAAAACCTCCAGGGCAGGAGCACCGGCTGTTTTTTTGTTTTCAAAGAAAATGGTATAATTCAGGTTCCCTTCTTTCGAAATATAATGCTCTGCGGTATATCCCTGTGGTCCGGCTTTTTCGTTCGGATCAAAGGAAGTGACTCCCCGGCTGTTCAGTTTGTTCTGTGATTTCTTCCTGAACTTCCTCCAGCATCCTTCGGTGGCATCAGACCCATCCTTGATATCGATGGCTGTATTCACCAGGCTGATACCAAGGCTCACGGCAGTGCCTAATCCGGGTACAAAACTGGCGCCGCACTGGACTGCAGACCCCATTATGGATACGCCTTTCCACAACCAGCTGCCCCAGGTGTCCGGCTTGAGTGATTCGGGGGTGACATGGCCAATAGGATCTACCGTTTTGTCGATGATGGACCAACACGCGAGTCCCGGTATGACGGAAGCTCCCATATTCACCATCCCGCCGTACCATGCTTTCATGGCAGCTGCCGTGATGCAGGCCCGTACTTCGACAGGCATAGGCTCAGCCGATTTCAGGTTATAATCGATCGTTTCATAAAGCGGGTCGAGCATCCAGGAGTCCATGGTCAGGGAACCTGTACCCGTTAAACGAACACGAACCCGGGTACTCTTGGAGGTGCCGGCGGCAATATAGGGTATGTAAAAAGGATAAATCCTCATCCTCCGGTTTTCGTAGCCCGACAGCGTGTCAGAGACATAATAAATGTCCACCGAATCCCGGATGCGGGTGAAGTCAGGCCCCAGTGCCTCGACTCCTTTCGCCATGACAATGTTCACATCCGGAAATTCCACCTCAAGTCCGGGCAAATCGTTCACTATATATACCAGAATGGTCCCCAGGGCATCGGTGTTGGAAGTATTCCCGTAATTGATGGTAAATGTCTGCCAGCGATTGATCAGGAACCGGTCGCGTCCTGAAAGTGACATCCAGGGTTGGCTTCTTTCTCCTTTTTCGATGGTGAACCACGCAGGCAGGGTCAGGGTTTTCTCTCCCGGAGTTTCTATGACCACATCGTAAATACCCAGCGGTTTGTTCTTGAGGTTGAATCTTGCCTGCAGGGACTCGCCAACTCCGTCGGTCACCCAGGTTGAGTCGGCTTTGATGACCGTTGTTCCGGCTTTCAGGGAGAGTGTACTGCTGTTTTTAAAACCCGCTCCGAAAATATACATTGACAGCTGACCGGTATTGCCCCCGAAACGGGGTTCGGCTGTCTCCACCAGCGGTTGGAAATTGGTAATCCCCAACGCAGAGGACGATAAAAGATAATGGCCGTACGACGGAGCTTTGTTAACAGTGACAATGTTGTTTGTTTTGTCGATGGCTATTCCCGATTTGATTCTTTTCCAGGTCAGTCCTGCATTGGGGGAATGGAAAACTTTCAGCGAATCCTCCATGTTCCCGTTCAGTGCATCCTCCTGGTAGGTAAGTTTCAGCCAGTTCAATGAATCGGAAAACAATCCCGGGCTGTTTCTGATCCGCCACCAGGAACTGACCGTACCGGTAGCTGTTGGATGTAACTGGTACCCATAATGATCGACAGTGAGTTGGGTGACAGCTGTTTTTGCAGGTGTATTGGCCGAAGCAGCAAAGTAATTCCAGGTTGCAGCCGAGGTATTGTCAATGTCCTGCGAAATGGTTATACGTCCGTAATTCTTCAATTTTGAGCTGTTCAATGTTGCCGGGGCGGTCAGGATTGCCCCCGGTTTGACCGTGCAGAAGGCGGAGGGGTTGTTTGTGAAATTGAGGTTGGGCAGAAAATTGTCACCCACCAGGCTGATGTTGTTGTCTATATAAATGGTTGCCTTGATGGCATTGGCCTGCTTGCCCCCGAAGGTGCGGTCGCCGGTGCCGGTCAGATATATATAACCGGGCCACAGAATCTTGTTATTCTCTATATTGCCGCTCACCGACAAGGTAAGCTGGTATCCGGAGCCGGGCAAGTTGCTGAGTACCCCTTCGTTGACCAGGTTGCCCTGAATAACCAGGTTGGGGCTCCAGTATTGCTGATTGTGCAGGGAGTCTAGATTGGTCACATTTCCGGCGAAAAGGTTGTTGCTCCTGACCATAAGCCTGCCTCCCAGGAAAAAGTCGCCCAGAACGGTCATATCGGCAAACCGGCTGTTTTTCAGATACAGCGTGTCGTTCGATACGATCTTTCCGCCGATGAATTCATACTGGTTGGACTCAAGCCTGAATCCATTGGTCAGCAGTTTAGATTGGTTCAATTCCCACGTATTCCCTGATAAGGCGATGTTACTTGCCATGACAATTCTGCCGAGGGTATCGGTGGTGATGAATTTTCCTTCGAACCATTTCCCTGGTATCTGGGCGATGGTCTGGTCAGCTTTGCTGGTGAAATTCGTGATCGCAGGTGCCCATTTCCCCTTATTTGTAATGTTCCCGTTGATATTCAGGTAAAAGGGATAACCTGATTGTGGGTGGCTGATCATTGCTCCCTCGTTGACCAGTTCTGCATTGATGGTCAAAACCGGCTGCCAGTAGGTGTCGTTGTGGAGGGTGTCCAGAACAGTCACTTTACCGTTTAGTACATTGTCCGACTGAAACCGCACCCGCCCGGCTAACTGGTAATTCCCGTCCAACTGCATGGCGTAGAGGATGGTATTCTGAAGCTCCAGCCTGCCATCCGACAGGATTGTTCCGTTATTCAGCTGGGAATTTGCAGTGGAAAGGCTATACTGCCCGGTTACTATTTTGCTTTTGGCCATGTCCCAGGTGTTGTTCTCGAACCGTACATTGCTGTCGAGCAGGATTTTTCCGAGGGTGTCGGTGGTGGCGAAATAGCCCCTGAAGGCTTTTCCATCCGATTGGCTGATCCGCTGGTCGGTAGTCGACCAGAAGCGGGTTTCGGAAGGGGCCCAGACACCGTTGTTCACGGCATCGCCCAGCAGGCGCAGGTTCAGGCTATACCCACGCGGGTTGGCGATGATCTTTCCCTGGTTTATAATTTTACCCTGGACTACCAGCACCGGATTCCATGGCCAATCATTCATCAGGGTGTCAAGGATGGTGGCTGTTCCGTTGAAAACCACGTCGGGTTTTATTTTTACTTTCCCGTCCATCCGGTAGTTGCCGTTGAGGATCATGGCGTTCAGGACCGTGTTTTGCAGGTCGAGCAGGTCGTCCGACTGAATTTTTCCATTGTTCAGGGTATATCCGGACGTCGAAAAAGTATAGCCATTGGTTACCAGGGTGCTTTTGCTCATGTCCCATGTGTTGTTTTCAAAAAGCACATCGCTGTCGAGCAGGATTTTTCCGAGGGTGTCGGAGGTGGCGAAATAGCCCCTGAAGGCTACTCCTGCTGCCTGGCTGATCCGCTGGTTAACCTCCGAAATGAAGTGAGTTTCATTAGGGGCCCAGAGGCCTTTGTTCTCGGCATCGCCCATCAACTGGAGCCTCAGGCTGTAACCACCTGGGTTGGCGATGATCTTTCCCCGGTTGACAATTTTACCCTGGACTACCAGCACAGGATCCCATGCAAATTCGTTCATCAGGGTGTCGAGGATGGTGGCTGTCCCGTTGAATACCACGCCGGGCTTTATTTTTACTTTTCCGTCAATCCGGTAGCTGCCGTTTAAGATCATGGCGTTCAGGACCGTATTTTGCAGGCGGAGCAGGTCTTCCGACTGGATTTTTCCATTGTTCAGGGTATACCCCGACGTCGAAAAAGTATGGCCATTGGTCACCACGGTGCTTCTGCTCATGTTCCAGGTGTTGTTTTCAAAAAGGACATCGCTGTCGAGCAGGATTTTTCCGAGAGTGTCGGTGGTGGCAAAATAGCCCCTGAAGGCTACTCCCGCACCCTGGCTGATCCGCTGGTCAACCTCCGAAATGAAGTGAGTTTCATTAGGGGCCCAGAGGCCTTTGTTCTCTGCATCGCCCATCAACTGAAGCCTCAGGCTGTAACCGCGCGGATTGGCGATGATCTTTCCATGGTTGACAATTTTACCCTGGACTACAAGCACAGGATCCCAAGCATATTCGTTCATCAGGGTGTCGAGGATGGTGGCTGTCCCGATGAAGACAACGTCGGGCTTTATTCTTACTTTTCCATCCATCCGGTAGTTGCCGTTGAGGATCATGGCGTTCAGGAGTGTGTTTTTAAGGCTGAGCAGATCGTCCGACAGAATTTTTCCGTTGTTCAGGGTGTAATTGACAGTTGTCAGGATATGGCCATTGGTCACCAAGGTACTTTTGCTCATGTCCCATGTGTTGTTTTCAAAAAGGACATCGCTGTCGAGCAGGATTTTCCCGAGGGTGTCGGTGGTGGCGAAATAGCCTCTGAAGGCTTTCCCTTCCGATTGGCTGATCCGCTGGTCGGTAGTCGACCAGAAGCGGGTTTCCGTGGGTGCCCAGACACCGTTGTTCACAGCATCGCCCAGCAGGCGCAGGTTCAGCCTATAGCCTCCCGGATTGGCAATGATCTTTCCCTGGTTGACAATTTTACCCTGGACTACCAGCACAGGATCCCATGCAAATTCGTTCATCAGGGTGTCGAGGATGGTGGCCGTCCCGTTGAATACCACGTCGGGCTTTATTCTTACTTTTCCATCCATCCGGTAGTTGCCGTTGAGGATCATGGCGTTCAGGAGTGTGTTTTTAAGGCTGAGCAGATCGTCCGACAGAATTTTTCCGTTGTTCAGGGTGTAATTGACAGTTGTCAGGATATGACCGTTGGACACCAAGGTACTTTTGTTCATGTCCCATGAGTTGTTTTCAAACCGCACGTCGCTGTCTAGGATGGTCCTACCCACACTATCAGTGGTGTTAAAGTATCCTCCGAAAACCTTCCCTTGCGATTGCTTCAATCGCTGGTCGCTGTTTCCGGTAAGATAAGTTTGGGAAACGGCCCAAGTCCCGTTGTTCTCGACATTTCCGTTTATACGAAGGAATAAAAGATAGCCTGAGGTGGGATGATTGCTGGCTTTACCATGGTTAATCAGGTCTCCGTTCACGGTAAGCGTTGAAGTCCAGTGCGTATCATTGTACAATGTGCCGGCAACCTGGATAGTCAGGTTACCTACCGTGTAACTCCCGTTCAGATAGACAGGCCCGGCGATGACAACATGGCTGCCGGCTGGGGGAACAACTCCCCCGACCCATGTGGCTGCGGTATTCCACAAACCACCCGATGTAGTCGATGTAAAGGTCGTTTGGGCAGTGACCTGCCCTTTTCCGATGACCAGAAGGATGAGCAAGGTGGTAAACAGAAACCCTTTCCTGGAAGATGTTTCGTTTTTCATGATAAACGATATTTAAATTATATTATTGATGATGAATAATTTGTCGGCATCAGGAACCAAAAGGGAAACCTGGCCTTTGCAAATGATAAATATATAATTTTTTATCAGTAGTGGCAACAGTTGAAGGTGTTTTAGGCTTTCTTTTTGTCCAGTACTTCCATCATTTTGCACCCCGCATACCCGGAATGTTTTACGGGTTTTGAAAGACTTTACCCTGCCAGGTTTTCCTTTCATTCAACAGCATGTTCACTCTGGCAGTGAATTCATGGTTTTTCAATCCCCAGGCAGGGGCAATCACCATGTCAGGAGGAGCCTGGCTGGTAAATCGCTCGACGGTGATGCGGGGGTTGAGCCTTTCGAGATAGTCGACGACCAACCCGGCATATTCGGTTTCTGAAAAGAGGGTAAACTGCCCGGGATCCCGGGCATATTGTCTTGCCATTTCCGTGTCCCTGTGGATCTGTAACTGGTGGAGTTTCAGGTTGTCAACAGGCATTTCTCCTAAGATCCGGGCCTGCTCCAGCCAATCTTTCCGGCCCTCTCCCGGAAGCCCCAGGATCATGTGGGCTGTCGTCCGGATGCCTCTTTGATGTGCTGACTCCACGGCTTTTTGTGATTCTGCAAAGCTGTGACCCCGGTTGATACGCTGTAAACTCCTGTCCAGGTGGCTCTCAATGCCCAGCTCAAGCATCAGGTAAACGCGACCTGCCATCTCCGCCAGATAGTCGAGTACCGGTTCATCCAGACAGTCTGGGCGGGTGGCAATGACCAGTCCCACCACCCCGGGACAGGAGAGTGCCTCTTCATAGAGGTCCCTCAGCCGGTGGAGGGAAGCATAGGTGTTGCTGAAAGACTGGAAATAGGCCAAATACTTCATACCCTGGTATTTGTGCGAAAAGAACCGGATTCCCCGAACCAGCTGGTCCCTGACGGGCAGGTTATTCCAGCCTGAGGAAGGGTTAAATGCATCGTCGTTGCAATAGGTGCATCCTCCCGTTCCACGGGTGCCATCGCGGTTCGGACAGGTAAACGCCCCTCCAACGGAGATTTTCTGCACTTTCTCTCCGCCAAAACTTTCCCGGAAATGGCTTTGAAAATCATTGTACCGTCCCGTATGCCCCCATGGATATGCCAACATGCTGGTGATTCTTAGCGCTGGTAAAAGTAGTAAAAAGCGGGCCTGAAGAAAGCAATTCCCAGGTGTTGAAAACAAGTCAAAACTTTTTCGTACCAGAGTCGCTTCCGGATTGAAAGGAACCGGAAAATGCCTATTTTTAAGAAAAAATTGGCTTATGTTTACACAGAACGATATTACATGGATTGAGGCCCGCGGCAACAAGCCGGAAGAGGTAATTCAACAGGTTGAGTATTTCAGGGCCGGTTTTCCCTTCCTCCCCATTGTTGGGGCAGCCTACGCAGGTAACGGTATTCTGAGAATACCCCCGGCCGAAATACCTCACTATATTGCCTTTTTCCATTCAAAAGTGAAGGAGGGCATATCTCTCATGAAATTTGTCCCGGCATCGGGTGCTGCCAGCCGGATGTTTAAATCGCTCTTTTCAGCCCTTGAAGACCTGACCGCAGGAAAAGACAGGGAAGAGGTCCTTGCCTGGAACAGGGAGGCAAAGGAGTTTTTTGAAAATCTTGAACGGTTTGCCTTTTATCCGCTGCTGAAAGCCAGGCTCGACGAAGCCGGCGGTTCCCCTGTACCATTAAACTTTCTTGAGTTTTTGCTGACAGCGAAAGGCATTAACTATGGAAACCTGCCCAAAGGATTGCTGGCTTTTCACAAGTACGGAGAAACCTTGCGCACCCCTTTCGAGGAGCATCTGGTGGAAGGCGCGGTCTATGCCCGCGACTTCAATAACCATGTAAAGCTCCATTTTACCGTATCGCCCGAGCATGAAACTGCCTTCCGGGAGCTGCTGGCCAGGGTAAAATCCCAATATGAAGACGCACTGGGTGTTACTTTCGAGGTGGGTTTCAGCCATCAGAAACCCTCCACAGACACCATTGCAGTAGACTTAGAAAACCAGCCTTTCCGCGAAAAGGACGGAACCCTCCATTTCCGGCCGGGAGGGCACGGCGCTCTTCTGGAAAATCTCAACGACCTCCATGCCGATCTGGTATTTATCAAAAACATCGATAATGTCGTTCCCGACAGGCTGAAGGAACCCACCTACACCTACAAAAAGCTGCTTGCCGGGTTGCTGTTGCAATACCAGGAGCGACTTTATTTTTTTCAGAAAGAACTGAATGAAAAGTTCTCCCATTCCCTCGACAGCAAGTTCCTTGCGGAGGCTGCTGCCTTTCTGGAAAATTCCCTGAATACCAAACCTGCAGCGGATCACTACTATACGGAGAAGGAAGAACTGGTGCTTTATTTGAAGGAAAAGTTTAACCGGCCGTTGAGGGTCTGCGGGATGGTGAAGAATCTGGGAGAGCCAGGTGGAGGACCCTTCTGGGCAACCAACAGCGACGGCACGGTTTCTCTTCAGATTGCCGAAAGTGTCCAGATCGATTATTCCGACCCACAGCAGGCCTTAACTGCCAGAAATGCAACCCATTTCAACCCCGTCGACCTGGTTTGCGGTCTGAAAAACTACAAAGGGGAAAAATACGACCTCCTCCGGTTCAGGGATCCCCTCACCGGTTTCATTTCCCGGAAGTCTAAAGACGGAAAGGAACTGAAAGCCCAGGAACTTCCGGGGCTTTGGAACGGGGCTATGAGCGACTGGAATACCCTGTTCGTTGAAGTCCCGGTTGAAACTTTCCATCCTGTGAAGACCGTTAACGATTTGCTAAGAGAACAACACCAACCTTAGTTTTTTACCTGAATACGGTAGCTTTTCTTACCTTTGCAGACTATTTGGCACATTATGACCAGGGATGACCAGGAATATTATGAAGATGATGACCTTTGGTCGGCGTACAAAAGTTTTAAAGGTTCCCTTCAGGAGGGCAGCTTTCAATACTTTGATATCGCCGAGTATGAGGGAATCATTGACCTGCTGATCGATGAAGGGGAATACGAAAATGCCGTCACCGCCATTCGTCAGGCCCTGGAGGTACACCCGGGGGCATTCCCCATCCGCTTCCGGTATGCGCAATCCATGCTTTGGGCCGGTGAACCTCAGAAAGCAATGAAGGAACTGGCTCTCCTTGTAACCCTTGAGAAGGAGAATTCCCGGTTGTATGTTTTGTTGGGAAGTGCTCACCTGATGATTTCCGAACCCGACAAGGCCGCTGCCTGTTTCAGAGACGCCATCGGTCATGCTGCAGAAGAGGAAGCCGACATTCTCTATCACATCGGATCGGCTTATGTTTCCTATGGTGAGATGGATACAGCCATTAGCTATTTTGAGCGTTCGTTTGAGCTGGATCCTGAAAACGAAACAGTCCTGAACGACCTGGGCTTTTTCTGTGATCAACAGGGAAATCCTGAAAAAAGCATCCGGTATTATAATCTGTACCTGGACCTGGATCCGTTCAATCCGGCCGTTTGGTTTAACCTGGGTATTGTGTATAACCGGGTATTACGGTTTAAGGAAGCCATTGAAGCCTATGATTTTACCCTGGCTTTGGATGAGGGATTTTATTACGCCGTTTTCAATAAGGCCAATGCCCTGGCAAATCTCGGCCGCTTCAGGGAAGCCATCGTTAGTTACCGCAGTTACCTCCGGTACGATCCCTCCAACGACGATGCCCTCTGCTATATGGGAGAGTGTTACCTCAACCAGGGCCGCTACCGGCTTGCACGTCGGTATTACCTGAAATCCCTGTCGGTTAACAAGGACAACGACATTGCCTTGTTTTCGTTGGGGCTTATATTCTGGATGGAAAAAGACTTTGACAAAAGCATCGACCTGATGCGCAAAGCGCTGAAAATTGAGAAAAAAACCGCCGATTACTGGTTCACCTTCGGCCGTGTCCTGCTCGATGCCGGAAAAGGGGAGGAGGCAGTTAACGCGTTCAGAAAAGCAGCCCGCTTAAACCCCGGAAATCCTGATTTCTGGATTGCATACGCTGAGGCATTGCACAAACAGGCCAGAATTCCGGAGGCGATCAAATCCCTGAAGAGGGGAATCCGGTATAATACCGACAATGCCATTATCAAATACCTCCTGGCTGCCTACCTCCTCGAGACAAACCTGGAGAAAGAGGCAGCCCTCCAGCTCGAAACAGCCCTGAAACTCGATTTCGGCCGTCATAGCGATCTTTTCAGGTTTTACCCCAAAGCCGCCCAGAATGACTCGGTCAAGAGACTGATCAAAGATTATAAGCCTCTCAAATAAAGGGGATGAAATGTTATGGCCTGATCGGATATCCGCTGGGGCACTCCTTCTCCCGGCAGTTCTTTACCGGAAAGTTTTCACGGGAAAACATCCCGGAACAGTACCTTAATTTCGAAATCAGGGATCTCAGTCTGCTGGAATCCATTATTCTTGAAAATGAAGAGCTTGCAGGCTTAAACGTAACCATTCCCTATAAGGAAAAGGTACTCCCGCTGCTGGATTGGCTGGACCCGGTGGCTGAGGCTACGGGAGCCGTCAATACCATCCGGATTGAGCGGTGCTCCGGGAACATCTTATTGAAAGGCTTTAACACCGATGTCTTCGGATTTACCGGCAGCCTGGCCCCACTGCTCAAACCCGGACACACGCATGCTCTGGTCCTCGGTACCGGGGGGGCTTCAAAAGCTGTATGCTATGCTCTTAAACAGTTGGGCATTTCTTTTCTGATGGTTTCCCGTTCCCGCCTGGATGAGAATACCATCGGCTACGAAGCCCTCGACAAAGCCATTATGGCCCGGTACACCCTTATCATAAATGCCACTCCTGTGGGTACTGCCCCCGATTGCGACGGTGTGCCTCCGGTTCCCTTCCGGTATGTCACCCCCGGTCATCTGCTGTTTGACCTGGTTTATAACCCTCCTGAAACCCGCTTTCTCGCGGGGGGGAAAGAAAAAGGCGCCGTCACCCGGAACGGGTATGAGATGCTGGTTTTACAGGCACTCAAGGCTTATGAACTCTGGAACGGGAATCAGTAACCGTTGGCTTCCTGCAGAGGTTCAATACGCACCAGTGCCTGCCTTCTTTGACCATCCATCATAACCGTAAGAGATTCTTCGAAACGGACATGCCGGATATATCCGGCCGAACGGACTACTTCCGTTTTTGCCAGTATGTCCAGATTAAGAAAGGAGGAGGGGGAATGGTGGGGTATGGAAAAATAACCCACATTCATGGAGGTTACGTTATGGAAAAAATGAGAGCCCAGGGAGGCGTCAAGAGGAAAATCATGAAGCCCGATCTCCACTACAACCTTGGCCCTCGAAATGCCAGCCCAGAATACAGGTATCCCGGTGAAATGATCGTTGGTACCCCAGCGTCCCGGTCCGATCAGGATGTAATCGGTGCCCTGCTCCTCGAAATATTTGTTGAATTCGCTCACTTCTCGGGCAATCTCACGGGTAACCAGTGAACTGAACCGCTGTGGTTCCACATAGACCACATCGTGCAGGTTTCTGACAATCCCATTCCCCATGCTTTTTTCTGAATAAAGCAGGAGGTTGTTCCTGTCGTTCGACAGGGGGGCGATTTCTACCTGCTCTTCCGACCGGATCAGAGGTTTGATCTGAAGGATGTAAAAGGTAGGTAACTGTCTGTCTCCCGGTTTCAGGTCAATGGCATATTCCATTTCCACCGGTGCTCCCATAGCTTCCCTGAAAAGGGTAAGCAATACTTTTAATGTGTCTGCCAGAGGTATGGCGTTGTATTTCAATATATTGCTGAAGTCGACAATCCGCGGGCCAGGAAAGGGCACTCCTGGGGTCAGGTAATCGTTCTCCATACTGTAGGTCGAAACACAAAGCTCCAGCGTTCCGTCGGCCTCCGCCTCCTTTAGCCGGTACCTCCGGATGGCAGCATCCTCCCCCTGGTTGACCAGGTCAAAAGTGTCGTGTTTCATGTCGATCGCATAAAAATGACGCTGCGATTCCCTGATCTGGTCTCTGACCGATGTGGTGTTAATGGATGGATATTTCGGACAAAAACGCCATGCACTCTCCCCACCGGCTACATACATACCCAGACCCAGAGCGGTGACTGAAACCCCGTCTTCAGGCTCCATGTAAGCTACCGGATAGTAATTGTAGGAATGGGCTACCCCTGAAATATGAGGATAAAACTTCCCGTTAAACTCATTTCCTACCACTTCCTGAATGATCACGGCCATCTTCTCCTCTTCTATCTTGTAATGAATGGCTTCAAAATACTTCTGGGCTGAGTCGGTGAAAATGCTGGCATATACAAGTTTAACAGCTGTTACCAGTTGGTCAAGCCGTACACGGATGTCGGGATGGTTGTTGGGAATCAGAAAGGTCGCATAGACTCCGGCAAAGGGTTGCAGCAGGGAATCTTCAAACAATCCCGACGAACGGATAGCCAGAGGCTTCTGCATGACCTTCAGGTACTCCAGCAGCTGCTCATCCATCGAATCTTCAAACCGGGACTCCAGAAACTGGTTCCGGATCTGGATGTAGTCACTTCTGCTGTAGGTATTTCCGTAAAGGTTGTTGAATTCCAGAAACCGGTCGAATTCACTGACCCCAAGTACTGTGGTCGGCGGTATTCTGATGTTGATGCCCGGAATAATCTTGCTGAAATCGATGTTTTCAATAAAGTTGCTGATAAAAGCCATCCCCCGGCCTTTTCCCCCCAGCGACCCTTTTCCGATTTTAGTCACCAACCGGTTGGAGTTCACCAGGGCGGGTTCGAACCGGATGATTCTGCCCTGCATCTTTTTCAGCCTTACCTGGCGGAATACATCCAGGCAAAACTGTCGAAGTTCTTCCGTGCTTTCGAAATCGACCGTCTGCTTGGGGATCAATTGTTCAGCCATATTGATTTCTCCCCGAGCCATCAGCCATGTGCTGAAGGAGTTACGGCTTCCATGATATTCGAGGGCTGCATCCGGTACAATCCGGAACATCTCTTCAAACTCCTGCAGGTTTCGGGCTTCCATCAACGGGTTCCCATGTTCGTCCTTAAAGACGAAATTCCCGAATCCCAGACGCCGGTACAGGAAATTCAGAATATCGAGCGAAAGGCTTTCTGAGTTTTTGTTGATGAAGTCAGCGCCGATCTTCCGTGCTTTTTCAGCATTGGTAATGTCGTGCGATTGCAGCAACAGGGGAATGGGAAACCGCATGATTCTGCTGACATATTGCAGCAGTTCGACCCCTGCCTCTTCATCATCGGTACCGTTTTTTTCGAATTTAACATCCGAAATCACGCAGAGAAGGTGTTCGCGGTAAATGTTAATAATCTCCAGTGCCTCCTCATAGGTGCTGACAAGAATTACTTTAGGCCGGGCTCTCATTTTGAGGATGATATGGAGCTCATCGTTCGAATCGTCCTCCACCAGGTTCTGGGTCTGGCTCATAATCGTGGTGTAGAGGGTTGGCAGGTACCTCGAATAGTAGGGGATGCTGTCTTCAACCAGCAAAATGACCCTCACATTTCCCAGTCTGGTGTCGGGGGCTATGTTGCGGCGGTCCTCCACATATTTGATCATGGCCAGAAAGATGTTGGAGTTCCCGTTCCACACAAAGGCCCGGTCGACAAAACTGACTTTCTGGACTTCTGATTTGAAATACCTCAGGTCGGCGTTGTTGTTGGCCAGCAGCAAAATAGGCATACCTGGCCGTTCCCGGTGGACATCTTCGGCCACCATGAGAGGGAGTTTCTTATCCTGGCCTGCCATAACAATAGCCAGGTCGTATTCGCGAACCTTAAGGGCTTCCAGAGCTTCCTCCCTCGTATTGACGCCTGTAAACCTGGGAGCTGCATACAGGTTTAACTGGAGGTACTCCCCGAATATCTTGTCACTGAATTGTCCTTCCCTTACAATGGTATAAGAATCATACAGGTTTGCCACCAGCAGAACTTCTTTTACCTTAAAGGGCATCAACTCATGAAATATGTCCCGGTCGCTTTTCCGGTTTTTATAAACCGCCGACAGGGTTATGGTATCCAGATCCATGCTCATCAGAGGTGCCGTTATGTAAAGGTGATATTTCCTGCTGCCTCACAGGCAGGAGGTTAGTTCCGGCGGCGGTTGGCCGGGCACATCTCCTGTTCAGGGCTGTTCCCGCAATTTTTTATTTCCCAGGTATTCCCCGACAAAAGAAGTTCATCCATGCCCGTGATCTTGCGTTCAGCCTTGATCGCGGTAATCTGAGCAGCCATATCGCGGTCGTAAACAGGAGCTTCCACACTGCGTATCACCCCGAAAGCCACAGGGAAATCGGGCAGACCCATGCCGATTAAAGCCATGTGCATCAGAGGATCGGGATCCGTGGCATCGTGAACCAGGAGATCTTTTTCGGTGATTCCCTCCTCGCCTAAGGTTACCACCCGGAGCTTTCCTCCGCTGAAGGTGAGTCCCTTGCGGTTGTCCTTGCCAAAAAGCATCGGCTCGCCCTGTTTCAGAAGGAGTTGCCGGTCTTCCCGGAAGGCAGGGTCGGTGATGGCATCGTGGACACCGTTGTTGTAAATCATGCAGTTCTGCAAGATTTCCACCACCGAGGTTCCCTGGTGACGCGCCGCTCCTGCCAGGACTTCCTGGTTCAGTTTCAGGTTACCATCGATACTGCGGGCAAAAAAGGTCCCCCTGGCCCCAATCACCAGCTGACCGGGATTGAATGGCTCTTCTATCGTTCCGAAAGGCGACGTCTTGGTTTTGAATCCCCGGTCGGTAGTGGGAGAATATTGCCCTTTGGTCAATCCGTAAATCTTGTTGTTGAAAAGAATTACATTAAGGTCGATATTCCTGCGCACCAGGTGGATAAAGTGGTTCCCCCCGATGGCCATGGCATCGCCGTCGCCGGTGATCACCCAAACACTGAGTTCCGGGTTGGCACATTTCACCCCTGATGCTACTGCCGTGGCACGGCCGTGGATGGTGTGAAACCCGTAGGTACTCATGTAATAGGGAAACCGCGATGAACAACCGATCCCCGAGATCACAGCAAAATCCTGATGCCGGACTCCCATCTCAGCCATTACCCGCTGGATGGAATTCATGATGGCGTAATCCCCGCATCCTGGGCACCACCTGACTTCATTTTCGCTTTTGAAGTCTTTGACCTGGTATTTTATTTCTTCCATAATCAGGCCTCCTGGAGTTTTACTACCGCCTCTTTCAGTTCTTTGACCGTAAAAGGCAGACCTTTCATTTTGTTATACTGGTAATAGGCAAAGCCGGGCACCTGATCGCGCAGGTAAGCGGCAAACTGCCCCAGGTTCAATTCGCAGACAAGGATCTTCCGGAACCGGCTGAAAATGGCGGCTGTGTTGGCGGGCAGGGGTTTGATATAATTAAAGTGGGCAAGGCTCACCGGTTTGCCCATTTTCCGCAGTTCCCGTACTGTGCTGATCAGATGACCGTAAGTGCTGCCCCAGCCGACCATCAGGATATCTCCCTCGGTGTCGCCGCAGACTTCCAGGTCTGGAACATAATCAGTAACCCTTTGAACTTTGGCTTCCCTGGTTTCGCAATTTGTCTGGTGGTTATCGGGATCGTGGCTGACAGTGCCGGTGATATTTTTCTCGAGTCCTCCGATACGGTGGGCGAATCCCTCCATTCCGGGGAAGGCCCATTTCCGGGCCAGGGTCAGGGGATCACGGGCATAAGCCTTGAAGGAGGTGGTATCTGAGGCTATGGGAGGGGTAATGGCCGGAAGGCTCGCCATGGCAGGGATCTTCCAGGGTTCACTGCCGTTTCCAAGGAATCCGTCGGTCAGCAATACCACCGGGACCATTCTTTCCAAGGCTATCCTGGCTGCCTGAAAAGCAAACCAGAAACAATCAGAGGGGGTGCTGGCTGCAAGCACCACCACAGGGCTCTCTCCGCTGCGGCCGTAGAGTGTCTGCAACAAATCGGCCTGTTCTGTTTTTGTAGGAAGTCCGGTGGAGGGTCCTCCCCGCTGTACGTTTACCACCACCAGCGGAAGTTCAGCCATTACTGCCAGCCCCAGGGCTTCCGACTTCAGGGCAAAACCGGGACCCGATGTGGAGGTTACCGCCAGGTGGCCGGCAAAAGAGGCTCCCAGCGCCGTACAAATACCGGCAATCTCATCTTCTGCCTGAAACGACTTGACGCCCAAATCCTTGCGCTCTGCCAGGGTTTGTAAAATTTCCGTAGCCGGTGTGATAGGGTAGGAGCCGATGAACAAAGAACGCCCCGCTTTTTCGGCAGCGGCCATCAAACCCCAGGCGGTAGCCTGGTTCCCGTTGATGGTGCGATAGAGACCCGGTTCTATGGGGGCCGGGTTCACAATATACTGGGGCGTCATATGCTGCAGGTTGTAGCCGTAATTGTACCCGGCATGCAACACCTTTAAATTTGATTCTGCAACCCCCTGCTTCCTGCCGAATTTCTCCCTGATGAACTGCTCAATATAATCCAGAGGCCGGTTAAACATCCAGCATACCAAGCCCAGTGCAAACATATTCTTGCTCCGCAGGATACTTTTATTGTCGAGGCCCATATCCTTAAGACTTTCCTGGGTAAGGCTCGTGATGGGTACGCCGATTTTGACGTAGTCGATCAGGTTAAGCTCTGAAAAAGGATCTTTCGTGTTTAAGCCTGCCTTGAGGAAGTTTTTCTCGCTGAAGGCATCTTCATCGTAAATAATGGTCCCGCCGGGACTCATGAACCGGGCATTCGCTTTGATGGCTGCGGGGTTCATGGCTACCAGCACGTGGGCAAAGTCACCCGGGGTGGTGATCTCCTTCTGTCCCAGCTGAACCTGGAACCCGGAGACCCCCCCGACCGTCCCCTGCGGAGCCCTGATCTCCGAAGGATAATCGGGGAACGTTGAAATATCATTGCCCAGCAACGCCGAAGCATCCGAAAACAGCGTCCCTGTGAGCTGCATACCATCACCCGAATCTCCTGAGAACCGGATCGCCACCTCATCCAATTCTATTACTTTGGCTTCCTTCATAAGGATTTTGATTAGATGAACCGGGCAAAAGTAACCAATATTTATGAAGTCAAAACTGACATAACCTATACTTTAAATATATTTGCCCGAATTAAACCCAAAAGCATTATGGCTCTGATTTTGCCTGTCCGTGATAAAATTCCCGTCATCGGAGAACATTGTTATCTGGCTCCCAATGCCACCGTTGCGGGTGATGTAGTCCTTGGTGACCATTGCAGTGTCTGGTTTGGGGCGGTTATCCGGGGCGACGTCCATTCGATCTGTATCGGTAATCATACCAATATACAGGATTGTGCCGTCATCCATGCCACCTATCTGAAATCGCCCACGCGCATAGGCAGTTATGTGACCATTGCCCACGGGGCTGTCGTCCATGGCTGTACCATTCACGATCATGTAATGATCGGCATCAATGCGGTTGTTCTCGACGATGCCGTCGTTGAAAGTAATTCCATCATAGCCGCAGGTTCTGTGGTCACCAAAGGGTCGCATGTTGAGACAGGCTCTGTGTGGGCGGGTGTTCCGGCCAGGAAAGTGAAAGATATCAGCCCGGAACTGATGGAAAACGAGGTGAAGCGCATTGCCGTTGCATACGAAACCTATGCAGGCTGGTACACGGAACCAGCCCGGAACACTTTTCAGAAAGATGGTTAACAATTGTTAATCTGTTAAAAGATAGCGGGAAATTCGTGGTAACCATTTTATTTTTTTACTTTCGCCTGCCTTGTGGCTTTTATTCTGCCACCTTTTCGGGCTGACCCGGGGAAGGATCCAACAGCCCGCAATGAATCAGACGTTGCCATTTACTTTGCCTGCCCGGACCGTGCAGCAAGTATGAGATAAGATGTATAATTAAACCTATCCATATGAATACGAAACAGATAGAGAACAGCCGGGGATCATTCTTTCCCCTGGTGATCGTCGGGATTATGTTTTTTGCCATTGGCTTCGCCTTAGGAATAAACAGCTACCTGGTCCCCCTGCTCAACAAAGCCCTTAATATCTCCTCGGGGCAGTCCTACCTGGTCATTGCAGCCACCTTTTCCGCATTTCTGATTTTCGGGTATCCGGCATCGCTGGTAATCAGAAAGATTGGATATAAGAAAACCATGGCCTTATCCTTCCTGATGTTTGCGGTGGGTTTTTTGCTTTTTCTCCCCTCGGCTAAAACGGAGAGCCTGGGCTTGTTTTTGCTGGCCTCCTTTATCAGCGGTATGGGGAATACCTTTCTTCAGGCTACGGTCAATCCCTATGTGACCATTTTGGGACCTATGGAGAGTGCCGCCAAGAGAATGAGTATCATGGGAATCTGCAATAAGCTGGCATGGCCGGTAGCGCCCTTGTTCCTTGCCCTGGTTATCGGGAAGAGCGTGGATGACGTAGTCCTGACGGATATCAACCTTCCTTTTTTCCTCATCATCGGGGTATTCCTGCTGCTGGGGGTGCTTGCCTATTTTTCGCCGTTGCCGGAAGTGAAGGCCGCCGGTGAAGATCCTGCCACTGCCGGCGACTGTCCTTATGCTGCTGGCAAGACTTCCATCTGGCAGTTCCCCCATTTATTGCTGGGCGCGTTGACGCTATTTCTCTATGTGGGTGTGGAAACTGTTTCTCTCAGCACGTTGGTCGATTATGCCAACAGTATGGGATTGCCTGATCCGGACCAATATGCCTGGATCGCTCCTGTGGGAATGGTGGCCGGATATATCGGAGGGGTGTTGTTCATACCCAAATACCTGAGCCAGGCTGCTGCCCTTAAAATTTGTGCCCTTATTGCCATTGCCGGATCCCTGCTTGTTGTCTTGACTCCCGCATCGCTGTCTATTTGGTTTATCTTCCTGATGGCTTTGGGATGCTCGCTGATGTGGCCGGCTTTATGGCCACTGGCGATTGCTGATCTCGGCCGTTTTACCAAGGCCGGATCCTCCCTGCTGGTCATCGCAATCGTTGGTGGCGCAGTGGTACCAACACTCTATGGGTTCCTCAAAGATGCCATCGGTGCTCAAAATGCCTATTGGCTTTGCCTGCCCTGTTTCCTGTTTATTCTCTATTATGCTTTCAGCGGCCATAAAGTAAGAACCTCATCCAGGGAGGTGCTGCCATGAAACCTACCCTGGTGATACTCGCGGCTGGCATGGGTAGCCGCTATGGCGGACTGAAGCAAATGGATGAGGTAGGACCCCACGGGGAAGCCATAATCGATTATTCCCTGTTCGATGGCATCCGGGCTGGCTTCGGAAAGGTAGTCTTCATCATCCGGCACGATTTTGCAGACCGGTTCCGCGAACGCTTCGAACCCTGTCTCAAAGGCCGGATCGCATTTGACTATGCTTACCAATCGCTCGACAAGATCCCTGAAGGATCTGTCATAAACCCAGCCCGTGAAAAACCATGGGGAACCGCTCACGCCGTCCTGATGGCCGAAAACCTCGTTCACGAACCCATGGCTGTCATCAATGCCGACGATTTTTACGGTCAGGAGGCGTACCAGGTAATGGCCAGGTTTCTGACTTCCTCGGGAAACCCCGATGAATATGCCATGATCGGGTACCAGGTAGCCCGTACTTTATCCGAATTCGGATCTGTGTCCCGGGGGGTTTGTATGACGGATGATAAGGACTACCTGACCAGCGTCGTGGAACGAACCCAGATCAGGCAGGTCCCGGAGGGGATTTTTTATTACGAACAGGAAGGAAGGTTCCCGCTTTCACCGGAAACCCCGGTATCTATGAATTTCTGGGGCTTTAAGCCCAACGTATTTGCCCTCCTGAGAGAGGGTTTCTCCAGGTTTCTGGAGGAAAAAGGCAACGATACAAAAGCTGAGTACTTTATCCCTTTACTGGTTAATGCCAACATCCTGACCGGCAGGATTGCCACCCGAGTACTCTCCTGTAACTCCCCCTGGTTTGGCATAACGTACCGTGAAGACAAACCTGCCGCACAAATGCAGATCCGGGAGCTGATTGCAAAAGGAGAATATCCGGAAACACTCTGGCAGTAAATCGTGAACGACGGTCCGGAGTTCCCGGAATTGCTGGCAGCCAGTACCATTATAAATCGATTATGGAAATGAATGAGCAAAAAATTAAAACCTTGCTGAGTCAGTTCGGCATGGCCGTTCCGGTTGCCGGATGGAAACCTTTCGGACACGGGCATATCAACGATACCTACCTGGTGCAAACACCGGGAGACCTTCCCAACTGGATCATTCAGCGGAAAAACCATCAGATCTTCAGGAACATGGAAGGCATGATGAACAACATCGTTCTTGTAACGAATCATATCCGCAAGAAATTGCTGGCTTCCGGAGACCCGGATTCCGACAGGAAGGTGATGGTTTACATTCCAACACCTGATAACCGCTATTTCGTTCAGGATGAAGAGGGTAACTGCTGGACCCTGTTTCTTTTTGTTCGGGGCAGTCATGGGATTGAAACGGTCACCCTTCCGGAGCAAGCGTACAGTGCGGGGAAGGCATTTGGCCATTTTCAATGGCAATTGTCTGATCTTCCCGGCTGCCTGCTGGTAGAAACCATTCCGGGATTTCATAACGGCAAGTTCAGACTGGACCAGTTTCGCCAGGCAGCTGACAACGACCTTGCCGGCAGGGTCAGGGAGATGCGTCCGGAGATTGACAAACTAATGGAACGTTCGAACGGGATGATCAGTCTCCAGGAGCGGATCGATCACGGGGAACTGCCGTTGCGCATCACCCATAACGATACCAAGATTAACAATGTGCTTTACGACGATAACAATCAAATCCTCTGCATTATTGACCTGGACACGGTGATGCCCGGATCGGCCCTTTTCGATTTCGGCGATGCCATACGTACTCTTGGAAATACTGCTTCAGAAGATGAACCCCGACTGGAACGCATAGCCTTCAACCGGGCGTATTACAAAGCTTTTGCAGAAGGATACCTGTCGGAAAGCCGCCATTTTCTTACTCCTGCTGAGACCGCAGAACTGGCTTATGGCTGCCGCTATATGGTTTGGGAACAGTCGGTTCGTTTTCTTACCGACTACCTGAACGGGGACCTCTATTACAAAACCGCCTACCCGGGTCATAACCGGGTAAGGACCCTGGCTCAGATCCGTTACCTGGAGGTGATGGAGGAGAACCAGGATTTCATGGAACAAGTGATTGGTAAATAAACCGTTGTGGAATGCAGGGAAAATGGTTTGTGGTAGTCAATCCCAATGCAGGCAACCAGAAAGGCATGCACGACTGGCAAAGCATCTCGCGGATGCTCTCCCTGGCAGGCATTGATTACCTCAGTTATTTTACCGAATACCGGGGTCATGCCATGGAACTGACCCGGAAATACGTTCATCTGGGCTTCAGGAATGTAATCGTAGTTGGCGGAGACGGCACCCTCAACGAGGTGGTGAACGGGATTTTTACACAAGACCATGTTTCTCCCGGCGAAGTTACCCTGGCCATGATCCCTGTGGGAACGGGTAACGACTGGTGCCGCATGTTCGGCATTCCCTCCGGTTACCGGGAGGCTGTAAATCTCCTTATATCCGGCGACCGTTTTCTGCAGGATGTCGGAATGCTTACGTTTACAGACTCCGAGGGCCGGCCGGCCACCCGCTATTTTGCCAATATTGCGGGGATGGGGTTTGATGCCCTGGTGGCTGAAAAAACAAATATCCAGAAGGACCAGGGCAAAAGTGGACCCCTTTCCTATTTCATTAACATCCTCAAAAGCCTGTTCACCTTTTCTGCAACCCGTACCACCATCACTTTTGACGGGAAACGCGTCAATCCCCAGATTTTCAGCATGGCCGTGGGTATCGGACAGTACAACGGAGGAGGTATGAAGCAATTACCCCAGGCAGTTCCCGACGATGGTTTATTCGACATCACCATTATCCGGCCGATCGGGAAGTTCAAAATCATCCGCAACCTTCTGAAACTGTTGGATGGTTCGTTTACCAAGCTTCCGGAGGTTGACACCTACCGGACATCAGGGCTGACCATCGAGTCGGTGCCCGAACTCTATGCGGAAGCAGACGGTGAATCTCTGGGACATTCGCCCTTTATCCTCTCTGTCATTCCCCGGAGTCTCAGCATCATCAGAGGATCATTCCAGGGTGGGGGAGTGATTCATCCTACCCCCTCAACGCATTCCGGAAAGGCAGAATCGTACATCGTCAAAGACCTTCCGGAAGTGAAAAAAGCACCAAAGACTCTGGCAGGGTAAAAGGAAGTCAGGGTTTACGGAACTGTTCCCATTCCGGAAAAGAATCAAAGGAGGAGATTCTTCCTGTAGCAGGGAAAACCCGGTCTTCCCGTGGGCTGTTACGATTCCAGGGATACCATCCTGACGGTAACACTATGCCCGAGGAACAAACTGGCTTTCGATTCAAAAATCTCGGCCGATTCGGTCGTCAGGTAAGTAACTGTCCCGTTTGCGGAAATCTGTGTTTCCATATCAGGGTGCCTGATCAGGTAATCTGCCAGTTTAACGGCAATAACTGGTCCCTGGTTAAGCAGGGTTATCCCGGGAGGAACGAATTTCAGGATGGTGTCCAGCAGCAGGGGGTAATGTGTGCATCCCAGGATGATGGTATCCATAATCGGATCGCGGGCCAGAAGCTGGCGAATATTTTTCTCTACGAAATAATCGGTTCCCGGAGTATTCAGTTCGTTATTTTCTACCAGGGGCACCCACATGGGGCAAGGTTCCTGCGAAGTGACTACTACTTTGCCATCCGACCATTTGGAGAGTTCGACGGGGTAGGATAGGGAGCTGACGGTTCCGGGGGTGCCAAGGACCCCCACGTGCCCGTTGCGTGTAAGTTCCGCCACCATTTCCACGCTTGGGCGGATGACCCCCAAAACGCGAAGACCTGAATCCATGCGGGGAAGATCGTTTTGTTGTATATTCCGGAGAGCTTTGGCTGAGGCAGTATTACAGGCAAGGATGACCAGATGGCAGCCCTGTCCGAATAGGTATTTTACCGCTTCCAGGGTATAGCCGTATACCACCCGGAAGGAACGGGTTCCGTAAGGATTCCGCGCATTGTCGCCCAGATACAGATAATCGTACTGCGGTAACCTGCTCCTGATCTCTTTCAGAATGGTTAACCCGCCATACCCCGAGTCAAACACCCCGATCGGGGATTTCCTTTTTGTATCTCCAGGCTCCATCCCTTTCATTTTATGCCGGCATAAAAATAGACTTAATTGTCATTCATTGGTCATAGGCCTTCCATCCAATGCTGAAAACAGGGTTGGCAGGGCATGCGTCATGGCGTGCAGTGGCCAATACACCCGGACGGGATTCTGGGTTCACGGTCGACCCTGCTTCCGTGACCGGAGATCCGGGCCGGGTTCCCGGCCCGGATCTCAGTCCAGGAGTGCCTTTTCGTAAGCCTGGTCGTAGAATTTCCCCAGGTTCTTCCAGTCGAAATGAGGAGAGGCTGCCTCACAGTTGTTGCGCAGGGCGATCCTTTCGCGCCGGCTGAGCTGGACAAAACGGAACATAATGTCTGCCAGTTGGCTGGCTGCCTGGTTGAAATCCCGGTTCCGCCGTTCCACTATGAACATACCTGCTTTATCATGGTCCGGAAAATTGTGCAGGACATAGTCACCAAATCCGGACAAATCGCTGGTAACCGAAGGAATACCACTGGCCAGGCTCTCCAGGGGTGTATATCCCCAGGGCTCATAATAACTTGGAAATATGCCCAGATGACATCCTCTCACAAACTGCGGATAATCCATCTTGAACAATGGATTGGAGGCTGAGACAAAATCGGGATGGTATACGATTTTTACCTTGTCATGCTGGTTGTTCACCAGGTTGGCTGTCCTCACAAAATTGAGAATCTCGTCTTTTTTATCATCCTCCAGATTATGGGTAACAACCTTCGGCAGTTTTCTGGTCTTCCAGCTTTGTACAAATCGTCTCAGCTTAAGTTTGTTATAGTCGTCAACCAGCTCAGTGAGATCGGGAAAACGGTAAGGACCCGAATCAGAAGTGATTCTCAGGTAAAGCTTGGTCCCGATCTGTTGCTGAATCTCTTCGCAAGCCCGCCGGATATCTTCAATTTGTGCCTTGGCCACCAGAACCTCGGGATTGATGCTGTGAAACGGTTGTTTGGTAATAAAAAAACAGATAACTGTATGATCCAGTCCGGCATATTGCATCTTCCAGTTAAGCCGTGCCAAAGCTTCAAGGGTCAGGTCATACCCCTTGTTGTGGTACTCATAACGCCCTGAAGTGAAAAAATAAATGGTTTTATCCAAGTCAAACGCATAGCTTTGAAAAAAATGCCCCATGACAAAATCGTGGATCTTGCTTTTATTATCAGCATGAAGGTTCTGGATCTGGTGAAGCACTTCGAAGCGGGTGATGTTTAATCCATTGGGAACTATGATGTCGGGGTCGCGGCCCAGGAGATAGGTACATTCGCGGGCTGTGACATTGCTAACGGTGCTTAGAACGTGAGCCCCATGGGCAGCGGCACGCTCAATGTCAGCAATGGCTCTGACGTTGAAGAAATTGGCCTCCTTTTCCCAGTCGTAGTGCTCAAGGTGCTCGTAAAACTTGTCATCGTTCATGGCCAGGTAACGTCCCAGGAGGGTGGCATGGGTTGTGAAAACCGTCTTGACAGGAAGGTTTTCATGACGGATTCCCGGGATGGGCAATCCTGCCATCCATTCGTGAAAATGGGCGACCAATCTGCGATCGTAATCGCCGGAACTACATAAAAGCCTGAAAAACTCCTTGACCTGAAAACTGAAAGCCACCACCTGATTGATGAGTTCATCCCCTTCAGGCAGGGAAATCCGGTGGTTGTTCCATACCTGGTATTTAATATCTCCCATGCGGTGATAAACAGCAAACGGATCAAAGAGAATTACATTTGGCCTTCCGGATACGATCCACTGCCCGTAATGAACCTGAAAACCCATTTCCCGTAACCGGATGACTGCCTGACCAACAGGACCTGAATAGTCGTCGGTTTCATCAAAATTGGCTGCCGCTTGGTTCTCAAAATAAGGGCCCAGTAAATAGTAGTTCTCCTTTCCGCATTTCTGGATAACAGAGGGTACTTTTGACCGTATTACCGTATAGATGCCGCCAACCTGGTTGCATACCTCCCATGCCACTTCAAAGAGGGTCATTCCCTGATAAACACTATCTGTTTCCTGCCCTGTGGAGTAAAAATCCGTTTCCATTTTCAGAAAGTTAAACGATCCGACAGGTTGAAAATACGTAAAAAAATCAATGATCCTTTCCGGATATGTTGTACGGCATTTATCCACCACAGAAAGATGGAATCCACCTACCAGATCAATCCCTGAAAGTAAAACCGGAAAGGAACCTTACCCTCCTGTGGGCAGAACAAAAAAGGTTATCCGGGAGAACCCGCGGATAACCTTTCCAGGGAGAGCGAATAACGGTTTTCTCTATTTAATTCCCAGTTTAGCCTTTGCAAAGGGTAACACATCTATACTTTCGTTCGAACGGTACAAAACAGTACCCAGTTCTCCACTTACATCGAAAACATAAATCAGTCCTTTTTCCTTTCCCACTTCCCCGATAGCTTTCTGAGCTTTCTCAAAGATCGGCTTCAGCATTTCGGCTTGCTTCTGCTGCAGCTGTTGTTGTGCCAGCTGGCTGAAATTCTGGATCCTCTGTTGCAGGTCCTGGATGTCGGTCTCTTTGGCGGAACGGACAATCTCGGATAACGAATCGCGTCTCGTCATATAGTCCTTGTACTTGGTCTCCAGTTCCTGCTGCATGATTCCCATCTGGTCTTCCAGCTCCTTGGCCTGTTTGTTGTACTGTGTCTCGGCTGTTGTCCTTTCCGGCATGACCTGTATCAACGCCTGAAGGTCGATGTGTCCGAATTTGCTTTCCTGACCCTGTGTGGTCCCCGCAACCAGGATAAAAGCTGCCAGGGCAATGATTTTCAATGTGTTTCTCATTTTTTTGTGCTGAAATAAAAATTTGGTACAAATATAGATTAATTATTTATATCCCAGTTTTTGCAATACCTGGTCACTGAGATCGAATTTCGGATTGGTAACAAAGAGGGTGGCACTTCCTGCTTTATCAAAAATGACAGCATAACCTCCTTCGTTGGTGATTTCCTGAACAGCATTGAAAATATCATCCTGGATAGGTTTGATCAACCCCTGCCGTTTCTTGAACAGCTCGCCGCTGGGACCAAAATATTTCCGCTGAAGTTCTTTGTACTCTTTCTCCTTCGATATGATTACATCCTCGCGTTTCCGTTTCATATCGTCTGAGAGCAACACACTTTCTGACTGGAAATTCTGGTACATCTTTTCCACTTCGGCGTACATGGTCTCCAGTTCCTTCTGGTACTGTTTTGACAGCTGGTCCAGTTGTTCCTGTGCGGCGTTGAACGCCGGGATGTTTTCAAGGATGTATTCGGAATCCACAAATGCAAACTTTTGAGCCATGCCCGTATACGCCATCATGGCCATCAATCCCAGGGTAAGAATTACTCTTTTCATGTGTTTTTTTATATTTTATTGAACCGTGTTGTTGTATCAAATATTACGCCAAACTTGTAACGATCAGAACTGCTGGCCCATAACAAAGTGGAACTGGCTTTTCCCTGCCTCCCGGGACCAGGGAATTTCATCGAATCCGTAGCCCCAGTCAATGCCCATCAAACCGAACATGGGCAGGTAGATGCGTACGCCGACGCCTGCCGACCTGTACAGTTTAAACGGGTTGTAATTTTTGAACAGGTCGTTGGTGTTTCCTCCCTCCAGAAAGGTGAGCAGGTAGATGGTAGCACTAGGCTTCAGGGTTACCGGATACCTCATTTCCACCGTGAACTTCGAATACATTTTCGATCCGTTACGCTTGTAACTCAGGCTGTAATCCTGGTATCCGCGGAGCGATACATAATCGGTGCCGTAATAACTGTACCCTGACATGCCGGACCCTCCGACGATAAACCCTTCGAAAGGCGATTGGCGGTGGATATTGTAATAGCCCAGGAAACCCATCTCGAAAGCTGTCCTTACTACCAGATTGCTGTTTCTGGAGATGGGATTAAAGGCTTGCCCTTTGAAGGACCACTTATGGTATTCAATCCACTTGAAACGGTCGGTGTTCGAAATTTTGCTGCTGCCCCAGTCTTTATTGGAAAACCACGAATATGGCGGGGTGAATTTCAGGGAGAGGCTGAAGGAGGATCCCTTGCGGGAATAAAGGGGATTGTCGACCGAGTTTCTGCCGATGGTGGTTCTGAAACTGACGTTGTTGCTGGTTCCGTTTACGTTTCCGTCTTTATCTGCCAGAAAGGAAAAATAGCTCGCCATGTTTTGGAGAAAATAGTGTTCGAAGGCAGCTTCGTGGGTGACGGTAAAGTAATCATCAGGCCAGGAAAGCCGGTATCCGTAGCCCAGCGAAAGGGCAAGGGTTTCCCAGATTTCATCGTCCGATTTGTCGGTATCTTTTTGCGGCATTTCGTACTGGTAGTTAGGGTAGTACCCCCCATAACCATAAGGGGAATAGCCGCCATAGCCGCCATATCCATACGGAGAGTACCCTCCATATCCGCCGCCATACCCTCCATATCCATAGGGCGAGTACCCGCCGTACCCGGAATAGGGATTGTTGTAGTAATTCTGGTAATAATTGTTGGCACTGAAATTTACCTTTGAATAGGATACGGAAGCCGAAAAGGAGTTGGGTTTTTTACCTCCCAGCCAGGGTTCGAAAAAAGAAAGGCTGGCCGTCTTATAATATTGCCCGCTGGTCTGGTAGCGGATGCTGAGGGTCTGTCCATCGCCACTGGGCAGGGGTCGCCAGGCTTCTTTGTTGAAGAGGTTCCTGGCAGAGAAATTGGCAAATTTCAACCCCACCGACCCTACAAACATCCCTGCACCCCAGCCTCCCGACAGTTCTATCTGGTCGTTGGCTTTCTCCTCCAGTTTGTACTTGATATCAACCGTACCGTCCTCAGGGTGGGGAACAACATCGGGAACTATGGCTTCCGGATCGAAATGGCCCAGTTGCGCCAGCTCACGGATCGAACGGATGATGTTGTTCTTGCTGTACAAATCTCCCGGGTAGGTGCGCAACTCCCGACGCGCCACATGTTCGTGCGTCTTGGTGTTCCCTGTAATCTCAATTTTGCTTATCGTAGCCTGCTTGCCCTCGTAAATCCTCATCTCCAGATCAATAGAATCCTTTTCAATGTTCACCTCCACGGGTTCGACCTGCGAAAAAAGATATCCATTGTCCTGGTAAGCTATATTGATCATCGCGTCTTCATCTTCGATCAGCCTTTTGTTAAGCAATTTCTGGTCGAAAACATCCCCTTTCTTGACGCCCAGAAGAGCACCCAGATATTCCGACGGATAAACCGTGTTACCTACCCATTTGATATCGCGGAAATAATATTTATTTCCCTCTTCCACCCACAGGTCTATATTGACCCGGTTCTTTTCCGGAGCCTTGTACACCGAGTCCCTTATCACTACGGCATCCCTGTACCCCTTTTGGTTATATTTCTTAACAAGATTGTATTTGTCTTCGGTGAATTTCTCTTCGAGGTATTTTTTCGTCCTGAAAAAATTGTAAATCTTCTTTGCATTGGTCTTTTTCATGGCCTGTTCCAGGACGAACGCACTTACCTCCTTGTTCCCATGGATGTTAATGTCCTGGATCTTAACCTTTTCTTTTTTGTCGACGCGGATATCCAGGATGATGGTATTCGCCTGGGTAGAGTCGTCACGCTGGGTGATGTTTACTTCGGTATTGAGGAAACCCTTTTCAAGAAAAAGATTCCGGATGAGACGCTGGGCGTTGCTGACCTGGTTGTCGGTCAGCTGGCTACCCTTGAGCATTAAGACTTTCTCGGTGATATCGTCTTTTTCCGATTTGGAGACCCCGTAATAATTAACATCTCCGAGCCGGGGTCTCTCCTGCAGGTAAATCTCGAGCCATACCTCATCGCCTGCTATCCGTGAGGCAGTGATTTTAACATCTGAAAAGAGCCCCTGCTGCCATAGTTTTTTAATGGCGGTGGTGATCTCTTCTCCCGGGATATCCACTTCCTGTGCTATTTTCAATCCGGAAAGCTGAATCAGCACCTCCCGGTCGAGGTACCGGATTCCGGTGACTTCGATACCGGCAATGGTGAGTTTTCGGGGACTGGCATAGTAGACAGAGTAAAGGGTACTGTCAACCTCCTGTCCCCAGAGATCTGATCCCGCAAATGTAAGCAGAAAGAATAAGGGCAATAGTGATCTTCGCATTCCGGTGCTGATTTTAACTGGCTATTTGTTCACTCGTCAATCCAAAACGGCGTTCGCGGTTTTGAAAATCAACAATTGCTTCGAATAAGTCTTCTTTCCTGAAGTCGGGCCATAGTTTTTGTATAAAAACCAGCTCTGAATAGGCAATCTGCCATAACAGGAAATTACTGATCCTGCGTTCGCCGCTTGTTCTGATCAGAAGTTCCGGATCAGGAATCCCGGAAGTGGATAAATAGGTTTCGAATAAATCCTGATCGACGTTGGATTGATCCAGTTTCTGACTGGCAAAATCTGTGGCAAGGGCTTTGGCAGCTTCGGTAATTTCCCACCTCGAACTGTAGCTCAGGGCCAGGACCACTGTCAGCCCGGTGTTACCGCCCAGGTAGTGGATGCAACTATCCAGTTTCTTCCTCAGATCTTCTGGCAGTTTGTTTTTATCGCCTATTTGGAGAATGCGGACATTGTTTTTCAGGAGGTTTTCCGATTCAGCGTCGATGGCATGTACCAAAAGCCCCATCAGGGCGTCAACCTCTTCCCGCGGTCTCATCCAGTTTTCGGTAGAGAAGGCAAAAAGGGTTAAGTACTGAATGCCAATTTCAACCGCACCCTCAACGGCCGACCTTACAGCCTCAATCCCCTGCTCATGGCCGTGAATCCGCGACTGACCATGCCGGGCAGCCCACCGGCCATTCCCATCCATGATGATCGCGACATGCTTAGGCAACTTCTCTTTGATTATCTTCTCCTTCAATGACTCCATTGGTGTTATTTAGCCTCAAACGCCGGACATGGCCGGTTCCCGAGGTAGATCTTGTACGTTACGTGCAATCCCAAAAAACCGGTCCAGTCGTTATTGTGTAACCTGTCGGTGTATTGGTGGGCCACTCCGCCAGAACTTGGGTTGTTATCAGCCAGGGGATTATCCAGGTCATCCAGCCGGTCGTCAAAGATCTTTCTAATCTGGTATTCCAATCCCAGCCCCAGTCTTTTCCCCGCATTGAATTTTACACCCATGCCAAACGGGATGGTCGGTGCCACAACTTTATCAAAATTTTCTCTGTTGTCGGTTTCTGGATAATACCGGTAAAACATGGTCCCGGCCCCTGCAGTCAGATAGCTGGTAAAGGAGGCTTTTTTGTTCCCCAGGGTGTACCGGTAATAATTGATCTCCACCTGGAGCGACAGGTCGCCGATATTTTTATCGGCAAAACTATAGTCGGCATCCAGGAAGGTCCCCTCTGCCTTGAGATTAGCCCCATAAAGAAACATGGCCCGGGCACTTACCCTGGGGTTGAAATTGTACCTGAAATAACCCCCGGCGGTGGGAAAGGATAACTGTCTGACTGTATTCCCTTCCATGTCTCCCCAGTACGAAGCGCCTCCCCCCCATAGTCCAATGTCGGCAGTCACCTGGGCTACACCTGAAACAGACAGTAATAATCCTGATAACCAGAAAATGATTTTCTTCATCTGGCACATTGTTTTAATAGGTTAAGATGCTTCAGGTGTCGCACTTTTTAGGTTGGATCTAATGAAAGATGAGAGGTATAAGTACCGGAGGAAGTTGTCTGACGTCCGGTTTCTTCACCGTTGTTCATCCGCAGGCTTCCTGGTTTTATCCTCGTAACTTACATTAATTCAATGAACTACAATCATTTAATGCCCCTGTTTTTTCAGGAGCGGTACAAAAGTAATATATTTTGAAAAGAACCACACCCGGCCTCTCTTATAAAACCGTAAGGGAGGTTAAAAATTGTTAAGCTCTGGCAATTTATCAATTACGCTTATCGGCCCCCCACATCAGCTTGGTGCGGATGGTGCTGAAGAAGTTCTGGCCCGGAAGGTGGAGGGTTTTCAGTTTGAAGTCAGCTTTCCGGATGGAAACGGCGGTTGTCAGCCCGACGGTTGCTGAGCGGGAATCGAGCGAAGTGCGGAACTGGTTTCCCCTGCCCTCCACTTTCAGCAGGAGTTCAAGGTGGTCAGGAACCACGATAGGCCTGACCGTCAGGTTGTGGGGAGCAATCGGGGTGATCACGAAATTCTGTGAGTCAGGGGTCAGTATAGGGCCGCCGGCGCTGAGCGAGTAAGCTGTGGAACCGGTGGGCGTTGCTACGATCAACCCGTCGGCCCAGAAGGAATTCAAGTATTCCCCGTTTAACCAGGCGTGAATGATGATCATTGAGGAACTGTCTGTCTTGGTCAGGGTCGTCTCGTTTAGTGCATAACTGAATGGAAAATCGGGTTCCCCCTGCAAATGGACCTCCAGGAGGCTGCGCTCTGTCGTCGTGTAGTTTCCCCCCAGGATCAGGGTCAGTCCGTCGATGATCTGTTCTCCCGAAATATCAGCCAGGAATCCGAGTCTGCCGCTGTTTATGCCGATCAGGGGAATATCGAAATGACCGATTACCTCGAACGATTGCAGAAAGGTTCCGTCACCCCCGATGCTGAACACATAACGGATTTCACCGGGCAGGTCACTATTTCCGCGGAAGGTGCCCGAAAAGGCCGGTTTGTAGCCGTTAACCTGATGCAGTAACTGCAGGAACGGTTCGTAAACGAAAACTTCCACCTGCTGTTCCCTGAGGTGCTGGAAAAATTTTTGCAGCACCGGAATAAACCCGGGAAGCACGGAAGTGCCGAAAACTGCAATTCTCATCTGTTTGTGATTGTGTTAAAAATATTTTGTTTGCTGCCTGGTGCTTCCAAATCCCGGCAGACGGAGCCCTCTGGTTGTGCCGTCTCCCTTCTGTTCAGGGTGCCAGGCCCGCCCGTACAACCGGTCCACCATTCTTCAGACATTAATGTATCGTAAAAACTGTTCCATCCGGTCTTCATACAAATCGTAAAGGACCGAATCATCCATATAGGCAGCCGAAATCTGATACCCATACCGTGTGAAGGTCTGGATTACCGACGACAAGTCCACTTTATCGAGTTTCAGGGTTACTTCCAGATTGTCGCTTTCCGGGATCCTCGATACAAAAAGGCAGAGTATCCGGGCATCATTCCCTTCGATAATCTGGCTTATCTGGACCGTGGAATAGTTGTTCCGGGGTGTCTGTAAAACGAGTATTCCACCGGGGTCCTGTAATGAAACCATCTGGAAAAAAACACCGGAGAGATTGGTTAAAGCCAGGGCACCCTTGTAATGGTGTTCCTCATCCAAAACGGGAACCAGGCTCAGATGCAGTGCCTGCATCAGGGAGGCAACCTCCAGGAGATGGTAACCGGTATGCACATGGGGTTTACTCAGGAGGCTGATCTCCGATTCCAGGGTATTCTCAGCCAGTTTCAGGTCTCCGATAAATTTGTCGTTGATCAGTCCCAGGTACTCCTCCCCGCTGACCACAGCCAGATGGGACACACGAAAACGGTCCATCAGGGCGAGCGCCTGCTTTCCGGTATCCGAAGGATGGAGGACAGGTAGGGTTGCGTTGATCAGATTTTCAGCTACTACCATGCGCAGGGTTTAATAATTTCCTAATTTTGACAAAGATCTGAAAGGAAACCACAAAATTAGTAAAATGACCCGATTAAGCGTGAATATTAACAAAATAGCGACATTACGAAATGCACGGGGCGGGAATAATCCTGATGTTGTCCTGGCTGCTGTCCGGTGCCAGCAGTTCGGGGCGCAGGGCATAACCGTCCACCCCCGGCCCGACGAGCGGCATATCCGAAGAGTGGATGTTTACGACCTTAAACCGGTGATTATCACTGAATTCAATATTGAAGGTTATCCCACAGAAGATTTTTTACGCCTGGTTATTGAAGCAGGTGCCGATCAGGTGACCCTGGTGCCTGACGAACACGGACAACTGACCAGCGACCATGGCTGGAATATTTCCCGTCACCTACCCTTTCTGAAAGAAACCATCGCCCGGCTCCACGAAGCTGGAATCCGTACTTCCCTCTTCGTTGACCCTGAAGTTGAAATGGTTGAAGCGGCTGCCCTTACAGGTACCGACAGGGTGGAACTCTATACCGAACCGTATGCTTCCGGATTTCCACACGACCCTGAAAATGCGGTAATGCCCTACGTGAAAGCTTCCGGTGCGGCCAAAAACCGGGGACTGGATATAAATGCCGGTCATGACCTGAACCTCAGCAACCTGAACTTCCTGATAAGGAATATTCCATGTATCAAAGAGGTATCCATCGGACATGCCCTGATCGCCGATGCCCTTTACCTCGGACTGGAAGAGACCATCAGACGCTATCTTGCCTGCCTGGAAGTGTAATCCGCAATCGCCGCTTATACCTCTTTTGCGATTAGGGCCGCATCTCCTCTAGCTAACCGGTAAGAACGGTATTCCCTTTTTGCTGCGGGTTCTCCGGCCAGTGGCTGAGAAGGAAGGCCAATGATCCTGAACGATCCCGTTTGTATGAAAACCAGTATACTATGAAACTTTTTTTTCGCAAAACCGGCCACGGATTACCTTTGGTTCTTCTTCACGGTCTTTACGGTTCCTCTGATAACTGGATGAGTATTGCCGGCAGGTTGGCAGGCCGGTATACAGTTTATTCCGTTGATCTCCGGAATCATGGTCATTCGCCTCATGATCAAAATCATACGTACGATGCGATGAGAGAGGATCTTGCAGAATTCTTTGAAACCCACCAATTGGATGCTGCTGTTATACTAGGACACAGTATGGGTGGTAAAGCAGCTCTCTGGTTTGCCGCCGACTTTCCGGAAAGGGTAAAAAAACTCATCATCGTCGATATCGCGCCGGTTAACTACCTGGAATATGGCAGCGACAACCAGTATCTGCAGCACCGTGACATCCTGCTTGCCATGCTGGGCATTGACTTTTCCCGGGTTACCACCCGCGCGCAGGTGGATGATGCCCTGGCTGAAAGGATCGGCGACCAGCGAACCGTACAGTTCCTTCAAAAAAACCTGGTAGCAGACCGGCTTACCCGCCGGCTCTCGTGGAGACTTAACGTCCGGGCTTTGTACGAAAACCTGGATGAAATCGTTGAAGGCGTCAACAGGAGATGGCTCGACTACCGGATCCCTATGACGATCTATCCGGTGGATTTCGTGCGTGGGCTGAACTCCCCGTATGTGAAGAATGAATTTATACCCTTGATCCGTGAAATCTATCCGGAAGCACGGATTATTGATATCCCCGGCGCCAGTCACTGGGTCCATGCCGAACAACCCGAACTTTTCCTTGAGGCTATCATGCGTTGCTGCTGACCTGCCTGTTCAGCATTCGGATTTGTCCATGCAAAACCGGGTAACCGGGGTTTCTGCCATTAAAAGGTTTTGGTATCTTTACCCGCTGAAGTGAAACCGGAATCTGATATTCTGAAAATATGATCTTTCCAGCTAAAATAGTGGCAGGATGCATGGCATTCATGGTTCTTTCGTGTACCGAGAAAAAACAGACCCCCGATGATACAACGCCGGAAGATACGACTCATGTTTTTTCTGCAGCAGAATTTGCCATGGGCGTGGATCTCTCTTATGTCAACCAGGTGGAAGACCACGGGGGGGTATTCCGGGATTCCGGAAAGGTGAATGATCCTTTCCGGATTCTGAAATCGCATGGCGCCAATTATGTGAGGGTAAGGTTATGGCACCATCCTGTTTGGGTCCGGGAGGTATACGGAGATCCCCAAAAAACGCTGTACAGTGGATTCGACGATGTCAGGAAAACAATCAGGCGTGCTAAGGAACAGGGTATGGCCGTCAACCTGGATTTCCACTACTCTGATTTCTGGGCTGACCCGGGGCGTCAGGAGCCTCCGGCGGCCTGGGAAAACAGTAAAACCCTCCCGGTACTGAAAGATTCGGTGTACCAGTACACCCTGAGGGTGCTGACCCTCCTGGATGCCGGAGGGCTGATGCCTGAAATGGTGCAGATAGGGAACGAAATAAACTGCGGCCTGATGATGACAGGAACGAAAACCGGCTTTCCGGCGCTGAACGGGTGCAACAACCAGTGGAAAAACCTGGGGGAAGTCATTAACAGTGGTATCCGGGCTGTCAGGGATGCTTCCGCCCTTTCTGCCGTAAAGCCCCTGGTGGCACTCCATATTGCTGATCCCAAAAACCTGGAGTGGTGGTTTGCCAAAGCGGTTGCAGACGGTGGAATCAGCGACTTCGATATCATCGGTTTCTCCTATTACCCTCTTTGGCATACCACTGTTGCCTACACTGGGTTGACCGACCTCATTTCCCGGATGAAGAGCACCTATAACCGTAAAGTAATGATCATGGAAACGGGCTATCCCTGGACCACCGAAGGTGCCGATAATTACAACAACCTTTTCGGTGGCCAGACTCCCTTGCCAGGATTTCCCTTTACCCGCGAAGGGCAGCTGAAACTGATGACCGATCTGACGAAAAAGCTCCTTTCTGCCGGTGCAAGCGGTATCTTTTACTGGGAACCCGCCTGGATCACCTCTTCCATGAAAGATCCATGGGGTACCGGATCGTCGTGGGAGAATTCAGCCTTCTTCGATTTCCAGGGTAACGCCCTGCCTGTAACCGGCTTCATGAATAAACAATACAACCCCTGATTTACTATTGTATGATCTTCACGTTGATAGCAAGATGGGGTCCCGGCTGCTCCCAATGTCATTCACAAAGCGGCAGATATTACCGGAATGTGGGCCCTGTGGCCTGGCGGGGGCTCCTGTTATTTTTCGCCGTGTGGATGGCCTGCTTTTCCCCTGACAGAATTTCCGGGCAGAATACGGTAACGGTAACCATCGATGCCAGGGCGGCACGGATCGCTGTTTCTCCCTGGATTTACGGCCGGAACAACGCGCTGTACGACGGATTTAATTCGCAGGTTTCGACTGCTACCTGGACGAAATACCGCGATTCGGGCCTCCGCATGTTCCGCGAAGGAGGGGGCAACAATTCCACGAAGTACAACTGGAGAAAAAAACTGAGCAGCCATCCCGACTGGTACAACAACGTCTATTCGCACGACTGGGATGTCTCTGCCAGGAGCCTGGTGCAAAAGCTTCCGGGAAGCCAGGGCATGTTCACCTTTCCTCTGATCGGGAAGGTGGCCGGCAACAAAAACAACAATTTCAACGACTGGGCCTACAACAGCTCTCAATGGTGGGAGGGGTGTGCCCAAAACCTGGCCGGCGGGGGTATTGTCGATCCGTCAGGCACCCATGATGCCCTGAAAGAGGGTAATCCCGACCTCTACCTGGTCTCCTGGCCTCCCGATTCTGCCGTCGGTATTCTCAGACATTGGTTCGGTCAGGGTGGAATAGGCCTGGACTCCAATAGTTTCCGGTACTGGAGCATGGACAACGAACCGGAGATTTGGGAAGGAACCCACGACGACGTCATGTCTGATCAGATTTCAGCCGGGGAGTTCATGGAACGTTACTTCGAGACAGCCAAAAAAGCAAGAACGTTATACCCAGGCATAAAAATCACGGGACCTGTGCCGGCCAACGAATGGCAGTGGTACAACTGGAAGGGCGGCGCCATCGCCTATCAAGGGAAGAACTATGTCTGGCTCGAATACTTCATCAAACGGGTGGCCGATGAGCAAAAGGCTACTGGAATCCGGCTGCTGGATCTTCTGGATATCCATTTTTACCCGCACGAGACTGCCTCCGCAGAAATCTTACAAACCCACCGGATCTTCTTCGACAAAACGTATGTCTACCCGGGACACAACGGGGTACACCGCATCGGGGGAGGGTGGACTCCTTCCATTCATATGGAGTATATTTTTGAACGGTGCCGGGAATGGCTTGTAAAATATATGGGGCAAGACCACGGAGTCACCTTCGGACTAACCGAATCTTCAGTGAATGTCGACACCCCGGTGATGGTGAAAACCATCTGGTATGCCTCCATGCTGGGGGAATTTGCACGACAGGGCGTGGAAGTGTTTACTCCCTGGGACTGGCGCCCCGGAATGTATGAGGTGATCCATCTTTTTACCCGGTATGGACATGACTGGGCCCTCCCGGCAACTTCTTCACAGGAAGAGTTCGTTTCGGCGTACCCCTCGGTGAACAGCACCTCCGATTCAGTCTCGGTGCATTTTATCAACCGTTCGCTGGACCAGACCAAAACCGTAACCCTTTTGCTGAGGAATTTTACCTGTTCATCGGCCACCCTCGACTTCAGGCAACTAAAAAATCTTACGGGTGAAACCTTCGTATCCCGTCAGCAAAACGCCCTGACCAGCGGATCCGTTACTGCCCGGGGAGATACCGTCTCGCTGATGCTGCCGCCGCTTTCGGTTACCTGCTTGCTGGTTCCGGGAATCCTTACCGGCATCCCCGGGGTGCCGGCGAATCCTTCCGGCACAAACACCCTTTCGCTTTTTCCCAATCCGGCTCATGATCAGATTACTGTTTCCTGGCCGCCCTGTATTGGGGATAAGGGAATTCTGGAAGTTTACAGTGCTTCCGGTCAATGGTTGAAGTCCTTTCCTCTGTCACTCGCTGAATTGTCTGCCGGCGTCAGAAAATTGAACGTGGCAGGTTGGACTGAAGGGATTTGTATCCTAAGACTTTCAACATCCGACCGTTTGCTGACCGGCAGATTGACCGTCGTCAGACAGCCATGAGAAAAAATTTTCTCTTTTTCCCCCTTATTGTTTTTTTTATTAAAAAGTTTTTACTTTCACCCCATCTAAAAGACCATGGTTTGGCCAGCTGCAACCGCGATGTAAAACATGAAAACGCTGTATTATGAGTCAGAACAAACCCAGGGTGATTAAAGACTATGATAAACTGGACCCTGCGATTCAGGAACAGATCAAATTGGTGTACCCGGCAGGATTCAGCGATCACCTGCTCTATTATTTCGACAAGGACGGGAAAAATGTCAGTGCCCTGCCTTTTGAAACCGACGATAAGTACTACCTCATACGGATGACCCTTAGTGAAGCCGAACGGATTATCGAAGACGATGATGATTACGATGATGATGGGTTCCTGAAAGATCATGTGCGCGAGGAATACGAGGATAAATATGCCGACATGGAGTTTTCGGCTCCCGAAGATGAGGAGGAGGAACCCATGGACGAACAGGAGGAGGACGAGGAGGATGACGACTACTGATTGAACGAGGCTGCCGGAGAAGCAGCCTCGCTTGATTAAGGAACCCCGATGTGAGCCGCCTGATGGCAACAACCTGTTTTATCTCTATGGGATTAATTCCCCGCCGCTCTGCGGCGCAAAATAAATGAAGTAATCCATAAGGATAGCCCGCTGCTTGCGGCGGGGTAGTTCATTTCAAACTTTGTTTTATGATTCCGATACAAAAAACGCTTTTGATGATCCTCGACGGATGGGGGATCGGCGATGGCAGTGAACGGGACATCATCTCCCGGGCACCTACTCCGTTTATGGATTCACTGGTGCGCAACCATCCCCATTCCAAACTGATGACTTGCGGCAGGAATGTGGGGTTGCCCGACGGACAAATGGGTAACTCCGAAGTAGGACATCTGAATATCGGAGCCGGAAGGATCATTTACCAGGATATGGTACGAATCACCAAGGCTATTGAAGACCGGGAATTGTGGGAACATCCACAGGTGGTCCGGGCTTTTACCTACGCACGCGAGAACAGGAAAAAAGTCCATCTTATAGGGTTGATAGGACCCGGCGGTGTCCATGCCCTGAGTTCTCACCTGGTCGCCCTCTGCCGTATCGGCACCGACCTGGGGGTGGAAAGGCTTTTTATTCATGGTCTCACCGATGGCCGCGATACCGATCCCCGTTCGGGTTACGGATTTGTTGAGGAAGACATGCAGAATCTCGCGGGCACGAACGGCGTTTTCGCCTCCCTGATAGGCCGCTATTACGGCATGGACCGCGATAAGAACTGGGACCGCATAAAGCTGGCCTACGACCTTTACACTCTTGGCAAAGGAAAGAAAACTACTGCCCTGCTGGATGCAATACAGGAAAGCTATGAAGATGGGATCACCGATGAGTTTCTCAAGCCGCTGGTGGTTGTCGATGATGCCGGACAACCACTGGCCCTGATCGAGGACAACGATGTGGTTATCTGCTTTAATTTCCGGACAGACCGCTTGCGCCAAACAACCATTGCTTTCACTCAAAAAGACCTGCCGGAATTCGGTATGCACACAATGAACCTGCAGTGGTATACCATGACCAGTTACAAGGCTGACTTCAAAAACATTCATGTTATCTTCGACAAGGATAATGTTACCAAAACTTTAGGGGAAGTGGTGGCATCGGCAGGACTGAAACAGATCCGGATTGCTGAAACGGAGAAATACGCCCATGTGACCTTCTTCTTCAGCGGTGGCCGCGAAGCTGAATTTGAAGGAGAAAGCAGAATCCTCATCCAGTCACCCAAGGTGCCGACCTACGATCTCCAGCCTGAAATGTCAGCTCCTCAGGTGAAAGACGCCATCATTGCCGAACTGTCTAAACAGGAGGCAAGTCTGGTGGTATTGAATTTTGCCAACGGCGACATGGTCGGGCATACCGGCATTTATGAGGCTATCTGTAAAGCGGTGGTTGCCGTCGATGCGTGTGCTAAAGAAGTCGTGGAGTCTGCCCGGGCCAACGGATACGAAGTCCTGGTTATAGCAGACCATGGTAATGCCGACAACGTACTCAACGACGACGGCTCCGCCAATACCGCCCACTCCCTGAATCCGGTACCCTGCATTTACGTAACTTCCCGGCATGGAATCAGTCTCAGCGATGGTATCCTTGCCGACGTGGCTCCTACGGTACTTACCATAATGGGGCTTGATATCCCCGGAGAAATGACCGGTAAGGTATTAATTGAACCAGCGTAATGATTGAGATCGGCCGGGCCATTGTCAGCCGTGATATTCTGGAGGAATGCTTTCAGTGCGACCTGTCCTTGTGCAAGGGAGCCTGTTGCGTTGAGGGCGACTCCGGGGCACCCCTTACACCCGAAGAAGCCCGGTTCCTTGAATCAGGATATCCCTTATTCCAGGAATTCCTGTCCCCGTTACACCGCCAGACAATCGAATCTGCCGGTTATTCCATGACCGACAGCGACGGCGACCTGGTAACCCCGCTGGTCAAAAACCGGCAATGCGTTTACTCTTATGTAAACCCGGAAGGTATTTTGAAATGTGCTGTGGAAAAAGCCTGGACTGAGGGGAAAATCTCCTTCAGAAAACCTGTATCCTGCCATCTTTTCCCGATTCGCATCACCTCCTATGCTCATTTTGACGCTGTCAATTATCAAAAGATTGAAATCTGCCGTCCGGGACGGGAATGCGGCAAAAACTCCCGGCTCCCCTTGTACCGTTTCCTTCGCGATCCCCTGGTCCGTAAGTATGGAGAAACGTGGATGGCCCAGCTCGAATGGATCGCTAAACGGCTGGTAAAAACAGCCGAAAAACCTACCAGGTGGTAATCTCAATCCGGTTTCCATCGGGATCGAGCACGATGCTCTCATAATTGTTGTTACCAGTGATACGGGGTTCCCCGATTACTTTAAACCCGTCTTCGCGTAACTGTCTGACTGTCTGGTCTACTTTCTCCCTCGATCCTGCATTCAAGGCAAAATGAACGATGCCGGTGAATTGTTTCAGTGGGTTGTTCTTGTTCTTCGGTACGTTGGGCATTTCCATCAATTCCAGTTTGCAGTTTCCGTTAAAGGTCAGAAAAAAGGATCGGAACTCCTTGGAGTGATTATAATACGCAGGTCCTGATGAGGCATCAAAATAGTGTATGTAGAAATTCTTCATCCCTTCAAGGTTGTAAGTCCAGATTGCAACATGGTCAATCGTCATGGCAAATGGTTTTATGTACATCTGCTTTTACGGTTCTTTTTGACGTAGGGTTATATTCTTTATTGCTAAAAACGGAGCCCTGACAGTGTGGATTTGCCTTCGATGACCATCTTTCAAAACCTGCGGACTGTTTCTTTTTTTAACCATTGCTTCAAAAGTTTGATCTTTCCGTAATTGCCTTCCGGAAAATTAACCTTTTTTAACCCCTGAAAATAAGGGCCTTTCGGTGAACAAGCCCTATAATTTGAAAGTGTAATACGCAATATATCAGTTCATTGCATTTTTTTAATCAGGGTATTCCCGGTTCCTTATGAAACTAGGTGGAAAGGGTCTTCCGGTCATCCGCTTGTTTTTTTTATACTTTTGCCCGCGATCAGAAGCCCCGGGGCGGTAAAGCCCGGGCTTTCCTTCTGGTACCTTAGCATGATTAAATATACAGTACCCGCCCTCTTGGGCGAAACCATCAGCAGATTCCCTGACTTACCGGCTTTGACATTTGTGGGAGAGACTCCTGTTACTTACCGTCAGCTTAAAGAAAAAATCGAGGATTGTACTATTTTGCTTCAGCAAAATGGGATTGAAAAAGGAGACAGAGTAGCCATCCTGAGCATCAACATGCCCAACTGGGCTATTGCTTTTTTTTCTATTCTTTCGACAGGAGCCGTTGTGGTTCCCATTCTGCCCGATTTTCACCCCAATGAGATCAAAAGCATTCTCGATCACGCAGGGGTAAAGGTGCTTTTTGTGTCTGAAAATCTGTACCACAAGGTGGAAAAGGAAGAATTGTCCGGAATACGGGCCCTGGTCTCGATCGAAAACATGGCCCTCATACCTTCAGGCACACCGGTTTCGAAGCTGGATGCTCTGACGCCCTGGGCTATCCCTCCGGGATCAACTGTCCGGAGTACCGGGGTTGAAGAAGACGATCTGGCAACCATAATATACACTTCGGGAACCACCGGTAATTCCAAAGGGGTGATGCTTTCGCAAAGGAATATTGCCTGGAATGGCAAACAGGCTTTTACCATGGAGCCTGTATTCGAATACGACCGTTTTCTCTCCATCCTGCCGCTTTCGCACACCTACGAAAATACCCTCGGATTGCTGTTGCCCATGTTCCATGGAGCATCGGTCCATTATCTGCGGAAGCCACCTGTGCCTGCTGTATTGCTGCCGGCATTGCAGATGGTCAGGCCCACCAAATTATTGTCCGTACCTCTGGTGATTGAAAAGATCTTCCGGAATAAAATCTTCCCTGCCTTTCAGAAAAGCCCCCTTACCAGGACTCTTTACAAATTTCCGGTTACGCGGAAGTTGCTCCACCGGGTTGCTGGTAAGAAACTTATGAAAACCTTTGGTGGTGAGATCACATTCTTTGGCATCGGAGGTTCCAAACTCGATCAAAGGGTTGAGCGGTTTCTGAAGGAAGCCAGGTTTCCCTATGCCATAGGATATGGTCTCACTGAGACCTCTCCACTGCTGGCGGGAACTACTCCAAGGACCCCCAGGGTAGGCTCTACCGGCCAGGCACTCCAGGGGGTCAGCTTGCGGCTGGCAGATGTGAACCACGAAACCGGCGAAGGAGAGATTCAGGCCAAAGGACCCAACATAATGATCGGGTATTACAAAAATCCGGAAGTCACAGCTCAGGTTTTTACCTCCGACGGCTGGTTCCGTACCGGGGATCTCGGAACTTTCGACAAAGATGGGTTCCTCCGGATTAAGGGAAGAATAAAAAATATGATCGTGGGAGCCAGCGGAGAAAATATTTACCCCGAAGAAATCGAGTCGCTGATTAACCGCATGCGTTATGTGGTAGAATCGGTGGTGGTGGAGAAAAAGGGAAAACTGGTGGCTCTGATTCATCTGAATATGGAAGAGATCGAACACCAGTACCAGAGTCTCAAAAACGATGCCGCCCTGTTTGCTGAGAAAATCAGCATCCGCAAGGAGGAGATCCTGAAAGAGATCCATGAAAAGGTTAATGCTCAGGTCAACAAGTTTTCGAGACTGCAGCAGGTGATGTTCCATCATGAGCCTTTTGAGAAAACCCCGACCCAAAAGATCAAACGATTTCTTTACCAGACCAAGAAATAGCAGCGCTTCTCAGGTTTATCCCCCTTATATCATTCAAAATGTCTCCGGAAGGGATACGTTGTGAATCTGCAGCTCCCTTTCCTTAGGTACCTATCGGAATCCGGAAAATGGAGTTACCGGGTGGAAGCTGTTTTTCCGGCTTTCCGGATTCGCTGGTTATGATGGCGATGGGATGAAATCACATCCTGCGGAACAGCGGGGCTCTTTCATGGCTGAAAAGTATTACCTTTGCATCCTGACAATGAACAGGATGGAGAGCAATTCCCGATATGGAGCCAGGGGAGTCTCTGCCGGCAAGGAAGAGGTACACCGCGCTATCCGCAACACCGGCAAAGGCTTGTACCCAAAAGCTTTCTGCAAAATAATCCCTGATATTCTGGGAGGTGATCCGGATTGGTGCAATATCATGCATGCCGATGGTGCAGGTACGAAAAGTGCGCTGGCCTACCTCTACTGGCGGGAGACCAGGGATCTTTCAGTCTGGAAAGGAATAGCCCAGGACGCCCTGGTAATGAATCTGGACGACCTTGCCTGTGTTGGTGCCATCGACAACATCCTGGTATCTTCGACCATTGGCCGCAATAAAAAGCTGATTCCGGGCGAAGTTATTGAAGCCATCATCGAGGGTACCGAAGCCATGTGCAGCCTGCTTCGCACCCTGGGCATCGGCGTTTGGCCGACAGGTGGCGAGACAGCCGATATCGGCGACCTGGTCAGGACCATCGTTGTTGATTCGACAGTTGCCTGCAGGATGCCCCGCCGCGATGTGATTCCGGGAGGCCAAATCCGGCCGGGAGATGTTATTGTCGGGCTCTCTTCTTCAGGCAGGGCCACATACGAAGACACTTTTAACGGAGGTATGGGTAGCAATGGTCTGACGGCTGCCCGCCATGATCTATTTGCCCGCTACCTGGCTGACCTCTATCCCGAAAGCTACGATCCTGCCATGCCTGCGGAGCTCGTTTATTCCGGTGGTTACCACCTTACCGACCCGGTGGCGGAAACTGGTACGGATGCCGGCAAACTGGTACTTTCACCCACCCGCACCTATACCCCTGTTATCAGAGCCCTGCTGCAAAACCACCGGCCTGACTTGCACGGCCTTATTCATTGTTCCGGGGGAGGGCAGACCAAGGTCTTGCACTTTATCGACAAGGGCTGGATTGTCAAGGACAACCTCTTCCCCCTGCCTTCCCTGTTCCGAATCATTCAGGAACAATCAGGCACCAACTGGCACGAAATGTACCGGGTTTTTAACATGGGCCACCGGATGGAGATCTATACTTCCCCCGAGGCTGCTTCCGGCATCATCGGAATCTCCCGGGCCTTTAACATCGATGCCCGCATCATCGGACATGTGAAAGCATACCCCGGTAAGAAACTTACCATTCATACAGAAGCAGGAATCTTTGAATATTAGCGTAAATGGGGTTCCGGGATCTTTAGTAAGAAGCAGGAAATGTCTTGAGGGAAACCCCGGCGGAATTGACCTCCCCGATAAATAATTTCTGAAGCCGGACAAATCCCGTTCTGATGAAAAAGCCGGTAGCCGGAAAGCTTCGGCAATGCCGCCAATCAATAGATGTATATATTTTTGAAACAACGTATGGCTGATCATTCAATTCTCGAAAAATACGAACAGATAAAGAACCGTTTTGAGGAGCTGGCCCAGCAAATCACCGATCCTGCTTCCATGAACGACATGAAACGGTATGTGAAAATGAACCAGGAATACAAAAGGCTGGAATCCCTGGTTCGCTCTTTCAGGGAATACAAAGCACTGGTCGACAACATAGAGTCGGGCAGGGAGATGCTGAACGAAGAAGAGGATCCCGGAATCAGGGAGATGGCAAGGCAGGAAATGGATGGTTCTGCAGCCCTGCTTCCCGGAAAGGAGCAGGAGATAAAACTGCTGCTGATCCCTGCCGACCCTGAAGATTCACGGAATGCTATCCTCGAGATCAGAGCTGGCACCGGTGGGGATGAAGCCTCCCTATTTGCCGGCGACCTTTTTCGTATGTATTCCAAATATTGCGAAAGAAAAGGATGGCGGATCGAAGTAACCAACATGAATGAAGGCACTGCCGGAGGATTCAAGGAAATCGTCGCCAAGATAACCGGTGATGGCGTTTATGGAATCCTCAAATATGAGTCGGGTGTCCATCGGGTGCAAAGGGTGCCTCAAACAGAAGCGCAAGGCAGGGTCCACACCTCTGCCGCTACAGTGGCTGTACTGCCCGAAGCCGAGGAATTCGACGTGGAACTGCGTGAAAGCGACATCCGCAAGGATACCTACTGCTCTTCCGGACCGGGGGGACAGTCGGTCAACACCACCTATTCTGCTATCCGGCTTACCCACTTGCCTACCGGGATCGTGGTGACCTGCCAGGATGAAAAATCACAGATTAAGAACCTGGCCAAGGCGATGGCAGAACTCAGAACCCGAATCTATAACATGGAGTACCAAAAGTATATCGACGACATCTCTCATCGCAGACGCACCATGGTTTCCACCGGTGACCGCTCTGCCAAGATCAGAACCTACAACTGGCCTCAGGGACGGGTCACCGACCACCGGATCGGACTTACCCTCTACAATCTGCCGGTTATTGTCGCCGGCGACCTCGACGAAATCATCGGCAAACTGATGATCGAAGAAAATGCCGAACGGCTGAAAGAAACTGAAATCTGAAACACGGGCTGATGACCAGTGCTTTATGAAACCGGTAAAGAATAACGATATCTTATGAATAACGAACTGAAACTTGCCGTCCTTATCGACGGAGACAACATTCCCTCAGCCTATGTGAAGGAGATGATGGAAGAAATCGCTAAATACGGAACTCCCACTATCCGGAGGATTTATGGGGATTGGACAAAACCAACCCTCAGTAAATGGAAAAATATGCTCCTGGAAAATGCCATCATCCCCGTTCAGCAGTATGGCTATACCGTCGGCAAGAATGCCACTGACTCGGCCATGATCATCGACGCCATGGATATCCTGTATTCAGAAAAGGTCGACGGTTTCTGCATTGTTTCGAGCGACAGCGATTTCACCCGCCTGGCAACCCGTCTTAGGGAAGCCGGTATGCTGGTGATCGGAATAGGGGAAAAGAAAACCCCCGACCCCTTCATTGTAGCCTGTAATAAGTTTATCTATATCGAGATTCTGAAATCACAGGTGAAAGATGAAGACTCCGGTGTTAAGAAAGAGGTGGGGAAAAAGGCGGATGTGGAGAAGATAACCCCTAAGGTGATCCGTCTGATTGCTTCCACCATTTCCGATCTTGCCGATGAGGACGGGTGGGCTTTCCTGGGGGATGTGGGCAGCAGGCTGCTGAAAAAGCAACCCAATTTTGATTCCCGCAATTATGGGTTTGAAAAGCTCACCCCCATGATAAATTCTGTCAATAAGTTTGAGATCGAACAACGCGAAAGCCCTAAAGGCAAATCGGTAAAACTTATTTACGTGCGGAACAAGGCCTGACCGCACGGGAAGGTCGGAACATACACCCTGACGTGAAGAAAGGGATCCCGGGATTCATGTCTCAGACAGTTTGTTGAATTTTTCTGCCTTTCTTCCGTGTAAAAATCCACCGGAAAAGCACGAAAAAGGTCAGAAGGATGATCACGGCAACCATTCCGGGCAGGAGAAGGGTCATGATGGGGGTCACTACGGAGGCAACATTTTCACCTGAGGCTACCAGGAAGTTGGCTGCTCCCCCTGTAGAACCCGATGACCCGAGACGGAGAGCAGCTGTTCCTCCCTGAATGGTGGCGGCAGTACCACCTCCGATCACCAATCCCAGACCCCACTTAAGCAGTTCATTGTCGACCGGTAAAACCGATGCGGAAATCAGGGTGCCCGCAACAACCGCCAGCGGGGTAGACAGGGAATCCAGCAGATTGTCTACAAACGGAATGTAATAGGCTGTGACCTCTACGAGGGTTGCCACTCCAAACCCAAAAAGGGCTGTATTCCCCGATAACCAACTGAAACTGTCGTTCAGCGAAAGGAACCCGAACCTTGCCGCCAGCCCCGCAATCAACAGGGGCACAAAGACCCTGAATCCTGTGCTGGCACTCAACCCGATGCCCAAAGCCACAGCAGTTATTATCTCTTTTTCCATGACACCTGCATGATAAAACCACGCAAAGTTACCATATTGCGCGGATTATTGCAGTGCAACGGGTGCTTGTTTCTTTCCGGTTGCTTCCCCTGATGCCATAAATCGGCTGACTGTTCTTTTTTTCCGGGCACCCCGTATGACGGATTACAGACGCTGGCAACCCGCTGGCTTTGACGTCGTCAAAAAAAGATCGTATCTTTAGCTGGCTTTAGCCCTTATTTTTTAAGGAAATGACCAGAGAACAACTTTTTGAGGAAATACGGCAGAAGCAGAGTTTTTTATGCGTAGGGCTCGATACCGATCCGTTGAAAATCCCCTCCTTCCTCCATACCGGCGACGATCCTGTTTTTACCTTTAACCGGAAAATTATTGATGCGACCCAGGATCTGTGCGTTGCCTTCAAACCCAACCTGGCTTTTTACGAGAGCCGCGGTATCGAAGGGTGGACCAGCCTGGCAAGAACCGTACGCTATATACGCGATCGGTATCCGCGTCAATTTATCATTGCGGATGCCAAGAGAGGAGATATCGGCAATACTTCCCACTTGTATGCCAAAGCGTTTTTCGACCATCTGGATGTGGATGCAGTGACGGTTTCCCCCTTTATGGGGGAAGATTCTGTAAAACCTTTTCTTTCCTTTCCGGGACGCTGGGTTGTAATCCTGGCACTCACCTCCAACACCGGTGCCTCCGATTTTCAACATTCCACCTTCGCCGGCGGAGAAAGGCTTTTTGAGCGGGTGCTGAGGATTTCAAAAACTTGGGGAGACGAGGAAAACACCATGTATGTCGTCGGGGCTACCCAGGCAGAAAACCTTTCTGAAATCAGAAAGATCGTTCCGGACCATTTCCTGCTGGTTCCCGGTGTTGGGGCTCAGGGTGGCAGCCTGGATGAGGTCGCCCGCTTCGGGATGAACACTATGGGAGGCATACTGGTGAATGTTTCCCGGTCGCTCCTGTATGCGTCCGACGGCCTTGATTTTGACGCTGCAGCCCGTGACGAAGCCCTGAAACTCCGTTCCCGGATGGCCCGCCTGCTGCGGGAGGCAGGCCTGGAATAATTCTATCAGGTGCTGGATAGTATGACGAAATATCCTTCACTCCTTGCTTCCGTAACACTTTGTCAACTTCGGGATTCCGTGTCACCGGCACTTGGCTGTTCCCATGTTTTTCTTTTTGTGAAATTTACATTCCTGTTTCGTATTTACGGTAAAACTGATTACCTTGGACAGGTAAAACCGGGATCCGGGAGGCCTGTCCGAATCGCTTCGCCGCGAATCCCTGAAGGTACACAATATGAAGAAAGCTGTTTTGTTTGTATGTTCGCTCCTGGTGTATTGTGCCTCGCCGGCCCAGTTTAACCGGGCAGCTATGGACAGTCTCCGCACGGTGACGGCTGTGGATTATAAGCACATGTTGGACCAGTTGGGAATCGACTCCACCCGCCGCGGACCTTCCGGGAATCCTTCAGCCCCCGATGCTGCCAATACAGATGAATCGAAAGCCACAACCTATGCTTTCCTGCCTGATCCCCTGGTTCTGAACAACGGGAAAAGGGTAAAACGGGCGTCTGCCTGGTGGAAAAAAAGAAGACCAGAGGTGGTTGAAGATTTCGACAGAGAGGTCTACGGCCGGGTGCCAGAGAACCTGCCGCCGGTCTCCTGGGAGGTCCTGGAGGTGGTCACCGATACCCTGGGGGGAATTCCGGTAACCACCCGCCACCTGACCGGACGATTGGACAACCGTGACTGGCCGGAAGTAAACGTTGAAATCAGCCTGAGTGTTTCCACGCCGGCATTGGCAACGGTACCGGTTCCTGTCATCATGGAGTTCGGGTTTCTTTTTCCGCGGGGTTTCCGGATGCCGGAAGCGCCGGGGGGGAGAAGCCGGGAACCAGACTGGAAGGAACTCCTCATCCGGCAAGGATGGGGATATGCCATTCTGGTGCCTTCGAGTTTCCAGGCCGATCATGGTGCGGGTCTCACGCAGGGCATCATTGGGTTTGCCAACCGGGGCAGGCACCGCCAACCGGATGACTGGGGTACCCTGCGGGCATGGGCCTGGGGAGCCTCCCGCGCTCTCGACTATCTCGAAACCGACCCGGCAGTGGACGCCTCGAGAGTCGGTATCGAGGGGCTCTCCCGTTATGGCAAAGCGGCCCTGGTAGCCATGGCTTATGAACCCCGCTTTGCCATCGGTTTTATTGGTTCCTCCGGTGCCGGGGGCGCTAAGATCCTTCGCCGGAACCTGGGAGAACAGGTGGAAAACCTCGCTTCCTCAGGAGAATATCACTGGTTTGCAGGTAACTTCATCCGCTATGCCGGTCCTCTGACAATCCGGGACCTCCCGGTGGACGCACATGAACTGGTAGCCCTCTGTGCTCCCCGCCCGGTTTTTATCAGCGTCGGTGCGCCTGATGTCGAAGGTCAGTGGGTCGATGCCCGCGGCATGTTCCTGGCAGGCCTCCACGCTTCTCCTGTCTACCAACTGCTCGGGAGAAAAGGCCTCGAAGTTTCCACCTTCCCCCCATTGGGCACGCTGCTGGACGCCGGAGAAATCGCCTTCCGCCAGCACGAGGGTGGCCATACCACCGGACCTAACTGGCCCTGGTTTATCCGGTACGCTGAAAAATATTTCAAACTACCCTGACACCTGACCCGGTCGGGAAAGGGCAAGTTTCATTCCGGCATGCTTTTTCCCCATAAATTGCAGATTACATTCCATTGCCGGTACTCATCCATAAACACCCATTCTATGACAGAAGAACAATGGTTTTCACTTAAACAAATCGTAAAGGGTGAAGGTCCCTTTTCTCCGACGGCAGGTTTTATTATCGACAGTCCCTGGCTACCCGGATGGTACGGTATCAGTACCCTTCAGTATTATACATCCGAAAAGCTGTGGCTCGAGGCCAACCTTAAGGCTGTCAGTACTTTCCCGGAGATCCTATTTCTACCCGGCTTCTGGTCTGAGTTTGGCATGTGTACAGAGCCTTCATCCTTCGGTGCCAAGACCATCTGGACACGGTATGCTCTTCCTCATGCTGACCGGATACTCTTTGACCTGACGGACATAGACCACCTCCGGGAACCCAACCCGAAAACCGACGGCTTGCTCCCGTTTGTCTTGCAGCGGCTCCTCCAGTGCCAGCCGGATATCGAAAAGGAGGGTCACCAAATCCGCTTCGCCATTGCCAGGGGCCCCCTGAATATCGCTTCCTTCCTGATGGGTACCACTGAATTGATGATGGCCATGATGATGGATGCCGAACGCACCCATGGCCTGCTCGAGAAAATCACCCGTTTTATCATCAACTGGCTCCAGCTCCAGGCAGAGACTTTCCCCTCTACAGCGGGAATCCTGATCCTGGATGATATGGTGGGATTCGTGGGCGAAGACGAATGCCGCGAATTTGCCGTTCCCTACCTGAAGAGGATATTCGCTGCTTTTGACGCGGATATCCGGTTTTTTCACAACGATGCTCCCGGTCTGATCTGTGCTCCTTACCTGAAAGAAATGGGGGTGAACCTTTTCAATTTCAGTTTTGAGCATTCTTTAAGTGAAATGCGTGACCTGGCGGGACCCACGGTAACCCTCCTTGGAAACCTCCCCCCGCGGGATGTGCTTGCTGCCGGCACGCCGGAGATAGTCATGGCTAAAACCAGGGAGATGGTGCACTCCTTTCCCGAAGCAGCCGGGATTATCTGGTCTGCCGGTGGAGGTATGCCGCCGGAGGTACCCACCGCCAACATCCTGGCTTTCCTGGAAGCTCTGCCTACACGGTAATCCCTCTCCCCGCTTAAACAGATTCAAACCCGGGAAAAGCCTTTTCCGTTCTGTTTCCTTACCGACAATCGCTCTTCTGTCCGGAATACTCCGATGGCTGAAGAATACGACGGTCTGGCTCAACCCGGTAATCGTTCATTGTTGTACAACTGCCTGCCCCATTTCTCACCCATCGCCCTTCTGACCCGTACAAGGGTCGAACCCAGGGAAGGTGCATTAGGTTGTTACCGCTGGTGGTTACCGGAAACGTGTCAAGATTTATTTTCAGGGTATGAATAGTAACTTTTTGAGTCGCATCCCGGTTCTGGTCCTGGTCTTGGCTTTGCCCGCCATAAGCTCACAAGGTCAGGACCTGGCCCGTTTTACGGTGAAGGCAAAACCCGGTGCCGGCGTTACTCCCTTAGCCATTCCCTTTAATCTTTCAGGAGCCCGGGAATCTATAGCTGTCTTCGAAAGCGGGCATCCAGATGACCTTATGGTTCCCTCCCAGCTGGAACCGGGAAACCAACCCCTCCTGTGGATACTCTATGATCACGGCAAGGGTGACAGGGAGTATGTCATTCGCAGGGCCGACAGTAGTGCGGATTCCTTTCTTGCGGTGTCGTTTCATAAAACGGAACAGGGACTGACCCTTCTGAAAGGCGGAAAACCGGTACTAACGTACAACCATTCGGAAGTATTTCCTCCCGAAGGTACCGACATGAAATTCCGGAGGTCAGCGTTTATCCATCCGCTCTGGTCTCCCGGTGGGGAGATCCTTACCCGGATTCAGCCACCCGATCATTATCACCATTACGGGATCTGGAATCCGTGGACCAAAACCCGGATCGACGGAAGGGAAGTCGACTTCTGGAATCTTCTGAAAGGGGAGGGGACGGTTAAGTTTGCCGGGTATCTGGAGGTGGTTGAGGGGGAAGCCTATGCAGGGATGAAGGTTTTTCAGGAGCATGTGTACTTTTCTGAACGGGGTCGGGAAAAAATGGCTATGGGTGAAATCTGGGATGTCCGCGTGTGGGCTTCGGATATACCGGGCATTACCCTGGTTGATCTGACCTCCGCCCTGAACACACCTCTTGAGACGGGCATTCTCCTGGATGCCTACCGTTACGGGGGAGGAATCGGATACCGGGCTACCGGCAGATGGCACAAGGACAACAGTTCCGTCCTGACGTCTGAAGGACTGGAGAGATCACAGGCTGATGGTACTTCCGCCCGGTGGTGCATTGTGGAGGGGGAATCGGATGGGACTGCCGGGCGCTCAGGCATTCTGTTTATGAGCCATCCCTCCAACCAGATGCATCCGGAACCCATGCGGGTATGGCCACCCGATGCCAATGGAGGCCGGGGAGATATTTTTTTTGAGTTCTGCCCGATCCGGCACCATCCCTGGCAACTGGAGCAGGGCAAAACCTATGCCCTGAAATACCGGCTGATCCTGTTCGACGGTGTCATGAGCCCCGCAGATGCTGAAAAATACTGGCAGGCATTTGCCCAGGCACCCTGCATCACCTGGCTGGCACCCTGACGGAACTTCCCCCTGTCACTATCCTTGGAGCCCCCGGGGTTGGGAAAGACGCTTGCGGATCCCTGAAAAAAGATATAGAATGGAACCATGATGGATATGAAACGATATTTTCCCTGGCTGGCACTATTTCTATTAACCTTGCCGGTAATCCCGGTGACAGCCGCTTCGCCCCCGGAACTCACTGCCCGGCACTCCGGAACCCGGATCGATGTCTATGCAGGCCAGTTCCTGCTGACCTCATACCAGTTCTCCGCCGATGAAAAGTATCCCTTTTTCTTCCCGGTGAACGGACCTTCAGGGGCCGGTATCACCTCGATGCGTAACGGCCTTTATCCCCACCACAGTTCCCTGTTTTTTGGCTGTGACCAGGTAAACGGTGGCAATTACTGGCAGGATGATCTTCAAAGAGGGCAGATTCTCAGTTTGAATGCTGCCGTATCGGATGCCACCGGACAAACGGTGGTCCTTACCGATCAATGCATCTGGAAGCGACCCGGGGCTCCCGCTCCCATCCGCGACCAGCGGCGAATCGTCATCACCGCACCCGATACGTCGCATTATCTGATTGATTTCGACATAACCCTCGACATGCTGGAGACTGTGGTGATCGGCCAGACCAATCATTCCCTGTTCAGTGTACGGATGGCTCCCGACCTGTCGGTTGTTGGCGGGGGTACCCTGGTCAATGCGGAGGGAGCTAAGGGTGAAAATGATACCTTTGGAAAACCTTCCGCCTGGATGGATTGCTCTGGTATCCGGATGGGGAAGATGGAAGGACTCGCTATTATGCAGCATCCTTCGAACCCCTGGTTTCCTGTGCCCTGGTTTACAAGAGATTATGGTTTTTTCTCCCCCACGCCACTAAACTGGCTTCACGATGAGGGAGGAAGCATCACCTTCCAAAAGGGCGAAAGACTAAGGCTGCGCTACCGGGTGGCAGTGCACGCCGGGGACGCTGTCACGGCTGATATTGCTGGCATCTATGAGGAATTTTGCAAAGAATAGCCGGCTGCTTCTTGGTGGCGGCAGAGATTAAGCAACGTAAAAACGTAAAGGCTCAAAATGTTGATAAACGACAAAGCGAAATGAAACGGAGGGCTTTTATCAGGAATGCCGTTGCAGCGGCATCGGCGGGCATCGTGGTTCCCGTCATCATTCCCGCCTCGGTAATGGGTAAAGAGGCTCCGGGGAACAAAATTCATATCGGACAGATCGGCTGTGGCCGGATAGCCCGCGACCACGACATCGGAGAGACCATAGGATACAACCAGGCCCGGTTTGTTGCCGTCTGCGATGTGGACAGTATCCGGCTGGCGGATGGCAAGCGGCTGGTGGAGGAGCACTATGCCTCCCGGAGCGGCACCCATCGCTATATGGAGGTTAAAGCGTACGACGATTACCGGGAGCTGCTGCTTCATCCCGATCTGGATGCGGTGATCATCAGCACGCCCGACCACTGGCATGCCCAGCCGGCCATCGAGGCAGCCCTGGCGAAAAAGGACATATACCTCCAAAAACCCACCTCCCTGACGGTGACTGAAGGCCGGATGCTCAGCGACGTGGTGCGGCGCCAGGGCGTCATTCTCCAGGTAGGCACCCAGCAGCGGTCGTCGGTGCAGTTCCGCCTTGCAGCAGAACACGTCCGGAATGGCAGGATCGGGAAACTTCACACCGTGAAAATAGGCCTTCCCGGGGATCCCTCAGGCCCGGAAGCTTCGGAAATGAGCGTCCCCGCCAACCTCAACTACGACTTCTGGCTTGGCTCTACACCCGAGGTGTTTTATACCGAAATGAGGGTGCATCCGCGAAACGGATACGGGAGGCCCGGATGGCTCCGCTGCGAACAGTTCGGCGCCGGGATGATCACCGGCTGGGGGCAGCACCACTTCGACTCTGCAGCCTGGGGAATGGATACCGAATATACCGGACCGGTATCGGTCGAAGCGGTTGCCCAGTTTCCTAAATCAGGCTTGTGGGATGTCCATGGAGACTTTATGGTGAAAGCAGAATACGAAAACGGCATCACGGTCTTCACCAGCGGAGGTTTTCCCAATGGCATCCGCTATGAAGGAACCGACGGGTGGATATTCGTCTCCCGTGGCAATTATCTGGCTTCGTCGAGCGACCCGGTTATCCTGGCTGGAAATGCCAAAGCCCTCGATGCCAGCGATCCTGCCCTGCTCATCGAAGACCCGGGGGAAAACGGGATCCGCTTGTACCGAAGCGATAACCAGCATGGCAACTGGCTGGATTGTATCCGCAGCCGCCGGGAACCCATCTCTCCCGTGGAAATAGGGCACAGGGCCTGTACCGTCTGCCTGATCAGCCATATTGCCATGAAGATCCCCGGCAGACTGGAATGGGATCCTGTTGCCGAACGGTTCAGAAATAGCGATTCAGCCAATGCCATGCTGGCCCGTCCCCAGCGATCCCCATACGGTACCACGGCGATACGGCTTTGATAATTCATCCTATCTTTGTAATCACAGCAGGTAGATGCTGCTTCCGATATGAAAACAAGACACCTCCGGCAGCAAACTCCCGGCATAGGCATCAGGTATGCGGAAAATATGACCTGCAGGGTCATGAATTGGCTCTGCCATGCCCAGCTGAAAACCGAAATTGTTATTCTGGGATATACCCCTGGGTAGGGATGAATCAAAACAACCAAATAAATCAATTATATGAAGGAATTATGGATAGTTACTGCCACCCTTTTGATTTTCGGCATGACCGGATGTAAACCCCGGCAACCAGATCAGATAAACAGCTTCACGGGAGCTGCAGGCGAAGTGAAACTTATCACCCTCGATCCGGGCCATTTTCATGCTGCCCTGGTCCAAAAAACCATGTACCCTCAGGTAAACCCTGTGGTTCATGTGTATGCGCCTGACCAACAGGATGTCATCGACCACCTGGCCCGTATTGAGGCGTACAATTCCCGTGAAACGGATCCCTGTACCTGGGAGGAGAAGGTATATACCGGCGATGATTTTCTGGAGCGGATGCTGGCGGAGAGAAACGGCAACGTGGTGGTGCTGGCCGGTAACAATGCCCGAAAAACGGACTATATCCTTGCTTCCGTAAAATCAGGGCTGAATGTACTGGCCGATAAACCGATGGCCATCACACCCGAGGGGTTCAGTGATCTGGAGGAGGCCTTCAGAATTGCCGGGGAGAAGGGGGTTCTGCTTTATGATATCATGACGGAACGGTTCGAGATCACCACGCTTCTTCAGCGTGAACTGGCCTGCAGTCCGGAGGTTTTCGGGCAACTGCTGCCTGGTACGGCTGCAGAACCTGCCATCACCAAGGAGAGTGTCCATCATTTCAAAAAAATGGTGTCCGGAGCCTCCCTGAAGCGGCCGGGCTGGTTTTTTGACACCACCCGGCAGGGCGAAGGTATTGTGGATGTCACCACCCATCTGGTAGATCTGATTCAGTGGGAGGCTTTCCCGGAGGTCATTCTCGCGAAGGAGGATGTGGAAATGGTATCTGCACGGCGATGGAGTACCAGCCTCACGGCCGACATGTTCCGGCAGGTGACAGGGATGGAAGAATACCCGGATTATCTGAAAAAGGATGTGGAAGACGGCCTTCTGGAGGTGTTCAGCAACGGCGAGATGGTATACAGGTTGAAGGGTATTTATGCCAGGGTATCCGTGAACTGGGATTTTGAAGCGCCCGAAGGGGCTGGAGATACCCATTACAGCATCATGCGGGGTAGCCGGTGCAATGTGATCATCCGCCAGGGAAGGGAGGAAAATTTTATACCTACCCTGTATGTTGAGGTGGCTGCCGGGGAGCCGGTGGAGGCTTTTGAGAGCCTGCTTATCCGGAAAGTGACCAGCGACCTGGCCGGGGAGTATCCGGGGCTGGGCCTGACACGGCAAGACGAAAAGCGCTGGAAAATGGAGATCCCCGGGAATTACAGGGTTGGCCATGAGACTCATTTCGGGCAGGTAACAGCAAAATACCTGGATTTTCTCGTAGAGGGAGCCCTGCCAGCCTGGGAAGTTCCCAATATGATTGTTAAATACCACACGCTAATGGAAGCCCTGATGCTGGCCAGGGCGGGAGACTAAATCCCCTTTCTCCGGAAAGGCAGGTTTCGGGCAGACAGAACGTGCGGAAACCGGAAGTTTATGCCTGTGGCCTGGCTAAGGCGGCAAAGTGGCCGTAAAATCGGGTAATGGTGCGGATCCCATTGAAGAATTGCTCCAGGGGGAAATTTTCGTTCGGGGAGTGGATCGCATCCGACTCCAGGCCAAAGCCCATCAGGAGACTTTTAACTCCCAGAACTTCCTCAAACGTGGAAACGATCGGAATACTGCCCCCGGAACGGGTTGGTACCGGACGCTTTCCGTACACATCGTGATAAGCCTTTTCAGCAGCTTTGTAGGCCGGCAGATCTATGGGGCAAACGTATCCCTGTCCTCCATGAAGGTACGATACCTTAACAGTCACAGTCGGCGGAGCAATGGCTTCCAGGTGGTCCTTGAAGAGTTTTTCTATGATACTATGATTCTGGTTGGGTACCAGCCGGGAAGAGATTTTGGCAAAGGCTTTCGAAGGCATGACGGTTTTGGCTCCTTCGCCTGTATATCCGCCCCAGATGCCGCAGACATCGAACGAAGGCCGGATGCCGGTGCGCTCAGTTGTCGTATAACCAGCCTCCCCGGCTACTTCGGCAATTCCCAGAGCCTGCTTGTACCGGTTCAGGTCAAAGGGGGCCTCTGCCAGCAGTGCCCGCTCTTCTGCCGATACCTCCAGAACATCGTCGTAAAAACCGGGTATGGTAATTTTTCCGTCTTCATCCACCATCCGGGCGATCATCCGGCTCAGCACATGGATGGGGTTGGCAACGGCTCCTCCGAAAATCCCGGAATGAAGATCCCGGTTTGGTCCGGTAATCTCCACCTGCCAGTAAGCCAGGCCGCGCAACCCAACCGTGATGGAGGGCTGGTCCGGTCCAATCATGGAGGTGTCTGAAACCAGAATGATGTCCGATTGCAGCATCTCCCGGTTCGCAGCACACCAGGCTCCCAGGTTGATAGATCCGATCTCCTCCTCCCCTTCAATCATAAATTTGATGTTACAGGGAAGCGTGCCGCTTTTCACCAGGTATTCAAACGCTTTGGCGTGCATCATGCTCTGTCCCTTGTCATCATCGGCGCCGCGGGCAAAAATCTTCCCGTCCCTGATCTCAGGCTCAAAGGGGGCCGACAGCCACTTGTCGGGGGGATCTACCGGCATGACGTCCATATGGGCGTAGACCAGCACGGTGGGCAATGCCCGGTCCACCACCTTTTCCCCGTAGACCACCGGGTTGCCCGGAGTGTCATACATTTCAACCCGGTCTGCTCCGGCACCGATCAGGAGTTGTTTCCAGTATTCCGCTGCCCTGACCATGTCGGCTTTGTGCTCTGCCAGAGAGCTCACCGAGGGTATCCGGATCAAACCGAAAAGTTCTTCCAAAAACCGTTCTTTGTGCTCGTGAAGGTATTGTTCAATCGTTTGCATATTCTTCGTGTATTAGGCGGACTCTCATCACCCTTTCATGTCAGGTTTTTTCCCCTGGTATTATTCAACCAGAGCCCGGAAGGCAGCAACATCGGCATACCGGGCAAATTCCATGTCTTTCCTTGCTCGTTCCTTCATGGCGGGGTTGAATCCGATGGCATTCCGCAGGCTTTCCAGCATCAGCTTTTCGTTCCCTGTCCGAGCCCCGGCCACCGCCTTCAGGTATTCACTCCTGAAACAAGCCGGCTGCTCTTCCAGGTCATTTATGGCACCGTTGTAATTCCCCGATAAAAGTTTTACCAGGGCCGTGTTGATGTCGGCATAATTTCTGAAATACTGGTTTGCCCGGTTGTAATCCCCTTTTTTTAAGGCTGCCAGGGCCAGGTTGTAACTTACCTCATTTCCTGAACCTGTTGCTGCCCCGAAATACTCTTCCGCCATTTTCAAGTCGTCAGAAACCAGTGCTAGGGTGCCCAGGTTGTTTTTTATGATGGGTTCGTTGTTCCTGAGCTGTTCTGCTCTCTCCAGCAGTGGCTTAGCCTCCCCGAATTTTTGCTGCCCGATCAGAATGGCTGCCTGGTTATTCCATCCCCGCCAGTCGGAGGGAAAAACATGCGAGAAAGATTCGTAAAGGGCCAGTTTCTTCGACGGGTCATCCGTGAGGGTGGCAGCATACAGGAGTTCTGCCTGGTTCAGCGCAGATGGATTCTTTTCAGCAACCGAGATGACCTCTTCATCCGTTTTACCCAGGATATTAACAGAGGTCAGCAATTTCGCCCGTCTCAGTTTCGGAAGAATCTCCTCTGCAACCTGCGTAAAAGCCGCCGACAGGTTCCTCATTTCCCTTTCCCTGACCTCAGGATCGTTGTACATCGACAGTACTCTCAATATCAATTCTTTATCCTGGATATTAGAATTCTCAAGCATCTCTCTGAACCCTTCCCAGTCTTCAGGTGTGTACCTCGAGCGGAGATTGGTCTCCACTGACGCTTTTTTCAGTTGTTCCTCCAGAAAGGCGGTAGACGCTTTTTCCCGTTTCGAGGCAAGGTCAAGGTTGACATCGATAGAGCCGTCGGGAGAGGCATAGGCTGAAATTTCTACCTTTTTGATGTCCTTCCGGTCATCCGCGTGCGCTTCTTTGGTGTACTCCAGAAACTCCTTTACATCCTTTGATTTTATTTCCTGGTCGCGGAGCTGGGCACTGTTGATCAGGTACAGAATGTCGGCAATCATTTCATCGGGAACGACTCTCTGGAAAGGATCGACAGCAGGATCGTACTTGTCTGTCTTACCGGGTTCCCGCCTGACTCCCAAAATGGGTTTTGGTATGTCTGCCATCAGGGTGTTGGTAGCCAGGATGCCCTTAGCTATCACTACCGGATCCAGATCTACGGTTTTGTTCTTCCTTGAAGCCTTCATCCGGATCTCCAGGTCCGAACTCAGCATCGGTTCAGAAAACGGAAACTTGTTCTGGTAGCTGAAATTGCCTCCGGCCAGGTAAGAAATCTCCCGGTTATTAGCCTTTACCTTTTCACCCTGCAAAGCAACTGGAGAGAGAGGGGTCTCCCCGGTTTCATACCGGAGAATGGGTACGGCAACCAGGGTGGCTTTTTTATCGAAGTATTTCTCCGGAAAAATGCCATTAATGGCTACCTCTACGGTTCCTCCCCGGTTCTCTAACACCTCGGGGGTTACCTTGAAACGGATCTGTGCAGCATTTTTTTTCATTTTCTGCAATCCGGCACACCCCGGCACCAGCATAACAAACAATGCCAGCAGAGCGACAATCGGTAGATTTCTGTTCATACATTTTCTGTCCTAGGTAAACGACTTTGTGCAAATATAAGATTACTGTTTAATAATCCCTGACAAAAGGGGGATTCAGGGAAGTATCCGGCGGTGGATGCCTGGTACATATTCGGGTTCCAGTATAGCTTGCTTAAGCAGTTCGTAATCTCCCGGGTTATTAACAAAATCAAGTTGGTTTGTGTCGAGGATCAAAACCGGGAACTGTCCGGCCTGTCTGAAATACTCAAAATAGCCTTTTCCTATTTTTTCAAGGTACTCAGGGGCGATCTGCTGTTCGTATTCTCTTCCCCGTTTGCGGATATTTTTCAGAAGATTCGCGGTTTCCAGGTGAAGATACACATACAGGTCGGGTTTGGGCAGCGATTCAAACACAATGTCGAAGAGCCTTCGAAATAACCGGTATTCGTCATCCTGGAGCGTGTTGCCTGCAAATATGGCCGATTTGGTGAAATAGTAGTCTGAAACAAGCATCCTGCGGAACAAATCCGGCTGAAGGACCTCCCTCTTGATTTGATTATACCGGTCGGCCAGAAAAGAGAGTTCCAGAGGAAAAGAGTAGCGCTCCTGGTCGGCATAAAATTTAGGCAGGAAGGGATTATCGGCAAATTGTTCCAGCACCAGCCTGGTATCCAGATCCTTGCTGAGACGGGTGGCCAGGGTGGTTTTCCCTGCGCCGATGTTTCCTTCGATGACCAAAAAACGGATATCCATTTCTTTGAATATTCTGTCCTGAAAAACTGTTTTTCGCTGCTGTTTTCCGATTGCTTCCATGCCGGAACTTGCCCGCTTTGGAGCCGGCGACCACGAATCCGGAAATTACGGCCTGGTTTTATCGGGGAAAGGTCAGATTCTGATTCCCAAATGATAAAACGTAAAAGCCCAAATATCCGTATATTCCTCGATCACTTTGGCAGTCGGTTTTCCGGAGCCGTGGCCGGCTTTGGTCTCGATCCGGATGAGCACGGGCAGGTTTCCTGTATGGTATTCCTGCAGACGGGAAATGTATTTAAAGGAGTGGGCAGGAACCACCCGGTCGTCGTGGTCAGCGGTGGTTACAAGGGTGGCCGGGTAGGCAGCCTCTTTCCTGATGTTATGGAAAGGGGAGTAGTTATAAAGGTATTGGAACATTTCCCGGCTTTCATCGCTGGTGCCATAATCGCCGGCCCAGCCCCAACCCACGGTAAACTTGTGGTACCGGAGCATATCCATCACCCCGACAGCAGGCAGCGCAACCCTGAAAAGCTCCGGTCTCTGGTTTGCCACAGCCCCGACCAGCAAGCCCCCGTTGGAACCTCCCTGGATGGCCAGTTTCCGCGGGGAAGTATATTTTTCCCCGATCAGATACTCGGCTGCAGCAATGAAGTCGTCGAATACGTTCTGTTTGTTCATCCTGGTACCGGCTTTGTGCCATTCCTCACCATATTCGCCGCCTCCCCGGAGATTGGCTACCGCCACGATCCCTCCCTGTTCGGCAAAAAACAACCGCTGCACCGAAAACCCGGGAGTCAGGCTGTTGTTGAATCCCCCGTAGCCATAAAGCAAAACCGGATTATTCCCGTTCTGAACCATCCCCTTTCTGTAAAATAAAAACATGGGAATCCGGGTGCCATCCTTGCTGGGGTAAAAAACCTGGTCTACCTGGTAATCATCCGGGTTGAAACTGACCTGCGGCCGGTTGTGGAGGACCGATTCTTTCGTGTTGAAATCGTACCGGTACACCTCGCTGGGAGTGTTGAACGAAGAAAAGGTGTAAAACGCTTCAGTATCCTCCTTTTTACCATTGAGGCCTCCGATGGTGCCGATTCCGGGAAGCTGGAATTCATAGTCGAACGTGCCGTCGTAATGGTACACCTCAGGATGGCTGTATGCGTCTTTCAGGTAGTTGAGAACCAATTTGCCGCCGGCAAGTCCGGCAGACAGCAGAACATTTTCCTTTTCAGCGATCAGCTCCACCCAGTTGTTCTCCTGCGGTAAACGGGTGTCTATTTTCAGGATCCGGTACTTGGGCGCCTTATAATTGGTGTGCACAATCAGGAAACTGCCGAGGTTATCGATTACGTTAAAGTCGTAATCGAACGATTCCATCAGGGAAATGAATTCCTTGTTTTTCCCGGCTGTCTCCCGGAAGGCCAGTGAGTTACCGCTGGTGGTTTCCGATTTGTAGAGGAGCATAAACTGTTTGTCTTCTGTTAATCCGACGCTGATATACCGTTTCGGGTGTTCCGGATCGCTGACAATCAGGGGATCGGTTGACGGATCGGTGCCCAGTTTGTGGTACCGGACTTTTTGGTTTTCGTTAGCTCTGGAGAGTTCCTCACCCTCTGCGGGCTTGTCATAGCAGCTGTAGAAAAAACCTCCGTCGTACCAGGGGGTGCCTGAAAATTTCAACCATTGGATATGATCCGGCAGTAATTTGCCCGTGGCAATGTCCATAACAAAAATCTCGTTCCAGTCCGAGCCGGAGCGGGCAATTTTGTAGATCAGGTATTTGCCGTCGGGAGAAATCTCCATCCCCGTAAGGGCAACTGTGCCGTCGTCCGACAGGGTGTTGGGATCAAGAAGTACCCTCGGCTCCCCATGAAGACTGTCGGCCATGTATATGACACTCTGGTTCTGCAGGCCATCGTTTTTTGAAAAGAAATATTTCCCCGCCTCCTTGAAGGGTGCGGAGATTTTGGGATAATTCCAGAGACTGGTAAGCCGCGATCTGATCGAGTCACGGCCCGGTAATCCTTCCAGGTAGGCAAAGGTCACCCGGTTCTGGGCTTCCACCCATTGCGCTGTTGCTTCAGAATTGTCGTCCTCAAGCCACCGGTAGGGATCTTCAACCGGGGTACCAAAAATCGTGTCCGTAACGGTTTCCTTCAGGGTAACCGGATACTCCGGTGTTCTGGTCTTTGAACAAGATGCCATTATGATCAAAAGGAATAAAAGTGAAAAATACTTTTTCATAAGTTGCTATATTACGATATTATTGTTTCTCTCCGCAAAAGATGGTTACCCATGGGGTCACCCGCCAGGCTAGTTTGCGCTACCGGCGGAACGGATATTTCATGGGTTCCTTTTCAATGGTTTACCTGCCTGTAAGCGGGTCGCAAGGTACATTATTTCGTTTAAATTTCCCATGACAAACGGAGAATTGCCCTCTAAAATTCCGGTCTGATGCTCCCTGCTGCCAGTGTTGTCCAGGTGTTGGAACAGACCTGCAAAAGAGATAACGGAATCAATGAATTCCATATCTGGCCAATTGTCCTCCCTTTGGGGGGCAGAGACCCCTTGGAAGCCGGCAAAGGAGGAACCCGACAAAAATGGCACCGTACCATCCGGTTTCGTTTGAATACCTACCTTTGTCCCCAATTCAGGCTTATGAGCAAGACCTTGGAACTGGCAGATAAAAAAGTGGGTGCATTGATGTTCAAATACTTCGTGCCTGCTTTTATTGGTGTGACCGCCAATTCGCTATATAATATCGTTGACAGGATTTTTATTGGCCGCGGAGTGAGTGCCGAAGCCCTGTCGGGAATTTCCGTGATATTTCCAATCATGATGATTATGGCGGGTTTTGGCATGATGCTGGGTATTGGAAGCGGGGTTTTGGTGTCGATCAACCTGGGAAGGAAGGATCACCAGCGTGCCGGTCAGATTCTGGGAACCGGATTTGTGGCCATGTTGGTGGTCTCTGTGCTGATTACCGTGGCCGGGTTTCTGCTGAAAGGCCCGATTCTTCGCTCTTTCGGTGCCACGCCGGAGACCTACCGGTATGCCAGTGAATACCTCGACATCATCCTGCTGGGGGTGGTATTTCAGATGGTGGGGTTTTCCATGAACAATATCATCCGGTCGGAAGGTAATGCCCGGCTTGCCATGACCTCGATGCTGATTAGTGCAGGCACCAATATTGTCCTGGATCCCATTTTTATTTTTGGCTTCGGCATGGGAGTCCGGGGTGCTGCCCTGGCTACGGTAATCTCCATGATTGTCCTTGCGGTATGGGTGGTGGTCCACTTCCGGAGCAGCAGGTCGGTGGTGAAACTCCGGAAGGAAAACATGAAACTTGATGTTGTTATTCTCCGTGATATCTTCGCCATCGGAATGGCTCCTTTTGCCATGCAGGTTGCCGGCAGTTTCGTGCAGGGATTGCTGAATACCAGACTGATCCACTTCGGCGGAGATCTGGCGGTCGGGGCCATGGGGATCATCAACTCCCTGTCAACTTTGGTGATCATGACCCTGGTGGCCATCAATATGGCCTCTCAACCCATTATCGGATTCAACTACGGAGCCCGCTCCTTCACCCGTGTCAGGGAAGCCCTGCGTATTGCCCTGATCTCGGCAACGCTGGTGTCTGTGGTAACATCGGTCCTGTTTGAGATTTTCCCGGGAGTCCTGGTTTCCCTTTTCAACACCAGCAGCCGGGAATTGAAAACCCTCACCGTTGAGGGTTTGCGCATCTTTATTCTGGCATGGCCACTTATTGGGTTGCAGGTTGTGTCAGGCAACTTCTTTCAGTCGGTTGGGAAAGCCCGCATTGCCATGCTCTTAACCCTCCTGCGGCAGGTATTCCTGCTGTTGCCCCTGCTGCTGATCCTGCCGGGATGGTGGAACCTCAAAGGTATCTGGTTTGCCTTTCCCATCTCCGACTTCTTCTCGGCTCTTATTGTTCTTTCCTTCCTGATTCCTGAATGGCATAGGCTGAAACGACCTGACCAGTACTACTGAGACAATAAAAGTCATGTCAGGAGACAGCCCTGTCTTTGCGGATGGGGTAAAGTTACGCCCCTGGCTGCCGGTCTGCGGTTTACCGTTCGATTTTTGACCGGAGGGCCTGGCCAGTATAGGAATTCTGTGCTTTGACAAGTTCCTCGGGTGTACCCTCAAATACCACGTGTCCTCCCTTATCTCCGCCCTCCGGCCCCAGGTCGATGACCCAATCGGCCGATTTAATGATTTCCAGGTTGTGTTCTATGACGATGATGGTATGGCCTCTCTCCATCAGGGCGTTAAAGCTGCCGAGAAGCTTGCGGATATCATGAAAGTGAAGGCCTGTGGTTGGTTCGTCAAAGACGAAAAGTGTGGGCGCCTCTTTCTCGCGGGCCAGGAAGGAGGCCAGTTTAACCCGCTGGCTCTCTCCTCCGGAAAGGGTAGAGGAGGACTGTCCCAGCCTTATATAACCCATACCCACATCAGCCAGGGGCTGCAGCCGCCGAACGATTTTTTTCTCCGTGGAGCCTCTGCTTTTCCCGAAAAGCCCGATAGCCCCGGCTACCGTCATGTTCAGGATGTCGTCAATGTTGAAACCCTCGTATTTTACTTCAAGGATCTCCTCTTTGAAGCGCCGGCCCCCGCAGCTTTCACAAACCAGGTACACATCGGCCAGGAATTGCATCTCCACTTTGATGTTCCCTTCGCCCTGGCACTCTTCGCACCGGCCGCCATCCACATTGAACGAGAAATGCGATGGATTCAGCCCCTGGTATTTGGCTGCCGGCTGCTCGGCAAACAGTTTGCGGATCTCATCGTAAGCTTTGAGGTAGGTCACAGGATTCGAACGGGAGCTCTTTCCGATGGGATTCTGATCGATAAATTCCACCGCTGCGAGCAGGTGGAGATCGCCAGATAAGGTATCATGAAGGCCGGTGCGTTCCCCGTAGCCTCCCATCAGGCGGTTGAGCGCCGGCACCAGGACGCGGGTTACCAGCGATGATTTTCCCGAACCACTAACCCCTGTCACAGCGGTAATCGTGTTCAGGGGAAACCGGATGGTCAGGTTTTTCAGATTGTTCTCCCGGGCTCCTGTCACCTGGATGAAGTTGTTCCACTTGCGCCGGAATACGGGGACAGGAATCAGCTCCCTGCCGGTCAGGTAGCGGGCAGTCAGGCTGAGGTCTGCAGATTCCAGTGCCTTGTGGTCGCCCTGGAACACCACCTCCCCGCCTTCCGTCCCTGCCATGGGACCAATATCGATGATCTGGTCAGAAGCCCGGATGATCTCCTCATCATGCTCGACCACCACCACGCTGTTTCCCAGTTTCTGAAGTTTTCTGAGCACCCCGATGAGCCGCCGGGTGTCCCTGCTGTGAAGACCTATACTGGGTTCATCCAGCACATACAGAGAACCCACCAAATTGCTTCCCAGTGAGGTCGACAGGTTAATACGCTGGGATTCCCCTCCGGATAGGGTAGATGACAGCCTGTTCAGAGTCAGGTATCCCAAGCCTACTTCGTCCAGGTATTCCAGACGGTTCCGGATTTCGAGCAGAATCCGCCGCGCAATTTCCTCTTCGTGCGAAGGCAGTTCCAGCGTCCGGAAAAAGAGAAGTACCTCCGATACAGGCCATAAAACAAGTTCCTGGATCATCCTTCCGGCAATCTTCACATAACCCGCCTCCTTGCGCAACCTGCTTCCCCGGCACTCGGGACAAACCGTTTTCCCCCGGTAGCGCGACAACATGACCCGGTACTGGATCTTATAGGATTGTTCTTCCAGATGCCTGAAAAACCGGTCCAATCCCTCAAAATAAGAATTCCCGGCCCATAAGAGATCGCGCTGCTCCTGCGTGAGTTCGTAATAGGGCCGGTGAATCGGGAAATCAAACCGGTCGGCGTTATACACCAGCCGGTCACGCCATTCCTTCATCTTTTCCCCTTTCCAGCAGGCAATCGCATCCTGGTATACCGACAGCGATTTGTTGGGCACCACCAATTCCTCATCTATTCCGATGACTTTCCCGTATCCTTCACAAAGGGGACACGCCCCCACAGGATTGTTGAAATTGAAAAGATGGACGGCCGGTTCTTCGAAGGTAATCCCGTCGGCTTCGAAGTTATTCGAAAAAGTCAGGATCCGGGTTTCCATTCCTTCCTGCTGCAACATAAGAACACACTCACCGTGACCTTCAAAAAAGGCGGTCTGTACTGAGTCGGCCATCCGGTTCAGGGTGTCTTCATCCGCGGAAGCCCGAAGCCTGTCGATCACGATGCGGCAGTTTTCTCCGCAATCTTCCGGAAACCCGCCGGCCAGCAACTGGTCAATACGAAAGATGGTATGGTTGAGTTCAACTCGTGTGAATCCCTGTTGCAGAAGCAGTTCTGCCTCCCGGGCGATCGATCTTCCCGGACCGGGCCGCAGAGGCGCGGTAATCAGTACCCATGTGTCCGGAGAAGCACTCTTTACCACATCCACGACATCAGCCACGGAATGCCGCCGGACCTCCCTGCCCGAGACAGGGGAAAATGTGTGTCCAACCCGGGAAAATAAAAGCTTCAGATAGTCATAAATTTCCGTTGAGGTCCCCACTGTAGAGCGGGGATTGCGGGTATTCACCCTCTGCTCAATGGCGATCGCCGGCGGTATCCCCTTGATGAAATCTACATCCGGTTTGTCAAAACGCCCCAGGAATTGCCGGGCATAGGCCGACAAACTCTCCACATAACGACGCTGACCTTCCGCAAACAACGTGTCAAAGGCAAGCGACGACTTGCCAGAACCCGATACACCCGTTAAAACAACCAACAAATCCCGGGGTATTGATAGGCTTATGTTCTTTAAATTATTAACCCGTGCACCCCTGATGTCGATGACGGAACTCATTGTTTCTGGTGCCATTCCACGGGTAGCTTAAGATTTTTATGAAATTATTTGGTTTTTTCAGCAAAATGTCTCATTTTTACAGCGCGTAAAATTAATTATTTTGTTTCACCTGCTTAAGATCGGTTGCCTATAGTCGAAACTTTACTTTTTGTTCAATAAAATAGAAAGTAATGTTCAAAGCAGAAAATTTGGACGATAATGAACTCGTTCAATCTTTTATAAAAGGCAACCAACCTTCCATAGAATACCTCATTCGCCGGCATAAGAACAGGGTTTATTCGTATATCCTCCTTATTGTTAAAAAACAGGAACTGGCCGAAGATATCTTCCAGGATACCTTCATTAAAGTAATCCACTCCCTCAAAACCGGTAAATACACCGAAAACGGCAAATTTATTTCCTGGGTGTTACGGATATCCCATAACCTGATCATAGACCATTTCCGCAGAGAAAAACTGAGCGGAATGATTTCAAACGAAAGCTGCGAAAACGATCTTTTCAATTCCAGGAAGTTCTCTGATATAAATATTGAAGACCAGTTGGTTATGGACCAGATACTCCTGGAAGTGAAGGAATTGGTAAAACAGCTTCCCGAAGATCAGCAGCAGGTTATTCATATGCGTCACTACATGGGGCTCAGTTTCAAGGAAATTGCTGAAATGACCGATGTCAGCATCAATACAGCCCTGGGAAGAATGCGATACGCCCTGATCAACCTGCGAAAACTCATACGCGAAAAAAATCTCACCCTTACCGGCATTTAACAGGTTCAAACACAATAAATGATTCAAGGTGCCGTTTAAAGAAAAAAGCTTGCTTTATTAAGGTGCCTATGAAGAAATTTACTACCCGTTTATTGTTAGTCGATGCAAACAAAAGGAATCAGAGAATTCATCCTATCGTTTTTCTTCAGGATTCCGGACAGCAGACTAACACCGACATCATCCCGGATTGGTTTTCACCACCGGAAAACAGAGTAAGGGCTTTGATGGCGTATGCACAGGCCCTCAGGATTATCCCAACTGAATCTGCAGGAATTGCAGAGTGTAATATCAACTGAAGAATCCCGGAGTTGCCTCCGGGATTTTTTTTTGCAAATAATTGTTGGAATATTAAATAATATTGATATATTTGTGATATCAAAATAGTATTAAATAAGTATCAAAATGGAAAAGAAGTTTTTACCTTATTCTGGTTATCTGTTTGTTGCAATTGAGCTGGTTTTGCTGGTTGTAATCGTTCTGTCCGCCATGCGCGGTCTGATCCTTCCGGCAGTACTTATCGGAGTGGTATTTTTCTTTTTGATGGGAGGATTTCTGATTGTCAATCCCAATGAGAGTTCCGTACTTGTTTTGTTTGGTGCCTATAAAGGAAGTGTCAAGGAGAATGGTTTTTATTGGGTGAATCCTTTTTTTTCGAAGAAGAAGATTTCGCTCAGGGCGCGCAACATTAATTCGGAACCGATCAAGGTGAACGACAAGATCGGGAACCCCATTATGATAGGGGCCGTGGTAGTTTGGCGGGTTGAGGAGACCTTTAAGGCTGCTTTCCAGGTCGATGATTATGAGCATTTTGTGAATATTCAGACGGAGGCGGCCATCCGGAAACTTGCGGGTTTGTATCCGTACGACAATTTTGAGGATAGTGGTGCGGAGGTTACTCTACGGAGCGGCGGTGAAGAGGTCAACGATCAGTTGGAGAAGGAGTTGTCGGAGCGTTTGAGTATTGCCGGTGTGGAGGTTATGGAAGCGCGCATCAATTATCTGGCGTATGCCCAGGAGATTGCCCAGGCCATGCTCAAGCGGCAGCAAGCTTCAGCCATAGTGGCTGCCCGTTTCAAGATTGTGGAGGGAGCAGTGAGCATGGTAGAGATGGCCCTTGATGAACTCAGCAAAAAAGATATCGTCCGGCTTGATGAAGAGAAAAAGGCCTCTATGGTCAGTAACCTGATGGTGGTCCTTTGCGGTGATAAGGAGGCCACTCCGATTGTCAATACGGGTACCATTTACTGATAGGGCGACAAATGCTCCTGCTTGTCCACTGACGGGACTCCGGGGTCCCTGCGGCAGGTTGTTGAGCTTTTGGGTATCCTGAATAACAATATGAAATGGAAAAGTTACTTTTCAGGGAGGAGCAGCGGTTCTCGCAGTGGTGGCTCTGGACACTTCTCCTGTCTGTATTTGCCGTGGCGGTGGGGCCCCTCTGGTATGGTCTGATTTTCCAGTTGTCCACAGGAAATCCCTGGGGTACAAATCCTGCGGGCGATGGGGTCCTGGCAGTTACCACTGTTTTCGTAACCCTAGTCATGGGAGTGATACTTTGGTTGTTCCTGGCCATGCGACTGCAGATTGAAATCAATACCGGCGGATTGCGATTCCGCTACCTTCCTCTGGTCCGGAAATGGAGAAACATCCGGCGCGAGGAGATCATGCGGTTTGAGGTGGGTACTTACAGACCAGTTGCTGAATACGGAGGATGGGGAATCCGCGGTGGCAAGGGTAAGTATGGCAAGGCTTTCAACGTATCTGGTAATGTGGGGTTGAAACTATTCCTTAGTAACGGAAAATTCCTCCTTCTCGGCACTCAACGCAGCCAGGCAATGTTGGCTGCCATGAAAAAAATGATGACCCCGGAGACCGTCTCCCGGTTTTGATCGTCAGCTTAATGGGAAAGGGTGATGAGCAAGAAAAAAACTTTCGCTTTAAGGGTAGATTCCCGGATTCTGTCGGCAGTGGAGAAATGGGCTGCTGATGACTTCCGGAGTACCAACGGGCAATTGGAATGGATTATTTATAAAGCGCTGAAAGATGCTAAACGTATGAAGGGAAATCTCGAAGTCCCGGAAGAATAACAACGTTAAACAGGATTTTCTCAGTTGTCAAACCAGATCCGTCAGCAACGGAGGGAGGGGTGTTTCTCTTTTGTAAGAGTGTTTTTGCTGTCAGCAGGCAGGTCCGGTGATGCGGCTCATCCGGATTCCTGTTTCCTGTGTTCTTCCAGCCAAAGCAGGATCCTGGCGCCATTTTTCACCGGATCTGTATCTTCTGCTGCCAGGGTGATAATTTTGTCGCTACGATGGAGCCTTAACCCTTTCAGGTAAGATTTATCATAATAATTTAGGATCAGGTTGGCCGCTTCTCGCCAATTGAGTTCTTTCAGCCTTTGAAGAGCCTCCCCGGCATTTTGTTCACCCATCCGTCTGGAAATTCGGGCAATGGGGTCTGCCAGCAAGGAGATTTCCTGATTCTTGTACTCTTCCACCAGCCTGGTAATCCGTTCGCTGCGGGGAATATCCAGAAAAAAAACCTCGCTGTCGAGCATTTGCCGGTAAAGCCCGGGTGGCAGGGTGACCCCCCCGATATTGCGGCTTTCATCTTCCAGCCATACCGGCCGGGTAAGATCCAGATGGCGGAATGTTTCAAACAGGTTATTTTCAAATTGTTCCACCGTGGGTTGCCGGCCCATGGAGCCAAAAGCTGAACCCTTATGGTTAGCAAGTGCTTCGAGGTCAACAGCCTGGTGCCCTTTTCTGCACAGGTAGGGAATAATACTGGTTTTTCCGCTACCTGTGTAACCCCCGATAATTTCCAGGCGAAGCGGGGTGTCAAAGAACCGCAGAACCAGATTACGATAGGCTTTATATCCTCCCCGGATTGTGATTACCTCCCGGAAGCCGTTCAGGCTGAGGTGGTCAGCAAACGTGGCACTACGCAGTCCTCCCCTCCAGCAGTAAACCCCTAATTTCCTTTCGGGGGCAAGGGCTTCTGCTGCATGGATAAAATCTTCCAGTTTGGGCAGGACATAACGGTATCCCAGTCGCCAGGCTTCTTCAGCAGATTCCTTAGTGTAGGCTGTACCCACAGACGCTCTCTCTTCGTCGCTGAACAGGGGAATATTGGTGGCACCCGGAAGATGCCCCTGCCGGTACTCGCCGGGAGACCGGACATCGACCAGGGATATTCCCGTAAGTAAAAAATCTTCCACTTCCAGGGAGGTGACCATGGCGCAAAAATAATCCAATCCGGTGGTATAACGGTACATATGGCCGGCAAGGTTTTAAATAAACTTTAAATATGGAGATCCTGCAAGGGCGTGGGAGTATCAATCCTCAAATAACGTGTAATTTTATGCCTCAAACCTAAATTCCATCCGATGAAGATCAGTCCGTTGCAACAGCAAAGAACCAGGTACCAGCCCAAGTTGCCATTATCCCTGCTGGGAGACGTAAAATTGGTAGAAGGAGAGCCTACCCGGTCGGTCGCCGATCGGGAGGAGATCCGGAACGAGTTTCCTCATACCTATGGGATGCCCCTGGTAACTTTTGCAGAAAGCCGGGAGGTAAGCCATCATAAGCCGGTAAATGTGGGGGTTATCCTGTCGGGCGGTCAGGCGCCGGGAGGCCATAACGTTATTGCAGGCATTTTTGACGGGATTAAGAAGCTGAATCCCGGAAGCCGGTTGTACGGGTTCAAGGGGGGACCGGACGGATTGATTCATCACCAATACATGGAGATAGAGGAGGAATTCCTGGCAGGTTTCCGGAATACGGGTGGTTTTGACATCATTGGTTCGGGCAGGACAAAACTTGAAGAACCCGAGCAGTTCGACAAAGGGCTGGCCATATTGAACGCGTTAGGGATTCAGGCCCTTGTGATCATCGGGGGTGACGACAGCAATACGAACGCCGGGGTTTTGGCTGAGTATTACCTTGCCAACCAGTCTGGGATACGGGTTATCGGGTGCCCCAAAACCATCGACGGTGATTTGAAGAATGAGATGATTGAAGCCTCGTTTGGATTTGACACCGCCACAAAAGTCTATTCCGAACTGATCGGGAATATTGCGCGGGATGCCAATTCAGCGAAGAAATACTGGCATTTCATTAAACTGATGGGCCGGTCTGCTTCTCATATCGGCCTTGAATGTGCGCTGCAAACCCAGCCCAATATCTGTCTGATATCCGAGGAGGTAGCAGAAAAGAAACAGACACTCCGGGATATTGTGGAGTACATGGCCGGGGTAATCGCCCGGCGTGCAGACAGGGGGTTGAATTTTGGGGTTGCCTTAATTCCTGAGGGGCTTATTGAGTTCATCCCAGAGATGAAAATCCTGATTCAGGAGCTGAATGACCTTTTAGCAGAGGAGACTCCCACAGAGAAGCAATTCAGGGACCTTGCCGATGAGGCAGAGAGAAGGGCATTTATCACCGGTCTGTTATCGCCCTCCTCTGCCGTTGTTTACGCTTCCCTGCCGGCGGGTATTGCCAATCAGTTAACGTTAGACCGGGATCCCCACGGGAATGTTCAGGTCTCACTCATCCAGACGGAAGCCTTGTTGGGGGAGATGCTCCACAAAAGACTGAAGGAGATGAAACTTGAGAAGACCTATACCGGCAAGTTCAGCACCCAATACCATTTTTTCGGATATGAAGGGCGATGTGCCGCACCCTCGAATTTTGATGCTGACTATTGTTACACTTTGGGTTATACGGCAGCCATGCTTGTCGGAGCCGGGAAGAGTGGCTATATGACCTCAGTGCGGAAGCTAACGGAACCTGCATCGGAATGGGTGGCCGGCGGTGTCCCGGTGACCATGATGATGAATATGGAAAAGAGACATGGCAGGATGAAGGCGGTGATCCAGAAAGCACTGGTAAAACTGGATGATACTCCTTTTCGTTTTTTTGCCGCGAAACGCGATCAATGGGCTGAAGAGACCTGTTTTGTTTATCCCGGGCCTATTCAGTATTTCGGGCCCCCGGAGGTTTGTGACCAGCCTACCCTTACCCTGAAACTGGAACAGGGCAAGCTATAAAAACAAACGCCCCGGCCATGCCGGGGCGTTTGTTTTATAGCACCTCCCTCAAAGTTCAGAAGTTGACCGAGAAGTAAACTGCCGGGCCGGAAAGGTAATAACGCTCGGGGAGTACTACCATCCTGAATCCCCGGGAACCCGCCTTAAAATAGGCCTTCCCCAGCCTGAAGTAGATCTTGCCTGCAATCCTTACCCTGACAGCGTCGAAGGGCAGCTCGTTAAACCAGATTCCGAAGGGGTCGTCTACCCAGACATACCCGATACCATTGTAATAGCGGTAGAAAAAACCATTGTCGAAATAGTAGCGGTTGTGGCCTGAATGGAAGAGGTAAGGATCTTGTCCGAATCCTCTCAGGATGTGCCCGTATCCGGGATAGTACCAGTAATTCCTGTTGTCGCGGAAATAGGCAGGAATGGTTCCTTGCCGGTAATGGTGGCTGTAATTCCAGGAGCGGTCGTTCCATGCGTAGTGCCTGTGTTCCCACTCTTTCCGGGAAAGATTCCTGTGTTCCCGCTCGTTCCAGTTGTTCTGTCTGGAATACCCTTCTTCGCGGTCAACATCGTGACGGTCCCGGTTAATGGCTGCCGATGTGCCGGGACCCTGTCCCTGTTGTCCGGCATTTTTTCTGCCAACCCTGCTGTTTTCTCTGACAGCCGGATGGTTGCCGCCCGGGTACTGGTTTGCTGCCTTGTAGCTCTTTTTCGCCACGTACTGATTCTCCTTGCCGTAATCAGGATTGCCGTAACTGCTTTCCTTCTTTTCCGGTTTTACGGCATGGACTGGCTGGTTGCTTTGGGTCCCGGAGATGGCTTTTGGTCCCGTATGGCCGGTTCGTTTGTTGTCAGTAAAGACCTCCCGGCCTGAAACAGCACTTTCGCGGCGACCGGAGGTACCGGCGATTTCCGATCGGTCGTCGTAAGTTGATGATTTATAAATTGTTGAATTTTCTTTCATAACTCTCTGCCTGTCCGGGTCTGCAGAAAGTTTCGTTTCCCTGCGGCTGTTTTTCCCGTGGTCGCCGCTCTCGCTGCCACGCGCCGGCTGTCCGGCGGTTGCATATACTGCGCCCATCATCAGGATGGTACCACACAGTGTAAGAATTCTTGTTTTCATGGCTTCCGTTTTTTAAATTTGTAATTGTGCCGCGTTTTACCGGTAAACATGTTAAGGTAAATACAAACCCTGTGCCATAAAATGAAACATTTTACGGCCTTTTACCATGAATATGAAAGCGGAGAATTCTTAGTCCTGCTGCAGGGGACTGATGAGCTTTATCAGGCTGGCGTAGGTATTCCCAAGCACTTCTGCAAGTTCTTCCCGGTGAAACCACCGAACTTCCAGGATCTCTTCCGCCGTTTCCGGAACCGTCGGCTCTGAACCTGTTGCTTGCATGGAGAACCACCGGGTTTCTTTGAGGATCCAGGTTCCCGTGTTTCCCTTGCAGGAGGATTGGTAAAGATGCCATGTCGGGGGTAATGTCCCGCCGATGGTCAGGTTCCAAAGCCCCGTTTCTTCCCTGACTTCCCGCAGGGCTGTCATTTCCGGGGTTTCTCCTTCGTCTTGTTTCCCCTTGGGAAGATCCCATTTTCCCTTACGGAACAGGAACAACCAGGTGTTCTCCTTCTTTACGATGCCGCCGGCTGCCGGGACGACCAGGAAAAGTTTCCGGAATTCCTTCCAGATAAGGGTCTCATCGCCGGTCAGCACCAGGAGCTGTTGATTTCCGGTGAGAAATGCGTTCACCCGGGCAGAAACCGTAGAGCAGGAAGCCCTGTCGGTTTTGCTGCAGCGGCCGGCACCCTCCTCACGGGTTTCGCCGGCGATGATAATACTCCGGTCATTCAGAAAAACTTCATACATTTGTCGGGTATATTAATCCATCAGGCATGGAAATAAGCATGCAGGCTGAGGTTGCGAAAATGCTGCTGCAAATTAACGCAATTAAAATAGAACCTTCGACACCTTTTACCTGGGCTTCGGGCTGGAAATCACCCATATACTGCGACAATCGTAAGATTTTGTCGTTTCCCCGGGTGAGGGATGCTATCAGGGACCTGTTTACAAAGCAGGTAGTGAAGAGGTACCCTTCGGCAGAGGTCATCGCCGGAGTGGCAACAGGGGCCATAGCCCATGGAGTGTTGGTGGCGGACGCATTGAACCTGCCCTTTGTGTATGTCCGGCCGGCACCCAAAAGCCACGGCCTGGAGAATCTCGTTGAAGGAGTTCTGAAACCGGGGCAGCGGGTGGTGGTGATCGAAGACCTGGTATCGACCGGCAGCAGCAGCCTGAAAGCAGCCCGTGCGATCGTCGACGCAGGCGCTGATGTGCTGGGGATGGTGGCCATTTTTACCTATGAATTTCCCCAGGCGGAAGAAAATTTCAGGGAAGCAGGAATTACCCTGACAACCCTCAGCCGTTACAGAAACCTCATCGAAGAGTGCCTGCGCCAGGGTCTGATTTCCGGGGAGGACCAGGACCGGTTGTTGCAGTGGCGTTCCGACCCGGCAAACTGGGGAACATGACAGGAAACCCCTTCCCGGCCTGACATGTCTTCCGGTGGCGCGAGAACAGGTTTGTAAATTAATAGGATACCATGGGAGTAAGTAAATATATCAGCGACGTTAAAATAATCAGCCACCCCATAGAAGTGGTGTACAACTACCTGTCCGATTTCAGAAACTTGTCGCAATACATCAACGACGAGGTGTTGTCTGCTTTGTCAGAAAAAGTTCCGCAGGTAGCTATACGCAATTTTGAATCGGACAATGATTGCTGTCGTTTTGAAGTGGGCAGTTTTGGATCGGCTGAGATCCGGATCGTGGATCGTACCCCTTATACTACGATAAAGATCAGGGGTGAAGGAAAATTACCTGTTGAGCTGAACTTTTGGATCCAGTTGCTGCCGCAGGATGGTGATAAAGCGAAGATGAGGCTTACCCTCCATGCCGAAATGGGGATGTTGGTAAAGTTGATGGTGGGAAATAAGCTGGAGGAGGGCATCAACCGGTTGGCTGACGCACTGGTTGTTCTTCCGTATGCATAAGCGTGACAGATCAGAACAACCTCCGGTCCTGACTATTCCTGAGAGTGCGGATTACAGGATCATTTCCACGCTTTTGAAGGAATAGACTGAGACGTTTCCTTCTTTGTCTTCTAGGAGAAGCCGGCCGAACCGGTCGATACCTCTGACTGTTGCCTCAAATTCAGCCGTGTCGGTCTTAAACTTCGATAAGGTATTCATACCTGAGAGCCGGCTGAGATAACACCGGCGGATTTCTTCCGATTTTCCCTGAATGAGCAGGTCGTACCAGTGTCTGATTTTTTCGATAAGCAGTTTCAGCGATTCTTCCGGTGGATGATTCCGGCCAGTGACCAGGGATAAAGAGGTGGCGTTAGGCAGATGGGAAGGGAAATGAAGTTGGTTGAGGTTCAGTCCCACACCAATGACCGAGGAATGGAGAGACTCTCCTGCAAGGGTATTTTCAATCAGGATGCCGGCGATTTTCTTACGATTGACCAGCAGGTCGTTAGGCCACTTGATGGCTACACCGCCGGTCTCCTGATCCAGAAACCCGGCCAGCCCCAGCGATACAACCTGCGAAAGCAAAAACTGATCTGCTGCAGATAAAAACCGAGGAAATAAGATCAGGCTGAAAGTAAGATTCCTGTAGTCTTGTGACTCCCATACAGCAGTACCCTGTCCGCGGCCCCGGGTCTGACGGAATGTCCAGATTACGGTTCCCTCTTTTACCTGTTTTGTCTGAAGGAGAGCCGTGGCATAGTTGTTGGTCGATCCTGCTTCATCGACCAGGATGAGGGTGGGTCCCCTGAATCCGGATGTTGTCATCATCTCAATATCGCTGCGGATGGGATTTCCGTGTTGTAAAATAATCAACAAATATTGAGATCAGCAAGAGCGGAAGTCGCTTTGAATCTGTTTTTGTAATGACAAGCCCGTTTCTTATCTTTGTCAGGTGATCAGGAACGCATGAAGAGAAAGCAGATAGAACCCATAAGCATTGTAAACGCTGCCATTGAAGGAATTCAAAGGTTGAAAGGCCGAAACATAGCAGTCATTGATCTGACGACCATCCGGCATACCGAGTGCGGCTATTTTATTCTTTGTCATGCTACGTCGAACACGCAGGCGGAGGGCATAGCCCGCTCAGTGGAGGATACGGTGCAGGAAATGACCGGCATGAAGGTCTGGCATAAGGACGGCTACCGGAATGCGGTCTGGATACTCCTGGACTATGGCGATGTGATGGTGCATGTTTTCAGGGAGGATACGCGTCGTTACTACAATCTGGAAGGCCTGTGGTCGGATGCAAAGACAAATTATCTGGAAGACGATTTTTAAAAAGGGAAGATGACAATCAACGGAGATAAGAAAGAATCTGGTAAAAGGGAACCCGGCATGGCCGGAGGCGGAGGGAACAGTCCAAAACCAAAATTCAATCCTTACTGGTTTTACGGTATCATTGCCGTACTGTTTCTTCTGGTCAATTATTATTTTTCCGGAAGCAAAGGACCAGTAGAGACCAACTGGAACAAGGTGAAGACCACCATGCTGGCAAACCACGATATCGAGAAAATTGTGGTTTTAAACAACGAAAAGGCTCTGATAACCATAAAAAGTGACCGGCTTTCCAAATATCAGAAGGAGATGGAGGGTACTTTTTCGAAACCTTCGGAGACAGGTCCCCATTTTTATTTTGTGATCGGGTCGGTGGAGACTTTTGAGCAGAAGCTTTCGGAAGCCCAGGAGAATTTCGGGGATGAGCGAATTGAGGCTGAATACCTGAAGGAGCGGAACTGGATGGGGGATATTCTGTGGTCACTGGGTCCCTTTGTTATCATCATTCTTTTGTGGTGGTGGATATTCAAGCGGATGAGCAAGGGTGCGGGCGGTGGTCCCGGCGGTATTTTCAGTGTCGGGAAGAGTCAGGCCAAGGTTTTTGATCGTGATGCCAGAGTCAATACGACCTTCAAGGATGTGGCGGGATTATCGGAAGCCAAACAGGAGGTTGAAGAGATTGTGGAGTTTTTGAAGAATCCTTTGAAGTTCACCAAACTGGGAGGCAAGATTCCCAAGGGGGCACTTCTTGTAGGGCCTCCCGGTACTGGTAAGACCTTGCTGGCCAAAGCGGTGGCCGGAGAGGCGAACGTACCCTTTTTCTCTATGTCAGGTTCTGATTTTGTTGAGATGTTTGTAGGGGTTGGTGCCTCGCGGGTGCGTGATCTGTTCAAACAGGCCAAGGAAAAGGCACCTTGTATTGTGTTTATCGATGAGATTGATGCCATTGGGCGTGCAAGGGGCCGGAACCCCAATTTCGGGGCCAACGATGAACGGGAGAATACCCTTAACCAGTTGCTGACCGAGATGGACGGCTTCGATACCAACAGCGGGGTGATCATCCTGGCAGCCACCAACCGGGCCGACATCCTGGACCGGGCGCTTATGCGTGCCGGGCGTTTTGACAGGCAAATCCATGTGGAGCTTCCCGACCTCAACGAGCGCGGGGAGATATTCCAGGTTCACCTGAAACCCCTGAAACTGGATGAAGATGTAAAGGTTGATTTTTTAGCTAAACAAACCCCCGGTTTTTCCGGTGCTGATATTGCCAATGTGTGCAATGAGGCAGCCCTCATCGCTGCCAGGAAAAGCAATGATGCTGTTAAAAGACAGGACTTTCTGGATGCCGTTGACCGTATTGTCGGGGGATTGGAAAAGAAAAATAAAATTATCTCGGTCAATGAGAAAAAAACCATTGCCTTTCACGAGGCGGGACATGCGGTCATCAGCTGGCTGCTTCCTTATGCTCATCCCCTGGTGAAGGTAACCATTGTTCCGCGGGGCAAAGCTTTAGGGGCTGCCTGGTACCTGCCTGAAGAAAGGTCGATAACCACGCGGGAGCAGTTGCTGGATGAAATGTGCTCCACCCTGGGGGGCAGGGCTGCCGAGGAGATCGTCTTCGGACAGGTCTCCAGCGGCGCCCAAAACGACCTGGAGCGGGTTACCAAACAAGCTTACGCTATGGTTACCATCTTCGGCATGAGCGACAAAATCGGCACGGTAAGCTTCTATGATTCGACAGGCCAGACTGATTATTCATTCACAAAGCCTTACAGTGAAAAAACAGCCCAGTTGATCGACGAAGAAGCGAAAGAGATTATCGACCGGCAATACCAAAGGGCTCTATCCCTTTTAAGAGAACAACAGGAAGGTCATCAGAAACTGGCAGAGCTTCTTCTTGACCGGGAAGTAATTTTCTCGGAGGATCTGGAAAACATTTTTGGGAAACGCGAGGGGCGGGACACTGACACCCTTCTGGAAAGAAAGGAGACCGGTGGAATTCCTGAAAGCTGATAGCCCCATCCGGTTCGTTTGCGATGAGGGCCTCTCCCGGGCTGCGATCCTCGGCAGGCTTCGTGCGGGGTACCCCGTGAAAGCTGTTGTTGCATCCTATAAACCGGCTGCCGGCTGCCTCCCTGCATCATCGGTTCCCCTGGCCGATAGTTACGAATCAATGCAGGATGCCCTGTTAGCCGGTACAGGCCCCGTGGGGGCTCACGGCCACAAAGAACGATATGTTTTCCTTTATCCAAATAAACAATAAGTACCATGGAAAAGGGTTGGAAAGAGGTTTTCTTTACCGATAAGGAGTATCTGGCCACCATGGCCCGGGATATCCTCGAAACCGGAGGGGTCCCTTCAGTCATTCTGGATCAGCAGGACTCCACCTACATCACCTTTGGCGAGTACCGGGTGTTTGTGCCTGAGGATTCGGTTTCAGCAGCTCTGGAACTGATTAAAAACCTGAAAGATTGAAACATCTTCTTGAGAGGACAAAAACCAGTCTGTTGTTTGGAAGCCTGGTGGCAGCTGGAATCCTGCTGCATCCCCTGGTTTTTGCCGTTGTCTTTATAGCCCTGATGATTCTGTCGCTGCATGAGTTTTATCAGATGGCCGAAAAAGCAGGTAGTTCCCCCCAACAGGTTACCGGTTTAACAGCTGCAATTATAATTTTTGCCGCCCTGACAGGTGCTGCTTCAGGGATGATTCCCCTTCGTATGGCAGGAATGGCGGCACTGCTGTTATTCCTTCCTTTTGTGACGGAACTTTACCGGAAAAAGGAGAAGCCATTACTTAACATAGCCGTAACCCTCCTGGGACTTTTATATATCGCCCTTCCAATGGGGCTGGCCGGTTTTATGGTCTTTCCGCAGCCAGATGGGTTAACCGGGTTTTACCCTTGGATCCTCTTTGGCGTTATGGTTACCATTTGGTTGTACGACTCGGCAGCCTACCTGATAGGTACAGCATTTGGCAAGCACCGGCTTTTTGAACGGATCTCCCCGAAAAAATCATGGGAAGGGGTCGCAGGTGGAGCCCTGACCGCCCTGGCTGCGGGTGCCGTTTTTGCTTCCCTGATTCCCGTGTTGAACCTTATGGAATGGCTGGGTGTAAGTCTTCTGGTCATCTTCTCCGGAACTTTCGGCGACCTGGCTGAATCGCTGATGAAAAGAAGTCTGAACCTCAAGGATTCCGGAAATCTGCTTCCCGGTCACGGTGGATTTCTGGATCGACTCGACAGCTTTATCTTTGCCATCCCTCCCGTTGTTGTCTGGCTTCTCCTGACAGGTGGCTTGTAGTGGCTGAAATCCCGGAAAAGGATGAAATGAGAAAATTTTTGTAGCTTAGGCGCGATTTCGCTGAGCCGTTTATGGTTTTTCCACCACGCAGGTGAATTTCCTTTTTTTGCGGGAGGCTACACCAACCGGAGTGACCATCCTGAAGACCGGAAACGAAGTCCAGCATTGGTAATGGCCAGGTTTTCACAATGCAGGCGAGTTCCATGGAGATGAAAAACTGAAGGAATCATTTAGGTGCATATAATTGAATAGCATAATATTAACTTAAACATATACGAGTGAAAATACACAATGAGGGCTACCGGGTCATTCCGGTAATAACCTTGGCTATACTGGTTTTTGATCTTGTTCTCTATTTCCTGTTGGGAGGATCTGCTGCTTATGCAGTCATTCTCGTAGTTTCGCTAATTCTTCTGGCAGGGGTTTTTTATTTCTTCAGGGAGCCGGTAATGGAAAGGAAGGTTAAGGAGGGAGAAGTGGTTTCGGTAGCCAATGGAACGGTCGTTGCGATTGAACCGGTTGTCGAAGGGGAATATTTTCGTTCCAAAAGGCTTCAGATATCGGTATTTATGTCGGTATGGGATGTTCACATAAATCATGTACCTGTGGCTGGGGAGATCGTCTACCAGAAACATCATGCCGGGAGGTTTTTGCCTGCAAGGCATGCCAAATCGTCGGATGCCAATGAAAGGTGCACTTCGGTGATTCGGACGGCCGGAGGCAAAGAGATCCTGGCACGCCAGGTAGCAGGAATACTGGCAAGGAGGGTCGTCACGTACAGGAAACCGGGTGACAGGGTTACCCGGAATGATCAGCTTGGGTTTATCCGTTTCGGGTCGAGGGTGGATCTTTTCGTTCCATTGGATTCTGACATCAGGGTTACTCTCGGGCAAAAGGTCCGCGGAGGGATGACCGTTATTACCACTGTTTGACCGGATGAAATTTGCATACTGCCTGAGGCGGGACCAAAAGAGATGTAAATACTCAACCCTTTTTGACTGCCCTGCCTGCCGGATGGAAGGTCAGAGGTTCGGCAGGCAGGGGAGTTCCGCGGAGATAAAAAGCAGCATAAATCATCAGGAAGCATATAATTGAAAAGTATACCAATAGCTTAAATTACGTATGAAAACCATGAAGCATAGCATGCAATGGATCCCCAACGGGCTTACCTTGTTAAACCTGGCTTCGGGGAGTGTGGCGGTTGTGCTGGCACTGGAAGGAGATACAGGCATCGCTGCCCTTTTTATCTTATTGGCGGCTCTGTTTGATTTTTGTGACGGTTTTGCAGCCCGGTTACTGAAGGCAGGATCGGCATTAGGCAAGGAACTGGATTCGCTGGCCGATATGGTTTCGTTTGGGGTAGCACCGGGAATGATCGCTTTCGTCCTGATGAAACGGGCTTTACCTGGGATGAATCTTCCGTTGGGAGATATCCCGGCAAGCGGGTGGTCGTGGTTTTTTCTGGCGTCCTCTCTCCTGATTCCCTTATTTTCGGCAGTGAGACTGGCCCGGTTTAACCTGGATGAGCGGCAGACTCACCATTTCCTGGGTATGCCCACGCCTGCCAACGCGATCCTTTGGGCTTCGTTCGGGATGATTGCCGCCTCCGATAGCCGCCCCGAGGTCCTCCCATTGCTTTTCACTTCCGGAAACCTGCTGGTTGCTATTCTGATAACCTCATTGCTGCTGGTATCAGATCTGCCGATGTTTTCTTTGAAATTCCATGGTTTCCGCTTTCGCGAAAACTGGTACCGGTATGTTTTCCTGGTTGTTTCAGTGGCCTTGCTGGTCCTGTCCGGGCTTTTCGGGCTGTCGGTGGTCATCCTCTTGTATTGTGCGCTATCTGTTTCCTTTTACCTTTTCAAAGTACCTCTTTAATTTTCTGCTGGTATGCGGTCAGGGAAGGAAGCAGGCAGCTAAGCTTTCAGTACGTCAAGCGCTTTCCGGATGCGCACCATGGCTTCGGTAATCTGCTCTTCTGAGGCAGCATAACTGATGCGAAAGCAGGAAGGGGCTCCGAAAGCCTCACCGGATACCAACCCGACATGGGCTTTGCTTAGCAGGTAGTAGCAAAGGTCTTCCGCATTCCGGATGGTCATTTCGCCGTCGGAGGTGCCAAAGTAGGCAGAAGCATCGGGGAATACATAAAAAGCACCATCAGGCCGGCTGGTCCTGAGTCCGGGGATCTCCCCCAGCAGCTCCATAACAAGATTGCGCCGTTTTTCAAACTGTTCAACCATCCTTGAAACCTCGGCGCCGTCGTGGTTAAAGGCTGCCACAGCGGCTATCTGGGCAACCGAGTTGGGCCCGGAGGTAAACTGGCTCTGCAGTTTGGAGCAAGCTTTGGCAATCCAGAGCGGAGCCGCCAGAAACCCTATCCGGTATCCGGTCATCGCGTACGACTTGGAGACCCCGTTGACCACCACCACCCGGTCGCGGATCTCCGGGAACTGCGCGATGGTTTCAAACTTCCTGCCATAAATGATATGCTCGTAAATCTCATCCGAGATGATTATAATGCCGGGGTGACGTTCGAAGATTTCCGCAAAGGCTTTTAACTCTTCATAGGTGTATACGCTGCCGGTAGGATTGGAGGGGCTGCTGAAAATGAACGCTTTGGTCCGGGGTGTAATGGCCGCTTCCAGTTGGGCAGGTGTCAGCTTGAAATGATTCTCAACGGTTGTTTCCGGTACGATACTTACCCCCTCCGAAAAGTTAACCAGGTCAACATAGGTGACCCAATAAGGTGCCGGAACGATCACCTCATCACCCTTGTCTACCAATACCTGCAGGACGTTGGCAATACTATGCTTGGCACCGCCGGAAACCACGATCTGCTCCGGCTTGTATTCCAGGTGGTTATCCCTCCTGAGCTTATTCACTATTGCTTCCTGCAAAACCGGATATCCCGGAACCGGGGAGTAATGGGAAAAGTTGTCATCTACAGCTTTTTTTGCAGCCTCCTTGATAAACCCGGGTGTGTTGAAATCGGGTTCCCCCAGTGTGAGGTTAATCACATCGATACCGCGGGCTTTCAGCTCCCTGCTCTTCTGAGCAGCCGCAAGGGTTGCCGACTCCGACAACCGGTTGATCCTTTCTGATACACTTGTCATGGTCCTTCTTATATAGTAAATCGGTTCATTCGAAAAGGGTTTCGTCGCGGATGAGCAGCAATATGGCTGAATGGGGAAGGATGAAGTATTTTTCCTTATTAAATTCAATCTCATATCCGCTTTTGTTAAGGTAAACCGCCAGGTCACCGACACGGGCCTGCAGGGGGACATATTTCACCGGCTCCTGCTTTTCTTTCCAGGTGTCCTCATCGCCGGCGACTGAGGGGATAGGGTACCCGGGCCCCACCCGGACTATATAGCCGCTGAGTACTTTTTCATTTTCCTGAACGGAAGGGGGCAGAATCAGTCCTGACACAGTTTTCTGGGATGGATTTTTGGGTTTTACCAGGACTCTTTCGCCAACCATGATGAATTTTTCCAGGTCTTTTTCTTCCAGGATCAAAGACATATAAGTAACTTTTAAGAGGGCAAAGGTAGTGATTTTTGTTTTCCGGCCGACCAGGAAAGGGGGAGGCTATGGTAGGTACTTATCCTTGAAAGATGAAGGTGTTGAAAAGGTGGGTGCTTCCGGTGGGACGCCCTGAGGGGAGGGTGCGGGCGTTTCAGGTAAGGCGGGAATCTTCACTGCTCATTGTGAGTATCTCGCAGCCTGCCGGGGTTACCAGCACGGTATGTTCAAACTGGGCAGAGAGTTTGCGGTCGGATGTCCGGGCTGTCCATCCGTCTTTTTTGTCAACGATGGTGGAGGCTTTTCCCTGGTTGATCATGGGTTCGATGGTAAAGATCATTCCCGGTTGCATCAGGGAGCCTGAGTTTTTGCGGGCTGCATGGTCAACCTGTGGCTCTTCGTGAAACCGGATACCCACTCCATGGCCGCAGAATTCATAGACCACGCTGAATCCCCGGGAGCGGACATACCGGTTAATTACGTAGCCGATGTTTCCGAAAGGATTTCCGGGTCTGACCTGCTGGATTCCCAGTTCCAGGCTGTGCCGGGCTGTTTCCACAAGTTCGAGGGCGCCCCTTGAGACCTCTCCGATGCAGAACATACGCGAGGTGTCGCCATAATACCCATCTAAAATGGTGGTGATGTCGATGTTGACAATATCGCCGTCGGTGAGCCATATATGGTCGGAAGGGATGCCATGGCATACCACTTCATTGGGGGAGATGCAACTGGAGGCCGGAAACCCATTGTAACCCCTGGTGGCAGAAAGAGCTCCGTGGCCCTGGATGAACGCATCAATCATCCGGTCTAAATAGCCTGTAGTTACGCCGGCCCTGACATACTCTGCGATGTAATCGAGAGTAGCAGCAGCCAGCCTGCTGCTGCGCCGGATGCCTTCGATTTGTGCCGCGTTTTTTATTATGATGTCACCCATGAGTCGCCTGATTTTGTGCAAAATTGGCAAAATGATCCTGTTTTTCAAAACGGAACCCTATTTTTGCGGAAAAGAGAACCTATGGAGCAGGTCCATAAACACAGGAACCACCTGAAGGCCTTGTCGTACCACATTAACCGGTTTGGCGAGGTATCCACATCGGTATTATTCTGGTATATGCAGGAGATAGCCTGGGAGCATGCGCGGGTGCTCGGTTTCGGGTTTGAACATTTGAGGGAAGAACAACTCTTCTGGGTATTGTCGCGGTTTTATGTGCATATCGGGAGCCGGCCCTGCTGGAGAGATGAATTCACCCTGGAAACCTGGTCGCGGGGAACGGATGGATTCTATGCTTACCGGGATTTTCGTTTCCTGGATTCTGAGGGGAAAGAGATCATCGCAGCGACCAGTTCCTGGCTGGTTTTGAACCTGCAAACCCGCCGGATCCAAAGACTGGGACAGATGAACAACTTTCCGGGGTACACTGAGAGTCTGCTGGGATTCAACCCCCGGAAAGTAGAATCGCCGGTTATGGAAGATCAACCTGCATTCTTCCCTGTGCTGTTCAACGAAATTGATATTAACCAGCATTTCAATACGGGACGATATCTCGAGCGGATCAACAACAGCTATTCTTTTGATTTTCATCATAATCATACCCTCAGGGAAATGGAGGTGAACTTTCTCAGGGAGGGGCTTCCCGACGACCGGCTGGCTGTCAGGCAGCAGAGGCTTACTCCTTCGGAGCATTTCTGCAGCATCCAGCGGGAAGTTGATCATGCTGAGCTGATCAGGGCGCGGCTTGTGTGGGAGGATAAGCATACCCGAGCCAATTCAAAACCAGGCTGATTTTTTCCTCGATTGGCAGGCTTCCGTCGATCCAGCGGATGGGAGTTCCCGCTCTTTCCATTTTCCTGAACCAGGTCATTTGCCGCTTGGCAAACTGGTGGATGGCGGTATTAAGTTTTCCGGTCATCTCATCCCGGGAAAGGGTTCCTGTAAGGTAGAGGGTGATGAATTTGTACTCCAGGCCGTAATAGGTAAGTGCCTCCGGGGCGATACCCCTGCCGAGCAGTTGTTTCACCTCTTCGATCATTCCGTTGTTCAGCCGCTGGTGCAGTCTTTGAGAGATCAGGCGACGACGGGTTTCGACATCCTGGCTGATCCCGACAATCAGACTATCCAGGTGAGGCAGAGGAGCCCTCTTCCCTGGATGTCTCTGCAGGAATTCTTCAATTTCTATGGCACGGACAACCCTTTTTTCGCTGACGATATCGGTGGTGTTATGAAGGGAGGGTTTCAGGGTACGCAATATCTCGGTCAGCTCTTGCAGATTTTTCCCTTTTAGTTTCTGCTGCAGAAGGTCATTATGGGGAACCTGCACCAGCCGGTAGTTATTCAGGACAGCCTCAAGGTAAAGGCCGCTCCCTCCGCAGAGAACGGGGAACTTTCCCCTTCGGCGCATGTCTTCAAGAACCGCAAGGAAGTCCCGCTGGTATTCAAAGAGGTTGTACTGGGTGCCGGCATCCACGATGTCAATCAGGTGGACAGGAATCCGGTATCCGTTGACCATATAGTCTTCCAGGTCCTTTCCGGTTCCGATGTTCATATCACGGTATACCTGGCGGGAGTCGGCCGAGATTACTTCACCACCCAGGCGGGATGCCAGGCGGGCGGCCAGAAGGGTCTTCCCGACAGCAGTAGGACCCAGGATGGTCAGAAAATTGTATGAAGGCACCAATCGGTTCTTTCGGGTAAATATAAGGAAAAAGAAATACATTTACGCGACAGGCAGGATCCCGTGTGGTTGCCGTATGAAAGGCA
>CAZYUA010000016.1:0-93993 GCA_964650525.1 uncultured Prolixibacteraceae bacterium
TCAAAGAACAATATGATCTATTTAGTTTTTAAAAATTAACGCATCAGCACTATATTGCCATCATAAAACCACACCGTATGTTCCATTTATCAGAGGTCAGGGATCCAGCAACACGCAGACAGTTTCACAAAGTCCCGCGCATACTTTACCGGGATGATCCCAACTGGGTGTGTCCTCTTGAAATGATGACCGAAAATACCTTCGATCCCGCAAAAAACCCCGCCTTCAAGAATGGCCGGGCGATCCGGTGGGTTCTGACCGACGACACCGGTACCCTGACCGGACGAATAGCCGCCTTTGTCAACAGGGATAAGGCTTTCCTGTTTGAGCAGCCTACCGGGGGTTGCGGTTTTTTTGAATGTATCAACGATCAGAAGGCTGCCGATATGCTGTTCGATGCTGCCCGGGATTGGTTGAAATCAGAAGGTATGGAAGCCATGGATGGCCCGGTGAACTTTGGCGAGAACTACATCAACTGGGGGCTCCTGGCCGACGGGTTCATGCCACAGGGCTTCGGCATGCCCTACAATCCTCCCTATTATCTTCCGCTGTTTGAATCTTACGGCTTCGGAATCTATTTCAGACAATTCAGTTACCACCTCGACACGACCCTGCCTGAATTACCCGATCGGTTCTGGAAAGTGGCTGAGTGGGTAGCCCGGAAACCCCAATACAGCTTCCGTCATTTTTCCTGGGATGAAAAAGACAAATTCATTGAGGATTTTGCCACCATCTACGATGATGCCTGGCGATTCCATGAACATTTCAAACCCATGGATAAGGATGAATTGCGCGATTTCCTGTCCTCATCCAGACTGATGATCGAGGAAAAATTCATTTGGTTTGCCTACCACGAAGACCAACCCATTGCTCTCTTTGTGATGATCCCCGATATCAACCAGATTCTGATCCATCTCAACGGCAGGCTGACTCCCTGGAACATGCTGAGACTTCTCTGGTATAAACGAAGAAAGGTTATGACCCGCACACGAAGCATTATTATCGGGATCTCCCCGAAATACCAGCGTTCGGGAATTGAATCGGCTATTTTCTGGAATCTCCGGCCGGTGATGTATAGTATGCCCTGGTATAAGGAGATGGAACTTTCCTGGGCAGGCGACTTTAACCCCAAGATTGTATCCCTTTACGAATCGGTGGGCGGGAAACATATGAAAACCCACTACACGATGCGTTACCTCTTCGACCGGGGGAAACCCTTCCACCGTTCTCCGGTGATTTCAGCCAAAGAAGAAAAATAATTCGTGGTCAACTGTTGCAAATAAGTAAAGTTTGAATACCTTTGCCCCCCGTTAAAAATCACTAACAGACGTGTGATCCTGAAGGTTGAGCCGGCGAGATTACGGGATTAACTGACCATGGGTTGGCACATTGTAAAAATAAAGGCTATGAAAAAAGGAATTCATCCGGAGAGTTACAGAATGGTTGCTTTCAGGGATATGTCAAACGGTCATACATTTATCACCCGTTCAACGGTACAGACCCGGGAGACTGTCGATATTGACGGCGTTATGTATCCGCTGGTGAAACTGGAAATTTCCAATACATCCCATCCTTTTTACACTGGTAAAGTGAAGCTGGTCGATACGGCAGGGAGGGTTGACAAGTTTATGCACCGGTATAAGGATCACATGGAAAAGCGGAATAAATAATTCTTCTGAAGCAGAAAATAGAAGCTCCTGAAAAGGGGCTTTTTTTATTTTAACCCGGCTTACCAACCACCCGGACACGGCAATGGAAATGCGGTCTGCTTCTTTCGGACCTCAGGCTGGCCCGCCATCCCTGCTGGTTTTTGTTGCTGTTGCCTTTTTCCCTGCAGACAGGAAAGGTTTGTGCCAGAGGCTTTCCGTTTAATACATTTCAGACTGCCGATGCCGGTAGGATGGAAGTTCCATCGGCAACTTCCTCCGGATTACGGTTCATAGTCAGGCAGGAGGTCAGGATGATTCCGGTTGTTCACCAGTCTGACATCTGCAGGGATGTTGTTCCGGTGGCATGACTATTGCTTGATGCTAGGCCGGGATTTCCGGTTGCAGATAACCGACATTTTGTCAGAAGGAAATCGGGGAAATTATGAGAGATATTAAAAAAGAGAAAGCCGAAAACGATTGGTTAAAGGATCTGACAGAGAATCTGGTCGGGTTTATACCATTGATGGCGGAGGAGGATCACGAGCGTATGCATTCGGAAATCCCGGAGGTATTGCCTGTTCTCCCTTTACGGAATACAGTCCTTTTTCCGGGTGTGGTAATACCGATATCGGTGGGGCGGAAGAAGTCACAGAGGCTCATTCAGGATGTTTCTCAGGGAGGAAGGCTTCTGGGAGCCGTTGCTCAGATTGATCCTTCAAAAGATGATCCGGTTGCGGGAGAGATATACAGCCTTGGTACGGTGGCGGAGATATTAAAGATCCTGGAAATGCCCGACGGCTCCACAACTATTATCATACAAGGGAAGAAAAGGTTCAGAATCTGTGAGTTTGTTTCGGAGGAGCCCTATTTTAAGGCGTCCATCGAGGTTTTACCGGAGGTCATTCCTTCCGACAGCAATGAATTTCATGCGATAGTGGGATCGTTGAAGGATTTGTCGATAAAGGTGGCACAGTTTTCATCCAACATACCGGCAGAAGCGACTTTTGCGGTTAAAAACATTGAAAACTCGGCATTCCTGATCAATTTCATCTGTTCGAATACCGACATCGGGGTCGACGACAAGCAGAAGTTGCTGGAGATTGACAACTTACGGGACCGGGGTGTCCAGGCGATCAGTTTACTGGTTAAAGAGGTTCAGATGCTGGAGTTAAAGCACGATATTCAGAAGAAAGTAAAGACCGATATTGACAGGCAGCAGCGTGAATTCATGCTGCACCAGCAGATGAAGACGATACAGGACGAACTGGGCGGGAGCCCTGTTGAGCAGGAAATCAGCATTCTGAAGGAAAAAGCACAGGGCAAGAAGTGGAAAGATGAGGCGGCCAGGCATTTTGACAGGGAGGTGGAAAAGCTGAGCAGGCTGAATCCGGCAGCGGGTGAGTATTCGGTGCAATACGGGTATTGCCAGACCTTGCTGGACCTTCCCTGGGAGGAGGTAACATCTGATAATTTCGACCTTTCACATGCGAAGAGGGTTTTGGATGAGGATCATTTTGGCCTGGAGAAGGTTAAGGACCGTATTCTGGAGCATCTCTCCGTGTTAAAACTCAAGAAAGATCTGAAATCGCCGATTTTGTGCCTGTATGGGCCTCCGGGTGTGGGGAAAACGTCGCTTGGGAAGTCTGTAGCCAGGGCTCTGGGCCGGAAATATGTGAGGATGAGCCTTGGCGGCTTGCATGATGAGTCGGAGATCAGGGGTCACAGGAAAACCTATATCGGGGCAATGCCCGGGAGGATCCTTCAGAACATCAAAAAGGCGAAATCGTCGAATCCGGTTTTTGTTCTGGATGAGATTGACAAAGTATCTCACCAGTATCACGGCGATCCGGCATCGGCATTACTGGAGGTACTGGATCCGGAGCAGAATGCAGAATTTCACGATAATTACGTGGAACTGGAGTATGACCTGAGCAGGGTTCTTTTCATCGCCACTGCCAACACACTGAATACCATTGCCCCTCCTCTGCGCGACAGGCTTGAATTGATTGAGATGACCGGATACCTGGTGGAAGAAAAAATAGAGATTGCCAGACGTCATTTAATACCCAAACAGTTAGAGAATCATGGTGTGGAACCCCGGTATCTGGAAATCCCGGATACTGTACTGGAATATATCATTGAGCATTACACCCGTGAATCGGGAGTCAGGGAACTGGACAAGAAAATTGCCAGGATTGTACGCCGGGCAGCAAAGAAGATAGCTTTTGGTGAGGTTTTCAGGCGGGAACTGGCTATCGGGGACATGCGGGAGTTCCTGGGTATCGTGGAGTATAATAAGGAGGCTTACCAGGGCAATGAGTTTGCAGGGGTGGTAACCGGTCTGGCATGGACAGCAGCGGGAGGAGAGATACTGTTTGTGGAAAGCAGTCTGAGCCAGGGAAAGGGAGTCCTCACCCTTACGGGCAACCTGGGAGAGGTCATGAAAGAGTCGGCTATCCTGGCGCTGGAATTTATCAAAAGCCATGCTGCCGAATTACAACTGGATCCGGCTTCCTTTGCCGATTGGAACGTGCATGTGCACGTGCCGGAAGGTGCCATCCCCAAGGATGGGCCATCGGCAGGGATCACCATGGTCACCTCCCTGGCCTCCCTGTTTACCCGGCGGAAAGTCAGGGCGGGGATAGCCATGACAGGAGAGATAACCCTCAGAGGAAAAGTACTGCCTGTCGGGGGGATCAAGGAGAAGATCCTGGCAGCCAAGCGGGCAGGCATACGGGAGATCATTCTGTCAGAAGAAAACCGGAAAGACCTGGAGGAGATCAACGAGGTTTACCTGCAGGGCATCCATTTTTTATTTGTAAAGACCATTTCAGAGGTACTGCACTATGCTCTTCTGGATGAAAAAGTGCCCGTTCCTTCCGTTCCGGAATCATGAATCATGCTCTCCGGGATTTTTCCCAGGTGACTTCCTGCCGGCCTCTGAAATAGCGGATGATCCCTCTTACGGAAGCATAGTTGATGGCAACGAAATAATAGGGAGCAAAGAACAGCTTCAGCCTTAGTTTTTTATGTTCGAAGTACCAGCCGGCCAGGGCACAAAGGTAACAGAGTAACTGAACCCAGAGTACCAGGGTCGGGATGACAGGTGTGAACCACGCATTATGCAAGGCCACCCACAAAATGTTAACCGGGAGAAAGAGGAAAAGGAAGACCGGAGCTACCGACCAGCGGAGTACTTTGTGCGAGAAAAACTGCCAGCTGAGAAGGCCATACCGGAAAGGGTTCAGCAGGTGTTTCAGCCTGAACATGGACTGAACGCCACCTGCGGCGATCCGGATTTTGCGTTTTAACTCCTCCCGTACATTCAGCGAGGCGCTCTCTTCGGCATAGGCTTCCGGCGTATAGGCAATCCTGTAACCTTTGGCTGCTATACGGAGGGAAATGACAAAGTCGTCGAGAAGGGTGTCGCCCTCCACGGGTTCAAAAAGATGAGTCCGGATGGCAAAAAGTTCACCCACACCGCCGACAGCAGAATTCAGCTCCGCATCCAGTTTTTTGATTTTGGATTCTATTTTCCAATAGAGCCCCTCGCCGGCTCCTGAGGCTGAATCTTTTTCCTTATCTGCAATTCTTTTTTCACCGGCAACGCAGCCTACTTCCGGATTTCTGAAACATCCCGTCATTTCAAGGATGGTGTCGGGACTAAGGAGGGTGTTGGTATCAGAGAAGATGACCAGGGGCATCCTGACAAATTTCATACCCCGGTTCATGGCATCGATTTTCCCTTTTCTTTCGGGTTGATGGTAGACTTCCAGGCCGGGGTATTTTTCGAGGAGCTGTGGCGTGCCGTCGTCCGATCCGTCGGTCACCCAAATATATTGAATTTTATCCTTTGGGTAATTGAGCGAAAAAGAGTTGGCCACTTTCTGGTCTACGTAATCTTTTTCGTTATAGGCAGTCACAAAGAGGGTTACTCCCGGTCTGGTTCCGTCAGAGGCAGGGAATCCGGTTTTGCGGCGGAACATTCTTTTCAGGACTACCAGGAAATAGAGTATGATTCCATACCCTGCATAGGTATAAAAAAGCACCAGAAAAAATAGCCAGAAGAGGAAGGCTGTCATACCTATAGGTTTTGTTGATAAAAATCAGCGAGTCTGCCGCAGATCGTTTGGTTGTCGAAATGCCGGGCGACAAAAGCCCTGGCATTATTTCCGAGTGAGAGGCACAGGTCCTGATTCCGGACCAATTGGGAAAGATGGTCGATAAATGTTTCCGGATTGTCTGCCAGGAGGATGTCGGATCCATGGGTAACGGGTAATCCTTCAGCCCCCAGGGGGGTCGAGAGGATGGGTTTCCCCAGGGCCATGCCCTCAATGATTTTGATACGCATGCCGCTGCCTGAGAGCAAGGGAACTACCATTACCGTTTTGGATGCCATGAAGCGGTAAGCGTCATCCACTTCACCGAGAAATACCACCCCGGGTTTGTCAATTGCGGCAACCAGCCAGGAAGGGGCGTTTCTGCCGGCAATATAAAACCTCAGGGCGGGGTATCTGCCGGCCAATTCTTCCCAAACGTTTTTGAGGAACCAAAGAAGACCTTCCTGGTTGGGAGACCATTCAAGGGAACCTATGTGAAAAACCGAAGGAAATTCAACCGGCTCATCGTATTCAGACAGGGAGTCCGGGTTGATGCCTCCCGGGGTAACCAGCGAAGGTTTTTTATTACCCATACGGTTAAGCTCCTGTTCGTCTCTGCCGGTGATGGGAACCAGCAGATCGTAATGGTTGATCCATTTTTTCTCGAACCGCATGAGCCGGGATGCGAGATTCAACAAGTACCACCTTTTGAGTCCTGAGGAGAGAAGAGCAGAGCGCATCCAAATTTCCGACTCAATATTGTGGGACCTGTAAGCGATTTTTGCGGAAGAGTTAGCCCTGATCGCAGGGATGTATGGACAGAGGTAGAGTCCTTCCAGTTGGATGATGTCGTACTCTTTTTCTTTCAGAAGGCGGATGAGAGCATGTCTGAAATCGGGCGAGAGGAACCGGACTGCAATGTAAGGTTCCCGGGAGAACAAGAGGTTGAGGAGTGCTTTGACCGGGGAGAGGGCTGCCGGAACGGTGATACCTCTGAAGCTGGCCAGACCTGTTATTTCGGGGGGAATCTGGGAGGGATCGGTATGGTGTTTCAGCGTGTTCATATACAATACCGTAACCTGGTGCCCCTGGTTGGCCAACCCCCTGGTAAGGGCAAGCATGGCGATAGCTCCCCCGTCTTTGGCAGGCCAGGGGGGCTTATTGGTCAGTTGTAGTATCCTCATCCCGGAATAAGAATTGGTAGAACTTGTCGGGTAACAGCTTTTTGAAAATCTGAAGATAGGTATCGGCCTGCATGAACGAGGCATCATTGACCGCTTTGTATGTGAGCCAGATTCCAACCGGAAGAAAGAGAAAGGAGGAGAACCACATTCCGGAGACCATACCCCATACATCTTCGCGGGCTGATTTTTCCCCCACCATGGAAAAAATATAATAGAGGATGAACAACAAAATCGAAACAACCACCGGCATACCCAGGCCTCCCTTCCGGATGATGGCACCCAATGGCGCTCCGATCAGGAAAAATATAAGAACGGCAAAGGAAAGCGTGAATTTCCGGTGAAACTCCATGCTGTGATGGTTGATCCTTCTTTTCCTGCCGTACAGATTGTTCTCTATATTGTTGACCTCCTGGTAGTTATTTCTTGCCATGTAAACGGCATTTTGCACTGTTTCCGCATTGTTCCACTGATCCAGTCGTTCGATGATCTGCATGACATCGGCAGTTTTTACCGTATCTGCAGTCAGGGAGCGCAACAGGGTGTCATTTTTTGCGACTCTTGCATGGAGCCGGCGGTCAAGAAATGAATTGTAATGGGTATTGAGGATGAAATTCCGGACCCTCAGTTTGTAATCGACGGTCAGGGAATCCCTGGTGTAAGCCAGCTGTTTAATATTCAGCATTCTGTAGCTGTTCTTGAAGATGCTTTCGTCGCGGCGCTGGAAGTCAAAGTTAAAGACACGGACGTTCAGTACCTGCTTTTCAAAGTGGTCGCGTCTCAGGGGATGGTGGTTTTGGCTGCGGTCAAAACCTTCTTCAGAAAAGTTCTCCCCGTTGAACAGGGTGAGGATCATGTAGTTTTTATCTTCTGTGATGTGGAGGTATCCTGAATCGGCGATGGTAACGGTTTCGTTGGCTTTATTGTTGGTGTGGTCGTAGATGAGAATGTCGCGAAGGGTTTTGGTTTTATTATCCACTTTTCCTACCCGTATGCTGTACCCTTCGATGTCGTTGGTGAAGATTCCCTCCTGGATGACCATTTCAGGTTTTTGTTGCTTGATGCTCCAGAGGAGGGTGGTAAAACGGAGGTTGGTATGGGGAAGGATATAATTGGCAAAAATAAAAGCAGTACATGTAATCAGAACGGCGACAAATATGAGGGGTTTCATAATGCGGAACAAGGAGATTCCCGAGGATTTCATGGCCACCAGTTCATAGTTCTCACCCAGTTCCCCGAAGGTCATGATAGATGCAAGAAGCATTGAGAGGGGAAAGGCAAAGGGCAGCAGGCCAAAGGATGCATAGAACAGCAATTCGGTGAGGATATTCCATTCCAGTCCTTTACCAACGAGATCGTCTACATATTTCCACAGAAATTGCATCAGCAGAATGAAGACGCAGATGAAAAAGGTCAGGAAAAATGGCCCCAGAAAAGTTTTCAGAACGTACCAGTGTAACCGTTTCATCAGATTAGTGGCAATCGGGTAAGATGTGCAAAGCTACGGTTTTCCGGTGAAATAGCAAGGTCAGGTTTTCTTCAGGAGCCGGTGATGTAACGAAGTCTGGAAATGTGGTTATTCCAAAGGCTGATGATCTCTTCCTTTTCATCGTCGCTGGCAAAATCGGTGACAATGAGGGATACATCACCGGTAAGTTCATCCTGGGTAATTCTGAATTCAAAATAGGTGTGTTCATCCGCTTTCCAGGTAAAGCGGGCCAGTTTGTTTTCCTTGATGAGGGTGAGTTCGGCCAATTCCTTAGATCCCTTCCATAGGAAAGTGAACTCTTTTCCTTCCACCTGAACGTCATCGGCAAACCATTCTGCCAAGCCGGAGGGAGTGCTCAGCCGGTTAAAGAGCACCTTGGGGGAACATTTAACAAAATATTCCAACTGTATTTTGCATTTTTTGGTCATGGTTCAGGTAATCATCCAGGGACAGCAAAAACAGACACTAAGAACATGGTATTTCGGTTCACAATATACTATTTTTCTGACAATCTGAAAATTTTTCAAATAAATTGTATATTTGCACCTCGTTTTTCCGGAGCCTGAAAAAATCGTGTTTCTCCCTTTGATGCACGGTTTCGGTGCCGGTAGTTGAGGTTTGGGAATCCGGAAACGGATGGCGAGGTAGCTCAGCTGGTTAGAGCGCATGATTCATAATCATGAGGTCGGCGGATCATTCCCGCCTCTCGCTACAGGAAAATCAAGCAGTTATGATCTGATCATTGCTGCTTTTTTATTTCATACATTCCAGATACTTACATTTTATAATACTCCCCGATTTTTGGACCACTGGTTAAGTTGATTTGATTTATTCGTATATTTCATGGGTTTATGGAAATTATTGAATTCTAATAATTAATACGTAAAACTTGTGACATGAAAAAGTTATTTCTTTTAGTTTCAATCCTGGCCGTGGCAACTATTTCCTGCCAGACAACTAAAGAGGACAATAAAGCTTCTTTGGACGAAAACAAACGAATTTCGACATTGTATCATGAAAGAAATCTTGAAGACATTGATGAACTTCTTTCCGAAGATTTTGTGGGAAGTTACTTTAGCCAGGATGCCAAGCCCAACACCTGGAATAGAGACGATCACAAAAATGCCATTACCAGCAATCCGAATAATAAAGATTCAATATTGATCCAAATTGCTGAAGGGGATTGGGTCGCTGAACGATTTATCAGAACTTTTTATGTCGGGGATACAACATTCACAGCAGAAGTAATGCAGTTCAAGAAAATTAAAAATGGAAAAATCATAAGTAGTTGGGAAGTATTCAGCACAATCCGTTAATGATACAACTCAAAAAAGTAAGCCCAAAAAAACAGGGGGTCAGTCTGACCGAATTTCTACTCAGATTAGGGTTCCGGCGAAATAATGAATTCAAGTCGAAAAATTTAAAGACAGCATCTAAAAGACTATATATTAATAACTTACATAGTTATTAAAAGTCACGACCAGACACTATTACATTTATCAGGTTAATACCCCTGTAATTATGAAATCAGAATTTTTAAAGAACATCGAATGTAGGGTTTGTCATAACCGGAACGAAAACGAGTTTTCGAAAAAGTTTTATAAAGATGGCGTTGATATTGTGCAATGTAATCAATGTGGTTTTGTTTTTATTCCCCCATTTTATAGAGAAAGAATCAATTACAATGAGTACAAAGATGAGAACTCATTAAAAGCGGTGATTGCCGGGAATGATTGGCTGAAAATTCAACGACATAAACTCAGATATAAAACTATTCAAAAATACTGTAAGGCAGGCAAATTGTTTGACTTAGGAGTGGGTTGGGGACACTTTTTACATACAGGGCGTTTGTTAGGTTATGAAGTAGCTGGAATTGAGATGGCAAAAATGCCTTTCACTTATGCCAGGGAATATCTGAAATTACCAGTGATTGAAATAGATTTTTTTGACTACAAACCTCTTATGGATTATTATGACCTTTTAACCATGTGGGATGTTTTAGAACACATAGACAATTGTGATAAAGCGGTAGAAAAGTGTGCATTAATGCTCAAAACGGGAGGATTATTAGTAATACAAGTACCTCAGATAGACAGCTTTATTGCGAAAAGACACAAAGAAAACTGGCAGGCAATGGGGCTCGACCACGTTAATTATTTTTCAAAGGAAACGATTACTTATTTTTTGGAGCGTAAAGGGTTCAAAGTGGTAAGAATAAAAAGTTCTATTGAAGTGAAATTATTTCTTATGTATTCATTGCTTGACAAAATCAGAAGAAAGAAGGGGGCTGATAAAGCAACCCAAGCCGAAAGACAAATTTATTTTAATGATAAGGTAAACAGGCCTGAATGGCAATTGAAAATCATTGTTCTAGCTCATAACGCATTGTACAACCTATTATCATTTCTGCATATCGGAGATGAAATGATTGTTATTGCTCAGAAAAAACAGACAGATCATTAGTCAATAAAACAACTATTGACCATACACTGTGCTGATCATGCCTCAGAAAAAATCAAGTAAGCATTTCGGCTATGAGCATATGCATAATGGAAATAGTGTCCAATGCAAAGGGGGTTAAGACATTTCGAACCGGTATCCGATCCCTGATTCGGTTAGAATCATGACGGGTCTGGAGGGATCCTCTTCCAACTTTTTTCTTAGCTGTGCAATATATACTCTCAGGTATTGTGATTGCTCCATATATCCGTGTCCCCAGATCTCTTTCAGGATAAACTGGTGGGTTAAAACGCGACCCTGGTTTTTCGCAAGCAGGACGAGCATTGAAAATTCCGTGGAGGTAAGCTTGATTATTTCGCCTTTTTTGCGGACCACGTGGCTGTTCAGGTCGATGGTGACGGGGCCGGATTCCAGTACGGAAAGGTCGCTCTTATGCTCACCTGTTCTGGCTGCTGCGCGTACCCTGGCCAGCAGTTCTCCGGTCCGGAAAGGTTTTGTAAGGTAGTCGTTGGCCCCGTTATCCAGGGCTTTGATAATTTCTTCTTCGGAATTTCTCACCGACAAAATGATGACCGGTTTGTCGTACCATTCGCGCAGTTTTTTTAACAGGTCCTGGCCATCGGCATCAGGCAGGGAAAGGTCCAGGATGATCATGGAGGGCCGGTGGGTGGCAGCCATGACAATTCCCTCTTTGCCGTTCGCTGAAAGCAGGATCTTGTATCCTTTGTCAGAAAGGGTTATCTCCAGGAGCCGGCGGATCTGGAGTTCATCATCGATGATCAGTATGGTCTCTTTTTCATTCATGTCTGGTTACTCCAATTTGGTCATATCCGGTTTTTCAGAAGGGATCCTGATGGTAAATTTGGCTCCTCCTTTGAACACGTTTTCTACTGAAATCGTACCTTTGTGTGCTGCAACAAAGCCTTTTACAATAGTTAATCCCAATCCCAGTCCGCCGGCTTTGCTCCCACTCACTCTGAAGAATTTATTAAATACCTCGTTCAGGTCAGCCTCCGGGAAACCTGGTCCCTGATCCGAAAGTTCAATGATGAGGTGATCCTCGCGATGGTAAGTGGCGATCAGGATTTCCGAGGCGGCAGGCGCAAACTGGGTTGCATTGAAAAGAAGATTGTACAGGACTTGTTCCATAAGGCCGAAGTCCATCTTTACCAGCGGCATTTCATCCTCGATAGAAACGACCAATGAAAAGGGTTTCAATTCATCCTTCAGTTCTTCAGAAACTTTGTTGATGAGGTCGTTGATGTCGTGCCAGTCGAGCCTGACGGTAATATGTCCGCTTTCAATCCGGGACATGTTCAACAGGTTATCGATCAATCGGTTAAGTCTCAGGGAGGCGGTAAAGATCTCCTGGCACAGTGCAGATTGGACACTTCGGGACCTGGATGAATGAATGATGGAGTCGGAGGCTCCCATGATGGTGGCAACCGGAATTCTTAATTCGTGGGAGATAGAATTGAACAGGGTTTTATACAGCCTGTCTGATTCGTCGAGGAAACGGACCTTTTGCGCCAGTTCGCCCAGGAATTCCCGTTCCATGGCATTGGAAACCTGTGCAATAAAAATATCCCATACCGACTTTTGCTCACTGTTGAAGGGCTTTTTTTGTCTGATAGCCACAATTCCGGGTTTTAACCGGGTTCCTGTAAGCGGGTAGAAAGTGAAGCCGGTAGCAAAGGGGTGGCTGGTAAACGCGCCTGCTTCCCGGGATTGGGCAAAAACCCATTGGGCAACGTTAAGGTCATCCTGCGACAACAACTGCCGGGTTGGTTCCCGTCCGGTGAACCCAACTCTGTTTTCTCCATCTTGAAGTATGAAATAAGGTTCAAGGGTGAAGTGATTGTTGATTTCTTTTGTCGCCACCTTTTTCACCTCTTCGATCCCGCTGGCCCCTGATAATTCCCTGGTCAACTGAAAGAGAGCATTGGTGCGTTTTTCCCTTTCGCGGGCCAGCATCTCCTGGTGCCGCACTCTGGTTGTCAGAACCCCGTTGACAAGGGCAATAATAAAGAACATACCAAAAATCAGCAAATCTTCCGTCTTTTCAATCTTGAAGTTGTTATGAGGAGGTATAAAGAAGAAATCCCATACCAGGGCACTCACGGTGGAAGCCAGTAATACCGGCCCGATACCCATAAAGGCAGAGAGCAGGGAAACCACAAATAACAGAATGAAAGAGACTACATGATAATTCACAGTATTGGCAAGAGGACTGCACAATAAGGCTGTTCCGCAAATGATGACCACTGAAAGCAGATAGTGGGCCGTCTTTGAGGTCGGTTTCAACATCCTGAAAGATTCGGGTTGATGGAAGATGCTCATGGCAGCCTGTTTAAACCCAAAATTACACAATAAATCGATCTTCGGGTTCTTGTCATTTTTTCCAGAATTCCCTGGTGAACAACACTAATACCGTATAGATTTCCAGCCTGCCCAAAATCATGAACCCCGACAACAGGAGCTTTGCGGAATCGGAAAGATGGGCGAAATTGCCCACTGGTCCTACGCTGCCCAAGCCGGGACCTATACCCGCCATACAAGTCGCCACAGAACTTGTGGCGACCATGGTATCCAGACCGGTCAGTATCATCAATCCGCTTCCGAAAAGAAAAACCAGGCCATACACTACGATGAAGGTAAGAATGGAGTTGTTTGTGTCTTCATCGATTCCGGATTTGTTCAGCTGGATATGCAGCGTAGCATTAGGATGCAGCAGCTGCCGGAAGATCCGTTGGATATTCTTCAATGCCACCAGATGCCTTGCCATTTTTATGCCTCCGGCTGTGGAACCGGTGCTCCCTCCAAGAAACATCGACAGAAAAATAATACCCCAGGCGTATTGCGGCCAAAGCATGTAATCAGCCGTCGCAAACCCCGTGCAGGTGATGATGGATATGACCTGAAAAAAACCCTCTCTGAAGGAGGCTTCCACCGGTTTGTGCATTTCAAAATGCAGCGAACAGGCAATGAACAGCCCGATGATGAAAACCATCAGCAGGTAAAATCTGATTTCTTCATTCGCTTTGATCTTCTGAAAATCCCGTTTCAGCAGGGAATAGTGAATCGCATAATTGATGCCGGATAATAACATGAAAAACATGATGACGTACTGGATGTACGGTGAATAATCAATAATACTGGTGTTTCTGGGCGAAAATCCCCCTGTGGCGACAGTGCCGAAAGAGTGACAAACACTTTCATAAACATTCATACCTCCGGCCCGCAGTAAGAGAATTTCAGCAAGAGTCAATGAAATGTAAATCATCAGTATCCTGAATCCCACTGCTTTAATTTTGGGTTGTATCTTTTCCTGGAGTGAAGACTCCAGTGTGAATAAATGATATCCTCCGATGTGAAGTGACGGCATGACCAAAATCACCAGCATAATGATCCCTATGCCTCCGATCCAATGGGTCAGACTCCGCCAGAACAGTATGGATTTGGGCAGCGATTCAATATCAACAAGGATGGAAGCTCCGGTAGTGGTGAAGCCTGACACCGACTCAAAAAAAGCGTTCACAAAAGAGGGAATTGCTCCCGTTATCAGATAAGGAAAACAACCGATTAAACTTATCAGCAACCATGACAGGGCAACAATTACGTATGCATCTTTCCTGTGGATAGCAGTATCTTTTCTGGTTTTCCGGGAAAGCAGGTACAAAATATAACCCAGCAGGAACGCAGCCATCGATGAAAATAGAAATGGCAAAATACTTTCACGGAAATAGAGGCTCACGGCAATGCATGAGAATAAGGCTGAAGCCGTAACAAAAAGATTCCTGCTGATTACTTTAATGATAACCTTGAAATTCCTTAATTCAAACATGCTTTCCTGAATGTCATCTACCCCATTGTAAAGGCTTTATTGCAGCCTTGCATACGGTGGGTTTATCCCCGGCAAACTAAATCAGGATTTGATAAATACGGTGTTAAGTTTTCACTCCGGGGTATAAAGATTTTGTAAAGATTTCCGGGGATTTGGTAACTCCCCGAAAGCTTTGACTGCGGATTCTTATTATAGATTGCTGTATCTGCTTTTCCCGGAGGTTATACCTTCCAATCAGAAGTTCCCGGAGTCGGTTCATCCAAACAGAACAATTTTGGTACTTCCAAAAAAGCAGGGCCTTTGTTCGCGAACCAGGTTCTAATTGTTATGTTTGTTCTTTCGAACGGATAGTTGATCGGGATGCACCGTGAAGATCCTTACAGACGGTAAACAGGAATGAAAAGGATAGTATGGAGATAGTTGGGAAAACCCCGGTCCCTCCGGTTCTGTTCATTACCGGGAAAACTTCTGGTTACCTGACCTGGGTAGCCTTGGCGGTGGAAATGTGGCACCCGGATCTGCTGCCGGGGTCTGCGGTTCCTCTCCTGAAAATTGTTGCTCTGGTATTCCTGGCTGCCGGAATCCTTTTTATCATACTTAGTTCCGTCATCCTGGGTAAAAATGTAAGGTTAGGGTTGCCCGTTGCCATGACGGAACTGAAAACCTCAGGGATTTACAGGATCAGCAGAAATCCGATGTATGCAGGATTGCACCTGGTTACTCTGGCTGCCATGCTCTACACCCTGAATGGGATAGTCATCCTTGCGGGATTATACAGCCTGGTGGTATACCACTTCATTATTCTCGGTGAAGAACGGTTTCTGGAAGAAAGATTTGGGGCCCGTTACAAGGTATATTGCGGGAAAGTCAGACGTTATCTGGGATTGAAGGGAAAAGGCATGCTTTTTTGAATAAGGCCCCTTTCTGCCAGGCTTTGAAGGGTTTTTGCATTTCAAACAGATTCCCAGTGCGATTTCATTGAAAATACTTCAAAAAAAATGTACATTTCAGATTCTGTTTCCATAAAATGCCTGTAACTTTGGTGTAACATCCGGTTAACTTCACCGGGAATTCTGTAGTGGGGAGGCTCTTCCGGTTGTATTTAACCGATGTTATTTTCCTGATTTTATCCATTAACTAAAACCCTGGTTATGAAAAAGTCGGCATTACATCTCAAGCATCTTTTGTTAATCTCTGCCATGATTCTTCAGGTTTTGGTTTATGCCCAGCCTGGTACCAACAAACAGCGACTCAACGAACTGTCTGACGAATACAAGTCCGGATGGCAAAAGCGTAAAGCTGATGTGGAACAGTTCAGCCGCAGGAACAACCTACCCATAAGGCAGGAGCTTCCGAACGGCCGGGTATTCGAGCTCATAGCCGTTGAGGCCGGCCGGCCGGTATACTATACCACAGACAATGTGAATGCTGCGGCCACCACCCGGGCAAATAAATTGTGGAGTGGGGGAGGCCTGGGGCTTACCCTCGACGGCACCGGCTTTAACGGGTTGGCTATCTGGGATGGGGGAGCGGTGCTCACTACGCACCAGGAATTCAACAATACGGGTACCGGAAGGGTTACGAAACAGGATGGTGCCACCACTGTCAGTGCCCATGCCACTCATGTTTCCGGGACGCTGGTAGGAGGAGGCGTGACTGCGTCAGCCCGGGGGATGGCCAGCAATGGCAACCTGAAGGCTTATGAATGGACGAACGACAATACCGAGATGGCCAGTGCCGCTGCCGGCGGACTGCTGATCTCCAACCATTCGTACGGGTATATCCGGGGGTGGTATAACAATGGTACCACCTGGTCGTGGTATGGGAATACCAGTGTCAGTACCCAGGAGGATTACCAGTTCGGCTTGTATGATTCGGAAGCCAGGGCCTGGGATGAAATAGCCTACAATGCACCCTACTACCTGATTGTTAAATCTGCGGGCAACGATCGCGGGGAAGGACCCACCACCGGGACTTATCCTGTAGATGGGTATCCGAACGGGTACGATTGTATCGGGAACCAGGGGGTGGCGAAGAACATTCTGACGGTCGGTGCTGTCAATGATGTGACCACCTATTCGGGGCCCGGGTCTGTGGCGATGAGCTCGTTCAGCGGATGGGGACCCGCCGATGACGGCCGTATCAAACCTGATATTGTCGGCAACGGGATTGGCCTTTACTCATCGGTGAGCACTTCGACCAGCTCCTATGCGTCTTACAGCGGCACCTCCATGTCATCTCCGAATGTGGCGGGCACCCTGGTGCTGCTCCAGCAGCATTTCCGGAACCTCAACGGGGGGACATCCATGCGGGCTGCCACCCTGAAGTCCCTGGTCATCAATACGGCCGATGAATGCGGTGCCGCCAGCGGTCCCGATTACCAGTTCGGCTGGGGTCTGCTGAATGCGGCCAGGGCTGCGGAACTGATCACCAGGGATGCCACGAATGCCAATGTGATTGATGAACGGACCTTGAATAACCAGGAGACCCAGACCCTCGAAGTCTCCGCTTTTGGTACGGAACCCCTGATAGTCAGTATCGTATGGACCGATCCCCCTGGAACAGCTCAGGGAGCGGTGCTGGATCCCCTGACCCCGGCGCTGGTAAACGATCTGGACCTGCGTTTGCTGCGTAACGAAACAACCTATTTCCCCTATAAACTCGACCGGAACAACCCGGCAGCTGCAGCAACCGCCAGTTCTGAGAACAATACAGACAATGCAGAGTTGGTGTATATCGCTGCTCCCACGGCCGGAGTCTATACCGTGCAGATAGACCATGACGGAACCCTGGCGCAGCCCCAGCACTATTCGCTGGTCATCAGCGGGGGCGTGCCGCTGACCCTTCCCCCTGCAGATGCGGGCATCAGCCAGATCCTAACCCCTGTGACTTCTTTTTGCGGATCCGCCATCACACCGGTTGTTGTACTGAAAAATTTCGACCCGGCTATCAGCTTGACTTCAATCGACATCCTCTGCCAGTTGGATGGGGGCGCAACCGTAAAGTTCAGCTGGACGGGTTCTCTGGGACCCTCGGCCTCGGTGGAGGTAACCCTGCCCGAAATGGCCGTTACCGCCGGACCCCACACCCTTACTGCTTTTACTTCTTTGCCTAACCACGGTTCAGATCCCAACCCTGCCAACGACCAAACCCAGAAATCTTTTAACAATACTTCCCAACTCATCAACTCCTTCGGATTTGAAACCGGCATGGGTATATGGACCGATCCGGGCACCGACTGTGCCAGAAGCACCAGTTATCCCAACAGCGGTTCCTACGGACTCATGCTCCGCGATAATACTACCACTTCCCTGGTAACAACATCAAACCTCAATTTGCTCAGCTTCGAAACTATTTCGGTGGCATTTTCCTACTATACAGTGAGTATGGACAATTCTTCAGAAGATTTCTGGCTGCAGATTTCCAAAGACGGCGGGGTTACCTTTACCACGGTGGAAGAATGGAACCTGGGAGATGAATTCCAGAATGGAAGGCGTTATCATGACCGGGTGACACTGGCAGGTCCTTTTACCGCCAGTACAAGACTCCGCTTCCGGTGTGATGCTTCGTACGATGATGACCAGGTACACCTGGATGATATTGAGATCACGGGTTGCAGCAGCAACAATCAGCCACCGGTGGCCTTGTTCAGCTATCTTGTGGACTGTCTGTCCACAGGCTTTACCGATGCTTCAACCGACGATGGTGCAATAACCGCCTGGCAATGGAATTTCGGCGACGGGAGCAGTTCCTCACTCCGTAATCCAACCCATACCTATATATCCAGTGGTACCTATACGGTGACCCTCACCGTGACTGACGATGCCGGTATTACTGCTTCGACCAGCCAGACCGTTGCCACCGGAAACGTGCTTTCCTGGTACCGCGACCAGGACGGCGACAGCTACGGAAATCCCCTGGCAAGTGTTACTGCCTGTGCCCAGCCCGCCGGATATGTATCCAACAATGGCGACTGCAACGACGGCAATCCGGCCATCCATCCCGGAGCTGCCGAGGTGTGCGACGGGGTGGATAACGACTGCGACGGACAGGTGGACGAAGGGTTGCCCCCGGTGACCTATTACGCCGATAACGACGGCGACAGCTACGGAAATCCCCTGGCGAGCGTTACTGCCTGTGCCCGGCCCGCCGGATATGTATCCAACAATGGCGACTGCAACGACGGCAATCCGGCCATCCATCCCGGAGCTGCCGAGGTGTGCGACGGGGTGGATAACGACTGCGACGGACAGGTGGACGAAGGGTTGCCCCCGGTGACCTATTACGCCGATAACGACGGCGACAGCTACGGAAATCCCCTGGCGAGCGTTACTGCCTGTGCCCGGCCCGCCGGATATGTATCCAACAATGGCGACTGCAACGACGGCAATCCGGCCATCTATCCCGGAGCAGCCGAAACCTGCGACGGGGTGGATAACAACTGCGATGGTCAGGTGGACGAAGGATGTTCCACCTGTGTATACGAATTAGTTAATTTGACCGACTTTGAAAGCAGCATGGGGATCTGGTCTGACGGAGGTACCGATTGCGGACGGGGCACCGTAAATCCCAATTCCGGCAGCTACTGTGCCTGGCTGCGTGATAATACCTATACCTCGGTCCTGTCTACCACATCTTCCACCAACCTCTCGCCCTTTGAGAAAATCACCATTGAGTTTTCCTTCCTGGCTACCGGCTTTGACAGTTCCACCGAGGATTTCTGGTTCCAGTTGTCCAACACCTCCGGCTGGTTCTACACTACCCTGGAAGAGTGGAACCTGGGCGATGAATTCCAGAACAATGTACGCTACAACGTATCCCTGACCCTCCAGGGTCCTTTTACCACTTACACCCGGTTACGATTCCGTTGCGACGCATCCGATGACGACGATATCGTCTATATCGACGATGTGAAAATCTCAGGATGCCGAAAAACAGCCCAGTTACAACCAGCCTTTAAATCGGCGTCGCTGGCTGAGGTTCTTCCCGCAGGGGAGAATTATTCCATACAGGTATATCCCAATCCTTTTAATGACCGTTTTGATATCCGGATCAAGGGGCCGGCTGTGACCGACGCACCGGAAGTGGCTATTATGGATTTGACTGGCCGGACCCTTTACAGGAAGTCATTTGAACCGGATAACAACTTGGTAATTAATAATTTGAAACTTATCAGCGGAGCTTATTTTGTCAGGGTACAGCTGGGCAAAGCCGTACTGGTGGAAAAACTGGTCAAGACCGATTGACCTGGTCAGGGATTCTTGCCTTTTACAGGAAAAGATCCGGTTCTGTTCGGATGCTTATTGTGAGAACAATAAGAAAAGGATTTGCTAGTCAATCCGGCTGGTTCAGGCGGATTTCGTCCCCTGTGCACCCTGAAAAGGACGCCATGGATATCCTGACTTCTGACGTTTAGCGCGGTATACAGACGGGTTTTACCTTTATAACGCAACTTTTTAAATAGATATAAATAACTATATTTATTGCCCCGGCTGAAGGAGTTTTTCTTTGACAACAACAACGTAAGCAGGCCGGTTTTTGTTATCAGTGAGGCATCGGGAGCCCGCTACGCCTGAGAAGAGATCGGAGGGACCCTGTACCAAAAAGGGTAAGGATGGTTGCCGGAGTGTTCCTTTCAACTTATACGGGGATGGAATGAGGGGTCAGGTTGTTGCGGATTGTCACTCCGGGAGGTTGCCTTCTTCAGGGTATGGAGAGAAGGCTGCGGCAATCGTCTGACAGTTAAAAAAATATTTCAAAATACAACAGATACATTATGAAGCAGGACAGGAGGTCATTTTTAAGACAGGCATCGATGGGGGCGGCAGCACTCTCTTTACCAGGTATAGCCGGAGCCATGACGGCAAAGAGTTATTCGAGGATACGGGGGGCAAACGACCGGATAGGGCTGGCCATTGCCGGCCTGGGACGGAGGCTGGACGCCTTCACAGAGCCGGTGTCGTTGAAAAGTTCGAATGTGGACTTGCTGTACTTGTGCGACGTTATGGCAAGCCAGCGGGAGAAGGCGGCGGTCAGGTTTGGCAAGTTGCTGGATTATAAACCCTTTTTAGAAAATGATATCCGCAAGGTTTTGGAAGATCGTAAGGTGGATGCCATCATTAATGCGACTCCCGATCACTGGCACGCACCCGGCACCTGGATGGCCCTGAAGGCGGGTAAGCACGTTTATGTGGAAAAACCCTGCAGCCACAATCCCGCTGAAGGAGAATGGCTGGTTGCTTTCAGGGAAAAATACGGGAAAGTGATCCAGATGGGAAACCAGCAGCGATCTGCGGAAGAGTCGATCGAAATCATTTCGGAGATTCACCGGGGTATTATTGGTGAAGCCTATAAGGCAGTAGCCTTCTATTCCACATCGCGGGGGGAAGTACCCACAGCCACTCTGGCGCCGGTGCCGGAAGGGCTGGACTGGGACCTGTACCAGGGCCCGGCGCCCAGGAAGCCATACAGGTACAACACCTGGGATTATAACTGGCACTGGTATGGTTGGGATTACGGCACGGCAGAAACCGGCAACAACGCCACCCATGAGCTGGATATTGCCCGTTGGGCCCTTGGGGTTACCTACCCCCAGCGGGTTGAAACGGAAGCTGCCAAAAGGCATTTTCCCGATGACGGATGGACCATGTACGATACCATGGATGCAACCATGATCTTTCCCGGAAATAAGGTGATCCAGTGGGACGGCAAATCAAGGAACGGGCACAAGACCTATGGCTACGACCGGGGCACTATCATTTATGGCACCGATGGGTCGGTGTTTGTGAACCGCAATGGTTACCAATTGTTCGACCGTGCCGGGAAACTGATCCGGGAGCGAAAGAGCGGAGGCCAGGAGGCCGGTACAGCCCTCGGTGGCGGTGGGGATATGTCCACCCTCCATGTACTGAATTTCTTCGATGCCATCCGGGGTACTGCTGAACCCAGATCTCCCATCGGCGAAGGAGTGATCAGCCAGATGCTCACCCATTATCCCAACATCAGCTACCGGATAGGGAAGCCCTTTGAGGTGGACACACTTACAGGCCGGATTTACGACCGCGAAGCCATGAAACTCTGGTCGCGCGAGTATGAACCGGGATGGGAACCGGTACTCTGACTGTAATCTGAAACAGGAAACGAGGTATTGAATAGCAATAGGATGACACCATCAAGAAGAGATTTTCTCAAAAAGGCAGTGGCCGGCAGTGCCGGGATTGCTTTGGGGAGCCTGGTACCAGGCTTCAGCGCCCGGAGTTATGGCAGAATCTCCGGAGCCAATGACAGGGTAAGAATCGGGGTCGTCGGATTCTCTGACCGTTTCCGGCAATCTTTATTTCCCTCTTTTATGGATCATGCCAGCAGCCTGAATTTTGAGATCGTGGCTCTTTCCGACCTGTGGAGCCGCCGCAGGGAAGAGGGCCGCTCGTATATCCGGGAAAAAGCAGGCTGGGAAGTGACGTTGTTCAGGAATAATGAAGAACTGTATGAGGCGGATGGCATCGACGGGGTTATCATCAGCACGGCTGACTTTCAACATGCCCTTCATTTAGCAGAGGCTGCAGGGGCGGGCAAGGATGCCTATTGTGAGAAGCCTTTTGCAGAGACGATGGAGGATGCCAACCTTGCCATGAACGCAGTGAAAACATCCGGTGTGGTAGTGCAGGTGGGGTCGCAGCGAAGGAGCGGGGCCAATTACCAGGCAGCCAACGATTACATCCGGTCGGGGAAGTTCGGGAATATCGTGATGGTGGAGATGAGTTGGAACGTCAATCAGCCGGGGCGCTGGCGCCGGCCTGACCTTTGTGCTTCGATCCGCGAAGAGGAGACAGACTGGAAACGCTATCTGATGAACCGGCCCCGCGAACCCTGGGACCCCCGGAAATACCTCGAATACCGTTTGTTCTGGCCCTATTCCTCGGGCATCCCCGGGCAATGGATGTGTCACCAGATCGACACCGTACACTGGTTCACCGGTTTGTCCTGTCCCCGCAGTGTGGTAGCCAACGGAGGCATATACCAGTGGAACGATGGCCGCACCAATGCAGATACCCTGACGGCAGTATTTGATTACGGTCCGCCGGGAGACAAAACCCGGGGCTTCCAGGTCGTCTATTCTTCCCGTTTCAGCAACTCAGCAGGGGGAACCCGGGAACTATACTATTCAAATGCGGGAATGTTAAACCTGGATACCAATAAGGTGACGCCGGCCGGAGGGCTCCAGGAGCGGGAAGCAGCAGCCATGGGGCTGAAACCCCACCTTCTGGAAGAATATGAATTACCCCGGGTGTTTACAGAAACGGCAGCAGTTACGGGAGGTGACAACATGACCTCGGCACATATGCTTAACTGGATGGAATGCGTCCGGTTGCGGAAAACAACCCGTGCCCCGGCCGAGGCAGGTTATAACCATGCCATCGCCTGTATCATGGCCAATGCGGCCTTCCGAACCGGATTACCCGTACTCTTCGATCCCGTTTCCCGACAGGTGAAAGCCGGCCGTAAAGCTTTCCGGTATTAGTAGCTTTCGTCGCCGTACGATATGATCTTCTTGCTTTTGAGAATGCTCACGATTACCTCTACAATCTGGTCGTCGGAGAGGCTGGCATAATTGAAGATGATGTCAAAATCGGTATTTTCGTAAGTCCTCCCGATTACAGAGGTCGTAAACCGGCATCTTTTTTCATCCGATTTCAGCACATATTCCTCGGCTTCCATATGACTCAGGTTTTTCATCTGTGCCACGCGGTTGATTCTCCATTCCAGGGGAGCCTCAAGCCTTATGCTCAGTTTGTTGGGAAGATCGGCGAGGAGGGTGGTGGCTCCACGACCCAGAATGATATACCGGCCCTGAATCGCCAGCTTCAGGATTACATCTTTCAGAATCGTCAGGGCTTTTTCGTCAACGGCATCGATGAATTTCTCCTTCGAAAATGCTTTGGCAATCATGGCAACCCGCTCAACCATCTCAGGATCTTTAATATTCCGCGATTCCAGCTCATCCTCCACTTCCCTGATGGTCTGCCGGAAGGTCTCCTTGTCGGCCCAGTGCCACTCTGCATCGGTTTTCGTGTCCGACATGTAGCTGTAACCTGTAAGAATCTTCGATAATTTGATGGCTATCCGCCGTGCGGAACAACCTGTCTGCCTGCTGATGGTGACAACCGGCCCTGCAAAGACACCGGTTTCCAAATCCGAGGCTGAAACATATTTCAGGTACTTCCTGAGAAATTCTTTCACCAGTTTAAATTTAAGTTAATGACAATATTTTCAATAAAAACAGCCTGAAAGATTATGCCTTCTTTCATTGCCCGTAAAACTCGTCCTGATCTGCCGGACTCGTACCATTCTTACGTTTTTTTTGAACACTGATAACAAAAGTACAATCAAAATGCTGATTCCGGCAGCGAAATGTTGTAAAACAGTTCTTCGGGGAAATGTTATAAAACAATTTTTTACAACAGATCTTTTGTACCTTTCGGAATAAAAATCCAGCAACATGGCAAATCCGGTAGAAACAAGCCTGGCATCGTATGGTATGTCGGGGAGGGTATTTCACGGACCTCTGTTAAAGGCAGATGGGGGATTTCGCGTGCGGTCGGTTTTGGAGCGGACCCACCACAACGCTGCAAGCCTTTTCCCGGATGCTTCCCTTGTGCGCAGGTACGAAGAATTGATTTCTGATCCCGGGGTGGAGCTGGTGATCGTCAACACGCCCGACCGTTTTCATTTCGACATGGCCAGCAAAGCCCTGGCGGCCGGGAAACATGTGGTTGTGGAAAAACCTTTTACACTCACCGCTCTGGAGGCTGAGGCTCTGATAGCAAAAGCTGCAGCCTGTCGCCGGCTGCTGACCGTCTTTCAGAACCGGCGCTGGGACGGGGATTTTATGACTGTCAGGCAGGTGGTGGAATCAGGGCGGCTGGGAAAGCTGGTCGAATTCGAAGCCCATTTTGACCGCTACAGGCCTGAGGTGGCTCAAAATACCTGGAAGGAAGAGGGTGTTGAAAGGGGAGGAGTTTTGTACAATTTGGGTTCACACATGGTGGACCAGGCACTGCAGCTTTTCGGAGTACCCCGCGCAGTAACCGCCCACCTCAGAATTTGCCGTCCGGAAGCGAAGGTGTACGATTATTATGATGTCCGGATGCACTACCCGGAACTGACCGTCATCCTTAAAAGCTCTTACCTGGTGGCAGAACAGGGACCGCGGTATATTCTCCATGGAATGCAGGGATCGTTCCTGAAATGGGGAATCGATCCGCAGGAAGAAAGGCTGAAACAGGGTTTGTTGCCGGCAGGTGAAAGATGGGGAGAAGAACCGGAATCCAACTGGGGGTTACTGCATACCATCTGGCATGAAGCTGACTTTCAGGAGATTGTACACACTATTCCCGGTGATTATCCGGCATTTTACAGAAATCTGTATGCGGCTGTGCGGCATGGTGAACCCCTGGCCGTGAAACCGGAGGAAGCCCTTACAGGGATTCGGGTGCTGGAAGCCTGCCTGGAGAGCCACAAGCAGCAAAAAACCATCAACCTCTAAGTGGCAGGTAAATCAGGAGGTTAATTTCTTAAAGAGCTCTCTTAATTTTTTGTCGTAAAAGGCCAGGATCTCCGCTTCATGTTCCCCGATGGGTTTCACAGGTATGAGGTCCATAACTTCTCCGGGCTGCATACGGGAATTGAAGAAGGTTTCGATGGCTCCGTAAAGGGATTGTAGAAGGGCCTCTTTAGCTTCGTTATGCCCCAAACCGAATTCCCGGCCCAGCTCCACCAGTTTTTCCCACTGAAACCAGAAATAGGTGGGAGCCATGGCAGATACTACAGCATAAGCCTCAAGTTTAGACTCTTCCACTTCGTGGGTCGTGCCCAGGAAATCCATCATCTGAAGCACGATCTCTTTTTCAACCGAAGGAAACGAAGGTGAAAACCAGATAGGGTTGTATCCCTCGTTGATGATGGAGGTGGCATTCGGGATCATCCGGACCAGTTTGGACACTGCCGGCAGCCGGTTTCTGAACATTTCACTGGTGATCTTTGGAGCCAGGGAGGCCAGAATGGTTTGCCGGGTGACCACAGAGGCTATCTTCCCGAGGGTTTCCGGGATGGCCGGGGCATGAAGCGCCAGAATCACAATTTCGCGAGAAGCTGTCTCCTCCAGACTGGAAACCACAATGTCGGGAAACCTCTCTTTCAGTTTTGCAGTTACTGTAGGATTGATGTCAAAAACTGCCGCCTGAAGGAGGTTGATGTTCTTGTTGTCAAAGGCCTGAAGCAAGATCCTGGTGATCCTCCCTCCTCCGATAAATCCAATGGTAGGTGTCTTCATGATTTCTGATTTTTGGTTTTCAGTTCAGGTTGAATGGCTGTCTGAAAGGCAGACAAGTATCTGGTTCATTTTAACGGGTCCCGGGTTTCCAGGGCTCTTTGGATCTCCAGCTTCAACTGCGGGAAATCTTTTTCGTTGAATCCCACCGATGCCCAGATGATCTTGCCCTGCCGGTCGAGTAGAAAGTTCCTCGGAATGTTCTGCCCGGCAAACAGGGAGAATATTTTGCGCCCTGGATCCGGAAACAAAGGCATGGAAAGTTTCTCTTTAGCACGGAATTTTTCCAGGGTCTCGCGGTCGTGCTCCCTGCCGAATACCAGCAGGGCAAACGATTCGTTAAGGAGGTACTCTTGGTAAATTTCCCGGTCCAGGTGCGGTAATTCCTGACGGCAGGGGCCGCACCACGTCGCAAAAAAGGTGATCAGAACCACTTTTCCCCTGTAATCGGAAACAGACACCTCCACGCCGGGGGCTTTTTCAAAAGTGAAAGCAGGTACCTGCGAACCGGTGGCAGCCAGCGTATAATCGTCCTGAGCCTGAAGTTCGAAAAGTACCAGAAAAAAGAGAACCAAAAAAAATGTCTTTTTCATGGGGTGGGTAATGAGTCCTCAATCCCCGGCAAAAAATGCCGGATACTGTTTTCAATTCTTGTTTCCATGCGGGAAATGTCTGAGCGGATGAAAGGTTCACCCGTGATCTTTTCGTATAATTCGATATACCGTTCAGACACAGATTCCACAAAATCGTCGCTCATGGGGGGGTGCACTTGGTTCGATTTACCCTGGAATCCGTTGTTAATCAGCCACTGGCGGACGAATTCCTTGGAAAGTTGCTTTTGTTCTTCCCCCTTTCTGAGTCTTTCGGTGTACCCGTCGGCATAAAAATAGCGGGAAGAATCGGGGGTGTGGATTTCGTCGATCAGGAAGATCTCTCCGTTTTTCATGCCGAATTCATACTTGGTATCGGCCAGAATGAGTCCCTTGCTCCGGGCCATTTCGGTCCCGCGGCGGTATAAAAGGCGGGTATACTCCTCCAGTTTTTCCAATGTCCCGGGGTCGGCCAAGCCACTGCGGATGATCATTTCCCTGCTGATGTCTTCGTCGTGTCCCTCTGCGGCTTTGGTCGTTGGGGTAATGATGGGGTGGGGAAATGATTGATTTTCAACCATTCCTTCCGGCATAGGTACACCACTGATTTCACGATGGCCCGATTGATAGAGTCTCCACGCATGACCGGCCAGGTATCCGCGGATGACCATTTCCACCTTCAGGGGGTTACAAAGATGGCCAACCGTAACATTCGGATCAGGAGAGGCTATTTTCCAGTTGGGCACAATGTCGGAAGTGGCATCCAGGAAATGGGAAGCTATCTGGTTAAGAACCTGGCCTTTGTAGGGGATTCCCCGGGGCAACACCACGTCGAAGGCCGAAATCCTGTCGGTAGCTACCATCACCAGTAACCGGTTACCGATGTTGTAAACATCCCTGACTTTCCCGTGGTAGACAGTTACCAGACCGGGAAACCGGTAATCGGTCGATGTTAACGCTTTGCTCATACCAGGAGGGTTGTTTTGATTATTCATTACAGCCTGAGTCTATTTCTGCTAAGTTCAAGGTGAACATTCCTTCAAGTCCGCGAAAGTCAGTCCGGCCCCTGGTTCACTGGCCTTCATTTTTCCTCCTTTCTTTTTCCTGGTCGTAGGCATCGTAAGCCGCCACGATATCGCGGACCAGTTTATGCCGTAAAATGTCCCTTTTATCAAAACGGACAACTGCAATCCCTTCGATGCCATCGAGGAGTTTCAGTGCCTGCAGGAGCCCCGACTGGTTGCGGTCGGGGAGGTCTATCTGGGTGATATCGCCGGTGATGATGAATTTGGCGTTCAGTCCCATTCGTGTCAGGAACATTTTCAACTGGTTGATGGTGGTATTCTGGCCTTCGTCGAGGATCACAAAAGCGTTGTTGAGGGTTCTGCCCCGCATGAAAGCCAGGGGAGCAATCTGGACTGTACCGTCTTTTATGAATTCTTCGAGCTTTTTGGCCGGAACCATGTCCAGGAGGGCATCGTAAAGCGGTTGAAGGTACGGATCGATTTTTTCGCGAAGGTCTCCCGGCAGGAATCCGAGCCGTTCGCCCGCCTCTACGGCAGGCCTGCTAAGAATAATTCTCTTGATTTCCCTGTTTTTTAACGATTTTACTGCCAGGGCAATGGCTGTGTAGGTTTTCCCTGTTCCTGCAGGCCCGATAGCAAAAACCAGGTCGTTGTCGCGCACCTGCTCAACCAGACCCCGCTGGTTGGGAGTCCTGGCCCTGACGGGTTTCCCGCTGATGCTGTAAGCCAGGATGTCGGGTTCTTCTTCCGGACCCCCTGCATAGCTCCCCTGTTCATTCAACAGGATCTGGCTGATGGTCTCCTCGGTTAGGATGTTAAACTGGTAGTAATGATCCAGTATCAGGTTAAAACGGTTTTGAAAATGGTTCAGTTCTTTTTCTTCTCCCTGGAGGTACAGTGAATTCCCCCGGGCAGTGATTTTGATCTTTGGAAAGCAGGTTTTGATCAGGTTGATCTTGAGGTTGTTGATGCCGTAAAATTCCAGGGGGTCAATACCCTCCAATATGATTTGCTTTTCCAAAGGACCTGTTTTTACCGGTTCAAATGTAAAAAAAAAAGAATCAAAAAGGAGTGTGGATCAACGATGGAATTGTTTTTCAGCCGGCATGAACTTGAGCAGACAGGGCATTAAATAACTTCCGTAATGAACCGGGTAGCCTGATAAAGTGATACTTTAGCGGAGTGTTCCGGCATCCTGTTCCGGGAGGCCGCTGTTTGGCTGTAAGTTCCGGGTCAGGGGAGTCGTTTTGTCTGGATAAGGGTCCTTAGGCCTGTCAGATGCAAGTGGCTGAAAATATGGAATGGTATGTCGGTTTTCGGATAATTATCGTGCGCTGCCTGAAAATCCCGGGGCGATAGGGGCAATAAAATCAGAAAAGGTTATCAAGAAATGGAAAGAGCGTTGAATGAATTCCGCAGGTTGCTGGAGATCATGGATGAGTTGCGTGAAAAATGTCCCTGGGACCGGGAGCAAACCCTCGAGTCGTTGCGCAAACTGACCATAGAGGAGACTTACGAACTGGGTGACGCCATACTCAAAGCGGATCTCCCGGAGGTGAAAAATGAGTTGGGCGACCTGATGCTGCACATTGTTTTTTATTCTAAGATAGGTTCAGAAAAGGGGGTTTTCGATATGGCTGATGTTCTGGAAAGCATTAACCGGAAATTGGTATACCGTCATCCCCATGTTTTTGGGGATGTGCAGGTTGAGGGGTCACGGGAAGTGATTGAGAACTGGGAATCGTTGAAGTTAAAGGAGAAGGGTCGCCATAACAGGGTATTGGAAGGGGTGCCTGCCGACATGCCGGCTTTGGTGAAGGCCAACAGAATCCAGGAAAAGGCCAGTGGGGTGGGCTTCGACTGGGAGTTCCGGGAGCAGGTCTGGGAGAAAGTCAGGGAGGAAATTGCCGAACTGGAAGTGGAGATGAAGACCCATAACCGGGATATGACCGAGTCGGAATTCGGGGATCTCTTTTTTGCACTGGTGAATGCAGCGCGTCTATATGGCATCGACCCGGAGGCCGCTCTGGAAAGAACCAACCTCCGTTTTATCAAGCGGTTTAATTTCCTGGAGAGTCATACCATGCTGAAAGGCCGGGATCTGAAAGCCATGACCCTGGATGAAATGAACGAGATCTGGGAGCAGGCCAAAAAAGAGACAGGTTGAGGATTTTCCGGTGCTTTTCATCTGTAAGCCGGCTTTTTTTACGACCAGGGATTTGAATACCTGAACCGTCGTTCCCCTGACGACGGATTTATCCGATTCTGTCAGCCGGGAGAATGGCAGAAGTACGGATCATCCATGGCCGTTCGGTTGCAGTTCCTGGATGTTACAGCGGAAATCCTGAACCAGGGCAGTTCAGAAACAGAGGTCACACGAACGGAGAAAGTGAACCCTAAGGATACTGCCAACCCTGCGACTGTCGCCTGCAAGGCAAAACTGAAATACTTCACCAACCAGGTCACCTCCGGGAGTGAGGTGGAAATGGAAATTGTTTACCTGAGCCCCATTTTTGACCGGCTGACCAGAAAACCGGACGGTTTTTTCATCCGGGATAAATAGAAGCGGTCAAAAAAGCCGGAAGGAGTAACCTTAAAGGGCCGATGCGGAATGGATGGCATGCTTGCCATACCGTTTCCGGATGAGGTCCATGCTTTGGTAAAGCCGGATCATTCCGGGGGAATCTTCAAAAAGGTTCATCTGGTAAGTGCCGTTAATCAGGTTACTGAACTTAACCCCGATCAGCCGGATAAGCATTCTTCGCGAATAAACCTGACGGAACAGATTTCTGGCGATCTCTTTCAATAGATGCTCGAACGAAGTATAGGGGATCCTTTTTTGTAAAGTGTGGGTGTCAAAATTGGAATACCGGATTTTTACGGTTACACAGGAGGTCATTTTTTCCTTCTGCCGGAGCTCAAAAGCCAGACCCTCCGTCATGCGCAGGAGGGTGCGCTCCAGTTGGCCAAGGTCGGTGGTGTCCTGTTCAAAAGTGCGTTCGGTACTCATGGATTTTTGTTCGCTCCATGATCGGACCGGTGTGGGATCGATGCCGTTGGCTTTCTTCCAGATGATTATTCCGTTCTGGCCCAGGAGCCGCTCTATCATTTCAGGCGGTATCTGGCAGAGGGTTTCAATGGTCACCACTCCCATGGAGCGCAGAAGATGGAATGTCTTGGGGCCCAGCATCGGGATCTTCCGGATGGAAAGCGGATTCAGGAAGGAGTGGATGGCAGGGCTGGTGACCTCCCTCATTCCGTTGGGTTTGGCTTCCCCGGTGGCGATCTTTGATACGGTTTTATTGACAGAGAGCCCCAATGAAATGGGAAGCCCGGTTTCACGGATTATCCGCTGCCTGAGCTCCAGGCTCCATTGCCGGCATCCGTAAAACCGGTCCAGCCCCGTAATGTCCAGATAGTGCTCATCAATGGAAGCTTTCTCGTACACAGGCGCTGATTCTGCCACAATTTGCGTCACCAGATCGGAATATTTGGTGTACTGCTCCATATCTCCCCGGATGAAGAAAGCCTCGCTGCACAACTGGCGGGCCATCTTCATCGGCATGGCTGAATGTACCCCGAAGGAACGGGCTTCATAACTGCAACTGGCAACCACTCCACGATCACTCATGCCTCCGATGATCACCGGCTTCCCTGTTAACCGGGGATTCATCAACCGCTCTACCGAGACAAAAAAAGTGTCCAGATCCATATGTACAATGCTGCGTTCCATCCTGTGAATGATTACTATCTTACCTGTCAGAGTGCCTTGGTTGTCAGTTCCTGATTTTTCTTACATTATTTTGCGTGCGTATTGCAGGATATGAAAAAATGTTTTATTTTTGATCATTATATAATCATAAATGCCGACATTATTATAATCAAATTGCGGATATGTTGTTTGCGTTGAACATTAAATTTTTGCGGAAGCGAAAAAACCGCACGCAGGAAGAGGTAGCAGAAGCCCTGGGAATGAAGCGCTCCACCCTCAGCGGTTATGAGAATGAAGTGGCCATGCCCGGTATTCCGGCCCTGGTGCAGTTTTCTGATTACTATCACATTGCGGTAGATACCCTGGTGAAGGTGAATTTGGCGGCTCTTACCGGGCAGCAGTTGTATATGCTTGAACATGGAGAGGATGTCTTCCTGAAAGGAGGCAGGTTGAGGGTCCTGGCAACCACGGTGGACAAGGAAAACAGGGATAATATTGAACTGGTGCCTGAAAAGGCTAAAGCTGGTTATACACGGGGCTTTTTTGATCCGGATTACATCAGTGAGCTTCCCCGTTACCAGCTGCCTTTTTTGCCTTACGACCGGAAATACCGCACTTTTCAGATCAGCGGTGATTCTATGCTGCCCATTCCCGACGGTTCCTGGGTTTGCGGTGAATTTGTCCAGGACTGGCTTTCCCTTCCCGATTTGCAGCCTTGCATTGTGCTGACCCTGGATGAAGGGATCGTTTTCAAAATTGTCGAAAACCGGATCCGGGAGAATGGTTCACTGAGGATGATATCCCTGAATTCACTGTACGATCCTTTTCCGGTAAGCGTTAACGAGATCCGGGAGGTGTGGCGGTTTGTCAACTACACCACCAGTGAGTTCCCGTCAGGAAACCTTACCCCTGAGATCATCGGGAAAACCCTGCTTACCATTCAGAGTGATCTGAAAGAAATCAAGGGAGCCCTGGTCTCCTGATCTCCTGTTTCCGGGGGAAAACCCCTGATGCTGCCGGCCTGGTACCGGATACGGGGCTGCAAGAATCGTTCAGGGAAGGGTCGTTTCCAGGAGTACCTTTAGCTGTTCAACCGGGATATCCCTGGCTATCACTTTTTTATCCCTGTCGAGCAGATAGATCATCGGCATAGCGCGGATGTCGTATTTTTTCTCGGTGGTACCGGGGCCCCCGGGATCGTAAACATGGATCCAGTCCAGTTTCTTGCTCGTGATGTAAGAAAGCCATCCGGATTTGTTTATGTCCATGTAGACTGCAAAAATCCGGACCCCTTTATTCCGGAAATGTTCATAGAGGGCAGCCAGCTGATCAGTGACGGGGAGGCAGGCTTCGCAATCCGGATTGAAAAAGTAGAGGATGGTGAAGGGTGCCGCGACACCATAGAGATCGCGGGGTGCACCTTCGGGTGTTTTCAGGGATAGGTTGGCAGCCTTCGATCCCACAGGGTTAAGCCTGAAACGGGCAACCCGTTCCGCCACTGTTTCAACAAACCCCTGGTCCTCCCAAAGGCCACGGTCTGGCAGGATATGGTGTTCGCCTATGAAATTGTAAATATCAGCATTCCAGTACATGGGGGCTTCACGGAAAAGGTTATAGAGGAAAAGCACGCAGTGGCGGTACACCAACGGGTGGGCTTTCGATTTTTCCAGTACGGCTTCTGTTCTTATTCTGACAGTGTCGGGGTGGGGAAAGACCATCTGTCTGAAGTAGAACCCCAGTTTTTGGTCCAGAGCAGGTAACAAGACCTGCCGGGGATCAGAAAAATCAACCCTGTCAAAATAGTGGGCGACGGCATACCGGTACGCATGGTTTCTGCGTGCCTCCTCCCGGTTGGTGACCATCAGGGGGATTACAGGGTCGGGAATGACCGGTTCCCGGAGTGTCTGCAGCATCAGGGCCATCAGGGTCCCGGGGAACTCTTTCACCAGTTTGTCCTGCATGTCAGCCAGTCCTGATTGCTGTTCTGATCCGGAAGGCAAAGCCTGATGAGTTTCCAGAAACCTCAGGTACCCGGCATATGCCTGGTTCTCTGGCGACCCCCCGAACGATACCGACAGAACAGGACGTTTCATATCGGCTGTTACTGTAAAGGTCTGGCATAATGTGTCGCTGATGAAAAACGGAATTCCCGGTGTGCGACTCCCGGTCAGCAGATACATCCCCGGTGCCAGGGGCGAAGTAGCTGTAAAAAGTGCCGTCCCTCTCACAGGGAAGGCGGTGTCGGCAGGGTGCAGAGATCCGCCGGCAATCCTCGACAGGTAGAGGGTGTCGTCGCAGTTCTGTAATTGCGCGCGGATCTGGTAACCGGGAGCCTCCTGGTTGCACCTGCCTGAAAAACAGAGAACAAAGTAACAGAAACTGACCGCAGAGAGCATATACCGGGTTTTCATGCTGTTCAGGATTTGTGGTTGTTGTGTCAAAAATAGTAAATCAAAAGATTGCAGGATATACCTTTTCTCTGAGAGGCAGGCAACGGGATCGCTGTCGTCGTCATGGTACCGGGACAGGGTCGTATCTATCTTTGCAAAGTGCACAGATACCCGATCCTGTAAAGGTCAAACCAGATGAGTCTGGGTTTTGTTCCGGTGAGATTTTTCTTCAGACAGGGTTGCATCCGGCGGAATAACGCTCTGCAGATACCGTGTAAACCTGTTTTTTTCAGCATGGTGGCTGTTTTCAGCAGAGGTAACCCTGCGGTGAAATCTGGATTGGTTACAATATTTCCGGCAATATACAACAGGTTTTCAAGGGCTGATTCCGTCTTGGTAAGGTAGGTTTCCGATGGTTCCAGCCCGGTATGAACCACCGGGTTGTCGATGTGTGTCACCCTGATGCCGGCTGACGACAGGTCGTATCCCAGAACGGTATCTTCGTGTCCGTAGTCACGGATGGCTTCCCTGAAGGGATGGTTTTGCAACACCTCCCGCCTGATCATAAAATTGTTGGCCGTGATGGCTGTTTTTGTATCTTTATTCCTCTCTCCGGCAGTTCGTTGTTCCCTTTTTCTTCCGTAGGTCCAGCGAAGCATTCCTGACCGGTCGGCTGGCGGGTCCGGACTGTACAGGGTACCCCCGCAGATGACCTCATCTTTTCCGAGGGCTGTCAGATAATCCTTGAGAAAATGGGTGCCGGGGATTTGCGAATCTGCATCCAGGAAGAGGAGCCAGGGATAGGAGGCCATGTCTGCCAGGTAGTTCCGGATGGCCGCCCTGCCCCGGTTGGAGGGCAATTCACGGTATACCACCCCCTTCATGCCGGCCAACTCCCGGTTCAGGTTCCTGTACACTTCCTCCGACCCGTCATCGGCAATGCATAGTTCCGGGGGAGTCTTCAGCCCGGAACCCTGGACGGCCAGGCTGCCGGCCAGTGCTCTCACATCTTTGTTGTATACGGGAATGCAAACGGATATCATCCCTTCGGTTTTGCTCTCAAAGGTAACCTTTACCTGTGAAATGTCTGCTCAAGTTTTCTTCCGCTTTGAAAAATTCAGTGCCTCACCGTCAGAATATAATCATTTGGCTTTATTTTTGCCGGTTGAGGGTCAGCCTGTATGATTTATTAACAGAAGCATGAAGAGAATGATCTTTTTATTTGTTGCCTTCGCGACCCTTTTTGGACGGGCAGAGGGCAAGGGGACGGAAATTACCGTGCGCCTGGGATCTGCACCCGGCCGGCAGGTTTTACTGGCCCATTATTACGGGACGAATATCTACCCGGATGATACCGTTCTGACCGACTCGCAGGGGATGGCCGTTTTTACCTCGGATACGCTTCTTCACCAGGGGTTGTATAAGATCTACCTTGATGGAACCAACCATTTTGATTTTCTTTTGGGGGAAGACCAGGTGCTGCAAATCGTAAATCCTTCTTTCCATCCCGATGAACTGGAAATCAAGGGAGCCCGGGAGAGTGTAGAGTTTGACCGCTATCTGAAATGGCTCCGTCAGCAGCAAAGAAAGCTGAGCCAGCTTGACTCTGCCCTCACCAGTGCTTCGGAAGATGAAAAAAAAATTATCGAAGGGAACAAGAGAGTCCTGACCCGCGAGGTATCCGACTACTGGAATAGGACCTCGCGGGAATATCCCGGTACTTTGCTGGCTTCGTTCCTGATGGCCAACTATTTCGAGGAGCTGAAGGAAGAAGATATTCCCGAAGACTTTCTGGCTAACGATTCCCTGAAATGGACCTATCAGTATAATTACCGGAAGAACCATTTTTTTGACCATCTGGACTTCAGCGATGAACGGCTTTTGTACACGCCATTGGTTAAGTCGCGGCTGGACACCTATTTGGAAAAGGTGTTGCTCCAGATGTACGATTCGGTAAAACCGGCCGTCTTTGCCATTCTGGAAAAAACAGAGCCCTATCCCGGGGTATTCCGGTTTGTCACTTCCCACCTGCTGAACAGCTCTCTTGCCAGCCGGGTCATGGGGATGGATGCCCTGTTTGTCGATATCGCCCGCAAATATTATCTTTCGGGCAGGGCTGCCTGGGCTGATTCGACTTCGCTGGCACGGATCAGGGAAAATGTGATCTTCCTCGAAAACAACCTCATCGGACACAAAGCCCGTGATGTGCGGATGGAAACCCTCGATGGCCGGCCCTTCAGCCTCTATCAGCAAAAAAACCGATTTACCGTACTGGTCTTTTATGAACCAAACTGCGGTCACTGTAACACATTTGTACCCAGGTTATACCAGGAGGTATACCTCCCGTTCCGCGACAAGGGGCTGGAGGTGGTGGCCTGCTATACCATGGACAAAAGGGAGGAATGGGAAAAATTTGTGGAGGAGAAGGAGATAAAAGAGTGGATCAACGTCTGGGATGAGCACCACCTGTCCCGTTTCAAGATCATCTACGATACACGGACCACGCCGGCAGTTTACCTCCTGGACAGCGACAAAACAATCATCGCGAAGAAGTTCACCGTAGAGTTTCTGAAAGAGTATCTTGGCTATTTCCTCGGGAGCGAAACCCCGGGGAACTGAAATACCCGGATTGTCGGATGGAAGTTTATTTCATTTAATTATTACCTATCGATGAAAAAGCGGCAGTTTCTACTATGGATGGGTTTTACCCTGATCGTCAGGGCAGGGTTTTCGCAGGGTCCACAGCCGGATTATACCCGGGGGTATGGGTTTCTGGAGAGCCGTTGGTTTACGGCTGAGGAGAACGGAGCTTTGCTGAAGTTGTATGAAGGATTGCGGGTGGCGGATGTTTCTGATGGGCTCGACAGGGTAGGGCTGCCTGGTACCGGCCTCGTGGATCGGTCGATCCATGCTGATTGGGTGGATACCCGGGAGATGACACACCAGATCAGGGGTATTGCCGTCACCGCGCGGTATGTGCCCACGCAGCGGCCCGACCGGCCCCAGCCGGGTGAGGATTTTTCCGCATGGGAGTCCGGGTTTTACACCCGGCTGTCGGCCGAAGCCTTTGTTGCGCTTCTGCAACCCGGCTCGGTCGTGGTGATTGATGATGTGGAGGAGGGCGACATCGGCACCATTGGTTCCAACAATATTCTGTCGTGGGTTTCCAAAGGGGCTGTCGGGGTGGTCACCGATGCGGGTGCCCGTGATACCGATGAGATAGCCCTGGAAAAGGTTCCCCTTTATCTCCGGCAGAAGGGGCGGGGTATCCGTCCCGGACGCAACGAACTCGAGTCGGTGAACCGGCCTGTCGTTATCGGAGGAGTGCTGGTTTGCCCCGGCGATGTGGTCGTTGCCGACGGCGATGGGGTGGTGGTGGTACCCCGCGATGTGGCCCCCCGCGTGGCTGCCTATGCCCGGGAGATCCTCGATGGCGACAAGGCCGGCAGGCGCAACCTTTACAAAAGTCTCGGCATCCCCATGGACAAAACCGTGGAATAGCCATAAAAAATAACGTCTCTCCTTGTTTATTCCCATTGGCTGCCTGGGTGGCACCGGTTGTATAGAATAACTTTAAATAAGAGAGCCAACGGAAAAAATGACCCTGGTGGTCTTGTTCAACCATTGAAATAATTAGTTTTGCCATGGGGTTTCTACCCGGAATTATGGATGAAATCAGGCACAGCGGCATGGTAACCGGCATCCGTCCGGACTCCGTTTTTGTTACGATTGTTCAGCAGACAGCCTGTACGGGATGCCATGCTGCAGATTTTTGTCTCACTTCCGACAGGAAGGTAAAGGAAATTGAAGTGTCCCCATCCGGGAAGAACCTTGCTGTCGGACAACCGGTCACGGTTATCTTGCGCCAGCAGGCCGGAATCAAAGCGTTATTGTTTGGGTATATACTTCCTTTTGTGGTTTTGCTGGGCACCCTCTTTACAGTGGCATCCTTCACCGGGAATGAAATCCTGGCAGGGTTCGTTGCGCTGATCATGATGATTCCCTATTATGCAATTCTTTACCTCTTCCGTGGTAGGCTTAAGAAAACATTCAGGTTTGAATTGGAAGAACAGTAACCGGATATGAGTATGACGATTTTCTATACGGTGGTCACGCTGGTCGCGATCGGCACTTTTTCAGCAGTAGTGCTCTATTTTATCGCACAGAAGTTCAAAGTCACGGAGGATCCGAGGATAGACACCGTTGAAGAGGCCCTGCCGGGGGCCAACTGTGGGGGTTGTGGCTTTGCCGGGTGCCGGGCATTTGCGGAAGCCTGCGTCCGTGAGGGCGACCTCTCCAACCTGTTTTGCCCGGTGGGTGGTAACGACACGATGGCCGGAGTAGGCCGGATCCTGGGTCTCCAGGCAGTGAAAAAAGATCCCCGGGTGGCCGTGGTCCGCTGTAACGGAACCTGTGAATTCAGACCCAAAATCAACCGGTACGACGGTGCTGCCACCTGCGCCATCATCGCTTCGGTATACAGCGGCGAAACCGGCTGCCAATACGGATGCCTGGGGTGCGGCGATTGCTGTGTGGTCTGTAAATTCGACGCCATCCATATGAACCCGGCCACGGGACTCCCGGAGGTGATCGATGAGAAATGCACCGCCTGCGGGGCCTGCGTTATTGCCTGTCCGAAGAACCTCATCGAACTGCGGAAGAAAAACCCGAAAGAACGCAAGATCTACGTAGCCTGCCGCAACGAAGACAAAGGGGGTGTGGCCAGGAAATCGTGCGCTGTGGCCTGCATAGGGTGCGGTAAATGTGAAAAGGAGTGTGCCTACGATGCTATCACCATCGCCAATTACTTGGCCTTCATCGATTCGGATAAATGCAAATTGTGTCGTAAATGCGTGGCCGTCTGCCCTACCAATTCCATCATCGAAGTAGGTTTCCCTCCACGGAAGGCTAAGCCGGAAACCACGGAGACTACCCAGGAAGTACAACCATAAATCAGGATTGCTGTGTTAAGAACGTTTAAAATGGGAGGTATTCATCCCCCCGAAAACAAATATTCGGCCGACAGGGAGATTGAGGAGTTGCCAATTCCTGCGGTTGTATACATTCCCGCCGGTCAGCATCTGGGAGCCCCTGCTTTGCCTGTTGTAAAAAAGGGCGATAAGGTAAAAGCGGGGCAGCTGATTGCCAGGAGTGCAGGATTTGTCAGTGCCAATATCCATGCATCGGTGTCCGGAACTGTGATTCGGGTGGAGCCCATTCCCGATGTGCCGGGATATCCGCGGCCCGGGATTGTGATCCAGACCGAGGGCGACGAATGGGAGGATTCTATAGATCGGTCTCCTGACCTGGTGCGCGATACCGACCTGCCGGGAGAAATGATCATTCAGAAAATCATGGAGGCCGGCATTGTAGGCATGGGCGGAGCTACTTTCCCCACCCATGTGAAGCTGGTGCCCCCAAAGGGCATGAAACCCGAATTCCTGCTGATCAACGGGGTGGAATGTGAGCCTTACCTGACTTCGGATAACCGGCTAATGATTGAGAAGAGCGGGGAGATCCTGGCCGGCACCCGGTTGTTAATGAAGGCTATGAATGTTGAAAAGGGTGTCATCGGGATTGAAAACAACAAACCAGAGGCCATCCTCCGGATGACAGCAGCTGCCGGGAACTACCGGGGAATCACGGTGGTACCGCTGAAGGTCAAATATCCACAGGGAGGAGAAAAACAGCTTATAAAGGCGGTTACTGGTCGGGAAGTCCCCTCCGGGGCCTTGCCGGTATCTGTCGGGTGCGTCGTCAGCAATGTAGGAACCGCCTTTGCGGTATACGAGGCGGTGTGCAAAAACAAACCCCTTTTTGAGCGGGTGGTCACCATAACGGGGAAGAGTGTGTCGAAGCCCTCGAATGTGCGGGTCAGGATCGGGACTCCCGTTGCCGACCTGGTTGCTTTTGCGGGGGGTATGCCGGAGGATACAGGTAAGATCATCAGCGGAGGCCCGATGATGGGAAAAGCGCTGGCTACTCCTGAGGTGCCCGTGACAAAAGGCACGTCAGGTATCCTGCTGATGCCCGGCAACCTGTCGGCACGCAAACCCGTGCTCTCCTGTATCCGTTGTTCCCGCTGTGCGACTGCCTGCCCCATGGGACTGGAACCTTACCTCCTGATGTCCCTGTCACAACGAGAAATGTGGGATGCCACCGAAAAAGCCGGGGTGATGGACTGCATCGAATGCGGAAGTTGCAGCTTTACCTGTCCCGCCAGCCGTCCGCTGCTCGACTATATCCGCTTCGGGAAAGCCAAAACCGGCCAGATCATCCGTTCCCGGAAAAATTAACCGTAATACCGTTTTACATGGATCCGTTGATGAACCGACTGTTAACCATATCTCCCTCACCCCACGACCATACCGGCGATTCGGTGCAGAAAATCATGTTCAGGGTGGTTTTTGCCCTGCTCCCGGCGCTGATTTGGTCGGTATTTGTCTTCGGAGCAGCCGCTCTGCGGGTAACGCTTATTTCGATTGTGGCCTGTGTAGGATTTGAATACCTGGTTCAGAAATTCCTGTTGAAAGTAAAGCCTTCCATTACTGACGGGTCGGCCATTCTCACCGGTCTGCTGCTGGCTTTCAATGTCCCGGCGTCTCTTCCCTGGTGGATGATCACGCTGGGGGCCTTTTTTGCCATCTGTGTGGCAAAGATGTCGTTCGGAGGTCTGGGCGGAAACATTTTCAATCCTGCACTCGTAGGCAGGGTTTTCCTGCTGATCTCCTTTCCGGTGCAGATGACCACATGGCCGGTGCCCCGGCTCGCCGAAACAGACGCCGTGTCGGCAGCTACTCCCCTGGGAATCATAAAAGAGGGACTTCTCTCCGGCAAACCCCTGGGCGATCTGACCGGCACTCTCCCTGAAATCAAAGATCTTGTCTTCGGGAATATGGGTGGCTCACTCGGCGAAGTTTCTGCCCTGCTGCTGCTCGCAGGGGGTATCTACCTGCTGGTACGGAAGATCATTACCTGGCAGATCCCATTATCCATCTTACTGACCATGGCTGTGTATGCCGGGGTATTTTGGCTCCTGGATCCCCAAACCACCATGGATCCCCTGTTTCATATCCTGGCCGGAGGTGCCATGCTGGGCGCTCTTTACATGGCTACCGATATGGTTACCAGCCCCATGACGGGCAAAGCCCAAATCATCTACGGAACAGGGATTGGGGTGATCACCATGAGCATCCGGTTGTTCGGGGCCTATCCCGAGGGAATCTCCTTTGCCATTCTCATCATGAATGGATTCACCCCCCTGCTGAACAATGCCTTTAAACCTAAAAGATTCGGAGGAAAGTAAGATGGCTCAGAAGGAATCTACCTTTATCAATATGGTGGCCACCTTGTTTCTGGTGACGCTGGTTTCTGCAGGAGCCCTGGGATTCGTCCATGGCCTTACTACCGAATCGATTGCAACGGCCAAAACCAATGCCCAGAACGATGCCATCCTGCGGGTTCTTCCGGGGATTGGCGAAGTAGGCCGGCCTGTATCTGTTCTGCCGGAGGGCAGCAGCGACAGTGTGATAATCTACCCGGCCTACAAGGAGGGTACCCTGATCGGATATGCCGTGAAGAGTTCCACGGAAAGCGGCTTCAGCGGGCACATTTCCGTGATGGCCGGCCTCGACACTCTGGGAAATTTCACCGGGTATGAAGTCCTGGAACACAAGGAAACCCCCGGTCTGGGATCCAAAATGACCGACTGGTTCCGGAATTCCGAAAAACAGGGACAGAATGTCATTGGTAAGAACCCGGGAACTTCACGGTTTGAAGTACGGAAAGACGGGGGTGATATCGATGCGATCACCGCTTCCACCATCACTTCGAGGGCCTTCCTGGAGGCACTCCGCAAAGCCTGGCAGGGAACTCAAACCTACGAACAGAATCTTCCGGGACCTGAAAAGCCCGGGGAACCAAAAACCATACAGCCATGAATCAATGGACCAATTTTACCAAGGGGCTTCTCAGGGAAAACCCCATTCTGGTGCTTCTGCTGGGGACCTGTCCCACCCTCGGGGTCTCCTCTTCGGCGTTTAACGGGTTGGGAATGGGGCTGGCCACCACCTTTGTGCTGACAATGTCCAATCTGGTGGTCTCCCTTTTGAAAAGCCAGATCCCCGCAAAGGTCAGAATTCCCTCTTTCATCGTCATTATAGCCACCTTCGTGACCATCGTGGAACTGGTAATGCAAGCGTATGTTCCTGCCCTTTTTAATAGCCTGGGAATCTTCATCCCCCTGATCGTGGTGAATTGCATCGTGCTGGGAAGGGCTGAAGCTTTTGCTTCCAGGAACACCGTTCTCTCGTCGGCGATCGACGGTCTGGGAATGGGATTGGGCTTTACCCTGGCGCTGGTGGTGCTGGGCAGTATCCGTGAACTGCTGGGTAGTGGTAAAATCTTCAGCATGACCCTGTTCCCCGAAAACTATGTCATGCTCCTGTTTGTGCTTGCGCCGGGTGCTTTCATTGTACTCGGATATATCATTGCTGTGGTCAATAAGTTGAACAAAACAAAGAAGTAATTGGTATGAACTACTTGATTATCATTATTTCAGCTGTGTTGGTCAACAATATTGTGCTGATGCAGTTTCTGGGAATCTGTCCCTTTCTGGGGGTGTCGAAAAGGATCTCCACCGCTGCCGGAATGGCGGCTGCCGTTGCCTTTGTGCTGGTACTGTCCACCCTGGTTACCTTTCTTGTTCAACAACTGGTGCTCGAACCCCTGCATATCGGGTATATGCAGACCATTGCTTTTATTTTAATCATTGCTGCCCTGGTGCAATTGGTGGAGATCATCCTGAAAAAGGCAAGTCCCTCCCTGTACCAGGCCCTGGGCATCTATCTTCCTCTGATAACCACCAACTGCGCTATCCTGGGGGTGGCTATCCTGACAGTCCAGAAAGAGTTTAACCTTCTCGAAGGCGTAGTGTTCGCCTTATCGAACGCGATCGGCTTTGGCCTGGCTCTGGTATTATTTGCCGGCATTCGCGAACATCTTGACCTGATGGAAATACCTGAAGGGCTGAAGGGCGTTCCCATATCCCTGATCACCGCCGGTATTCTGGCCATGGCATTCATGGGTTTCTCGGGACTCGTATGATTCGCTGCCAACACACCCGGAATGCAATCAATCACTAAACCGACCCGTATTAATAAAAGTAAACGAAAACGGCCTGCGGGAACCCGGGAAGTTTGGCTGAAATTTTCCGTGGCACTCCTGGCGACGGTGGTATTGCTGTTAGGGTTGCTCGTATTCACGATTTACCTGGGCCTTTTCGGAAAGGTTCCGGCTGTTGCTGAACTGGAAAGAATACAGACGCCGTTGGCCAGTGAAGTATTTTCCAGCGACGGGAAGCTCCTGGGAAGATATTATGTGGAAAACCGGAGTTATGTTTCGTTTGATGAGATTTCCCCCAACGTCATCCAGGCCCTGGTAGCCACCGAAGATGAGCGTTTTTTCAAACACCGGGGTATCGATGAGGTAGCCTTGCTGAGGGTCTTTTTCAGAACGATCCTGATGCGCGACAAGTCGGCCGGCGGAGGCAGCACCCTCAGCCAGCAGATTGCCAAGAATCTTTTTCCCCGCAATGACCACTGGATACTAACCATTCCCGTCAACAAAATCCGGGAGGCCATCATCGCCTACCGGCTGGAACGGATCTATACCAAAGAGGAGATCCTGACCCTTTACCTCAACACGGTGCCTTTCGGGGAGAACATTTTTGGTATTGAAGTGGCTTCGGAGCGTTTTTTCAACAAGCGCCCCTCGGAACTGAAAGTGCCCGAAGCGGCGGTGCTGATCGGCAACCTGAAAGCCAACCATCTCTTTAATCCGAGGCTTCATCCCGGCAAGTCGGTGGAAAGAAGGAATCAGGTCATCGACCGTATGGTGGGGCAGAAGTTTATCACCACGGTGGAGGGCGATCTGTACAAGGCTTCGCCCCTGGATCTGGAATACCGGCTGATCACCTACGACCAGGGTCCGGCACCCTACTTTCTGGAGTACCTGCGTCCCACGCTGATCCGCTGGTGTATGGAGCATACCCGCGAAGACGGGAAACCTTACGACCTCTATACCGATGGATTAAGGATCCACACCACGCTGGATTCCCGTCTTCAGCAATATGCGATAACGGCTGTGAGGGAACGAATGAAGGACTTGCAGGCGGTGTTTGACAAACATTGGGAAAACCGCGATCCCTGGGGTGATAATGCTTCCGTGCTGAGCCGTGCTGTCCGCCGCACCGAAAGGTACCACCGGGGTTTGCGGAATGGAAAAAGCCATGAGGAGATCATGAAAGAGTTTTCACAGCCTGTCGAAGCCGGAATATTTACATGGGAAGGGATCCGGGCGACCCGCATAACTCCCCTGGATTCGGTAAAGCACTATCTGTCCATGCTGAATGCGGGGATGGTGGTGCTGGAGAATGAAACCGGGGCCATTAAGGCCTGGGTGGGAGGCAATGACTTCCGCTATTTCAAGTTTGACTACTGCTCGGCAGCCCGCCAGACCGGATCGACTTTCAAACCTTTTGTCTACCTGGCGGCACTGGAGAGCGGGTACAGCCCGTGGGACTATTTTTCAGGCGACCAGCAGACTTACGAGGAGTACGACGGCTGGTCTCCGGGGAACGCTTCCGGGGGTTATGCCGGCTATTATTCGATGAAAACAGGATTGGCTAAATCGATCAACACGGTGACGGTTGACGTATTGATGCAAACCGGTATCAACAATACCATCCGGGTAGCCCGGAACCTGGGGATTAAAGCTGACTTGCCCGAGGTCCCCTCCCTGGCTCTGGGGGTGGCCTCGGTTCCCCTGGTGGAAATGGTGGCTGCCTATGGATCGATCGCTAACGGAGGGAAGGCATTGAAGCCTTATGCCCTGCTGGAAATAGAATCGAGCCGGGGCAAACAATTGGGCTCGTTTGACATACCAGTACCCGGGAAAGCTAAAGTAGATCCTGAAAATTGCCGTGTCCTCATTCAGATGCTCCAGGCAGCCATTGACGAAGGTACCGGCCGTGCTATTCGTTCCAAGCATAAAATCACCGGCGATTTTGCCGGCAAAACAGGCACCACCCAGGAGTTTGCCGATGGCTGGTTTATAGGCTTCAATCCTTCACTGACTGCGGGATGCTGGGTGGGCGCCGACGATCCTGCCATCCACTTCCGGAATCTGACCTACGGACAGGGTTCCTACATGGCTCTTCCTGCGGTGGGGGAATTCTTCAGCACCCTCAGCAAAAACCCGGACTTCGCCCCTCTTTGTGATCTTCATTTCCAATCCCCCGATTCCCTGACTATCCAGAGAATGCAGGAGGCTCCTGACTATCTGGAAAAGATCGAAGAACGGGATCCCGGACTTTTCGACTTTCTGAAGCGGAAGGAGGGGAAACTGGAATCACAAGGAGACCAACGCCTGAAAAACAGGAAGGATGGTGATTCCCTGACGGTGGACCCCGTGCCTGTATGGGAAAAAATCAAGGATGCGTTCAAAAAGAAATAAATCAGGCCGTAAGGGAATGATTTATACCTTTGCCGGTACCTGACAGGTTTCAGGAATGGAACAGGAAAACAAGCACAAAGACCAGAATTTTTTCAACCGCCTGATCGTTTGGAGGATCGCCAGGATCAGTGAGCGGAATTTCATCTATGTTCTGAGTCTTGTGACCGGGATTCTTACCGGCTTCGCCGCGCTGTTCCTGAAAAAGCTGGTTCATTTTGTCGAATTTCTCGTTTCCGACTGGTTGCCGGCCAACACCTTCAACTTCCTGTACCTGCTTCTGCCCCTGGTGGGTATCAGCCTGACGTTCCTGTTTGTGCGGTATGTTGCCAGGGAAGATATCAACCATGGGATATCGAAGATCCTGTTTTCGATATCGCGGAAGGGTGGCAGGATCAAGCGGCATAACACCTGGACGAGCATGGTGGCAAGCAGCCTCACCATTGCCTCCGGGGGCTCAGTTGGTGCGGAGGCTCCTATTGTACTGACAGGGGCGGCTATCGGTTCAAACCTGGCGCGGACCTTCAAGCTCAACTACAAATACGTGACCCTCATGATCGGCTGCGGAGCTGCGGGCGCCATTGCCGGGATTTTTAAAGCTCCCATCGCAGGTGTCGTGTTCACGCTCGAAGTCCTCATGCTCGACATGACCATGGCTTACCTGCTGCCCCTGCTGATCTCCTCGGTTACGGCAGCCTCCCTGTCGTATGTGTTCATGGGCAGCGCCATGCTGATGGAATTCCGCGTCACCGATGCTTTCTCCGTTCAGAATATAGGCTTTTATATCCTTCTGGGCGTTTTCACAGGATTTGTATCCCTCTACCTGATACGTACGGTCATGTGGCAGGAGAGGCGGTTCAAATCCATGAAAAGCCCGTTGATCAGGCTTCTCATCGGGGGGAGCGTTCTCAGCCTCCTGGTGTTCCTCCTGCCGCCGCTGTGGGGGGAAGGGTACACCAGCCTGGCGCGGATTTTCAGCGGTCATGGGGACGAAATCCTCAACAATTCGGTATTTTTTGACTGGCGGAACCAGGAAGCCCTTTTCCTTGGAGCCCTGTTCATCATTCTGTTACTGAAAGTGGTGGCGACGGCTTTTACTACCGGCAGCGGGGGCATCGGGGGTATTTTTGCTCCCACCCTGTTTATGGGGGGGCTTTCGGGGTTCTTACTGGCCCGGGCGCTCAATTTTTTCTTTGGCCTCAACCTCCCCGAGGAGAACTTTGCCCTGGCAGGAATGGCCGGCGTTATGGCGGGAGTCCAGCATGCCCCGCTGACAGCCATCTTCCTGACTGCCGAGATTACCGGCGGTTACCATCTCTTCCTGCCCCTGATCCTGACTTCTACGATCTCCTACCTGACCATCATGCCCTTTGAACCCTATTCCATTTATACCAAACGGCTGGCTTTGGCCGGAAAACTGATCACCCACCACAAGGACAAGGCGGTATTGATGCTGATGCAAACCCGAAACCTTATCGAGAATGATTTTGAAAGGCTGAAACCCGAAGCCACCCTCCGCGACCTCACCAAAGCTGTTTCGCGTTCACACCGGAATCTCTTCCCCGTGGTGGATGACCAGGGCCTGTTGCTGGGTATGGTTAAACTCGATGATATCCGCGCCCTGCTTTTCAAGACTGAATTGTACGATACCCTGAAAATCAAGGATCTCATGTATATGCCGCAATTCTGGGTTTCGCCTTCCGACAGCATGGGAAAGGTGGCAGAGAAATTTGAAAGTTCCGGCCGGTATAATCTGGCAGTGCTCGATGAGGGCAAGTACCTGGGATTTATCTCCAGGGCCAATGTTTTTTCCAATTACAGGGAAAATATCCGCCATTTCTCGAACGATTAACGCCTTTTTGTACATTTGGCCCTCCGACGGGGAATCTGCCGCATCCTTGCTGCCTTGAAGATCATCCTGTACAAAGGAGGAATGCGGATGGCTGAGACACGAACGAACGATGGTTTCTGAACAAGAGGTCCCGGCGGGTGCAGAAATTCCAATGTTCTCTCTCATAACCCAAGGCGTTGCCCCTGGGCTGAAATGTTCCGGGCTATCTGCCTGTTTGTATGGATTATGCTTGGACCATAAAAGGAGGTATACATAAATAACAATTGAAAAGAATACTAGTAACTTAAATACATACCAGTGAAAAGAGATCAGACAGTATTTGACATCATCAGCCGGGAGCGTGACCGGCAGCGACAGGGTATCGAGCTGATAGCTTCGGAGAATTTCGTCAGCGACCAGGTTCTGGAGGCCATGGGGTCGGTGATGACCAACAAATATGCCGAGGGCTATCCGGGCCGGCGCTATTACGGGGGGTGCCGGTTTGTGGACATGACCGAGCAACTGGCAATCGACCGTATCCGGGAGTTGTATGGTGCCGAGTGGGCGAATGTGCAGCCCCATTCGGGGGCTCAGGCCAACCAGGCAGTGCTTAGTGTGGTACTCAAACCCGGAGATACCTTCCTGGGGTTGAACCTGGCCCATGGGGGCCATTTGTCGCATGGTTCTCCGGTGAACTCCTCGGGTATCCTGTACCGTCCGGTGGCCTATCATGTGGTGGAGGAAACGGGACTGGTGGATTACGATCTGATGGAGGAGCTGGCGCTGAAGGAGCATCCGAAGCTGATCATCGGGGGGGCCTCTGCCTACAGCCGTGACTGGGACTATGAGCGGATGCGCCGCATTGCCGACAGGGTGGGAGCCATTCTGATGGTCGACATGGCGCATCCGGCAGGGCTGATTGCGGCAGGTCTCCTGCGGAATCCCCTGAAATGGGCCCACGTGGTCACCTCGACTACCCATAAGACACTGCGGGGGCCGAGGGGAGGCATCATCCTGATAGGCAAGGACATGGAAAATCCCTGGGGCATAGCCACCAAAAAGGGGGAGATCCGCACCCTCTCATCGCTGCTCGATTCGGCAGTATTTCCGGGTATCCAGGGAGGACCTCTCGAACATGTCATCGCTGCCAAGGCCGTGGCCTTTGGTGAAGCCCTCGACCCCTCCTTCCGGGAGTACCAGGCGCAAGTCCTGAAAAATGCCAGGGCTATGGCCGCCACTTTCCTGTCTCTGGGCTACAAGGTGATATCGGGTGGCACCGACAACCATTCCATGCTTATCGACCTGCGCACCAAGTACCCGGAGGTCACCGGGAAACAGGCGGAAGCCGTCCTGGGGCTGGCAGAAATCACCATCAATAAAAATATGGTTCCTTTCGACAGCCGCTCGCCCTTCCAGACTTCCGGGATCAGGGTCGGGACACCGGCCATCACCACCCGGGGTGTGAAGGAGGACCTGATGCCCGTGATCGTGGAACTTATCGACGACGTTATTGCCCATTGCGAAGAGGAGGGGTACGCCGTCAGGGTAAAGGAAAAAGTACACCGGCTGATGAACGATCTGCCGTTGTATGCCTGGTAACCGGAGAAACTTCCACCTGCACACTCCAGCCTGTGGATTAGAGGAATCTGGCAGGGGGTAGGCACGAAGCAGGCTGGTCAGGCCAGCCGCCCTTTTCCGGTATCCCCGTTTGTTTGCGCGACATGCCGGCCAACGGGAATGGAGTCGTGGAAATACGGAAAAAAGGATACCAATAAATGTCATTGGAAATATTCTGTGTAAGCAATATGCTGGCTTTGTTTCGCGAAATGGTGTTCATTCCCCCGGAGACGCCGTGGTATTACCTGCTGGCTGCTGTGGCGGTTGGTTTTGCCGCCGGATTCGTCAACATGTTTGCCGGCGGGGGCTCATCCATAACGCTGCCGATGCTGATGTTTCTGGGTTTACCTCCTTCCGTTGCCAACGGCACCAACCGGGTGGTCATCCTGATGCAGAGCATTTCCGGGGTGCGAGCGTTCAGCCGGAACAAAGCCATGCCGGAGGGCAGAGGCTGGCGGCTGATGCTGCCTTCTGCTGCCGGGGCTCTGTTGGGGGCCCTCCTGGCCCTCCGGGTGAATGAGGATTTTCTCCGGGTCTTCATCATCGTGCTGATGATGGCGATTCTGGTTCTGGTGATTTTCAATCCCGGGGCGTGGGTCAAAAACAGGGCTGACAGCGTAAAGGCCAAACCGGGCCCCTGGCAATACGCCATTTTTTTCCTTATCGGAATCTACGGCGGCTTCCTGCAGGTTGGCGTCGGCTATATGTTGCTGGCAGGGCTGGTAGCAGGTTGCGGCTATGGCATGGTCAAGGCTAATGCACTGAAAGTATTGATCATTCTTGTATACACCGTGATTGCCGTCGTGGTGTTTTATACAGGCAGTCAGATAGCCTGGGGCTTCGGCATGGTCATGGGGCTGGGAAGTATGGGCGGAGCCTGGCTGGGTGCCCGTTTTACCCTCCGCGGCAGCAACACGGTGATCCGTTATTTCCTGATTGTGGCTCTTATTGCCATGATCGTGAAACTTCTTGGCCTCTTTTGAGCCCTACAGGCTTTGACGGCAGGAAACCTCCTACCTTCTGACGTTTAGTGCGGTATAAGGTAAAGGGGGAAAAGAATCCTGTTCAATAATGCAATTTACACTGAAACCACCAGCAGTCAGATCCCCTGAACGAAAGGCTGAATGCCTTTTTCAATCCAGCCCAAGGCGTTGCCTTGGGCTGAAATAAGTTGTCCCTCCGGGACGCAATGGAAAACATAGTTTTCAAAAAGGGGGTCATGCGGTAATAAGCAAAAATTTAAAAAAAATACACTTCATTATCAGGTTCTTATGAATCAATTCAGGAAAATAATCAAATAGTGTCAGAAGTCAGAGCCCCCGGATTGAAACGGATATAAGGTTTCACGTCGGTGACGATCATGCCGGCAGCCCCTGCGGCCTTCATCCCTGCAATGCCGTCCTCAAATACCTGGCAGAAGGCAGGCTCCACCTGCATCAGCTCCGCACACCGCAGAAAAGTTTCGGGCTCCGGTTTGTGGTGTGTTACATCATCGGCTGTGACAACAGGTTCAAACCAACCGGTAAGACCCAGCACTTCCAGTTGCAGGGTGGCGCTCCGGCGGCTGGCTCCCGTGCCCACCGCCATGGGCAGCACCCCGTGGTACCGCCTCACCAGGCTCACCACCTGACCGATGGGCCTCACCAGATGTACCGACTCCAGGAAGGATTTCTGCTTGATCTCCACCAACTCCCACGGTGACACCGCCAGATGGTTGTCCTCCACAATCTTTTGAGCAAAGGCTATGGTCGGCATCCCCGTCATCTCATAAACCATGCGCTCGTCGAAGACAAATCCTACCGAACGGCCGATCCTGTTCCAGACGGCCAGGTGGATCGGAAGCGAGTCGGAAAGGGTCCCGTCCAGATCGAATATCAGCGCTTTGGCTTTCGGGTCAGCCTGTAATTCCATGCTCATAATTTTCGGGCAAAGTAAACCCTTTCCCGTGTTTTCAGGAAATCAGGAAGGGAGAAGTTGCGTACCTCCTGCTTTTCAGATCAGAAAACGACGATTTTATGGGTGGAGGTTCTGTGTCCGTCCCTGATCACCACCAGGTACGTGGCTGCAGGAAGATGGCTGATAGCGGCAGAGGTTTGGCTCCCGGCTGCTTCGGTGGCGAAAACGGAGCGACCCTCCAGGGTCAGGATTTCAACTTGTGCACCCGGTCCGGTATTGCCGAAGAAGATCCTTTCATCCGCCGGATTGGGATAGATCAGGGGAAGGGGGTTGAGGAATTCATCCGGTGCAGTGAGGACACGTACCTCTTCGATCTTCACCGAGGAAAGTTGAATGCCGCTGCTGCTTTTTCCCAGGTCAAAGACCATTCGTGCGGCAGGGTCATTTTCTCCGGTCATAGTAAAGGTGAACACGAACTCCACTTCGTCGGGGGTAAAGGAGAAGGTGTTGTACCCGCTGTAAGCTGTCCAGTCCCCGCCCGCTTTCCCGAGGTAGAGGGCAGCCTGGCGGATAGCCGGTGCAGCCACTTTCAGGGTCACCTGGTACTTTTTCCCTTTAGCCAGCGAAATATTCCCCCGGGAAAGCTGTGCGTGCCAGCCTTCGGTTCCTCCGCTGGTCAGTGAAACGACGAGTTTGCCTCCGCTACGTGAAAGGGTTCCGGCAGCCCCCTGTTGGGCATAAAAGGACCAGCCGTCGAAGCCGTTATTGAAGTTGCTGGTATACAGGGGGGTGAGCTGCACCGGGGTGGGGGAGGGCAAGGGATTGTGCAACAAGGCGTTTACCAGGGGGGTGGAGAGTAGGCGGGTGGACGGGTTGTAGATTCCGAACCCGGCACTGAACTCCCAATAAGCCCAGCTGAAGCCCTGCTCCTCGAACCAGCGGGCCAGGAAAGTGGTCCACCGCACCCTGGAGTCCATGCCTGCTTTGGAGTAAGCCCCGAACTCCCCGATATGAACCGGAATGTGATGGGTCTGCGAAAAGACTGCTGCAGCCCGGAATTCACTCCTGACGGTTTCCCTTTCTGCTTCTGTATCCTGCCATTCGGTCCCCAGCCATGCCGAAGAGCCGTCTGACCATTCGGCACCCTGGTGGGTGAACTGAAAGGGGTTGTAATAATGAAGGGTCAGAATGATTCTTTCATCTTCAGGAAGCCGGAGTGCACTGAGTCCTCCCAGACCACCCCATTCGGCGGTACCTGCCAGCACAAAGCGGTGGGGGTTGCTTTTGCGGATCTCTGCCAGGGCGCCGGCGAAAAAGAGATTCCACTTTTCGGGGGTGAGGTCACCGTGCGGTTCGTTGAGGATCTCAAAGAGGAGGCTGTCGGGGTAGTCGCGGAAATAGCGGGCAATCTGGTCCCACTGGGCGAGAAACCGGGTTTTCTCAAGGTCGGGACGGGCAAACAGGGAGTCGTGGTGGTGCATATTGATGATGGCATGAAGCCTGTATTTCAGGGCCGTGTCGACAACCTGACGGATCCGGGCCAGGAAGGAGGCCTCCACGGTGTACGGGGGTATGGCGCTGCTGCGGGCTGCCGTCTCCCAGCGGACAGGAATCCGCACATGCCGGAATCCCAGTTCGGAGATGATCCTGAAATATTCCGGTTTCCACGGATTTCCCCAGGCAGTTTCCGACGGAGCTTCGAAGGTGTTCCCTATATTGATGCCCCTGCCCAGCCGCTGGTTCATCTCAAAAGCGGCTTGCCGCTGCTGACCCTGAGTGGCCCGGGCGGCTGTCAGAACCAGAATGGTGAATAACAGCTTTCTTATCATAGTGTAAAAGTGTTGGGTATCCTGTATAAAAGGAGCCGCAGCCCCGGGATGGACTAACCTTTTCCTCTGGTAACGCAATAGAATAGACAGCCGTTAGTAACCGGCTGCCTGGCCGTCTTTGCGTGCCTCGGAGGCTCCAAAGTAGACTCCCCGGTCGGGGTCGAAGCCGATGGCCTGGTATCCGCCATACCCGCCCAGGTCATACTGGATGGTATGGCCCCTGCGGAGGAGGGCACGGATGGTCTCCCAGTCAAAGCCCGTTTCGAGGGTGAGAATGCCGCCGTTCGCCATTTTTTCGCCGGTAGGCTCACTGGAACCCGAATGCTGCATCCGGGGAGCATCGCCTGCCTCCTGGATATTCATGCCGAAGTCTACGATGTTGCAGATGATCTGTACATGTCCCTGGGGTTGCATGGCGCCGCCCATTACCCCGAAGCTGAGGAAAGGCTTCCCCTCTTTGGTGACAAATCCGGGGATGATGGTGTGGAAAGGCCGCTTATGGGGGGCATACCCGTTGGGATGGCCCTCTTCGAGGGTGAACATCTCCCCGCGGTCCTGCAGCACAAACCCCAGGTGTCCGGGTGTCATCCCCGAACCCATACCCCGGTAGTTGCTCTGGATCAGCGAAACCATGTTCCCCTCGCTGTCGGCGGTGGTCAGGTAGATGGTATTGCCCTGTTCCAGTTCGCCGGGGGTATAGCTGCGGGCTGCCCTGGCGGGGTTAATCAGCTCCGCCCGCTGCCGGGCGTACGTTTTGGAGATGAGCTCCTCCACCGGTACCTTGCTGAAATCAGGGTCGGCATAGTAGCGGGCACGGTCCTCAAAGGCAAGTTTTTTTGCCTCGGTGAAGAGGTGGATGTATTCTGCCGATCCGAATCCCATCTTCTGCAGGTCGTACAATTCCAGTATGTTCAGCATCTGTAAGGCGGCAATGCCCTGGCCGTTGGGGGGCAGCTCCCAGACATCATACCCCCGGTAATTCACCGAAACCGGCGTCACCCATTCGGAGCGGTGCTCTTCGAAATCCCTCATCTCCAGGAAGCCCCCGTTTTCCTGCATGTAGTCGACGATTTTCCGGGCGATTTCCCCTTTGTAAAAAATTTCCCTGCCGCCGGAAGCGATTTTTTCCAGGGTCTCCGCCAGGAAGGGATTACGGAAAATATCCCCTTTGCCGGGGGCTTTTCCGTCAGGTAGGTAGATTTCTCCAAAGCCGGGGTATTTCTGCAGGGCCCGGGCGTTGGAAGCCCAATAGTAGGCGATGAGTTCGGATACGGGGAACCCATTCCGGGCGTACCGGATGGCGGGTTCCAGGAGCTGGGCCATGGGGAGGCGCCCGAAGCGGCTGTGGAGTTCGAACCATCCGTCGACGCAGCCGGGCACCGACACGGGGAGAGGGCCATGCGGGGGTATCCGGGTGATCCCCTGCCGGATAAGGGTTTCGCGGGTCAGGGAGTAGGGAGAGCGCCCACTGGCGTTGAGTCCGTGGAGTTTTCCGGTTTTGGCGTCCCAGACCAGGGCAAAGAGGTCACCGCCGATGCCGTTGCCGGTGGGCTCCATGAGCCCCAGTACGGCATTGGCGGCAATGGCGGCATCCACGGCACTTCCCCCGGCTTTCAGGAGGTCGATGGCCACCTGCGTAGCCAGCGGCTGGCTGGTGGCCGCCATACCCTCCCGGGCGATCACCTCAGACCGCGTGGCAAAACCCTTCCCCGTAATACGGTCCTGGGCTGTCAGGGAAAGCGTACACAACATTAGAACCAGGAACAAATGAATCAATTTCATGCAGCGCAAAAGTAAGTATGTGACCTTCAAAGATTCCCTGCCGATTGCGTAGGGGTAGCTCCTTCATCAGCCACGGAATGGTGATAATTTACCGGTTAAAGTTATCAAACGCAAAGATAATTCAAAATGTTGCCGCATCATAAAGCAGGACAGGTTGATGATTCCCGGTTTTATGCCGGCATTGCCAAAGAAATAGGATACTCTGGTCTAACGGAGTGTGACTTTTAGACACTTTATACATTTGGAAAATGTTGAATTCTATCATACCCATTACACCGGCGACCATTATCTGTCGCAAACAACGTGCAAAAATAAAACAGGAATAAAAGAGCAGTTTGTATTATTTATTTTTTTATCTTTGCACGGAGAGTTCGGGGTTATCCCGGGTTTTAGATGTAAGTTATAGATATACAATAAATTAAAATTTGGATTATTGTTATAAACAATATTGCATGTCTTCTGCGGTTCCTACTTAACAGGTTGTCAATATTTATAAAAAAAACAGTTGCAAATAATAAAATAAATTCTGTAACTTTACCCGATTAAGCATTCATATGATTTGCTTTTTCAAAACGGTCTTTGCAGAAAATGCAGATAAACCGGGATCCCGCCTGAATGTTTAGAGTACATTGTTCTGAATTACGATTTTGGATCTTATGTTGATTAAGAATTTTCATTAACTAACTTATTTATTCTAATAACCAATTGAAACATTAATTTAAATTTTACAGGTATGATGAAATCTACTTTTAAGTTTGGAAAATTCATCATGGTAGGGTTGTTCGCCATGATATTGGCAGGTTCTGCGTATGCACAACCGAAGGAAGGGGACCTTCCGATCGGTACCCGCACTGATCTGCTGAAGAGCGCCTCACCGATGAATCTATCGGTTGAAATGTCGTCGGTAACCCATGAAATTACGGATGACAACGAAAACAATGCAGGTGGTGGAGTGGCAGACGGTGATATGGATGTCTACATGGACAATGATGTATCTTTTCATCCGGTTGAGTTCAATATTTTTATTGATGAAACCTCTCTTATTGGCTATACAGTTCAGCTTCAGATCTATGCTTATGATGTTGACCGCAATGTCCGGTTTCTGTTTTGGAATGTTGGGGAGTACGACGATGTTTACTTCAATGGCACGTACCTGGGCCGTTTGAATGGAAGCGATAATGCATGGTCTCTCACCACTTTCAACGTTGATCCTTCGCTGGTAAATCTCAACAATGCGAAGAACACCGTCCAGATTGTCATCAACACGAATGGATCGGCTATGTCTGAATGGGCTACCAGTATTGACTACGGCAGGCTGGTGCTTACCCCTCCCCAGAATCCTCTGGCGCTGACCTGTCCGGGAGAACTGACGGTAGCCAACGACGAGGGACTTTGCAGTGCCGTGGTGGAATACGATGATCCCGTACCTTCCGGAGGTACGCCGCCCTACACCCTGGCCTTGCTTAGTGGTCAGGCCAGCGGAACCACCTTCGCGGAAGGAACCACGAGTAATAACTGGCAGGTCACCGATGGTACAGGCGCAACGGCCACCTGCAGCTTTGATGTAATCGTGGAAGATAAAGAGGGGCCCACCTTTACATGCCCGGGCAATAAAACCTACAACCTGGATGCGAATTGCCAGATTACCATTCCCGCTGCCTTGCTTAACAGCATCACAAATGAAGCTGACAATTGCGGCGGTGCGGTAACCATGGCTATGGACCCCCCTGCAGGGACCAAATTGTCCATGGCTCACGGCGAAACTACCACGGTCACCTTTACGGCCACCGATTCAGAAGGCAACACCACAACCTGTTCGATTACGGTAACAGCCAGGGACAGAAGGCCCCCGGTGATTACCTGTCCGGGTGACATGACCGCAGAAAACGATCCGGGTGAATGCTCCGCTGTGGTTGAATTCGACCTTCCTACCGTTACGGATAACTGCTTGAAGGCGGGAGTTGCCTCGAATGAGGACCAGCCCTGGACTAATAATGGTCAGAGAGGGATTATGTTTGACATTGAGAACCACTCTGCCCAACCTCTTGTTGTCAAAAGCATCCGGACTGCTCATTATGGAAATGCAGAGACGTATTTTGACGTGATGGTCATGGATAATCCGGGTTCTTATGTTCCCAATTATTTTGACGCTTCTCAATGGTCAGTGAATACAACCATTCCGGTTCCTGCGGTCTCCGGACTCAGTTTTATCGACATTGAGCTTACCACTCCCCTCACCCTTACCCCGGGCGAGGTAAGAGGGGTCTACATAACAGCTCCACTTGGCTATCCGGCCGGTCCGGTAGCTTATGAACGCGCGGGTTATACCGGGCCGAATCCTTTTTCCGATCCTGCAGGCCTCCTGTTTGTAAGAGGTGGCATCGGATTTTCAGGATATTTCAGTCCTGACATATTTGGTGAACCTGGAAACGCCACTTCCTTTTCAACCCTTTACGGCAATGTGGTATTTGACAGCCATAATGTTACATTAGAGCAGATTGGAGGTCTGGAGTCCGGTTCAGAATTTCCGGTCGGGCAAACGGTTAACACCTTCAAAGCGACCGATGCCGGGGGAAATACAGCCACCTGCAGTTTTACGGTTACCGTGATCGATGCGGAGGATCCCTGGATTGAGCCGACCGACGACCAGGCCTACACCACCAGTGAGGATGACCTGGGCCTCTATGATTGCGCTTACACAGGAACCGTTCCTCTGGCTGATTTCGGAGATAACTGCTCGGCCGTACTGACCTGGACCATTACCAAACCTGACCTGTCTACGGTTTCGGGTACAGGACAGATTGGTGAGTTTGTCTATCCCAAGGGGGTAAACACGGTCGATTATGTCGTAACCGATCCTCCGGGTCACACGGCTACCGATCAGTTTACCGTAACAGTCGCCGATGATGAGTCTCCGAAGATCGGGGCCTGCGGTGCGACTTACATTGTAACGCTGAAGTTAACGACCCTGGCCAGCGGACACCAGGTGTGGAGAGGCACTCTGCCGCAGGCCAAGATCAAAAATACCATCACCGACAACTGCGACAATGTGGCCGACGGAAGCATCACGGTGACCTTCTCGCAGACCATTTTCACCAACCAGGACTGGGGTACCAACACCGAGTGGGTGAAGGCTGTCGATTCGAGCGGGAATCCGACGCAATGTAATATTACCGTGATTGTCCGCTACCCGCTGAAGAGCGGCGAAGCCGATCTTCTGGCTGGCGTGGATGGCACCGTCTACCAGCCGCTGGATGTGACCTTCTATCCCAACCCGACGCAGGGAGATGTGAAAGCCAAAATCACCTACCTGAACAATCCTCAGGTCACGGCCGTGGTGTACAATATGGCCGGGGCGGTGGTGTTCCAGAGGCAGTATATCACCGATGGTCTCATCGACATCGACCTGAAGGGCCAGGTACCGGGTATGTATCTGCTGAGGCTGATTGCCGACAACAACGAATTCATGGGCAAGATCATCAAACAATAGGATTCTTTGCCTGATAGCGGGAGGTTCCGGTTTCATCAGAGGCCGGAACCTCTTTTTTTCGGGGAGACAGTAACCCTGGTCCTATGCTACAACAAAAAAAGAAGTTGCCGGCGGCAACTTCTTTTTTTAACCTAACCAAACCTTTCTATGAAAAAATTTTGCTCTTGCTTACTCTTTACAAAATTACGACCTATTTTAGTTAAGGACTGGTAATCAAAGTTAAAGATTGTTAAGGAAATCTTTTTTCCTTTCCAGGTCAGGCATGCAGGTGAACCCTTGCCGGCAATGGAAATTGCCGGGTGGAAGGTGATTTCGTCCCGGGAAGAGCCGGTATAGAATAAAAAAAATAGTACTTTAGCCCCCCGGTTTTTGAATCAATACAAACATTAATAAAAACAGCAGATTTATGACAAAGTATGTGTATACCTTCGGCGCGGGGAAGGCCGAGGGGAAAGCCAACATGAAAGAGTTGCTGGGTGGCAAGGGCGCCAACCTGGCAGAGATGAACCTTATCGGTGTGCCGGTGCCTCCGGGATTCACGATTACCACCGAGGTGTGTACCCTTTACAACGAGCAGGGACGTGAGGCAGCCTTCGGGCTTATCCGGAAAGAGGTGGAAGCTGCCGTGTCGATGATAGAGAAGCTTACCGGTACGGTTTGGGGCAACAAGGAGAATCCCTGCCTGGTGTCGGTGCGGTCGGGGGCCAGGGCTTCGATGCCCGGGATGATGGACACGGTGCTGAACCTGGGGCTTAACGATGATGCGGTGGAAGGCATTGCCCGGAAATCGGGAAACGAACGGTTTGCCTGGGACTCCTACCGCCGGTTTGTGCAGATGTACGGCGATGTGGTCCTGGATATGAAACCCCACAGCAAGGAGGCCATCGATCCGTTTGAGGAGATCATCGAAGGGCTGAAGGCCGAACGGGGAATTCACCTGGATACCGAGTTCATCACCAGTGACCTGAAGGAGCTGGTGAGGCGGTTTAAGGCTGCCGTGTACAGTGTCACAGGCCGGACTTTTCCCACCGATCCCTGGGAGCAGCTATGGGGTGCCATTGCCGCCGTTTTCAACAGCTGGAACAACGACAGAGCCATTTTTTACCGCCGGCTGAACCAGATTCCCGACGAATGGGGTACGGCTGTCAATGTGCAGGCTATGGTTTTCGGCAATATGGGCCAGAGTTCTGCTACAGGGGTGGCTTTCACCCGCGATGCCGGCACCGGTGAAAACCTGTTCAACGGAGAGTACCTGATCAATGCCCAGGGCGAAGATGTGGTGGCGGGGATCCGGACACCGCAGCAGATCACCCTGACGGGATCACTGCGCTGGGCCGAGCTGGCAGGTGTTACCGAAGAGGTGCGCAAATCGCAATATCCTTCCCTGGAAGAAGCCATGCCTGAGATTTACCGGCAGCTGTTTGAAACCCAGCAGAAACTGGAAAACCACAACCGCGACATGCAAGACCTGGAATTCACCATCCAGGAGGGAAAGCTCTGGCTGCTGCAAACCCGGAACGGCAAACGTACCGGCGCGGCCATGGTGAAGATCGCCGTTGATATGTTGAGTGAAGGAAAGATCGACGAAAAGACCGCCTTGCTGCGTATAGAACCCAACAAGCTGGACGAGTTGTTGCATCCCGTTTTCGACGATGCGGAGCTTAAGAAAATCAAATCCCTGGCTAAAGGATTGCCGGCCTCACCGGGAGCTGCCACTGGCCAGATCGTATTTTTCGCCGACGAGGCGGTCAACTATCCCAAGTCGATTCTTGTCAGGATCGAAACTTCACCTGAAGACCTGGAAGGGATGCACATCGCCCAGGGTATCCTGACGGCCCGCGGAGGGATGACCTCGCATGCGGCTGTGGTAGCCCGCGGTATGGGGAAATGCTGTGTTTCAGGTGCCGGGGCTATCAATATAAACTACAAAACCCGCACGATGACCATTGGCGGCAAGGTGTTCCACGAAGGGGACTGGATTTCGCTGAATGGTACCCGGGGTGAGATCTACGAAGGAAAGGTCAAAACCATGAATCCGGGTATGAGCGGGGATTTTGGCAAGATCATGGATCTGGCGGAAAAGCATACGCGGATGAGTGTGCGTACCAATGCGGACACCCCCCACGATGCTCAGGTAGCCCGTGGCTTTGGCGCAAAGGGAATAGGCCTCACACGCACTGAGCATATGTTTTTCGAAGGGGAAAGGATCAAGGCCATGCGCGAGATGATCCTCGCCAGCGATGTGGAATCGCGCCGCAAGGCCCTGGCCAAGCTGCTGCCTTACCAGCGGTCCGATTTTGAGGGAATCCTCGAGGCTATGGAAGGCTATGGGGTGACCATCCGCCTTCTGGACCCGCCGCTGCACGAATTTGTTCCCCACGAAGAACCGCAGCAGATAGAGCTGGCCGAGGATTTGGGAATCACCCTGGAGGAGATCAGACACAAGGTGGATTCGCTCCACGAATTCAACCCGATGCTGGGTCACCGCGGATGCCGTCTGGGCATCACCTACCCGGAGATCACCGAGATGCAGGCCCGTGCTATCCTGGAAGCGGCCGTAAACCTCAAAATGAAGGGGGTCTCGGTACTGCCCGAAATCATGGTTCCCCTGATCGGTACGGTCAAGGAACTCGAAAACCAGGTAAAAATCATCAAGGAGACCGCTGAGATGGTATTTGCCGAGAAGGGTACCCGGGTCGAATTTTTAACCGGCACCATGATCGAAGTACCTCGGGCAGCCCTTACTGCCGACAAGGTGGCCCACGTGGCCGAATTCTTCTCCTTCGGCACCAACGACCTGACGCAGATGACCTTTGGCTACTCACGCGACGATGCCGGGAAGTTTCTTCCTATCTATGTGGATGCCGGGATCCTGAAGAACGATCCGTTCCAGGTTCTCGACCAGGAGGGGGTGGGACAACTGATCCACATGGGGGTTGTCAAAGGCCGCACCGCCCGCCCGAAGCTGAAAGTGGGGATCTGCGGTGAACACGGGGGCGAGCCCTCATCCGTGGAGTTCTGCGACAGCGTAGGCATGGATTATGTGAGCTGCTCTCCCTACCGGGTGCCCATTGCCCGGGTGGCTGCAGCACAGGCTAACATCAAAGCCAACCGATAAGAACAAAAACCTAAAAAAGCCACCCGGGCAGTATTCTGACCCGGGTGGCTTTTTTAGTGCCAGATTGTAAAGTGCAGTTAGCAATTTCGGGTAACCCCGGACGGTTGATCAGGGTGTCGCAGCCGGTTCCGCCCGCTTACCGGGCTTGCGGAACAGCGTCAGGAACTTCTGCCAAAACTCCCGGGTGGTATCGAAATTCTCCTTGTAACTGAGCCCCAGACCCTGGGTGTAGGGAGCCGTTTCGTAGATCAGGTTGTTGTTCGACCGGTTATAGGCTTTCAGCTGGAGCTTACCGCTGGGGGTGAGCTTCACGTTAATTTCGAAATCACCCACCAGTTCGCTGTTGTTCATACTGGTGGGATTGGTATTGTTGGCGATGTTCCCGTTGATGGTCACCCGGTCGTTAAAAATCTGGGTGCTCAGTGCCAGTTCGATTTCATCGCCTGTAATCTGGTTCCCCGGGCGGTAGTTGAAGCCCACATCCACATCTTTGTTGATCCGGGAGAGCCAGTTGCTGAGCTGGTTAGAGAAGAGGTCACTGGCCGTGCTCCCGATCAGGGAGCCGGTGGTGGGCTCATAGTTTCCCCGGATATATTCAGGGGTGTAGAACCTTCCGAGGACCAGCAGCGACAGCATCTGCCGGTTCAGGTCCTCCTGGGTGGTGAAGAATTGCTGCATTTCATCGCGGAGCCGGGCTTCCAGGTCGGGAAATACAATGTCGAAACCGATGTCGGGGCTGATGAGGTCTCCGGTCAGGAGGATCTTGCACTCCACGGGAACCCGCTGGTTAGAACCCGCGTTTTCTGAAGTTCCTGCCATCAGCTCATACAGGGAGGCCTTCAGCTTATAGACAGCCTTGAGGTCGATGACCGCATTATAGGGGTCGCCCGACCAGGTTACCGAACCCCCCGGTTCCACCACGAATCGTTTGTTGATTACATCCTGGACAGTAAAGAGGTATTCGCCCTGTGTAAGGTCCAGGTTCCCGGAGAGGAAGATGTTTCCGGCCTTATCCATCCGGAAACGGAGGGTTCCTTCGCCCTGGCCGCTGATGAGGTCGCTGATCTGGGTATTGTAAATCATCTGGACCCTGGCATCCGGGGTCACATGCATCAGAAGGTCCATTTCAAATCCGCTGGAGGGTGGAGTGCGGGCCACAACGGGTGCGGTTACCCTGCCCGTGTCGGGGGAGACAAAGCGCACAAAATCGTAACGCGTGACCTCGGCATCATCGCTGAGCACAATGGTCCCCGCAGTTTCCGGCAGCGAGGTTGCCTCCCCTGCCAGTAAAACATCCGATCCATGCCCGGTAATGGTAATATTGCCGGCAGCTACCACCTTCCCGTAAAATTGTTCGCTGCTTTTGGCGGTAGTGTTCATGGCCAGGATCTTTCCTGTCGACAGGTGAAGGTCGAAATCCATATTCTGGAAGCTGTCGTGGCGGATGGTGCCGGTAAAAAGGCCCCGGTTGCCCTGCCGGTCCCTGAAACGGATGTTATCGAAAATAATTTTGTCGCCGGCAAAGTGCACGGAGTCGTTCAGTTCGTAGGTCACCTGGGTGTATCCGACTGTCAGTCCGGCATCCCGGCAAAAGACGGCACCGTCGAGAAGAATTTTTTCCGGTGTGCCCTGCAGACGGATCTTTCCGCTGCCGTAGCCGTAAAATCCGGTCAGCACGTCGGTGATAACCGTATTCAGGATTACCAGCGGCTGGTTTTCAAAGTCGAAGGTGAAATCCATATGGGTAGTCCGCGGGTCCATGGATCCCTTTGCCAGGAGCTCTAATTTGCCGTTTTTTTCGATGGTGAGTTCCCCGTTCATCAGCCTGGTTTCGCTGTCCCAGTGGCTGAAAAGGCTGACATCGCCGATGCCCTGGTTGCGGAATTCAAGACCGTCGAGCCTGAGGTCGGAGCGGAACAACCGGTCCTTGTATAGATCGGAAAGCGATATGCTCCCGTTGAATGTACCTTTCATTTCGTCGCGTAACCCCAGGTAATATGCAGCGGAGGGAAGCCCTATATTTTGCAGATCGATGCGTAGCTGTTCTTCCGGATTGGTGGAGATCTTTCCGTTGATGGCGATCTTTTGGTTGCCGTTGCTGAACGAAAATCCCTGAATGTTGACTGAGGTTGTGTCGATCCGGAGGGAGGTCTGCGACAACTGCCAGGCACTATCGGCCAGGATGATGGTGGCGGGATTGACACGGATATCTGTAAATGGTTTTGCCCTTCCCTCCATGCGGGTGAACAGGAATTCCGATTCAATCTCCCCCTTATAGGTAAGTTTCTTGCGGTTATCCCACCCGATGCGTGTGCCGACGATGTCTCCGCCAGCCGTGGCTTCCAGGCTGATGTTGAAAAGGTCGGTTTGATTGGCCAGGTGAGCCCTGTCCAGGGTAATGTCTGAGAATAATTTTCTGTTTTCCGGGGAGAGGCGGAACTCCAGGTTATCGAACGCCATATCCTGGTAAGTCAGAGAGGGGATCTTCCCGAACAGTTCCAGCCCGGAGTCTCCTGAATCGATTTTTCCGTGGATGGCAAAAGGCCCAGTGACTTTCAGATCGGGCAGAAACACGGCTGTCAGCTCGTCCAGGTTCCTGACGTCAAAGCTGAATCCGAATTTATTGGCAGCGATGCTCACCGGGGTCTCACCGGCGCCGGGGGCAAAGGCAGGAAGATAAGCGGCCACCACCTGACGGAAGGATTGAGGAAGATAGCCCAGGTGGTATTCTCCCGTAATGGTGCCGTCAAGATAGTCGGAATACAGATTAATGCGGCTGCTCTCCTCATTCAGGCTGGTGCTTACCGTAAGGCTGGCAAACTCCATCTGTCCGTTCTGGTTTTGGTAGCTGCCATTGTAGACCTGCACCAGTCCCTCGAAACTGTCGAAACTGCTGCCCGAGAAGTTGGCAGTCATCTCGAAAGAGAGATCGCTTTCTGTTGACCGGGAATCCAGCTGCAAGGCCACCAGGTCTGCTTTCTGCAGGTTCAGGATAAAGTCGAATTCCGGGGTTTTCTCATTCAGGTTGAGGACCCCCGAGAAATTCAGTTTCAGGTTGGGGTCGTCGAGGGTCACATTTCCGTCAAATTTCCTGTTTTCGATTTTTCCGTCGAGCAGGAGGTTGTGATAGGTGTATTGATAGGCACGGAGGCTGGAAACGACCCCATCGAAGGTGGCATCCAGGCTTGTGCCGTTTTGGTTCAGGAAACCTTTCACCATTCCGTTAAGGGACACTTCGCCGATCTGGCTGGTGCGGAGCAGTTTTCCCAGCTCAAAGTCGGAGGTTCCCAGTTTCCCGTCAAACCGGAGTCTGTTATTCCCGGCCGGGGCAAAAAGAAGGTCGGTTTTTACCGTTCCCATGGGGCTGCGAAGGGTTCCGTAAGCTACGAAGTCGCTTAAAAATCCTGTGAAGTTGCCTTCATAGCTGATGGTGCCGGTTTGGTACAGGTTATCGGGAAACCGGAGATAGTTGACTTTGGATTGTGAAGGCAGCCTGATCTGGCTCAGGTCCCTGAAATCGGTACGGAATCGTTTAAGGTCGAGGAAAATAAAGGGTTCTGAAAGTTCTTCGTACGAGCTTACCGTCAGGTCGCAGGCCACGGAGGTATTGGTACCGGTGCGGATGAGCAGGTTCCGGGCTTTCAGGTTACGGGGGTTTCCGGTGAAAAGTCCCGACACTTCAAAAACCTGGTTCATGCCTTTCACTGCGGGAAGGAACAAGGCCAGGTCTTTCATGGAGAGGCGGGCAGGAGGCAGCGTCAACCTGAAATCGGAGATGCGTTCCCCGGTGCCGGGGAGAGCTACCTGTTTCAGAACTAGGGAAGCACTGTCGACGACAGAATTCAGGGTGCGGAACCCGATGTTCCGGATATGAAAAGTGTCCGCCACGGAGGTTATATCGGCTGTCAGGTCTTCCAGGTAAAACCCTTTTGAATCGATCAGGGTCAGGGAAGAGATCTTCAGGTTCATATTTTCGGGGCCGAGATAGAAATCCCCGATGTGGAGGTTGATGTCGTCCACGCGGTATTCGCGGGGATTACCCCGCTGGTCCAGGTAGGTGAATTCCGATTTTCGGATCCTGAAGGTATGGCAGGAGAGGGTCCAGGGGTTTGTGTTCAGGCTGTCGGCCGGTGTCTGACGACGGGTCAGAAATCGGAAATTGTATTCACCGGATGCGTCCTTCCGGATGTTGACCCGGGCCTTTTCGATGGTAATGAGGTCAAAATGACCCTGTTTGTGGCGCAGGTTGAGTTTGCCCAGATGGAGTGTCACCTGGCCGGCAGAAGCCAGAGTGTCGCCGGCCTGGTCTTCCAGCCATAGGTTGCCCAGGACCAGTTTGCCGAAAAGCGAGAGGTTCACCGTTTCAACATGGATCTTCAGGTCGCTGTTGTTGGCCAGGAAAGTGGTGAATCTTTGGGTGATAAACAGCTGGACCCTCCGGCTTTGAAGGGCTACAAAGAGAACTGCCAGCGACATGACGACCACTGTCAGGAAGATGAGCACTATTTTCCAGCCTTTTTTAATACTTTTGCTTTTTCACAAAATTATACAAAACTCCCTGAAAAGGAAGGGTTAATAAAAAAACGGTGACCGGGATGAGATATTCTGACCGAGGAGACCTTTTTGTACTGGGTATAGAGTCGTCGTGCGATGATACCAGTGCGGCAGTGGTGTGCCATAATACCGTACTGTCGAATGTGACGGCCGGACAGCAGGTCCATGAAGCGTATGGGGGGGTGGTTCCGGAGCTGGCCTCCCGGGCGCATCAGCAGAACATCATCCCGGTGGTGGATGTGGCATTGCGGCAGGCGGGAGTCAGGAAGGAACAGCTGGCAGCCGTGGCTTTCACCCGTGGTCCCGGTTTGCTGGGCTCGTTGCTGGTGGGTACCTCTTTTGCCAAGGGCTTTACGCTGGCACGGGGAATTCCCCTCATCGAGGTGAACCATCTGCAGGCCCACGTCCTGGCACTTTTCCTCAGGGAGCCCGGCAAGGAATGCCGCACCCCCGTTTTTCCCTTTCTCTGTCTTCTGGTTTCCGGGGGCAATTCGCAGATCATCCGGGTCAACGACTACCTGGACATGGAGGTAATAGGCCAGACCATCGACGATGCGGCCGGAGAGGCGTTTGACAAATGCGCCAAAGTGATGGGGCTTCCTTATCCCGGCGGGCCCCATATAGACAGACTGTCGAAAGAGGGTGATTCCGGCCGTTTTTCGTTTACCAAACCGCTGATCCGGGGGCTGGACTATAGTTTCAGCGGACTCAAGACCAACTTTCTCTATTTTCTCAGGGACCGGCTAAAAGAGGACGCCGGTTTTATTGAGCACAACAAAGCCGATCTGGCTGCCTCGCTTCAGCGGACCATCGTAGAGATTCTCCTTCAGAAGCTGGTGAAGGCTGCCAGGGAGACCGGCATCCGGGAAATCGCCATTGCCGGGGGAGTCTCTGCCAATTCCGGGCTCCGGGATGCCTTGCATGCGGAGGCTGCCAGGCGGAAATGGAATGTTTTCATCCCCGAGATAAAATATACCATGGATAATGCAGCGATGATCGCGATTACGGGAATTTTTAAATACCTTGGGGGAGATTTTGCCAGCCAGGGTGTGGTGCCGTTTGCCAGGACCCATTTGTGAGCGGCCACGGATTATCCGCCGGCAGCAGCCGGGACTACCGCGATCCGCAACAGGATGGCGCGGGCAGGGCAGGAACCTCCCCACCGTGCGTATAACGATGCGGAAACCTGCCACAATCAGGACTTTCCATCAGCGTACATACTATAGTAAAACCAAATTGTATATGAAGAATCACCTTACCCTTACGGCTATGGTACTGTTAGTGGCCGGCGGGACTGTTGCCCAGGTGCGCCAGTCAGCGCTGCTGAAGTATGATCAGCAAATCGACGGAATCATCAGCCGGATGACCCTTGAAGAAAAAGTGGACATGCTTCATGCCAAGCATATGTTTGTCTCCAGTGGAGTGGAAAGGCTGAATATTGCCGACATGAAATATGCCGACGGGCCCTTTGGGATCCGCGAGGAGATGCAGCCCAACGGATGGATGCCCCTGGGTTGGGAAAATGACAAAGCCACCTTTTTCCCTACCGGCTCGGCGCTGGCAGCCACCTGGTGCCCTTCGATGGCCTATGCTTACGGTAGCGGGCTGGCTCAGGAGGCCCGCCTGCGCGGCAAAGACATGGTGCTGGCACCGGCCATTAACATACAGCGTATTCCCACGGGTGGAAGAACCTATGAGTATTTAAGCGAAGATCCCTTTCTGAGCGCCCGGATGGCCGCAGGGTACACCCGGGGGGTGCAGGATCATGGCGTGGCGGTATGCCTGAAACATTTTGCCCTGAACAACCAGGAAAACAACCGCGGAACCGTGGATGTCAGGGTGGGCGAAAGGGCTATGCGAGAGATCTATCTGCCCCCTTTCCGGGCGGCCGTCGAAGAAGCCGATGCTTACGGAGTCATGGCAGCTTATAACAAGGTCGACGGATGGTGGTGTGCTGAAAATGACCGGCTCCTCAACCAGATTTTGCGGAATGAGTGGGGTTTTGCCGGGATGGTCATCTCCGACTGGGGTGGTACCCACAGCACGGTGCATGCCATCAGAAACGGATTGAATGTTGAGATGCCCGATAAAAGATATTTCGGACAGCCTCTGCTGGATTCGGTAAAGGCGGGGCTGGTGACAGAAGAAATCATCAACCGGCGGGTGCGGGAAATCCTGCGGGTGAGGCTGGCCATACAACCAGTGCCGGAAGACCAGGCCAACAAGGTGATGACTTCACAGCCTGCCGTTCAGAAGATTGCATATGATGTGGCTTCCCGATCGGTAGTTTTACTGAAAAACGAAGGCATTCTCCCCCTGAAGCTGGACAACAAGCCGGTGATTGCCGTTATCGGAGCCAACGCCATGCAGACCATGGCCACCGGAGGACTGGGTGCCGGTGTGAAAACCCTGTATGAAATTACCCCCCTCGAAGGATTGAAACACCGGATCGGCGACAAGGCTGAAATCCTGTATGCTCCGGGATACGAACCGGCGGAGACCGGTTTTGGAAGCAGGTTCAGGCGAAGAACCCCCGAAGAGCGGGAGAAAGAAGCCCGGGAGCGGGAACTCACAGCCCGGAAACTGGCTGAGGAAGCGATGGAAGTTGCCTCTAAAGCCCGTTTCGTCCTGTTTGTCGGCGGCAATAACCGCACGGTCGAAACGGAAGGCACCGACAGGAAGGAACTCTTCCTTCCTTATGGGCAGGATTCGCTGATTCAAAAAATTGCCCGAGTGAATCCTGCTCTTATCACGGTTCTGACCAGCGGCGCTCCCAACGACCTGAGGGTAGTGCAGCCTCTTTCAAAGGCATTGCTCCTATCCTGGTTTAATGGCTCAGAAGGAGGCCATGCCCTGGCCGATATCCTCCTGGGAACGGTCTCTCCCAGCGGGCGCCTGCCTTTTACCCTGCCTGTAAAACTGGAAGATTCGCCTGCCTACGCGCTGGGTAACTATCCGCAAGGGGTACAGAACGCCGACATTTTTGCCAGCCTGGTCTCGGAAACCGACACGGCTGTGCACGCCGCATCCAGAAGGGAACAAGCCCTGAAAACAGATCCTAATGTGGCGCTCTATTCCGAAGAATCGCTGGTCGGATACCGCTGGTACGACACGAAAGAGATCGCCGTGATGTATCCTTTCGGACATGGCCTCACGTATTCCTCCTTTGGGTATTCCAATCTCAAAACCAGCAAAAACCGTTACCGTACTTCCGACGTCATCCGGCTAACCTTCCAATTGAAAAATAGTGGGGATGTGTCAGCTGAAGAGGTGGTTCAGGCGTATGTCCGCCGGATGGACTCTGAGGTTGTGTGGCCGCAAAAGGAGCTTAAGGCCTTTATGAGGGTTCCTTTGGCAGCCGGGGAATCGAAAAAAGTCACCCTTGACATACCCATCCGTGATCTCCGGTACTGGAATGAAGCCCGGGATGCCTGGGAGGATGATCCCGGAAGGGTGGAGCTTCTGGTCGGGGCATCGGCAGGCGATATCAGGCTGACCAGGCAGGTGACCCTTAAATAACCGGATGGCGGATCGGAAGGCACTTACAGGTAGCCCTGCAACCGGCGAAGGACCAGGGACAACCAGGAATCGTAAGCCTTACGAATAGTTCCGGGAAGCAGGAAATGCCGTGAACGTCATTTCACGAGTTTCCTGTACCTGAACCGTTTGGGGGTTGCATCGCCGAGGCGTTTTTTACGGTTTTCCTCGTATTCTGAAAAGGAACCTTCGAAGAAGCATACGGTGGCGTCGCCTTCGAAGGCGAGGATGTGGGTGGCAATGCGGTCGAGGAACCATCGGTCATGGCTGATGACCACGGCGCAGCCTGCAAAGCTCTCCAGGCCTTCTTCCAGTGCGCGGAGCGTGTTGACATCGATGTCGTTGGTAGGTTCGTCGAGCAGGATCACATTGCCTTCTCCTTTCAGTGCCATTGCCAGGTGAAGTCGGTTGCGTTCGCCGCCGGAGAGGACTCCGCATTTTTTTTCCTGGTCGGAGCCCGAGAAATTGAACCGGGCCACATAAGCCCGGGCGTTGACCATCCTCCCACCCAGCATCATCGTTTCGTTGCCTCCCGAGATCACTTCAAATACCGACCTGGCAGGATCGATGGCCTGATGGCTCTGGTCCACATAGCTGATGACCACGGTTTCCCCGGTTTCGATGGTACCGGTGTCGGGCGTCAGTTGTTTCATGATCAGGCGGAAAAGTGTGGTTTTCCCGGCGCCGTTGGGACCGATCACGCCGATAATTCCGTTCGGGGGAAGGTCAAAATCGAGATTCTGGAAGAGCATCCGGTCACCCAGGCTTTTGGAGACGCCCTGCATACGGATGACTTTGTTCCCCAGGCGGGGGCCGTTAGGGATGTACAATTCCAATTTTTCTTCTTTTTGCCTGACATCTTCGTTCAGCAGCCGGTCGTAGGCTGAGAGGCGGGCTTTTGATTTGGCTTGCCTTGCTTTGGGTGACATGCGGACCCATTCGAGTTCCCGTTCCAGAGTTTTTCTCCTTTTGGAGACGCCTTTTTCTTCGAGTTCCAGGCGTTTGGCTTTTTGTTCCAGCCAGGAAGTGTAGTTTCCTTTCCAGGGGATGCCCTGGCCGCGGTCGAGTTCCAGGATCCACCCGGCCACCTTGTCGAGAAAATACCGGTCGTGGGTGATGCAAATGACGGTACCGCGGTATTGCCGGAGGTGTTCTTCGAGCCAGAGGATGCTTTCTGCATCCAGGTGGTTGGTAGGCTCGTCGAGCAGCAGCACATCCGGTTCGCGCAGGAGCAGGCGGCAAAGGGCCACCCGGCGCCGTTCGCCCCCGGAGAGCTCTTTAACCGGCTGATCGTCGGGAGGGCACTGGAGTGCATCCATGGCCTGTTCCAGCCGGGTATCCAGATTCCAGGCATCGTACTGGTCTATTTTCTCCTGCAGCCGCTCCTGCTCGGCTATCAGTTTGTCCATTTTCTCCGGGTTCTCATATACCTCGGGCAACCCGAACTGCTCGTTGATCTGTTCGTAAGCCTCCAGGATGCCGGCGACCTCCAGGACGCCCTCCCGGACCACCTCCTTTACTGTTTTGGTGTCGTCGAGAAGGGGTTCCTGTTCCAGCAACCCCACCGAGTAGCCGGGCGAAAACACCAGTTCCCCGTTAAAGGAGGTATCGGTGCCAGCGATGATCCGCAGTAGGGTGGACTTACCGCTGCCGTTCAACCCGATGATCCCTATTTTAGCCCCCAGGAAAAAGGAGAGGGAGATGTCTTTGATGACCGTTTTGTTGGGCGGGTAGGTCTTGCTGACCCGGAACATCGAAAAAATGATCTGTTTGTCGTCGGCCATAGCGTTAAGATAGGAGGGGTGAAAATAGAATGTTTTTTCCGGATTAATCTTCTTTCCGGGTGTTGAATTTTTCGATGATGACGGCCAGGAGGATGACAATTCCCTTGACGACCTGCTGCCAGAAGGGGGAGACGTTAAGGAGTACGAGGCCGTTGTTGAGTACACCGATGATCAGGGCTCCCTGGACGGTTCCCAGGATCGTGCCTTTGCCTCCCGAGAGGGAGGTTCCGCCAATCACCACTGCTGCTATGGAGTCCAGTTCGTAACTGGCTCCGGCATTGGGTTGGGCTGAGTCGAGGCGGGAGGTGACTATCAGCCCGCCGATGGCTGCCATGGCACCTGCCAGGGTGTACACTACAGTTTTTATCTTCAGGATGGGTATACCCGCCAGCGCGGCAGCTTTTTCGTTGCCCCCGATGGCGTAAATATACCGGCCGAGGCGGGTTTTACGGGTAAGCAGGATGGCTGCGGCAACAAGGATGAGCGATATCCATACCGGCATGGGGATTCCCAGAAACCAACCGGTTCCGATAAAGGAAAAGTCATCCCCGAGGCTGGTAATGGGGAATCCTTTGGTCCAGAGCATGGTGAGTCCGCGGGCGATGGTGAGCATGGCCAGGGTGGCCACAAACGGGGGAACCTTAAACCGCGTGATAGCCAGCCCGTTGATCCATCCCATGAGCGATCCTGTAGCTAATCCTCCCAGGAGTGCCCCGAAAAGGGTGTACCCCACGTAAAGTTCCAGAGAAGGAATGTCAGCACCGAATTTCAACATGCCGGCGGCGATGGCACCGCTCAGTGCCAGCACCGAACCCACCGACAGGTCGATGCCCCCGGTGAGGATCACGAGGGTCATGCCCACGGAGACAATCACATTTACCGATATCTGGCGCATTACATTCCATCCGTTTTCGGCTGTGAGAAACCGGTCGGAAAGCAAACCCAGGATCACGCATAGCAGGAGCAGGGCTATCACCGACCGGAACCTGCTGAGATTTTGTTTAATCAGGTTTTTCTTCATAGGTCAAGAGGATCGTTTCGCACCTGGTAAACAGGTTGGTTATTTTTCGACAATGGCTGCTTTCATAATGGCTTCGCCGGTGGCCTCTTCGCGCGACATCACAGCGGTGATTTGCGAAGCGGCAATCACCAGGATGCGGTCGGAAAGAGCCAAGATTTCAGGCAGTTCCGAAGATACCAGGAGAATGCCGAGTCCCTGGTCGGCAAGTTCGTTGATCAGGGTATAAATCTCGGCTTTGGAGCCGATGTCGATACCGCGGGTAGGCTCGTCGAGGAGCAGGATCCGGGGATGGGTGGCCAGCCATCTACCGAGGACCACTTTTTGCTGGTTACCGCCGCTGAGTTTTCTTACCTCCATGTCGAAAGAGGCAAGCCGGGTGTGCAGTTTCCCGGCCATATCGCGGCTCAGAGCCAGTTCCCTGCGGCGGTCGAGGAGACCCCGGCGGGTCATCTGTTTCAATACTGCCAGGGTGCTGTTTTCGGTGACACTCATAGTCAGTACCAGGCCCTGAAGTTTCCGGTCTTCGGGCACCAGGGCCATGCCGGCGCGTATGGCGTCAGATACGGAACGGATGCGGACCGGTTTTCGTCCGATGGTGATCTTCCCGGTGACGAATTCCGGGTGTAGGCCAAAGAGCGCTTCGAGCAATTCGGTGCGGCCGGCGCCCATTAATCCGCTGATGCCCAAAATTTCCCCTTTATGAAGCTGAAAACTGACATTCCTGACCAGGTATTGATCCTTTATCAGGGGATTGCGGAAGGAGAGGCCTTCGACCTCCAGCAACGGATCACCCAGTGCCGGTTTTGGCTGCCGCTGGCTGAAGGTCATGTTCCTGCCCACCATCATGCGGATCAGACTGTCGGAAGTAGCCTCTTTCATTTCCGTTTCCCCGGCATTTTTCCCGTCACGGAGGGCTGTAACCCGGTCGGCGATGCGGAACAACTCATCCAGTTTGTGTGAGATGTAGACGATGGCTACTCCCTTGTCGCGAAGTTCCCCGATGATCCTGAACAAAAGGGTGGTTTCCTTGTCGCTGATCGCCGAGGTGGGCTCATCCATGATCAGCACCCTGGATTGCAGGTGGAGGGCGCGGGCAATTTCTACCAGTTGCTGTTGGCCTACCCGGAGCCGGTAAACGGGGGTTGCAGGATCTGTCTCGAGGTGAAGCCGATTCAGAAGGAGAGCGGTTTGACGGTTCATTTCCCGGTAGTCGACCAGCCCCAGGGGGGTGAGGGGCTCGCGGCCAAGGAAAATGTTCTCAGCAACCGAAAGCTGGTCTACCAGGTTCAGTTCCTGTCGGATGATCACCACCCCATGCTCTTCCGCTTCACGGGGACCGGCAAAACCGACAGGTTGTCCATCCAGCAAAACCTCACCGGTAAATCCTTTGTACTCTCCACTGATGATTTTCATCAGCGTTGATTTTCCGGCGCCGTTTTCACCCACAATGGCGTTAACCTTCCCGGCATAGACCTGCAGGTTTACCGAATCCAGGGCATAATTCCCTGAAAAGGCCTTCGATACCGACCGTACCTCCAGCACCGGAGAGGGAGCTTCAGGGATTTGGGCCATCGTCTGTGATGATTTGAACGGGTATCAGCGGGATGAAATCAGGGTTGAATTTTTTGCGGTGTAATTCTGCGGCTCCCTTGAAGCGGATGGTTTGTCCGGGACGGAGTTGCGGAACCTTCTTTGCGATAATTTCTTGTTTCACCCGTTTGTTGATTTCCACCGATACCTGGTTAAAGTCCATCATGTTCAGGAATCCGTTGATGTCGACCATTCCGGAGCCATCGCGCACCGCATTTCCGAAAACATACAACGTTGCCAGCCGGGCATGGGTGCCGGAACCAGTCGAGATCACCACGTTTTCGCTGGTTATCGTGTCGATAACACCGGATCCCTTCACGAAAAAGTAGTAGGTACTGCTGATGCCCAGGCTATGGCCATGGCTGTTGAAAGCTGCGTCCGGATTCGATCTGAGCTGTTCAGCCAGGAGGGAAATGTCGGTGGCATTGTCGATGCAAAGAGGAAGTTTATTTTCCCAGAAATCGGCCACATAGGATTTTGCGTCGAAAGCACCGGATAGCCGGCCCTGGTTAGAGTCTTCCAGTCTCCGGATATCGAGGGAGAGGTACAGCACCAGAAGGAAGGAGAGGAAGGCCAGGAATATTTTCCACCATTTTTTCATAGAAGGTCAGGGTTTGAGGTTCAGGTATTCGCTGACGTTGGCAGGGTTCACGAGTTCGACTTCTACGGGGGTTCTGGTGTCGAAGTTCCGGCGGCCTCTTATGAATTCGTCGGCGAGGACGGCAGACTGGCGGGCCATGAGGACGGGGAATTGCATCACGGTAGCTTCGATTTTTCCGGTGGCGATAGCCTGGATGGCATCGTCGGAGCCATCGAAGCCAAAAACCTTTATTTTTCCGGCTTTTCCGGCAGAGAGGATCGCCTGGTAAGCACCCAGGGCCATGGCGTCGTTACCGCAGAAAACGGCGTCTATATCCGGTTGGGCCTGCATGATGGATTCCATAACCTCCATGGCTTTGTTACGGTCGAAATCGGCACTTTGCCGCGCTACCATCTTGAGTCCTGGAAATTCATCCACAACACTGTGAAATCCGTTGGAGCGGTTCCATGTATTGTTGTCGCCCACAATACCGAGGATTTCCACATAGTTGCCTTGCTGGTTCATGCTTTTCACGAAGTACTGTCCCAGCTTAACGCAGCCTGTGAAGTTGTCGGAAAGCAACTGGGTGGTAGCCGCATCGCGGGAGTTGATTTCGCGGTCCATGCAAAAGGTGGGGATACCGGCCTCTTTAGCCCTCACGACATTGCGTACTGAGCCTTCTGCATCGGTGGGGTTGAAAAGAACAGCCTGGTAGCCCATAGCGATAAGGTTGTCGAAATGTTCAGCTTCACGGGCGGAGTTGTTCTGGGAGTCGAAAATGACTGCCTGGTAACCCAGTTCGCGGGCCTTTCCGGCGGCTGATTCGCCCAGTACGACAAACCAGGGATTGTTCAGCGTGGAGATGACGACGGCGATTTTCCCGGGGTCCTGTTTTTGGCGGTGGGTGCAGGCACCCATCAGGGAAGGAAGAACCAGAGAGAACAGCAGCAAGCGGAAAAGGATTCTGGGCATAGCGGCTACATATCAGCGATATACTACAAGAAAGATGTGTTAACAGGTTCGGTGTGTTTAACCGGTGAAGTTCAGCAGTGCCAGGGCTTTTTCGAGAAGCCCCTGTGGTGAGAGTCCGTAATGGGTGAAGATGTCGCTTTGCGAACCGGTGACGGTATCCTGGTCGGGAATACCGGTTTTGGCAAATGGTACGAAGAGTCGGTTTTCCATGAGGAAGGAGGCGCAGGCTTCGCCCAGTCCGCCGTGAAGGCTGTGTTCTTCAGCGGTGATGATGGCGCGGCACTCCCGGGCTGCACGGGTGAGGGTTTCCGTATCGAGGGGGCGGAGGGTATGCATGCTGACCACCCTGGCAGCGATGTTCCGGCTGTGGAGCAGGCGGGCAGCCCCGACGGCAGGGGCCACAGTTTCGCCGCAGGCAATGATAGCCACGTCGGCACCTTCGAGGATCAGGGATGCTTTACCCGGCTCAAAAGGATCGCCGGGTGCATGGAGGTGGGGCATCGGTTTTTTACCCAGTTTCAGGAAGCAGGGCAGGGAAGAGGCGGCAGCTGCCCTGACGGCCCCGCGGGTTTCGAAATTGTCGGCAGGTACCATGATGACCACGCCGGGGATAGCCCGCAGGGCTGCCACATCGTGCAGGGAATGGTGGGTGGAACCCAAAGCCCCGTAACTGACACCGGCACTGATCCCCACCAGGGTGACCGGAAATCCGGAGTAGGCAACGTCGTTTTTGATTTGCTCCAGGGCCCGGGTGGCCAGGAAACAGGCCGGAGAAACGGCAAATACCCTTTTACCGGTGGAGGCCAAACCTGCTGCCACACCTACAAGGTTTTGTTCGGCAATCCCCACCTCTACCAGCTGGCCGGGAAACCGCTCCGCAAAGGGAACCAGTTTCCCCGATCCACGGGAATCGCTGGTCACCACCAGAAGGTCCGGATCGGTCTCTGCCAGTTCCATCAGGGTTTCAGCAAAAACCTCCAGGTTGGTTTTCCCGACGATAGGCGGTTCGGTACGGTTCATTATGATACACTGTTTTTTATGGTTTTTATTATTGTAATTCGTTTATTAGAAGCTATTAACGGGATAATACTTCAAGCAGGGCGTGAAGTTCCCGGATAGCGGTTTCATACTCGTCGTCGGAAGGAACGCTATGATGCCATTTTTTTTGGTCTTCCATGAAGCTGACCCCTTTTCCCTTGATGGTGTCAGCGATGATCAGAGAAGGTTTTCCCGGTTTCAGGGGTGCCTGGTTGAGCATAACCCGGAGGGAAGAGATATCGTGGCCGTCGACTCTTTCCACGTTCCAGCCGAAAGCACGGAATTTGTCGTCTATGGGGTGGGGGCTGCAAACTTCGGCAGTCCTTCCGGAGATCTGAAGCGTATTGTGGTCGAGGATGGCTGTCAGTTGGTCGAGGTGGTAATGGGCGGCAAACATGGCGGCTTCCCAGTTGGAGCCTTCAGCCAGTTCTCCGTCACCCAGGAGGGTGAACACCCGGAAGGAGGCTCCTGTTTTACGGGCACCGAGAGCAATGCCTGCGCTGATGGAGAGTCCGTGTCCGAGGGCTCCGGTGTTACATTCGATGCCCCTGACCTTGCGGGTGGGATGCCCGACATAGGGAGACTGATAGCTGCCCAGGGTCTCCAAATCCTTTTCCGGAAAGAACCCCCGGTCGGCCAGGACTACGTATAAGGCTTCCACCGAATGGCCTTTGCTCTGTATGTACCGGTCGCGGTCCGGGTGGTCAGCCGTTTCGGGTGAGATGTTCAGTACATCGTTATACAGGACATTGAGGATATCGATACAGGAGAGATCGCCGCCTGTATGGCCGGCGCGGGCCATCCGGATGTATTTCAGGATGGCCAGCCTGTACCGGACCGATTTCATCTCCAGTTCTCTGTCGGTGAGCCGCTCCATGGTTATTCGGCATCATGATGGTACACTTCCCATCCCAGATAGTTGCCAATGGCTTCCTCCAGGATTCCGGCCACCTTTCCCCTGACCATGGCCACATGATGTTCGTATCCGAATTTACACAGGTGTTTCATCAGTTTCTGCAGGTGGTTGATTTCGCAAACCGCAATGCCTCCGTCCATGCCGTAAGGGTCGGCTGTGATGGCCCCTTCTCCCAGGTAGGAGCGGATGGTTCCCCGGGTGTCGTCGGTGGAGATCCGGAAGTAGGTCATAGGTCCCGGGGAGACCACCCCCTTGATGGCGCCGAAGGTGTCTTCGCTTCCCAGCACGGTGCCAAGGACGTCGAGGCTGCCGATGGAGATGTCATTCGCAAAGAACGACCGGGGATAGTTGCTGCAGTGGGTGCATACTACTTTGTTGCGGTCTTCGGCAAAGTTGTTGTTCCAGTCGAGGAGTGCTGACGGGCTGCCGGCAGCCAATGCCAGGGCGACCATGGAGATGGCGCCTGCAATGTCGACTTCGCAGGCTGAAGGCATCAGTTTTTCACCCATCATACTCATGGTCACGCAGGCGGCACATCCGAAGTTTTTTTCGATGTTCTCCCAGCATTGGATGGCAGAAGCCTGGATGTCGTTGTCCCGGATCCAGTTTTCCACCGCCAGCCCGAAACGGGCCTGGCGCGCAATTTTCTCCCCGCTAACGATGCCGCAACTGCCGTAATCCCTGATTTCCTGAACACGGGAGCGTACGGCAGGGTCGTGATCGGAGATCTTTCCTGCTGCGGCCAGTATCTCTGACAGGTCTACGGGGATGACCGTGATGCCGTATTTCTGCAGCAGTTTCTCGCTGGCCCGCATGGTCTGGAACCCGGCGGGACGGGTGCCGATGGCCCCGACACGCAGGTTCTTCAATCCTTTGACCACCCGGCATACAGCGGCAAACTGGCGGAGATCTGCCGTGAGATGCTCACTGTCGAGGCTATACGTGTGGTAATACGTATCGGTGAACCGGATTCCGTACTGGAGGAGGTTGTTGCAAACCGATAGTTTACCGCAGAAAGCATCCCTGCGGCTGTTGACATCGACCTTGTCGTTTTCGTCGTCGCAGGCCTGTACCAGCACTGGGACCTTCAGTCCGGAGAGATGGACAGAGTTCACTACCCCCTGTTCATCCCCGAAATTGGGGAGAACCACCAGGATTCCCTCAATCCGGTCTTTATGTTGTCTGAAAAGAGCAGCGCATTTGACCGCATCGGCATATCCCTCAATATTGCCTGTGGGTGTCTCCTCCGCAGGGAGGATGACATAGTCAAATCCCAGGTCATCGAGTTTTTGGAGGAATTTTTTCCGGGCTTCCACTGCCAGCCTGAAATTGAAAATGTTACGGGTGGAAATGATCACCCCGAAAGTTTGTTTTTGTTTGTTCATATAGTGTAATTCTTGAGATACCAAAAACGGATTGTGAAGGCGCGTGCGGCTAAAGATAGCGATTTTCCTTATTACTGGTTATAGCAGCCGGCTGCCAGCGGGTTCTGGCCACAGCCTGGTACCAGCCTTCACAGAGTTTCCGGCTGGCCTCTGCACGCATAGCCGGGTAGTAGGTTGAATCGGCCTGATAGAGGGTCTGGATCTCCTCTCTGTTTTTCCAGAACCCGGTAGCCATGCCGGCAGCAAATGCTGCTCCGAGTGCAGAGATCTCGCCGATGGCAGGGCGTTTGACCTCATGATTGAGCAGATCAGCCAGGAACTGCATCAGAAAGCGGTTTTCAGTAGGGCCTCCGTCTACGCGGAGTTCGCGAAGGCTGACAGTACCCGGTTTCTCCATCAGGTCGGTGAGGTCTTTGACCTGGTAAGCGATGCTTTCGAGTGCGGCCCTGACAATGTGTGCCCGGTTGGTATTCCGGGCCATTCCTGAGATGGTGGCGCGGGCATGATTATCCCAGTGGGGGGCGCCCAGTCCGACAAAGGCGGGGACCAGGTAGACGCCGTTATTTCCCTCCACCGACCGGGCCAGTTCTTCGGTTTCGGCTGCTGAGGCGATGAGGCCGAGTTCGTTTTTGAGCCAGCTGATGGTGTCGCCGGTACAGTGGATATTTCCTTCAAATACGAAGGCCACTTCGTCGCGGCATCCGTAACCAATGGATGTTACCAGTCCCTGCGGGGCAGTCAGGGGCTTGGCTCCGGTATGGATCATGATCGAAGATCCGGTTCCGAAGGTGGCTTTGGCCATTCCCGGCAGGAAACAATTCTGGCCAAAGAAGGCTGCGTGCGAATCGCCTGTGAGTCCGGCAATAGGCACCCCCGGGAGAATCGATTCATGGGTATACCCCACTACTTCATCGCTGAAATGAACCTCGGGCAGAAGCGTGGGGGACAACCCGAACAGGTCTAGTAATTCTTCATCCCACGTGAGGGTATGAAGGTTGAAAAGCATGGTGCGGCAGGCATTGGTGGTGTCGGTGGCATGGACTTTGCCTCCGGTGAGTTTCCATACCAACCAGCTGTCCATGGTTCCCAGCAGTAAATCGCCCTTCTCTGCTTTTTCCCGGGCACCGGGCGTATGATCCAGAATCCACCGGAATTTGCCGGCAGAAAAATAAGGATCTGCCAGTAATCCCGTTTTTTTATGGATCATGGGTTCCAGTCCTTTTTCTTTCAGCTGGTTGCAGAAATCCTTCCCCCGCTGGCATTGCCATACCGCAGCCGGGGCTATAGGGCTTCCCGTGGTCCGGTCCCACACGATCGAGGTCTCCCGCTGGTTGGTGATAGCCAGGGCTTCGACCTCCCCGGCATCAACAGAGATGTCCAGCATGATTTTGCGGATACCCAGCAGTACATTGCTGAAAATCTCCTCACCGTCGTGTTCCACGAATCCCGGCTGCGGGTAGTATTGGCGGTGGGGAATCGTTACCTTCCCCACCAGTCCGGCCTTGTGGCTGAAGAGCATTACCTTCGAGGCCGAAGTACTCTGATCGATAGCCAGAATATATTTTTTACTCATTTGTTGGATCTTTTTGTTGGGTTGGTTCATTCCCTGAAACAGATGGTTTGTCTGCCGGTTTGCTGATGGCGTTGAGCATCTTCTCAGTCGGGATGAATCGTAATCGGGTACAGAAATAAAGTTGCTAACGTGTCTGATTTACCGGTCACGTGCTGCGGTAATGACCGGCGGTTCCAGGAATCCAAAGGGTATATGATGGTAGTTGTCGTTCCATAGCCGCAGATTGGGATTGGTTTTCCGGAGGTCGTACCAGTTGGGGTCTCCGGCAGGTTCGGGAAAGCCTCCGGCGCCGGTGAAACTGTCCGGTCCGACCCTGATCAGCTCGCCCCCCGGATGATGATGGGGACCCAAAAGGTTTCTCAGTGAATTGACAAGGGTGACCTTCAGCTCATTCGTGCCTGTGTGGAGATAACCGGTGATATCGGTGCGGAAGGGCGACCACACCAGGGTGTCGATGACCTTGCCGTTCAGTTCCACGATGGTTACGACTGCCTCGAGCCCGGGAAACTCAAGGTAATACCGGGAATTACCGGACTGACCATTCCAGGTGAATGCCTGGGCCAGTTCAAAAGCTCCGGCATAGAAGGGATATCCTTCTGTGGCAAGGTCTCCAGAAAACAGGGGTGTTTCGTCTGTCACAGAAAAAGACCGGGACCGGTGAACCGGTTTTTTCACCATGTCGGGTGATTGGTTCCGCTGGCTGTCCGTAAGGGTTTCCGTATCCTGTGCTTTCACGGCGAAATCGCCTGCCAGGTATATGCTTTCAATTTCAGTGCCGATCCTTCGTTCGGGATTGGCGTTCACGGGATCGGGGCACCTGAAATCCAGGTCCAGGCGAAAGATGTTGGTCCCTTTTTTCAGGTATTCCTGGATGGGTGTGGTCCGGAAGGAGCGGTCGATCAGGAAGCTGCTGTCGCTGAAGAGCACCGGAACAGAGTTTACCTGGATTTGCTGATACAGGAAAGGCTGTTCGACGACGAGGAGGGCTTTGCCGGGGATGGATTCCAGGGAGCTGTTGAATTGCAAGGCCAGAGGGCCGTTGTAGCGCTGGTCAGACAGCCGGCTGAAGATACCTGCCACAGGTTCCGGATCGCTGAAGCTACGACCGTTGTCGACGGAATAAGAGGCAAAATCGAGGGTCAGGAGATTGGGGTTCAGCCGTTTCCCTTTCCAGGAGGAAGCCAGTTCCAGGATAGGCCGGGTAGAGACCGGAAGGGAATAGGTGCCCCCGGTAATGGCTGCCTTACTTAGTTTGCCGGTGGTTATCCAGCAAGCTGACGATGGGGCCAGTTCAAGATCAAAGGATCCTTCCGCGTTGGGTTCCAGCTGAAAGCATTGTGCCGGAGAGGGATCCCACAAAACAGGATTATCGGGTTCGATGTCCATTTTCAGGGTAAACCGGATGGTTTCGGTGTGGGAAATGTTGGATAATAGTACCAGCCGGCCGCGGGAGGCTGACCGGTTCATGGTCCAGATGAAAGGACTTTTTTCTCCTGTAATTGTCACCATGGGTTGAATCCAGAGGGGCAGCACCCTATGGACATTGGTTGGGCTTAGTTTAATCACACTGTTACTAAGCTGGCGTGCCAGGGATGGTTGGCTGATGCCGTCGAAGTACAGGGGTAGCCTGCCAGTACTGAAAACCAGGCCTCCCTGACGGATAAAGGCAGAAAGCAGTTCCCAGGTAGAGCGACGGATGCCAGTCATGCCAGGCAGAATTACAGCCTGGTAATCCATCGCCCCGATGTGAATACGGGCATTTTCAACGATGGCGGTATCTTCAAGGATTTGTTCTGCTCCCAGGTCGTAATCGTAGTGGCATTCCTGCAATGCCTGCATCAGGTTGTTCAGTTCTTCGGTATATCCGGGATCCTGTTGCGACTTGATGTACTCGCTTTCAAGGGGATGAATGACCAGGATTTGTGGAGAATAACGACCGGTTGTGGCAGCCAGGGCCAGGCGGCTGCAATAATTTTCGACAATGGGGTTATAATTCCAGTATGGCTGATGATCGGAAAAAGTCGGCGGATAGTCCCGTTTGCGGGCTCCTTTAAGGCTGTACAGGGTGAGATGAGGAACGAAACGGTTTACTCCCAGCACCGCCTGCCAGCCGGCGAGCCATTTCCGGTCTTCGAAATTCATGTTTTGTCCACTGATGCCAAAGATTTCCACCATCCGCTCCGGGATGTCGTACTGGTTGGCTGCACTGCTGAGACTTCGTGCGGTGTTCAATCGCCCTGAAATGGTAAGCCCCAGATTGTCGATACCCGGTTTTTGCATATTCCGGTAGTGAAGCATGGCATTGCCTATCCTGTCGCGGACTTTTTCGAGTCCCTCTTCACCCAGGAAGTGGCCGGAGAACTTCATGGAGTTCTGTTCGCAGAACTGTGCGATCTGCCGGGTAAAACTCTCCTCAAATAGGGTGGCCACAGCCTGGTAATACTGCAGCCTCACCTCGCGCCAGTTGTCTTTTTCTTCGAACAGGAGATGGAACTTATCGGCCAGGTCGTAGCCGAAAAGGCTGATGAATTTTTCCCTCAGGACGGGGGACCAGGAGAGTGTTCCCAGGTGGGGGGTCTTCCTGTCGAAATACCGGGCGTGGATGTGAGGTTCGTCGGAAAACATTTCGAGGTTTTTACGGCCTTGTGTTGGAGAAAACCGGTCGATATACGGCTGGTAGGCTGTCTTCAGGAATGCCTGCACCATTTCCGGGTTAAAAAGGTCGACATAGCAGGTGCCGTTGAAAAGGGGGTTCCCCAGGGAGGCGGTATGGGAGATGAAGAGGGTGGAGTCGTCTTCGCCCAGGATTTCAGAACCAGGAGGCAGAGGAGTTGTCTTCCGGATGCGGGCAAGGCACCGTGCCCTGAAGGTTTCATCCATGAGGGGAATGATCCCTCCCGCGTAGCCACTGGGCCATTTGTCCTCATCATAAAAACAGGCGTTCAACTGACACTTGCCGGCTGTTTCGACTGCCGCTTCCATCGATGCCCACCAGGCATCTCCGAGGAAGGGCGTGAGAAGACCCTCCCTGCTGTGCAGGTAAAAACCTCCGAGACCGGCATCCTTAAATCCTCTTACCTGCCGGCTGATCTCTTCAGGAGAGAGAAGGTCGTTGACCGAATAAAAGGTGAAGGAACGGAATTCTGATGGGGGATCCAGAAAATGGTCGTAGCGGATCTTATCGGAGAAAGCTCCCTTTACCGGTGGTGGTTTGCGAAACGCAGTTTTGCAGGATACCGGTATGAGAAGGGCTGCCAGCAGAACTAGGGTAAGCAGGAAGGCAACAGGTTTTCGTGCTACAGAGAAACGGGATGACCGGAGAAAAAAGCACTGAAGGTCCATGGCACAGGAAATTTCAGGCTAAAATTATCAGAAATATGTGAATCCCCAGCACAAGGAAAATCTTTTCATGGTGAAAACGTTTTCGGCCGATATCGGAATTCAGAGAAAAATGAATGTCTGTGTGTTTATGAATACAAGTAATACAGAGAAATATTGATAAAGAAAGTTTGAATTATCAGATGAAAACGATTACATTTGTTACACTCAAAGACAGGTTAATCAGGAAATCACTCAAGTAATATCGGTATTATGTCCAGCATGAATGATGTGGCATTACGAGCCGGCGTGTCCATTGCCACGGTGTCGCGGTTGATCAATGGAAATGTGAATATCAGTCCGGAAACCCGGTCGCGGGTGTTGAAGGCCATCAAAGAGTTGAATTACCAGCCGAGCCGGGTAGCCAAGCGGTTGCGGTCGAAGAGTAATTCGGGCAAGCTGATAGGGATTTTGGTTCCGGATATCCAGAATCCCTTTTATGTGGATGTGCTGAAAGGGGTGGAGGATGTTGCCTATTTGAACAACTATGCGTTGATCATGTGTAATTTCGGGCAGGATGAGAAGAAGGAGAAGATGTACCTTGATATTTTGCGGTCTGAGGCGGTAGATGGTTTGCTGGCCGCCCCGGCCCGCGAAGATGATCCGGAAGTGACGCGTTTGGTAAAGGGGGGTCTTCCGATTGTGTGTATAGACCGGGGGTTGATCAATGTAGATGTGGACGTTGTGATGGTAAACAACCGGAAAGGGGCATTTCAGGCAGTCGATCATCTGTTGAAATCGGGATACCGGCGCATTGCCTACATTTCCGGTCATCCGGTGATTCCCTCCAGCCGGCAGCGGGAACAGGGCTATATGGAAGCCTTGACGACCCATGGGATCAGCGTGGATCCCGATCTGGTGAAATACGGGGATTCCAAATATGCCAGCGGGGTGACCCTGTGTGATGAATTGCTTTCGGCACCTCATCCTCCGGATGCCATTTTCACGGGCAACAACCTGATCACCCTGGGGGCTCTGGAAACCATCCACAGGCGTGGGATCAAAATACCCTCCGGGATCGCTATAATAGGTTTTGACGATATGTTCTGGTCCAATTCGCTCTTTCCCCCGTTGTCGGCCGTCAGGCAGCCGGCAGTCGAAATAGGGAAGAGGGCGGCTGAACTATTGATTCAGCGCATCAACGACCCCACGCGAACCTGTATACAGATGATCCTGAATCCGGAGCTGATGATCCGGAGTTCCTGTTAAAATCTTAGTGAATCCTGCGGCTGGTTTTATAGTGTGGAGGCCCCAGGTTCCGGGAGCACAAACCGGGCAGCAGCCCATTGATTCTGGTTCCGGGAACCTGCCGGTCTCAATCCGCTGTTGCTGGCTGCTGCTGTAACGGCGTGCAGATCCGTTTCAAAAAATCCACTGACGATCAGCACGCCTCCGGGTTTCAGAATTGCAGCATAGGTGTCCAGATCGGCGATTACTACATTCTTGTGAATGTTGGCGACGATGAGGTGGCAAGTCTCCTTCCGGGCGATGCGGCTGTCGCCCAGGAAGGGATGGATCACGGTGATGTGGTTGACAGCACTATTTTTGATGGTTGCCTGAATGGCCCATGGATCTGTATCGACAGCCGTGACGGCAGCTGCGCCTTGTTTGGCAGCCAGGATGGCCAGGATGCCCGTACCACAACCCATGTCAAGGACCGTTTTCCCTGAGATGTCCTCCTCCAGCATCATCTCCAGGACCAGGGAGGTGGTCTCGTGGTGTCCGGTGCCGAAAGCCATACCGGGTTCGATAATAATCTCCGTCCGGAAGGGGGGAACCTCAGTGTGAAAGGGTGCTCTGACCAATAGCTGTCCGCTGATCAGCAGGGGCTGAAAAAAATGGGACTCCCAGACCTCATTCCAGTTTCGCGCTTTGATCACCTCCACCTGGTAGTGAATTTCGTGGTTCTGCGCTTTCCTGGCAATTAGCTGTGAGGTAGTGGATTCATCAAAACCGGATTCGGCAATGTAGGCTTCAAAACCCTGGGTCGTTTCCACAAAACCGTAAAATCCGTTATCGGCCAGATCTGCGATCAGCAAGTCGGCATGCCAGGGGTCAAAGGGTGTCAGGGTAACGGTGAGTTTAACCGTATTCATGTATGATTTCTGAAGCCGTTGATGATGCCCAGGAAATCACCGGCATCGAGCGAGGCCCCACCAATCAGTCCACCGTCCACATCGGGATTGGAAAACAATTCGACCGCGTTGGAGGGTTTGCAGCTTCCTCCGTACAGAAGGGAGACCTCGTCGGCAACCGAATTTCCGTACCGTTCCCTGATGATTTGGCGGATGAAGGCGTGCATTTCCTGAGCCTGTGCCGAAGTGGCGGTCTTTCCTGTTCCGATGGCCCAGATGGGCTCGTAGGCGATCACAATTTTGCGGAAATTCTCTTCTGATAGGCGGAAAATGGTTTCATCAAGCTGGGTTTTGACGTATTCGTTTTGTGTGCCGGCTTCCCTGACCGAAAGCGGCTCTCCGCAACAATAGATCGGGGTGAGCTGGTTTTCCAGTGCCAGGACCAGTTTCCTGTTCAGTGTATCACTGGTCTCGCCGTAATATTCTCTCCGTTCGGAGTGCCCCAGAATGACAAAGTCGGCACCGGCCGATTTCACCATCGCTGCTGAAACCTCGCCGGTATAGGCTCCTTTGGCTTCAGCCGCACAATTCTGGGCTCCTGCTTTTACAGTGCTTCCATTCACAACCCTGGCGATATCTGTAAGGCTGATGAAGGGGGGGCAGATGACCACCAGGACTTCAGGGTCACCCGATTCTTTCACTGCCTTTAAGATGGCTTCCGCCAGCTGGATCCCCGACTGCAGGGTGGTATTGCATTTCCAGTTTCCCGCAACAATTTTCTTTCGCATACTGTTGAATTTTACTATTTATATTTGAAAAACTCTCCTGTTCTTTGCTCTTTCTGAGAGGTTGCTGTTTGCTCCCACTGTTACGTTGGCAGGTTTCCGGTACTATTAAGCTCCTGAAAGGCCGTACCCTTTCGTATGGGGAGGCCTGTCCGTTTCAGGAATCGTGCAGGCAGGGAAGCAATCATCACGATGGCCGGATCCTGCCCCTTTACCCTGAGAGTCACGGTACTTTGACCGGGAACGCTTTCCTGAACTCACCCGGTGAAGGGATATCGTTGTAATGATATTTGGCCAGGATGGTTCCGTTCCGGATAACGATGAGTCCAGGATTAGAACGTATGATCGTTTTAAGAACGATTTCGTCGGTATGGAAAAACTCATAGGGAGCTCCGGTCTCCGCGGCAAACTCGTCACACTGCCCGAAAAGGGTTGAAGTGAGGCAAATAAACGGGTACTCATTTTCGGCAGCCCACTGTGCCAGGGTGTTGATTTTTTCCTGGTTTTTGCGGGAGGATTTTTGCAGGTTGTATGCGATCAGTAAAAACACGTACTCTTCGTCCATAAGGAAGAAATCAGCCACGTTGTCCCCTTCGCGCGATTCGATGGTGAATCCGTGGATTGGCGGAACATACCCGGCAGATACCAGGACCGGATCGTCCATACGATGGAATTCCCAGTTCAGGGTGTCATTCCAGGGATAGTTTTTGTCGGTGAATTTTCTGACTTCCCCGGTTTGCCGGTTTTTATAGTAGAAGGTATTTTGGTACACATCGCGTGGAGCATCGGCGGGAATGGTCATGGCTTCAGGAATGTTAACGCCGGTTTTATAGGGCCGGAAATCGATGATGGGTTCGTGCCTGTAAGAGTAAGCAACCAGGGCCACATACAAAGCTACGGCGAAGGTTGCTGAAAGATACCCCGTCCGGATTCCGGGGATGGGTTTCATTGTATTCCGGTACCAAACGACCAGTAGCGCCAGGATGGAGAACAGAATATTTTTATAAAAGGTGTTCCAGTTGGAAAGGACCAGGGCATCACCAAAGCAGCCGCAGTCGGTGACCGGGTTTTTCAGTGCAATCCATAGGGTGAGGGGAGTGAAGAAGGCCATGAATAACAAAGCGCCCCAGCTGAATAGTTTGATCCGTACGGAAAAGAGCAGGGCTACCCCGATGAAGAATTCAGCAAAGGAGAGTAAAAAACTCAGAAATATGGCCGTGTGGTTGAGCCCCTCCAGGTGGAGGGCCGCAAAGTAATCGATGAATTTGTAGGCGGAGCCCCAGGGGTCAATGCCTTTGACGAATCCTGAAAATATAAATGTCAATCCCAGCAGGATGCGGGCTATGTGAACAATCCATCTCATGCGGTATCATTTAAGCAAATCCCAGTTTTATCAGGGCGAAGACGGCATAGTTGATGATATCCAGGTAATTGGCTTCTACTCCTTCGGAAATGAGGGTTTGCCCGTTGTGATCCTCAATTTTCCTGATACGTTTCAGCTTCATGAGGATCAGGTCGGTATAGCTGGTGACCCTCATTTTGCGCCAGGCTTCGTTGTAATCATGGTTTTTGTCTGACATCAGGTCCCTGGCAGCCAGGAAGTAGTGGTCGAAGCGTTCCAGTGCCGGTTCCGGGGCCATCTCCTGGTCGGAGGGGCCCAATTCCAGTTGTATCAGCCCCATAAGGGCATAATTGACAATTCCGATGAATTCCGTACCGGGATCCTCTTCGATTTTACGGGTTCCTTTTTCTTCGATGCTTCTGATCCGGGAAGCTTTGATAAAAATCTGATCGGTAATGGAGGAGGGACGCAGAATTCTCCAGGCTGTGCCGTAGTCTTCCATTTTCTTTCCGAAAACTTCGCGGCACAACGACATGACGTTTTCAAACTGTTGTTTTGTGTTCTCCATCGGGACAGAAATTTCCGGGCACAAAAATAGGAAAAAATGGCTAACTTCAAGGTTTTGTTATACATTTGCATAGTAAAATGAACCATTAAATCCTGGTTTTATGTTAATTTCACAGTCTGCCGGAAAATTCCTCAAACGGAAAAGAACCATAAATCTGGGGGGAGAAGTGATTGATTTTACCGACCCCTGTGTGATGGGCATTATCAATGTTACACCCGATTCTTTTTACGATGGCGGTACGTTGAATTCGGAGATTGAGGTGCTGGAAAGGGTGGAGCAGATGGCAGAAGAGGGGGCAGCCCTGATTGATGTCGGCAGCCTGTCGACGCGACCGGGGGCTGAGCTGATCTCCACCAAGGAAGAGCTGAGCCGTCTGATACCTGCTATTACTGCTATCCGGCGTCATTTCCCGGAAATACCGCTTTCGGTAGATACCTTCCGTTCATGGGTTGCCATGCGCGTCATGGAGGAGGTCGGGCCTGTGATCGTAAATGACATTTCAGGCGGCACGCTCGATTCTACCATGTTTGAAACCATCGGGAGATTGCAGGTCCCTTACATTCTGACCCATATACAGGGAACTCCGGCTGATATGCAGGTGAATCCCCAGTATCAGGACGTGGTCCGGGAGGTTTCGGCCGATCTGAGCGATGGAGTGAGGCGGCTTGCCAAATATGGGGCCACAGATGTTCTGATCGACCCGGGATTCGGCTTTGGGAAAAACATGGAACACAATTACCAGCTGCTGAACCGGCTTGATTCGCTCAAGGTCTTCCAGTTGCCGGTAGTGGTGGGATTGAGCCGCAAATCGATGATCTGGCAGGTTCTGAATACCACACCGGACCAGGCACTGAACGGGACAACGGTGCTGAATGCCATGGCGTTGCTGGGAGGCGCCGATATTCTCCGTGTCCACGACGTGAAACCAGCTGTTGAGACGCTCCGGCTGTTCATGCAATTAAAAGCATCGTTGTAAATGGTGTGTTTTATCCGACTTCATTTTTTTGATTTTCTGGACATTTTCCTGGTTGCTGTACTGCTTTACCAGATTTACCGGCTGATAAAGGGAACCATCGCTTTCAATATCGTGCTGGGTTTTTTTATTGTCTACCTTTTCTGGGTGATTTTCCAGGCTCTCAATATGGAGTTGCTCAGCTCCATCCTCGGGCAGTTTATCGGCGTGGGGGTTTTGGCCCTCATCATCATTTTTCATCCTGAGATACGCCGTTTCCTGTTGTACATCGGTACCCACTATCAGATTACCCGGTTGTTATCGCTTGACAAATTTTTCCAGGTAGGGAATACGTACAATATGAATGAAAATATTGCCGTGTTGGTGGAGACCCTGCTCTTTTTTTCCCGGACGCAGACGGGAGCCATCATTGTTCTTACCCGGGAGTCGGAGCTGATCGAACAATTATCGACAGGCGAACGGATGGATGCCCGGATCAGCCAGCCGCTGTTAAAAACCATTTTTTTTAAAAACACCGATCTTCACGACGGGGCGGTGATTATCCGGGATAACCTGATTGCAGCAGCAGGGTGTATCCTTCCACTCACGCATAAGGAGGTAGATAAAAGTATGGGCTTGCGGCACAGGGCGGCCATCGGGATCACCGAAAACACCGACGCCATCGCTCTGGTGGTTTCGGAAGAAACAGGCAGTATCTCGCTGGTGCAGGGAGGCGTCATAGAACGTGACCTTGACAGAGAGAGACTGACCTCGATGTTGAACAGTTTACTGGTAACTCCCGCATCTGTTACCAAAGTTGGCTGATGGGGCACGCTGACGGATCTGAATACCCTTCGCCACGCTTTTGATATTTGAGTCTTACGAATTAAGGTTCTAAATCCCGGAACAAGTTCAGCCCCATTTTCTCACGAATACAAATCGGGTTTTCAATAGGTTCCCGTTTCCCTCTCTCCGATTTGCTGTCTCCACATGGCATAATAGAGGCCTTTATTATCGACGAGGGTTTCGTGCGTTCCCTCTTCGATGATTTTGCCTTTTTCGAGCACATAAATCTTGCCGGCATGCATGATGGTTGACAACCGGTGGGCAATCATCAGGGTGATCTGTTGTTTCCCGGCTGAGATTTCCCGGAGGGTTTCGGTAATCTCCTCTTCGGTAATCGAATCGAGGGCAGAGGTTGCTTCGTCGAATATGAGGATTCTGGGTTTTCGCACCAGGGCCCGGGCAATGGCAAGCCGTTGTTTTTCTCCTCCGGAAACCATTTTTCCCCCTTCGCCAAGCAGGGTGTCCAGGCCTTTGGGTGCAGACTCCACCAAACTGATGGCGGAGGCCTGTTTCAAAGCCTCCCAGATATCCGCATCTGTGGCATCCTGTCTGACAAACTGGAGGTTCTCCCGTATGGTGCCGGAAAAAAGCTGCGGGTCCTGGGTTACAAAACCGAGTTGCCGCCGCATCCGGTTGTACCGGATCTCTTTAGCAGGCACCTCATCGTAAAAAATAGAACCTTTGGTGGGTGCATAAAGTCCTGCCAGAAGTTTCACCAAAGTTGACTTGCCGCATCCGGAAGGACCGACAAAGGCAATCGTGTCGCCTCGCTGAACCCTGAAGGAAAGATTCTGAAGGGCAAAATGGTCTGAATTCTTATAGCGGAAACTGACCTCATCAAAACGCAGACTCTCTATTTCCCCGATATCCACCGGCTCTTCAGGCCGGTATTCCGGTTCTTTTTTCATGAGCTCGTTAAACATCTGCAGGGAAGCTTCCGCTTCACGATACGCCAGTATAATGGAGCCAAGATCCTGTAAGGGGAACATGATCCGTGTAGAAATGAACTGCATCGAGATTAACTCCCCGGTTGTCAGCAGATTACGGAAAATCAGCCACAGCAGGATGAACAGAATCGATTCTTTGAGAATGAGTAAGACGGAACTTTGCAGAAAGGTGAGGGTCCTGATTTTTTTGGTTTTATTGATTTCAAGGTCGTAAATCTTTTGGGTAAAGGTCTTGAGGCGTCTGATTTCCGGATAGGTGAGCCCCAGGCTTTTTACCAGTTCTATGTTTCTGAGCGATTCAGTGATGGAACCGCTCATCCTGTTGGTTTCGCGTATGACGGAACGCTGGATGTTTTTGATTTGCTTGCTTAACAGCCCTGTCAGACCACCCAGCACCACAACTCCAATTAAAAAGACAGGTATGAGGGCCCAGTGTTTGGTGATGGCATACCAGATCAGAAAGGCCACCCCCACGACGGAGGTAAAAAGGGTTGAAATGAATGAACTGATGAAACGTTCGTTGTCGGTTCTGACTTTCTGCAGAACTGAAAGTACGTGACCGCTGCTGGTTTCCTCAAATTCGTGGTAGGGAAGGCGCAAGGTATGTCTCAGCCCTTCATCAAAAACGGAAAGTCCGAATTTCTGCACGACCACGCGGGTAACATAGTCCTTGAAGGCCCTCGTTAGCCTGGCGGCCAGTGCTACTCCGACAGCCAGGGCCAGGAGTTTCAGAACCCCGGAGACAAGTTCCCGCTCATCGCGACCCCCGGTGTCAACGGCAAAATTGTCGATGATTTTTCCGAGAATGATCGGATCGATCAGTTCCAGTACCTGAGCTATGGCAGCCAGACCCATGGATACGAACAGCAATCCCTTAAAAGGCTTCAGGTATTTCCAGATAATTTTCATAGTTGTTGCTTTGGCATTTGTAAAAACTTTTTCATTTCCCCCGGAGCTGCTGGGAACCTGCCCTGATAGCCTTAGGAAAATCAAGTTGCACGATCGGGCAAAGAGCTGTTATTGTTTACAAATGATCGCTATAATATCAGATGGAGTTTCAGGTTTATGGAGGAGTTTGGCACGGGAAAGAAGGATCCCGCCTGCAGAAGGATTCCGGAAAGAACGGAGGCCGATCATACCAGCTTCGCGGGATCGAAAGTGGTTGATTCGATTTGGTAATGGTTTCTTTCCGGAGAACTTCGGGAAACGAGGTCGGCAACGAAACCGGTGAGGAACAGCTGGGTACCCAGGATCATGGCAACGAGCGACAGGTAGAAATAGGGGTTATCGGTAACCAGAGGTGCGGGGATTCCCCGGGCGAGGTTGGTTAATTTTGAAACTCCGACGACGATAGCAGCCGTAAAGCCGGCCAGGAACATGAGGGTTCCGAGGAGGCCGAAGAGGTGCATGGGTTTTCTGGCGAAACGGGAGATGAATGAGACCGAAAGAAGGTCGAGGTATCCGTTAAGGAACCTTTCGATTCCGAATTTTGTTTTCCCGTATTTTCGGGCCTGGTGCTGCACTACTTTTTCTCCGATTTTGGTAAATCCGGCATGTCTGGCAAGGATCGGAATATAGCGGTGCATTTCCCCGTATACTTCTATACTTTTAACCACATTTTTTTTGTATGCTTTGAGTCCGCAGTTGAAATCGTGGAGCTTTATGCCGCTGGCCAGCCGGGCAGTGCTGTTAAACAACCGGGATGGCAGGGTTTTGGAGAGCGGGTCGTGCCGTTTCTTTTTCCAGCCTGAGACAAGGTCGAAATTTTCCTCCCGGATCATTCCGACCAGGGCAGGGATTTCATCGGGGCTGTCCTGAAGGTCGGCATCCATGGTGATCACCACTTCGCCGCGGCACGCTTCGAAACCACAGTAGAGAGCGGCGGATTTTCCGTAATTCCTCCGGAAACGGATCCCTTTGATGGAGGGATTTCGGAGGGCCAGTGCTTCCACAACCTTCCAGGAACTGTCGTTGCTACCGTCATCAATCAGGAGGATTTCGTACGTGTAATGGTGTGCCTCCATGACCCGTCGAATCCATTCGGTCAGCTCAGGCAGAGACTCTTCCTCATTAAACAGGGGAATCACGAGGGAAATATCCATGGTAACAGGGGCTAATCAAAGATCTTGTCCGGGGAGTTCTTTTTGATGAAGATCGACGATATGGCGCCAATCACCAGGCCGGTCAGCACCAGGTTGAGAATCTGTGAAATGGCTATGATCCCCGGTGTCTGGAATTTGGAAGAAGCTTCGAGAAACGTGTCGATCTGTTCCTGGGTCATCCCTCCCTGTTCGATCAGTTTTTCTTCGGTCATAAGCCTGACCTGATCGAGCAGGGCCGGGTCGATGAATTTATACAGGATGTATGTGTAGACAGCGACAAGGATAGATCCGAAGAATAGGGAGGCTACGGCAATTCCGAGCGATTGACCATAGCTGATATATCCCCCGAGAGATTTCCGGTAGTGGAGCTGAATCAGCACAACGGCTACTATCATGATACCAATGGACACATATTGGAGTGCCGGCGCCAACATAAATCCTGAAGCGTAAGCAACGACAGACATTACGATGACGATGGCAGCGTAATAGATTCCATAAGTCATAGCCAGTCTCCAAAGGGAAGGAGGGGTTGTTTCCGGCTCCTGAAGGGTTGAAAGGGTCTGTACTTCCATATTTCCGATTTTAGGGTGATTGGACAGCAAATATAGCAGATTTTTTGCGAGGTAACCGTTTTTTGTTAAATTTGCACCGGGTAAGTCCTGCACGACCAGCTCCTGCTGAATTCCCCCAGGGTTGGAAAGCAGCAAGGGTAGGTAGTTGTAGCGGTGCGATGCAGGTAGCTTACCCGTTTTTTACTGAGCGTTCTTTGGTTAAGACATAAGCCGGTTTTGCAGATTACCGATTAATTTTTTATTTTGCGCCGCTTTTTACGGAAAGCGAGGTTCTGTACAGATAAGGGCTGAAATAACCGATCATGCCGGATTAGCTCAGTTGGCCAGAGCACGTGATTTGTAATCTCGGGGTCGTCAGTTCGAATCTGACATCCGGCTCAAAAAAATACGGGGAGTTACCAGAGTGGTCAAATGGGGTAGACTGTAAATCTATTGGCGACGCCTTCGGTGGTTCGAATCCATCACTCCCCACAAGAGAGAAATGACCGCAATTGATTATCAATCAGTTGCGGTTTTGCTTTTAGTGACTTGCACAACATTTGTGGTTCTCGTTCCTGGTGGCTTATGCAGGCAGCAGTCCCGGCGATTCGCTGCCAGGCCTGTCCTACTGTCCCCCGATGGTTTTGATGGAGC
>CAZYUA010000017.1:0-88232 GCA_964650525.1 uncultured Prolixibacteraceae bacterium
AAAAACCCGAAAGGAAGATTAGAAAAAAAAGAAGCCGCCTCGGTTTTGAGACGGCTTCTTTTTTTTATGTAGTGTTTACAGTTTATTTTACTAACAAATCAATTTCAGCACGGCGGTTTTTAGACCTGTTGACTGAGTTGGTATTGGGTACTGCCGGTTGGGTTTCTCCAAAACCTTTCGACCCGATGAATGCGTTGTTAACACCTTTCATTACCAAATATTTGACAACTTCCTGGGAGCGGCGTTCCGATAATGCCTGGTTGTAACCGGTAGAACCGATGCTGCAGGTATGACCATTGACCACCACTTCGTATTTTTTACAGTCACCTAATTTGGTAACAAAAGCATCCAGGGCAGCTTTCCCTTCAGGTCTGAGAACCGACTTGTCAAAGTCAAAGTAGACAGGCTCCACGTTGAAATCCACACAGGTGACAACAACCGGGCACCCTTTGTTTTCCTTAGTACCAGCCTGGGTGGGGCAATTATCCTCACAGTCGATGATTCCGTCCTTGTCGGTATCCAGCGGACAACCCTTGGCATCAACAGGGCATCCCTTGGGAGATTCGGGACATTCATCCTTGGCATCCGGGACACCATCACCGTCGACATCAGGACAACCATTGAATTTCTGCATCCCTGCCACATCCGGACAGTCGTCTTTATGATCCGGAATACCATCACCGTCCTTGTCGGGACAACCATTCAGACTTGCGAGACCCGGTACATCCGGACAATCGTCCTTGTAGTCCGCTACTCCGTCACCATCCCTGTCGAGTGGACATCCATTGGCGTCAACTACAACACCGGCAGGTGTGTCGGGGCATTTGTCTTTCTTATCCGAAACACCGTCACCATCCGTATCCTTGGCTTTTCCGAGGCCAAATTCCAAACCTGCCGTGATTTTAAACAGGTTGTCCTTAATGTCGGTGATATTATCTACTGAATAAACATCCTCCATTCCGTTTTTTAATCCATCCAGGTATTTCCCTTCCAAATAAAGGGCGGTATTCGTGCCGAGGGCAAATTTTGAACCCAAACCTGCATTGAAGTCAAGACCTTTGATCTCATTGTCTTGCAAAAAGGTGGGACCAGCAAAAATATAAGGCTGGATTTTGCTGGATGCAGACAGGATTTTGTCATTGAAAAATTTGTAACGGAGGTTCAATGCCATATTAACCAAGTCGGTTCCTGTAGCCTCATTAATGTTTTTTAGACCCCAGTTCCCTTTGACCATTGCATCAAAAGATGGACTGAGAAACCGGCTCAAATACAACTCGGGTGTAAAGTTGGGACCTTTCAGGGCTTGTTGTTCCTCAGCTCCCAGCATTTCTGTGCGGTTTGAAAAATAAGGCCCTACGCCAAGTCCAATGGCCCACTTTTTTTCAGCGTTTTGGGCATAAACGCTGAATCCCAGAAGAACCATAAAGAAAAAAAGAGTAACTTTTTTCATATCACCAATTATTTAAGTTATGTTTAAATTCTCTGCAATTTATTAAAAATATAAATATCTATCTTAATTTGCATTACAAAACTAACATTATTTTTAATTGGAACTCTTTATAGAGACCAGAAATGATGCGATTATTAATAAAATATTTATTATAGTTGTTCACAATCATTGATATAGAAACAACAGGGAGTGTTCATAAATACGGGAAAATTACCGAAATAGCAATTTATGTTCATAACGGCTCTGCCATTACCGATTATTTTTCAACCCTGATAAATCCGGAAATGGACATTCCGATTTCCATCTCGCGCCTTACGGGAATCACCAATCCGATGGTAGCGCAGGCACCCCGGTTCTTCGAGGTTGCCCGTACAATAGCTGAGCTGACACAAGGCAGGATTTTCGTTGCTCACAATGTTCATTTCGATTACAGTTTTATCAGGGAAGAATTTTTGCGGTTAGGGTATGATTTTGTCCGGAAAAAGCTATGCACCGTCCAACTTTCACGGAAAATTTTCCCCGGATTATCATCCTATTCGTTGGGAGTACTCTGCCAAAGCCTGGAAATTCCGATTGAAAACAGACACCGTGCTTCCGGCGACGCGTTGGCAACCGTCAGACTCTTTGAAAAACTGCTGGCCAGAAACTGCGAATTAGCCCGTATCCCGAAACCGGGGAAAACCTCAAACCTCTTCTGAAGGGGTCTCTCCTTCCGCTGCCCTTGCCGCAGGCTCTTCTTCCACTTCGGTGAAATGAAGCATTTCTTTTTCGTGGAGAAGATTGTACCAGCTCAGCATCTTTTTAATGTCTGAAACATAGACCCTGGCCGGATCATAGTCCGGAAGGATCAACCCGAAATAGCGCCTGATCTCCTTTTCGCCCGACTTGGGATCAAATGCTTTCCCTCCATTTTCGTGGTCGTACATTTTCTTAAAAATATCTCTGAGTGGAAGTTCACCTGCAAGGGTGAAGATGGCTATGTCCTCCAACGAACTGATCTTGGCAGTTACCCCTGCTGCCATCCGTTGTCCGCTGACCAACGATTCGACAATCATCCTGTTCTTGGCCTCAGCGACCACTTTAAACAAACCTTGCTGGCCCGATATCGATACGATTCCTTTTAACATCTCCGTGTCATTTTCTGATTGCAAAGATAGTAATTACTCAATTCCCTTTATCACGTCCGGGTTTTACCTGGCAACCGGAGGATAAAAACCTGAGATCTGCACTTACCTGCTAATACCCTTTCTGATTTGCCCGTTGAATCCCTGCGAGCGCATCCTCCATCGGCTCTGCCACAGGGTTTGTGAGCAAGACCATGAAGAAGTCCTCACCATAACCGGATTGGATAACGCTTGTTATTTTTTCCTGCTGATTTCAGAGATTCAAACGCACCCGGATAAGTCTGTTATTCGCTCCTGTGGAACTTGTTTTGAAGATGTAATGACGATTGAAAAGACCTAATTTGCTGAGTTCGTTTTCCCGCCGCTCTGAGGCGAGGAGTTTCAAATCTGTATACACTTATTAATCAGTATGTTTTATTATTAAAATAAATTAAAATAAAAATATATACAAATCTTAATATATTTAAATAAAAATAATTAGTTTTGCACCATCATTTAAAACAGACATACTATGAATACAAATAGATTCCAGAACGAACTTTTAGAATTGCGGCCTAAATTGCATTATTATGCCCTGAGTCTTACTTCCGATTCCGAAAAGGCAGGCGATTTACTGCAGGAGACCTTGTTGAAAGCCTTATCAAACAGCAACAGGTTTTCGGAAAATACCAACTTTAAAGCCTGGGTCTATACGATTATGAAAAACACCTTTATAAATGACTACAGGAGAAATGTGAAATCCAGGAACACCTTTGACAAATCCGGGCTGGAAAGCGGATACCTGTCGGTCAGTCATGAACTTCCTTTGCCCGATTCCGTGTACAGTTCAGGGGAGATATCCGGGGCAATTGCTGGATTGGACGACGAGTACCGGATTCCGTTTACGATGTTTACCGAAGGCTTTAAATACAAGGAAATTGCCGATGAACTCCATCTTCCGCTGGGTACTGTCAAAAGCAGGATTTTTTTCACACGGAAGAAACTGGCCAGGGTTCTGCACGAGTATGCCATTGAAAGGTCCTTTGTGATGAACTGAATGATCCGATAGTTTTCCGCATCCTATTTGTAATGGCAGGTTCCTGAACAAACCACTATGGTACGTAACTTAAGATAAGACTATCGCAGGTGCCACACCAAAATACGAAAAACTTTCTCTCTGTGCGAGTTCATTTTGGATCTGGTTGGTTGTTAAGGGAGCCTGTAAGGTTAAGGCAACGATCTGTATCATGTTAACACAAATGCTTAACTTCGGAGGATGAAGAAAGTTGTTATTTGCCTTGCAGAGGGATTTGAGGAAATCGAAGCGGTGACCACAGCCGACATCCTGAAAAGGGCTGGTCTGGATGTCAAAATGGTCTCGTTTACAGGAGAATTGATCGTTTCGGGTGCTCATGGGATCACTCTCAGGGCTGATCGTACGTTTGATGAATCCGGGTTGGAGGGTTTTGACATGATTGTACTTCCCGGGGGGATGCCGGGGGCTTCCAATCTTCACAAGCATGATGGACTTCGGAAATGGCTGCTTGATTATGCCTCCAGGCCCGACCGGTATCTGGCTGCGATTTGTGCTGCTCCCATGGTCCTGGGAGAATTGGGAATTCTGCGCGATAAAAAGGCTACCTGTTATCCGGGATTTGAAAAATACCTGACAGGAGCTCATTGGATATCTGAGGGAGTTGTCCGTGACGGCTCTGTGATCACAGCGCAGGCCGCCGGTTTTTCGGCTGCTTTTGCGTTGGAAATTGCTGCTTTGCTCGCCGGAAGGGAAATCGCGGCGCGGGTGGCATCTGCAATTAAACTGCCCGGAGGTTGGTCATAGTTTCTTTAGTTGGCTGATCACACCGGCGGGGTCATCTGCTGAAAATACGAAACTCCCGGCAACCAACACGTTAACCCCGCAGTCAAACAATTTTCTCCCCGTTTCATAGTTTACGCCACCGTCCACTTCGATCAGACAGTCGGAATGGGTGCGGTCGATTAGTTGCTTCAGCCGGGAGACTTTCCGGTAGGTATGTTCTATGAATGTCTGCCCTCCGAACCCTGGATTTACCGACATTAGCAGTACCATATCCACGGCTCCGATGATTTCTTCGAGCATCGTTACCGGGGTATGGGGATTCAGGCAGACACCGGCTTTCAATCCCTGTTCCCTGATCAGGGAAACCGTCCGGTCCAAATGCGGGCAGGCTTCGTAGTGGACTGTGAGAACAGATGCTCCGGCTTTTGCAAAGGGAATAATAAACTTGTCGGGATCGATGATCATCAGGTGAACATCGAGTGGTTTCTCAGCGATCCGTGAAACATGCTCAATCACCGGAATTCCGAAAGAAATGTTGGGAACAAAGACTCCATCCATCACATCAAAATGAATCCAGTCAGCTTCACTCCGGTTGATCATGTCAATTTCAGCCCCCAAATGGTTGAAGTTGGCTGAAAGAATACTGGGTGCGATGAGCCTTTGCATAATGGTTGGTTAACGTCCGAGATACGATTTCAGAAGCTGGTTTCTGTATCTGTTTTTAAGTTTCTTGATGGCTTTTTCTTTGATCTGCCGAACCCTTTCGCGGGTTAGGTCAAGTTCCGCTCCGATTTCTTCAAGGGTAAGGATGGGGAAGTTGTTCAATCCGAAAAAGTACCGGATTATGTCAGCTTCCCTTTCACTCAGCGTGGAAAGGGAGCGTTCAATCTCCTTTCGCAGGGAACCCCGCATCAGTCCTTCATCTGCTCCCGGAGAATCTTCGTTTAACATAACATCGTAGAGGTTGTTGTCCTCTTCATCCCGCAACGGTGCATCCATGGAAATATGCATCCCCGAAACAGTCAGGGAGTCTTCGATGATTTCAGGCTTCAATTCGAGAACAGCTGATAATTCCTCCATGGTAGGTTCCCTCTGGAACTCTTGCTCCAACTGGCTGAAGGTCCGGTTGATCTTGCTGATGGATCCAATTTTATTGAGCGGCAGCCGCACTATCCGGGCATGTTCGGCCAACGACTGAAGAATTGACTGCCGGATCCACCAGACAGCGTACGAAATAAACTTAAATCCCCTGGTTTCATCGTATTTCTCTGCCGCCTTAATTAAACCCAGGTTCCCTTCGTTGATCAGATCCGATAAACTGAGACCCTGATTTTGATATTGTTTCGAAACGGATACAACAAACCTCAGGTTGGCCTGAATCAGCTTCTCAAACGATTTTCTGTCACCATGACGGATTTTCTTTGCCAATTCGACCTCCTGATCGGGAGACAGTAATTCAATTTTTCCTATCTCATGCAAATACTTGTCCAGCGACAAAGTGTCCCTGTTGGTTACTTGCTTGGATATTTTCAACTGCCTCATCTCTTAACTGGTTTGGTATGAGGATCGGTTAACCCACTTACGTTTGAGGGTGTGAAGTTAACAAAATATTGAAAAAATGATTGTATGAATGAATAAATGATGCCGGAAGAGGGGATAATCAACATTTTTAATACCGATGCATCTGGAAACCGGAGGGAGGACAAACAGCGGCCCGTTATGGAAAGTGGGAAAAAACAAAAAAAAGCTTGCAAATGATTGAATTTTTCTATTTTTGCACCAGCAATACAGTGGTTTTTACTCTCCCCACTTCCTGGTTCCCTTGTTTTTATCATTCTGAACAACAAATCATTAAATCATGTTTGATATTCTCGTACTAAACGGTAAACTGCTTCCCGAATTGAGGGAAATTGGTAAGAATCTGAAAATAAAAAGGGTTGAATCTTACAAAAAGCAGGATTTAATATACAAGATATTGGATACTCAGGCAGTATTGTTTGCTGAAAAGAAACCAATTCCGGGCGACTCCGTTTCTGGGAGCCCCGATAAGGGTGAAATGCCAGAAGAAAGAGCCCCCAGGAATCAGCCGGATGGCAGAAGTGGGAATGAAAAGGGACCACAGATCAAAAAGGACAAGAAACACAGTTATAAGGAGATCATTAAACAAGTGGCTTTTGTTAAGAACCACAAGCCCCGGGAATCGGAACAGGACCTTCCTTCTGAACCGCAGAAAAAAGAGGTGAAACCACTGACTAAGCGGGAGCAACTAAGGGCTATTATGCGGCCTTTTTCTCCGGATAAGCCTTCTCTGGCTGATAAAGTGGCATTTACGGATTCCAAGCCGGCAGAACTGGATCTGGATGACCTGTTTGGTGAACCGGATCAGGAAAACGGACCGGAATTGAACACTGAAGAGCCTTTGGTGGTCCGGAGTGAACCGTTGACGACGGAGATTCAGGATGCAGCAGAGGCCACTGAAGATAAAACTGGCTTGCCCCCGCCCCCGGCCCAGCAGCCCGGGTTTCAACGGAAATTCAAACAACAGGAGTGGCCGGCCAAAAAGGAGAGCCCCGGACCAAAACCTTTTAAGCCGGCAGAGAAACCGGTAGAAAAGAGCCTTCCGGATAAAAACATGGAATTCGAAGGAATCGTCGCCAATACAGGGGTACTGGAAATCATGCAGGAGGGATACGGGTTTTTGCGTTCCTCCGATTTCAATTATCTCAACTCCCCCGACGATATTTACGTCTCCCAGTCACAGATCAAATTGTTCGGCCTTAAAACCGGTGATACCGTCAGGGGGACCATCCGTCCACCCAAAGAAGGAGAAAAGTACTTTCCCTTAATTAAAGTACTGGAAATCAACGGAAGAAGTCCGGAATACATCCGGGACAGGATTCCTTTTGAACACCTTACCCCTTTATTCCCCAACGAAAAATTTGAGCTCTGCGGCAATGGACATGATAATATTTCCACCCGGATTGTTGACATGTTTTCACCTATCGGAAAAGGCCAGCGGGGCTTGATTGTGGCGCAGCCCAAAACCGGTAAAACGGTTCTGCTGAAGGAGATAGCCAATGCCATTGCGGCCAACCATCCTGAAGTTTATATGATCATTTTACTGATCGATGAACGGCCGGAAGAAGTCACCGACATGGCACGAAGTGTCAACGCTGAGGTGATTTCCTCCACTTTTGACGAACCGGCCGACCGGCATGTCCGTATTGCTGGTATGGTTCTGGAGAAAGCCAAACGACTGGTGGAATGCGGCCATGACGTGGTCATACTTCTGGACTCTATTACCCGTCTGGCCCGTGCCTATAATACCGTACAACCAGCTTCCGGAAAAGTGCTGTCTGGCGGAGTCGATGCCAATGCCCTGCATAAACCCAAACGGTTTTTCGGTGCTGCCAGAAATATTGAAGAAGGTGGTTCCCTTACAATCCTGGCCACTGCCCTTACCGAAACAGGTTCAAAAATGGACGAGGTGATTTTTGAAGAATTTAAGGGTACCGGAAATATGGAGCTCCAGCTCGACCGCAAACTCTCAAACAAACGCATCTATCCCTCTGTAGATATTCCGGCATCGAGTACCCGCAGAGAGGAACTCCTTCTGTCTAAATACCTGCTTGATAAAATCTGGATTCTGCGAAACTACCTGGGCGGCATGAATTCGCTCGAAGCCATGGATTTCATGAAAGACCGGCTGATGAAAACCAATTCCATTGAAGAATTCCTGATTTCCATGAACTCCGATATCTGATCTGCTTCGTTTTCCTTGAACCCACTTATTTGTATAAATTCTAAATTAATGTTTGTTTGGCATTTTGCTAACTGCAGATTGCAAAATCGACAGGTATCCATTACTTTTGCTGCCAAAATCAGCCTGTTTTGAGCACCATTCACGATAATCCGGCTTTAGGGTCCGGTCTTCCCGGGAAAATTATCTGGCGGAGGCTTTACAGCCAGATTGACCGGAATAGTCGTCTGATTGGGATTACCGGGTTCAGAGGTGCAGGAAAAACCACTTTTCTCCTCGACTGGATCCAAAGTCGATTTTATCACGACACATCCGTGATGTATGTGAACCTCAACGAATTTTCTTTTACCAACCGGACCCTTTATTCCCTGGCTCTGGAATTTGCCGGAAAGGGTGGCAGGTTTCTTTTTCTTGATCAGGTTCAAAAATATCCTGGCTGGCAATTCGAGCTGCGGCGCTGTTATGATGACATTACGGGCCTTTCAATCGTGTTTTCCGGACCTTCACTGCTGCTTCTCACCAGTGACAATCCGGATATCAAAACCATTGCAAAAGTCTACAACCTCGAAGGGTTGTCCTTCAGAGAATTCTTAAATTATTCCGGGGGATTTGATTTTGAACCCTTAACTTTTTCCGGGATCCTTGAAAATCATGAGGCTTTGGCTTGCGAGATAGCTTCAAAAACCAGACCTCTGGCTTTTTACAACGATTATGTCCGCTTTGGAGCCTTCCCCTGGTTTACAGGAAAAGATGTTTTTCCCCATGATACGCTCCTGAAAAACCTGAATCTGACGCTGGAAATCGATATTCCTTATCAGTATCAGATCGACCTGAAGTATCTGCCCAAGCTCCGGAAGCTACTGTTTCTGCTTGCTGCTGCCACTCCCCAGGTACCCATTATCAGCAGACTGGCTGTTGCTCTTGACACCTCCCGCACTACAGTGATGAATTATCTTATGTACCTGAAGGAGGCTTCACTGATCCGTTTGTTGTACCGGAAGAACGGAGAGGAGGTAAACAGGAAACCGGCGAAAATATATATGCAGAATCCCAATTTCCTGTTTTCGGTTGCGCCGGAACACACGGAAGCTTCCCTGTTGGCTCAGACCTTTTTTACTAGCCAGGTAGCTGTGGCCTATCCTTTGACCCTCGACGGGAAAGCCGGTTTCCTGGCAGACGAAAAGTACTCTTTTATTGTCGGTGATCCCGGAACCCACTTGCGGCCAGGACAATGGGGCGCCATCGACCAGCTTGAAACCGGCGTGGGAAACCGCATTCCCTTGTGGCTCTTCGGATTTCTCTATTGAATATCTTTAACAAACTGTATTATAATTAGCAGATTAAATTATGGCAAAGCAAAAAAAATTCATTACCTGCGACGGCAATTATGCTGCATCGTACATCAGTTACATGTTCAGCGAGGTTGCCTGTATTTACCCGATCACACCATCATCGACCATGGCAGAATATGTGGATGAATGGGCAGCTGTCGGTAAGAAGAACATGTTTGGACGGCCGGTACGGCTGGCTGAGATGCAAAGTGAGGGCGGGGCTGCCGGGGCCGTCCACGGAGCCCTGCAATCAGGTGCTCTGACGACTACCTACACAGCTTCTCAGGGATTATTGCTGATGATTCCGAATATGTATAAGATTGCGGGAGAGCTGCTGCCTGCCGTTTTCCATGTAAGCGCCCGTGCCATTGCCGGCCACGCACTTTCGATTTTCGGCGACCATAGCGACATCTATGCTTGCCGTCAAACCGGATTCGCTATGCTGGCAGCCGGTTCGGTACAGGAAGAAATGGACCTGGCAGGTGTCTCCCACCTCTCTACTCTGAAGGCAAGAATTCCCTTTGTCTCGTTCTTTGACGGATTCCGCACTTCACACGAAATCCAGAAAATCGAAGCCATCACCCTGGAAGAGATGCTTCCCCTTGTAGATATGGGTGCCATTCAGGATTTCCGCAACAGAGCACTGAATCCGGAACACCCGTTAACACGCGGTTCAGCCCAGAATCCCGATATATTCTTCCAGGCCAAAGAAGCTTCCAACCGCTTTTACGATGCCGTACCTGACATCGTGGAGGAATATATGGGAAAAATCTCCGCGATAACTGGTCGTGAGTATCATCCTTTTGTATACTACGGAGCTCCTGATGCAGAGAACATCATAATAGCCATGGGCTCAGTGACCGAAACCATCCGGGAAACTGTTGATTTTCTGGTAGCGGAGGGAAAGAAAGTGGGGTTGATAGTTGTCCACCTCTTCAGACCTTTCTCTTCCAAATATTTTTACAGAATGTTGCCGGCAAGTGTCAAAAGAATTGCAGTTCTCGACCGCGCCAAGGAACCTGGTGCAGAAGGGGAACCCCTCTATCATGACATAAAGTCAGCATTCTACGGCACCGGCCGCACGCCCCTGATTGTTGGTGGCCGCTATGGACTGGGATCCAAAGATACTACCGCAGCCCAGATCCTTTCGGTTTACGAAAATCTCGAAAGAAAGGAACCCAAAAATAACTTTACCATCGGGATCGTCGACGATGTCACTTTCTGCTCATTGCCGCTCAAAGAAGAGGTGGACTTTTCTCCGGCAGGAACCTACCAGGCTAAGTTCTTCGGACTCGGCTCGGATGGGACCGTTGGTGCCAACAAAAACTCGATCAAGATTATCGGGGAATCGACAGAAAAATACTGCCAGGGGTATTTCCAGTATGACTCCAAAAAGTCGGGTGGTTTTACCTGCTCCCACCTTCGTTTTGGAGATCAGCCGATACGGTCTACCTATCTTGTAACCACTCCCAACTTCGTAGCCTGTCATGTTCCGGCTTACATCGACCAATATGATGTGCTTAAAGGGCTGAAAAAAGGAGGCAGTTTCCTGCTTAATTCCATCTGGGATGTCGAGGAAACCAAAAAAAGACTACCCAACGCCATGAAAAAATACCTGGCGGTGAACGATATTAATTTTTACATCATCAATGGTACCCAGCTTGGTGTGGATCTTGGGCTGGGCAACCGGACCAATACCATCATGCAGTCGGCATTCTTCAGAATATCCAATGTGATCCCTTACGAGATAGCTGTGGATGAAATGAAAAAGGCCATTTTCAAGACTTATGGGAGAAAAGGCGAGCAGATTGTGAAAATGAACTACGATGCGGTGGATGCTGGGGGTATGAATGTGGTGAAGGTTAGCATACCTCGTGAGTGGAAAGAAATTGATACTGCTGAGGAAGATGGCCGTTCGTCAAGGCCAGAATACATACGTAAGATTGTTGATGTGATGAACGCTCAACGGGGCGACGACTTGCCTGTATCCAGTTTCCTGGGGTACGAAGACGGAGCCTTCCTTCCCGGGACGGCAGCCTGGGAAAAACGGGGTATTGCGGTGACCGTTCCCTTCTGGGTTTCTGAAAACTGCATCCAGTGCAACCAGTGTTCTTATGTATGTCCCCATGCGGCCATAAGGCCTTTCCTGCTGAATGAGGAGGAAGTGGCAAACGCACCCGAAGGATTGAATACCATCCTTGCCACACCTTCCAAAACGTTTGGAGGTCTCCATTTCCGTATTCAGGTCAGCGTGCTTGACTGCACCGGGTGCGGCAACTGCGTTGATGTCTGCCCCGCCAAGGTAAAAGCGCTGGAACTGGAACCCCTCGATACTCAAAGAAAAGAGGTGGAGAATTGGGAATACCTTTTCCATAAAGTCTCCCTGAAGGAGAATGTGGTGGAAAAATCGAAACTGGTAAAGAACTCTCAGTTTGCCCAACCCTTGTTCGAATTCTCGGGAGCTTGCGCTGGCTGTGGCGAAACACCTCATATTAAGCTTATTACTCAGCTTTTTGGCGAACGGATGATGGTGGGCAACGCTACCGGGTGTTCTTCCATTTACGGAGGGTCGGCACCCGCCACACCCTACACGGTTCATAAGGACTCCGGACACGGACCAGCGTGGGCAAATTCCCTGTTTGAAGATAATGCGGAGTACGGATTTGGCATGTCGGAAGGCGTTGCAGCCATGCGCGACAGGATCGCCATGATCATGGAAGATGCCATGAAAAACGGGATCAGTGAAGAGGAAAAAGAAGCGTTCTCTCAATGGCTTACCTCCATGAACCAGGCCGGAGAATCGGTAAAAGCTTCAGCCAGGGTGGTGGAGGTCCTCCAGGGAAAATCCGGCCCCTATGCCCGCGATATCATGGAGCTGAAACAATACCTGGTGAAAAAATCGATCTGGGTCTTTGGCGGTGACGGTTGGGCCTACGATATCGGATACGGCGGACTCGACCACGTCATGGCCAGCGGAAAAGATATCAACGTGCTCGTCCTGGATACCGAAGTCTATTCCAATACCGGAGGCCAATCCTCCAAATCAACCCCCGTGGGCGCAGTAGCCAAATTCGCCGCCGCCGGGAAACGGGTCCGAAAAAAAGACCTTGGCGCCATGATGTTCTCCTACGGTTATGTCTATGTTGCCCAGGTGGCTATCGGTGCCAACCAGTCGCAGTATCTTACCGCTCTCCGGGAAGCAGAAAGCTACCCCGGTCCCTCCCTTATCATTGCGTATTCTCCCTGTATTAACCATGGACTCCACCACAGCATGGGAAAATCGAACGAGGAAATGAAAAGAGCCGTGGAGGCTGGCTATTGGTCTCTGTACCGCTATAATCCGCTTCTTGAGGCAGAAGGGAAAAATCCTTTTCAACTGGACTCGAAAGACCCTGATTGGTCTAAATTCCAGGAATTCCTGAATGGGGAAGTGCGCTATACCTCCCTGAGAAAGTCCTTTCCTGAAATTGCCGATACCCTGTTTGCCGCTGCTGAGGAAAATGCCAAATGGCGCCATAATTACTATAAACGAATGGCTGGTATGGATTATTCCAAATAACCGTCACCCAGAGAACATAAAACTGTCGCATTGAACCTGCCGGAAAGATTCCGGCTTAACGCCTTTGCGCGTTGAAATGCTGCTCTTCCCCAATGGGTTGCCCCATCGGGAAAGACATCAAGGTAAAGATGCGGCAGTTTTTTTTTCGCATTCTCTGCCTCCTGAACGCTTTTGCTTTTCGGATAATACGGGCAACAAATCAGCACGTTTCACAAAACTTAATTAAATGTTAATTTAAAAATAATCAGAATGGAAAAAACTGAAAAACTGATTTGGTTTTATAGTTTTGTGGGGTGATTCGAAGAATGGATACAAAAGAAAGAATACTCGAAAGGGCAGGGGAGATGCTCCTCTTTACGGGCGTCAGGAACCTCACGATGGATGCTATTGCTGCAGATCTGGGTATTTCAAAACGGACCCTTTACGAATTGTTCAGCGATAAGGAAGATTTGATAATCAGAACTTTCGAGCATATTATGCTCAAGAATAACAAAAAACTGCTGGATATCATTGAGAAAACCAGTCATGTGATCGAAGCCTTGTTTGTTATCATTGAGCAGCAGTATCAGCAGGTCCATGGTTTCAATCCCATCCTATTAGAGGATATGAATAAATATTTCACGCTGCTGAAAGCCCGGTTTTACGGTAACTGTAATGATATCAGGAGATTGTCTGTATCCTATGTTCTTCTGGAAAAAGGTATTGAACAGAGTATTTTCCGCAGCGATCTTAAAATTGATATCGTCGACAACTTCCTGCAGGAACTGGTCCGTGTGTTTCACCAAAGCGAAGGGTTGCGGTTGATGAAATTTTCCAAAAAGGAGGCGTTAGACAATATCCTTCTTCCCTATTTCAGGGGTATCTGTACTCAGAAGGGGCAGGAACTCATGGAAAGGTTTTTCAAAGATGTCGTTTAAAGGAAAAGGATTTGGGATGCCCGAAGCTGCCCTTAACATTCTGTAGCGGTTCTATGAATTGAGATTGGTAAACAAAATAGGAATGGTACTATGATTTGTCAAAAGAGAAAGCACTTGGGTCTGATGATGGCGCTGGTGATGCTGGCATGGCTGTCGCCTTCTCAGGATATTCTGATAATAGACCTTGACGCAGCTAAAACCCAGGCTGTCCAGTACAACAAAACCCTGAAGAATTCCGGCATGGCCATTGACAAAGCCCATCTGGCTGTCAAAGAGGCTGTTTCAGCAGGGTTGCCCCAGGTCTCCTCCTCGGTCGATTACAACAATGCATTGGGTGCTGTGATATCGATCCGGTTTCAGGAGGGTATGGAACCTACGGAAATTCCCATTAAACCCACCAGTAATTTGGGTATCCAGGTGGGTCAGCTGCTTTTTAACGGGAGTTATTTTGTTGGCATAGAACTGGCAAAAGCAGCCAGAAGCATGACGGAAAAGAGTTATGAAAAAACCGAACAGGATATTCTTGTTCAGGTAACCAACAGTTATTACCTGGCTTTGGTAACAAGGGAACTTTTGAGCCTGACAAAAAAAAATGTAGACAACCTGAAGGAAGTACATCGTAAAACCGATGCCATGGTAAGGGTTGGTATCCTGGAACAGACAGACCTGGATCAGTTATCTGTGCAGCTTTCTGCCCTGGAGAACGGTGTCAGTGCTTCGGAAAGACAGTATGAACTGGCATGTAATATGCTCCGGATGCTGATGGGTATGACGGCAGGAACCGAATTCGAACTTGCCGGGAGCCTGAATGAGGTATTATCGGCCGGGAACCTCCAGCCTGGAATGTACTCTGCCTTCAGACCGGAACAGAACATCGATTTTCAGCTTTTGTCCTCGCAGGAATTGCTTTCTGAAAAACAGGTAAGAATGCAATATGCCGCTTTCCTGCCTACTTTGATGGGTTTTTACTCACGTACTCAAAAGATTCTGAAACCAGACTTCGATATGTCTCCTAAGAATATGGTCGGGTTGAACCTTGATATACCCATTTTTAGCGGAGGATCAAGAAAACATAAGGTGTCTCAGGCCAAGCTGGATCTGGAAACGGCACGGAACACCAGGAACCTTGTAGCCGAACAACTGGAAATACAGGAAAAACAAATGCAGTTCAACCTGAAGAATGCCCGGGAAAATTATCTGAACCAGGTGAAAAATCTCGATGTGTCCCGCAGGGTTTACGATAATCTGAAACTGAAGTTTGAGCATGGGATGATTTCAGGGCTCGACCTGGTAACAGCAGACAACAATTACGTTAAATCGGAAAGCGATTATATCTCCTCGATTTACCAGGTACTTCAGGCTATGGTGGAGTTGGATAAATTATACGGAAAAATCAAATAGAACAAGGAATATGAAACGGATCAACAGGGTGTTAACGGTTTTGGCAGGGATAGGTCTGATTGCCTGTTCCGGCGCTGACAGCCAAAAGAAGGCATCTGACGCGCAGGTTGCTGAAGAAAATGTGGAGATGGTGAGTGTAATGAAACTCGAATTCCAGGAGATAGCTCACTCGGTCGAGTTACCGGCGTCGCTGCAGGGATTTGAGGAGGTACATCTGGCTCCGGCTTCACCGGGGCGTATTGAGGAGATCTATGTGGAAACAGGTAGCCGGGTTGCCAGGGGGGCCCTCCTGGTTCAGATGGACCGGACCCAATTGCATCAGGCCGAAATTCAGCTTAAAACCCTGGCTGCCGACTTTAACCGGCTGGATACTCTCCGGAAGGTGGGAAGCATCGCACAGCAACAGTATGACCAGATTAAGGCCCAGTACGATATTGCAAAGTCGAATGTGGAATTTCTGTCGGAGAATACCCGGTTGAAGGCTCCCTTCAGCGGTGTCATCTCCGGTAAATACTTCGAACCCGGCGAAATGTACTCGGGTGCCCCGGTACCTGCCGTTGGCAAAGCTGCCATCTTGTCCCTGGTGCAGATTTCACGGCTGAAAGTGGTTGTCAGTATCTCCGAGAAATATTTTCCTCAGATAAAACAGAATATGATCGTGGATGTGACCAGCGACACCTACCCCGACAAGCACTTTACCAGCAAGGTTTTCCGGATCCATCCTACTATTGACCAGACCAGCCGTACCTTCAATGCCGAAATAGCCATTGATAATCCGGGTGAAATCCTTCGTCCTGGTATGTTCTGCAGGGTCTCCTTCGATCTTGAAAAGGTTGAAGCCATTGTACTCCCGGCACTTGCTGTGTTGAAAATGCAAGGATCGAACGATCGGTACCTGTTTGTCGAAAAAGATGGAAAAGCCCGGAGAGTTGCGGTAAAGATTGGGAACCGGTATGATGACCAGGTCGAAGTCCTTGCGGAAGGACTACAGGAGGGTGACCGGGTTATTGTCGGCGGGCAATCCAGGCTCCTCGATGGTGTATCCGTAAAGATTGCCGGAAACTGACCAGCAGCTTTCTTTTTTAACAAGTAATATCTTTACTATGAGCATATATAAGAGTGCTGTCAACAAACCTATCACAACACTGATGGTTTTCACCGCTATCATTGTGATGGGTATTTACTCGTTGATCAATATCCCGGTAGACCTTTATCCAGAAATAGACCCGCCCTTCATCTCGGTAATGACGACCTATGCTGGGGCCAATGCTGCTGATATTGAAACCAATGTAACCAAACGGCTGGAAGATGCCCTTAACTCGGTCGACGGTCTGAAGGAGGTGACCTCCACCTCTTTCGATAATCTGTCGATCATCAACCTGGAGTTTGAGTGGGGGACCAACCTGGATGAAGCAACCAACGACATCCGGGATGTGAGCGACCGCTTGTACGAATACCTTCCCGAGGGAAGTGACCGGCCAGTCATTTATAAGTTCAACACCACCATGATGCCGATCCTGGTTTATGCTGTAAATGCCAGGGAGAGTTACCCGGGATTGGAGAAACTGATCACCGAAAAGATTATCAATCCCTTAAACAGGATTGAAGGCGTTGGTTCTATCGGCATGATGGGAGCTCCCCAGCGGGTTGTATATGTGGATGCTGATCCCCGCAAACTGGATGCTTATAGCCTCACTCTCGAACAGATTGCCAGCCTCATCTCCGCTGAGAACCTGAATATGCCTTCGGGAAACGTAAAAATGGGAAAAACCGATTACCAGTTGCGCATCCAGGGTGAATTGGGAGAAAGTGAGCAATTGCCTAACCTGGTTGTCGGCAGTCTGAACGGGAAAAATGTTTACCTGAAGGATATCGCCGTCGTCCGGGATTCCCTGAAAGATATGTCGCTCGAAGAAAGAATCAACGGACAGAATGGGGTACGGATCTATGCCATGAAACAATCTGGGGCCAATACGGTCAGGGTGGCACGTGAAATCAATCAAACAATCGAAGAACTGAAATCAGATCTTCCACCCGATGTGTCGATAAGCATGATCATGGATACCTCCGACTTTATCAAAGGATCGATCAGCAACCTCTCGGAGACCCTGATGTGGGCATTTATTTTTGTCATCCTGGTGATTCTTGTCTTCCTTGGACGATGGAGGGCCACCTTTATCATCGTCCTGACAATCCCGATATCGCTGATAATGGCTTTTATTTACCTGTTTTTCACGGATAATTCCATCAATGTCATTTCCCTGACTTCCCTTTCCATAGCCATTGGTATGGTAGTGGATGATGCCATAGTGGTGCTGGAGAATATTACCAGGCACATCGAAAGGGGAAGTTCGCCCCGGGAGGCGGCTATTTACGCTACCAACGAGGTCTGGCTGGCGGTCATCGTAACAACTCTGGTAATTGTAGCCGTATTTTTACCACTGACCCTGGTTGGCGGGATGACAGGCGTCATGTTCAATCAGCTGGGCTGGATTGTGACCATCACCATCGTAACCTCCACGATGGCGGCCATTTCCCTGACCCCGATGTTGTCTTCCAAACTTCTCAGATTACGTCCCAAAAAAGAAAACCCGGGGCCTTTGAGCTGGGAAAGAACCTTTGAACGGTTTTTCAACTGGCTTGACGATTTTTATGTTGCCACCCTGCGTTGGTCTTTGAAGCATAAAAAAGTTGTTGTTCTTCTGGCTGCTGCGATCTTTGCTGCATCCCTGATGCTTTTACGGTTCGTGGGTACCGACTTTATGCCGGAGTCGGACGAGAGCAGGATCAGCGTATCTATTGAACTGGAGACCGGGACCAGGGTGGAGGAAACGGTGAAAACCGCAAGGAAACTGGAAACGCTCATACGGGAAAAATACCCGGAAGTTACCCTTATCTCCGCCTCCTCAGGCGCAGACGATGAGGGCAGCATGTTCTCCCTATTTACTACAACCGGGTCAAACATGATTAACCTGATGATCCGCCTCACCGGCATTGAAGAAAGGGAAAAGAGTGTCTGGGATTTAACTGATGAGATGCGGAAGGATTTTCAGCAATTTCCTGAGATCGTTACTGCCCTTATTACCACTTCCAATCAGATGATGGGGGGGGCCAGCACGGTGGATGTGGATATTTACGGGTACGATTTTAATACGACCAATACCTTATCAGAAAAAATCAGGGAGAAGCTTATGAAGGTGGAGGGGGCCAAAGATGTGACGGTAAGCCGCAAAAAGGACAAACCTGAACTCCAGATAACCCTTGACAGGGGAAAAATGGCTCTCCACGGACTCAATACGGCTATGGTTTCTGCTGCTATCCGCAATCGTGTAAGCGGTCTGATTGCTTCACGCTTCAAGGAAGAAGGCGACGAATATGATATCAGGGTAAGGCTTGCTGAGGAATTCCGGAACTCGGTCACCGATCTGGAGCAAATTACCATTACTTCACCGATGGGAAAGAAGATTATGCTGAAAGAAATCGGTGAAGTCCGGGAGTTCTGGGGACCCCCCAGCATTCAGCATAAGCGAAAGGAAAGGCTCGTTACCATTTCAGCCAAGCCAGACAAAATACCCCTCGGTACGCTGGCTGATAATGTTAAGGCAGCCCTGAAAGAAGTCGATGTGCCCAGGGAAGTGCTTATTCAGGTTGGCGGAACTTACGAAGACCAGCAAGAATCCTTTATGGATCTCGGAATGTTGATGATTGTCAGTCTGATCCTGGTGTTTATCGTTATGGCATCCCAGTTTGAATCCTTTACCATACCGTTTGTCATTATGTTCTCCATACCTTTTGCTTTTACCGGGGTTATCCTGGCTCTTCTCCTTACGGGAACCACCCTTACCCTGGTGGCAGGGTTGGGAGCGGTACTGTTGATCGGTATTGTAGTGAAAAACGGAATTGTGCTTATTGATTTCACCAATCTGATGCGTGACCGGGATTACGAATTGTATGAGGCCATTGTGGCAGCCGGCAGGTCCAGGTTACGCCCTGTGCTGATGACCGCAGCAACGACCATCCTGGGGATGCTGCCGCTGGCTCTCAGTACCGGAGAAGGGTCTGAAATGTGGAGACCTATGGGGATCACGGTGATCGGCGGACTGGTCTTCTCTACCATTGTCACCATGGTCATCGTGCCTGTTATGTACGGCATTTTCTCGCGCCGGGGTGAGCGAAACAAAACCGACAAAGTCCGGAAACAGTTTCATTTCATGGAATAACCATACTTCTGATGATGAAAGCAGTCTTTATAGTTTTTAATCAGGCCAGTACCGAAAGGGTGGAATTTATGTTTGACAAATTGGAAATACGGGGTTTTACCTGGTGGAACGATGTGAATGGCAGAGGCAGCCATACCGGGGACCCGCATATGGGTACCCATACCTGGCCTGAGATGAACTCGGCAGCTCTGACCATAATTCCGGATGATAAGGTGGACGAACTCCTGGCTACCATCCGGAAAATTGATGCTGTAAACACCGAAATTGGTATCAGGGCTTTTGTGTGGGATATTCTGAAGGCGGTTTGAAAGGAAACGGGACAATCTGCATTCAGAGCTTTTTGATCCTTTCCATGGCTTCTTCTATATCACTGCGACAGGCAAACGCTGAAAAACGGAAATATCCTTCCCCTGAGGGACCGAAACCGGCACCCGGTGTTCCGGCTACGTTGGCTTCCTGTAATAAAAGGTCAAAATAATCCCACGATTTCATGGCTCCGGGAGTCCTTACCCAGATGTAAGGGGCATGGATGCCCCCGTAAACCCGGTAGCCGCATTGTGAAAGGCCCTCCCGTATGATACGGGCATTTTCAAGGTAGCAGGCAATAACCTCGCGGGTTTCACGGTTCCCTTCAGGGGTGAAGACAGCCGCTGCCGCTTTCTGGACCGGATAGGACACCCCATTGAATTTGGTGGTTTGCCGCCGGTACCACACATCTCTTACACGAACCTCTCTGCCCTGGCTGTTTAGGGCTGTCAGTTCTTGGGGAATCACCGTGTATGCCAGTCTGGTGCCCGTAAACCCGGCCGTTTTCGACAAACTGCGGAATTCTATCGCAACCTGTTTGGCTCCTTCGACCTCATATATCGTATGGGGAATGCTCTCATCGGTGATAAAGGCTTCATAGGCTGCGTCATAAAGAAGAATGCTCCCATGGGTGCGGGCGTAATCAACCCATTTTTTCAGCTCCTGATGAGTGGCCACCGCTCCGGTGGGGTTGTTGGGAAAACAGAGAAAAATCAGTCCGGGAGTCTTTTCGGGGAGCTGGGGAAGGAAGTGATTCTCCTCAAGGCATGGCAAATAAAGGATCCCTTCATAATAGCCGTTGGCCATCTTCTGACCTGTTTTTCCAGCCATCACGGTGGTGTCGGCATAGACTGGGTAAACAGGATCACAAATGGCAGTTACGGTACCGGCATGAAATATATCCTGGATATTCCCGGTGTCGCATTTGGACCCGTCTGAAATGAAGATATCATCGGGCGACAGGTCGGCGCCACGGCTTTTGTATGCCTGCCGGGCAATAGCCTCCCGCAGGAACGGATACCCCTGTTCGGGACCATAGCCTTTAAATGTCGCCGCGTGGGCCATTTCTTCCACTCCTTCATGAAACGACCTGATAACAGAGGGCACCAGGGGAAGCGTCACATCCCCGATTCCCATCCGGATTACCCTGATACCGGGATTCGCCTGCGAAAACTCCCGTATCCGCCGCCCAATCTCAGGGAAGAGATAGCCCTCTGCCAATTTCTCATAATGTTCGTTGATCAATACCATAGCTTCTTGACTTTAGTTATGAAACCCTGTTCCGCAAAGATAAACAATCAACCTGAGGGCCGGATGCTTCTGATTTATTAATAATAAATTCATAAATAGTGCATTACACCAAATTTTCTCTTTTCTTCCTGCCTATGTTGTACCTTTGTCTATATTTATTTCCGAATATGCCTGCAAAGAAACTGCCTCTCAGTCCGGGAAGACTGGAAGAAATCGCTGCCCGTTTTCCCACACCTTTTCATCTTTACGACGAAAAGGGTATCCGGACGAATGCCCGTAGTTTTAAGAAGGCTTTTGCCTGGAATCCGGGTTTCATGGAGTATTTCGCCATCAAAGCAGCTCCGAACCCCTATCTGATGAAGATCCTCCGGAAAGAAGGATTTGGCATAGACTGCAGTTCGCTGGCTGAACTCCGGTTGGCAGAGCGAATGGGTATGCGGGGTGATGAGATCATGTTCACTTCGAATGATACCCCTGCCGCGGAATTTGTAAAAGCCAGGGAACTGGGAGCCATTATTAACCTGGATGACATTTCTCATATTGAATATCTTGCCAGGCATGCCGGAATTCCGGACACCCTTAGTTTTCGTTACAATCCGGGTAATCTGAAAGCAGGAAATGTGATCATCGGGCATCCTGAAGAAGCCAAATACGGACTGACGCGCGAACAAATGATTGAAGCTTACCGCATGGCACTTTCCCTTGGGGTGAAGCGCTTTGGAATCCACACGATGGTTGCCTCCAACGAACTGGATCCGGGCTATTTCATCGAAACTGCAGAAATTTTGTTCGAGTTGATTGCTGAAGTGACGCGGAAAACAGGTGTAAGAATCGATTTTGCCAATCTCGGAGGAGGAATCGGCATTCCTTACCGGACTGAACAGGACCCTGTGGATCTGGAGGTTATGAGCAACGGAATCCGTAAACTTTATGATTCCTTCCTTGTGCCGGGGGGATTGGTTCCTCTGCGCATCAATTTCGAGGCAGGACGTGCCATCACCGGTCCATTCGGCTACCTGGTTTCCAGGGTTCGGCATATTAAGAATACATACAAACGGTTTGCCGGACTGGATGCCTGCATGGTTGACCTTATGAGACCTGCTCTTTATGGTGCCTACCATCACATCACCGTGCTTGGTAAAGAGGGGCACGCTCCTTCAGGAATGTACGATGTAACCGGTTCCCTGTGCGAGAACAACGACAAATTCGCCATCGACCGCCTTTTACCGGAACTGAAAGCCGGAGACCTGGTCGTTATTCACGATACCGGGGCTCATGGGCATGCTATGGGATTCAACTATAACGGCAAGTTGAAATCTGCTGAACTTCTGTTACGCGAAGATGGAGAGGTGGTCGTGATCAGAAGGGCCGAAACTACAGAGGACTACTTTGCCACCCTCGATTTTGACGGTCTGGGTAATTTTCAAGTTTAAAGCCTCCTTCCTGATGAAATACCCATCCCGACTGAGTCGGGACCAACCGTGATGATGAAGCCACATGGGTATTACATGTGTTTCTTGTCTTTTTCCATATGAACGTAATAATTTAAACACATGAAAATCGGTTTCGATGCCAAGCGTGCATTTGTGAACAGGGCGGGTTTGGGAACGTACAGCCGCAATACGCTGACAGCTCTCCAGAAGTACTACCCTTCCAGCCAGTATATTCTTTATACTCCTGCTTTGCGTACCGATTTGTTTAAACAATATCCTTTTTTCGACATCCGCACCCCTCACGATCCCCTGTCAAGGTTGTTTAAACCCCTTTGGCGCTCTTTCGGTATGGTTTCCTCCATCTGTAAAGAAAAGCCCGATCTTTTTCATGGACTGAGCAATGAATTGCCTTATTGGATCGGTAACACCGGGATCCCTGCCGTGGTAACCATTCATGATCTGATTTTCATAAATTTCCCCGGCCTTTACAAGGCTGCCGACAGGTGGATCTATTACAGGAAGGTGCGGCATGCCTGCCATTTTGCCAAAAAGATCATTGCCACAAGCAGGCAAACCCGTAACGACCTGATCAACCATCTTGCTGTTGATCCCGGGAAAGTAGAGGTGCTTTACCAAAGCATTTCTGAACGTTTCTTTCTGAACCATTATGCCGAAGACCAGGAGGAGGTACTCAAACGGTATCATTTGCCCGAACAGTTTATACTGACTGTAGGCACTGTAGAACCCCGGAAGAACCAGTTGGGTGTATTAAAAGCACTCCATGCCGGGAAAGTGGACCTGCCCTATGTCATTGTCGGGAAGCCTACACTGTATACGGAACAGATTATCGAATATGCGGAACAGAACGGACTGGGAAACCAGGTGATCATGCTGACTGATGTACCTGATTTTGATCTTCCTGCTTTTTACCGGAAGGCAATGATCATGGTTTATCTGTCTCATTACGAGGGATTCGGATTACCCGTTATTGAGGCAATGGCTTGCGGGTGCCCTGTCATCACTTCTACTGTTTCCTGCCTTCCCGAAATCGGTGGTGAGGCCGCAGCGTATTGTAATCCTGATGATCAGGAAACCCTTTCTGATCTCCTGCTGAAGATCGCCGGAAACACATCGCTTGCCGGAGAAATGGCCGTAAAGGGAAGGCAACGGGCATTGATGTTCCAGCCGGAAGGAAGAACCGATGCCCTGATGGCCTTTTACAGAAATGTACTCAATCAGCATGGCTGACGTCTCAAACCCTTTTGACTTGGAGGACCTTCACCAGGCTCTAAAGGTCCTGCGTCAGGGAGGGGTTGTTTTGTATCCCACAGACACGGTATGGGGGCTGGGCTGCGACGCCACCAATGGTTCTGCTGTGGCCAGAATTCAGGCCATTAAGAAAAGATCAGACGCTAAAAGCATGCTGGTTCTTTTGGAAAATCCAAACCTGCTAAGCCAGTATGTGGCTGAGATTCCTGAAATTGCCTGGGATCTTATCGAACTGGCAGATTCCCCGCTGACCATTGTTTACCCAGGAGGCAGGAACCTCGCTTCCAACCTGCTGGCTGCCGATGGAACCATCGGAATCAGGATTACCCGCGAACCATTCGTCTGCAGTCTGATCAGAGGCTTACGCAAACCACTGGTTTCCACTTCTGCAAATATCAGCGGAGAGAGAGCTCCGGAATCTTTTCAGGATATCACACCGGCGATAAGAAAATCCGTCGACTATATCGTCCGTCACAGGCAGGGGGAAATATTTAAAGGGAAACCTTCCGGCATCATCCGGCTTGGACCTGGTGGCCTGGTCGAAATCATCAGAAAATAAAAAAACCGGCTTTTATGCAAAACCGGTTTTTCTGTACGATCATCAAGGTTGTTCAAGGGAACCACTCATTTTTTTGCCAAAAGATCGCGGATCTCTGTCAGCAAGTTTTCTTCCTTAGAGGGTGCAGGCGGAGGCGGGGGAATCGCTGCTTCTTTCTTCTTCAGCGAATTCAATGCCTTGACCACTAAGAAAATAACCAGCGCCACGATAACAAAGTCAATGACAGTGTTAATCCAGGCTCCGTAATTCAGGGTGACAGCCGGAATTTCTCCTTCTGCCGGTTTCAGCACTGCTTTCAGACTGGCAAAATCAGCACCACCTAACAACAAGCCGATGGGAGGCATGATCACATCGTTAACAAATGAGGTGACGATTTTCCCGAAGGCACCCCCAATGACCACGGCGATAGCCAGGTCAACCACGTTGCCTTTCATGGCAAACTCCTTGAATTCTTTCAACATTCCCATACAATCTGAAATTTAGTGAATAAATGATTTAGTTGTAACTAAAAGTGGCCCAAAACTAAGTCATTTTTTCAACTTCCGCAAATTCCTGACTATTGCAGGTTATTTTATTTCCTTCACCCTTCCTGATCCGGCAATGGTAGCATCAATGTCGGGATTCCCCGAATAGTACAAACTGCCTGAACCGGCAATCTTTACTGCAATTTTGCCGTCGGAACGGATCGTGCAATCCCCCGATCCGGCAATTTGCACTTTCGCTTCACCAAAGGAAAGATTTCCGGCTTTTAAATTTCCAGACCCTGCTATAGATGCAGATAAAGAGGAAGCCGCGGCACCGCCGCTGATCAGTATATTCCCTGATCCGGCAATACTGGTTCTTACACGGTCGGCATTCAGCAAATCCACTTCGATATTCCCGCTGCCGCTGACATTCAGGTCCATGATCAGGGTGGTGACGCCACCCCTGGTAACAATATCTCCCGATCCTGACAGGCTGAATCCGGTAATTTCAGGCATTGTGATCATAATATCCACAGGTTCCCGGTCCACCTTCTTCTGAAGGTAACTCCTTACCGGGAAACGGATTACTAACGCCCTGTCCTTGACTTCTGTAATGATTTCACGAAGAGTGGATTCACTGGCATTGATCGTTATCTGCTGAGGAGTTCCCTGCACCACGGTGACCCTGGCAGGTATGGCCAGATTGATCTCCGTAAACGAGGCCACCGCTCTTTCCTCGGTCTCGCCAAATACAGCCAGGCTGTTACACAACTGTCCCATAAACAGTACTGCAACCAAAATGAATTTGTTCATGTAATGAATTTTTATGTTATTACTATGCTCTTGTTAAACAGATGGTCAGACCATGTTAGTAAATAATCGGGTGGCGTCCCGAAATCTTATCCGTGCATTCAAACCACCGGTTTCATAATAAGACGTATGACGGGTCAGAATGTTACATCCGTACCGGATGCCGGTCTGTAGACGAGACCTGGGGATGTCGTACTGGAACAAGAAATCGCAGGGTGAACCGGGCAGGCAGCAGGCATATCCTTTACCACTGACCCGGAAAACACTGCGTTATAAACCCTTTTTTCAGATTTCAAGCAAGCCCGGAGTAATCTTAAGAATGATCCGTTTATTTTCAGGATCGACCAACACGACAAGATCAGGATGACAGGGGATAAGCCGTTCTCCTTCAGGTGTTTTTACGGTTAAAACCCGGTTTCCGGAGAAATTATCCTCATGAGTAATGATACCGATAGGGGTGCCCTGTTCCCCCGAAAGAGCGAAACCTGCCCAGGTTGGATTTTCGGAACTCTCATCAGCCGCAATAAGGGACTTGTTCACCATAAAAATGTTTCTGCCGCATAATTTTCTGGCACTTTTTTCATCACTGATCCTGTCCAAATCAACCAGTGCTATGCCAGGATCTGTAATGCGGATGCCATCAGCGGCAATGAACCAGGGAACCAGAAGCCCGTCTGTTTCAGCAAACAGAACGGAAGTTTGCAGGAGGGAGGATCCCCATTCAGGAGCATACTTCAGGATTACTGTGCCGTTTAAACCAAAAGGTTTCAGAACGGATCCTATGCAGGTGCAGTATTTTTTATCCAATCTCTCCATGTATAGGTTTATTTTCAACTATTTTCCCGTCATATGCCACTTTGTAATCCCTTTTAAACAAAATGCCACCTCCTTTAGGGGTGGCATTTTCCAGTTCTGATCAAAACTGCAAATGAGTTCAGTCCTCCTGGTTGGTAGCCTCGGTAGTACCAGAAACGTCCGGCAGGGGAGCTTCGATAACGGGAGATTCGGAATTTGAAGCAACTTCTCCAGCGTCAGCCACATTTTCAGTGGCTTGAGTTTCCTGTGCTTTTCTGGTCAGGGAGGCATTCCGGGCTGCCTGTGCTGCTGCCCTGGTTTCATTTACTTTGGATTCAGCTTCCAGCTTTTTCTTGAAATCGCTGTCAGCATCTCCGGCCAGACGATCCTTCTTGGACTGGATTTTTCCTTCCTTTTCCGTCAGCCAAAGCTCAAACCTGCGTTCTGCTTCTTCCTCAGTAAAGGAACCTTTCGTCACACCTCCCTGGAGATGCTTGCGGTAGAGAACTCCTTTGTAGGAAAGGATAGCCCGAACCGTGTCGGTGGGTTGTGCGCCTTTTTCAAGCCAGTCTAGTGCCTTGTCAAACTCGAGATCGATGGTAGCAGGATTTGTGTTGGGATTGTAAGTCCCGATCCTTTCAATATACCTGCCATCCCGTGGCGCTCTGCCGTTTGCCACCACAATGTGGTAATAGGCAAACCGTTTGCGGCCATGCCGCGCTAATCTGATTTTTACTGCCATACTTTATCTCTTAAAATCAAAAAATGTGGCGCAAAGGTAATCTTTATTTTTTTTTTCTGACTCCCTGTTCGTCTGATTTCATGGTCCAAATGAACTCATCTATGCGTTTTTTATCATTTTTTTGATTGCCGGCGCAACTTTTTCACTAAAAATCACTCTTATATATGTAAAAAATGAATTATTTTATCACTCAATACATACAGTACAGGCCGGAAATATTTCATGCAGAGACAGAAAGTGTATTTTTGTGAGGTGAAAACAGTGTTAATCCGGACTGTTACTGGATGCGTTAAATGGATGATCTATGAAAACAAGTATTCATAAACCAATTGTGATTCTGGCATTGCTGCCACTTCTCTTCACTTCCTGTTTCGATTCCGGAGTTGACCTCGAAGGGTACGGAGATGCTTATATCCTTGTCAGTTCTGATGGGCAGGACAGTCTGAAGGGGCTTGGATTGCATGCTTTTTCCTATTCTGAATTCTCATCCGTGATGGTGTCTTTGACCGAAAATCCGGATACGTCTTTTACCCTGAATCCCTATATGGGGTACAAACAGGATTTTGTTTATTTAACTCCGAAAGAGCGGTACAGCGAATCGCTCCCTCCGGCCGGGGATTACGTATTCAATGCAACTTTTTCAGATGGGGAGAGTCTGAAATTTTTTGACAAACTTACCAACGAAATCATCTTTCCACCAGAAATTCTCCTGTGTGCCTGGGTGGCAGCCAACGAAAGGGTGGATGTGAAATGGGAGACTGTCGATAAGGCCACCTATTATAACATCAAATTGCTGAATATGGCCGGTGAACTTCTATTTGTTTCCCCCGCCTACAACAGTTACGCCACCAATTATTCCTTCGGCCTTTCTTCCCAGGGATGGATATCCTCTGTCCAGCCGGCTGCCGGAGACATGGTAAAGGTGGAAGTAGCTGCCTATATGACCGAAGGGGAATCTAACGAGGATAACTTGCAGTGTATATCCCGCTCTGTGAGGGAAATTCGCTGGGGTGAGTAAAGCTTATTTTATTCTGTCGGGATTTTTGCGTAAAAATTCTTCCCAGTTGCGGTATCCTTTTCCGGCAACCGGCTTGGATTGCTGAAGGAAATGGCAGATGGCAACGGCCACTGCATCGGTGGCATCAAGGTCTTTGGGAAGTTCTTCCAGGTGAAAGGTATTTTGTAAAAACCAGGCAACCTGGCCCTTGGTAGCCCTTCCCATGCCCGTAATCGATTGCTTCACCAGCAGCGGGGCATATTCGAAAATCGGCAGCGAATGGAACAGGGCAGCAGCCATGATCACTCCCTGGGCGCGGCCCAGCTTGAGCATCGACTGCACATTTTTCCCATAAAAGGGAGCCTCAAGGGCTACAGCGTCTGGTTTGAATTGTTCAACAAGCTGCAGGGCTCTCTCATGCAGATACTTCAACCGCTGGTAATGGTTGTCAAACTTCCCTGGTTTGATAGTCCCAAGGTACAGAATCGAGGGGCTTTTCCCAGTGACCTGGACCAATCCGAAGCCTGTAACGACGGTTCCCGGGTCAATGCCCAGGATCTTGTAGTTTGTTTCTGCCATCTTTGGATACAAATTGCATGGTAAGAATGCCGGTGATAATGATCATCAAACCCAGCAGGGTGGTGAAATGAATTTTTTCACCCAGCACGGAAGATATAAAGATCAGCGACAGAAAGGGTGTTGCGTACATCAGGCTGCCGGTGACTGCGCTATTATCGCTGAATTGCATGGCTTTCATCCAGACCACATAGGTGATTCCTGTTTCAAAAAGGCCCACATAAAGAGCTGCCCAGAGTGATAATCCTTTTTGAAAGGTAAAACCGGATTCCACAATCATAAAGATCAGCAGGTAGATAAAACCGGCCAGGAAGTTCAGAAACAATTTTACTGCCACAGGCCTCGGGTCTTTGACGTTTAGAATCCAGTAGAGAGCCCAGAAGAAGGAGCTTCCGGTGGCCAGCACCACTCCTGTAAAACTGGTTTGGCTGAACCCCGACAAGCCGCCCTGAGAAGAGAGTACCACGATTCCGCCAAAGCAGATTATCAGCGCCAGAAATTGACGCCATCCGATTTTTTGCTTCAGCAGCGGTACCGAAAGCAGGGCTAACGTCACTGGCCAGATCATGTTCAGGGGCTGAGCCAGCTGGGCTGGCAGGAGTGAATAAGCATGGAAGAGAATGAGATAATAGGCAAAAGGATTTAAGGCCCCTGAAATGGCGGAAAGGGCTGCATCGCGCAGGGTGGTTGCACGCAAATGACCAGTTTGGCCGGTCGCAACCAGAAAAACCCCAAAAAAAAGGAGCGAAACACCGCAGGCAATGAAAAGAAGACCGGCAACAGAGAGTCCCTGCAATCCCAGCTTAAAGGCTGTGGCCACTGTCGACCATAGCACCACAGCTCCTCCTGCATACAAAAGGCTTGCCCTCCGGTTAGTAACCGGGAGTGAGGTTTCCATGAAAAAAATCTTCTTCTTTATTTGATTCAGGGATTGGAGGATTTTCAGAGGGCTCACCCGTTAATTCCCTGTAACGGCTCCTGGCTTCCGGAACATAAATGCTGCCCGGAAAATCAAAAAGAATCTTTTTGTAGGCCTCTGAAGCCTTTTCCAATTCTTTTAAGTTGTACTGGTAGGTTTCAGCAACCATATACAAGGCATTGTCGGTAAGCATTTCGTACGAATAGTCCCGGATTATCTCCTCCAGTAACAGCACAGCTGCCTGATAGTCTTTTCTCCTGATTTCAATTTTTGCTTTGCGGAATAAAACATCATCCATCAGGGAATGGTCCGGATACAATGCTGCAATCGAATCTAAGACCATCAGGGCTTCTGAATCGCGGTTCCTGAAAAACAGAAGATCAGCCCTTGAAAAATAGAGCAGGGGTACTTCTGTTGTGTCGAGGTTTGAATTATTTCCGATAAACAAGGCCAGTTCCAATGCATCGTTAGCCGTCAGTTTAGAGGTACTTGCTTTAAGCACATCCAACTGGGCTTTGGCATAGTCGAAATTCCCCATAAAATATGCCAGCCGTGCTTTTTTAAGCTTGACTTCATCCCCCAGTTTGTTGTCGCGGTTGGCTTCGATGACCTGTGAGTAAAGGAGGGTGGCTTCGAAAGGATCTCCGGCAAAAACGTAGACATCAGCCATTTCTGCTTTCAATTCACCACCGTTTAATGATTTTAATCCGGGAATTTTCAACCCCTGTTCCAGGACAGAGATCGCTTTCTCCGGTTCGTTCAAATAGAAAGACAGCAGATGGGCATATTCCCTGATCAGTAATACATTCTGGGGTTGGAAGCCAGCCAGTTCTAATCCTTCTTCGAATTGTCGTGCCAGTTTATCGGCCGGAAGGGCTGTCCCAGGATCACTGTTGATAAAATTCAGATAATCGGCGTGCATCTTCAGGTTAAAAGCCTGGTACCAGTCGGGGTGCTCTTTCCCTTTAGACAACAGGTATTCATAGGCAGTGCTGGCATCTTTGTAATCCTGATTATTCAGTGCCATCTGGGCAAGATGGAAGATCTGCTGGTCTTCAGATTCCGTGCGCTTATCGAGGGCCATCACCTGACGCAGGGCAGCTGTAAATTGCTTTTCCTGCAGGAAAAACCAAACCAGAAGCCTGTTGTAGCCTGTTTCATCAGGTTCAGCCTGCATCCTCCTCAGAAGAAGAGACCGGAACCCGTCTCTGAGACTATCCCTCATGTCGGCATACAAAGCCGAAGCAAGGTAACTTTGTGCCCGGGGAAGGTTCTCGTCGTCTATCCTGACCATTTCGAGGACCACTTCCATTAACTTCTGGTAATTTCTGAGGTACAGATAGATCTGGGCCAGTTCGTTGTAAAAGGTTTCGCCCTTTAAGGCCTCCTGCCCCCTGATGAGAACCCTTTCGGCTAATTCATACTCGCGCCATTGAATAAAATAGTTGTATGCGTTCAGATAGCTGCTCCGGTTGGATGCAATCTTCTGTATGGCTTCGTCGTAAATTTCCTGGGCTTCCTCTTCCCGGTCCTGCAATTTCATTACATACCCGTAGTGGATGAGTAACTCAGGCTGGGATGTTCTGTTCTTTCTTATTTCCTTTTTAAGCTCACTTTCCGCCTGGTCAAATTGTTCGAGCTGGGTAAGGCATTGAACATACATTCTGAAGTACTGACCGTTGCTGGTATTTGCATAAGTCTCTTTCAGCAGGGGGGCTGCCTTCTCATAATCACCCTCGTTAAAGTACCGTATTGCCAGTTGGACGGTCGATTGGTCTGTCCTGGTTTGGCCTTGCAGAACTCCGGTTACCGACAGGAAAAAAAATATCAGGGCCCATTTATTCATGTTAACCAGGTTGTATGCTCCGGTACAAAAATAATACTATCGGGAAAAGAAAAGCCCCTTTGCAGGATATTCCTCTTCTGACTTGGCTGAATCACCATGTTTTCAACCGGAAATGATAAATTTGCACAAAACTGGCAGGATGATGCATAAATTGGAGGATCGCAGACGTTTGCCCCGTTGGATGAAGATGAAATTGCCGGTAGGGGAGACGTATTCGAGGGTTAAGAACCTGGTTGAAAAACATCAGCTTCACACCATCTGTGCCAGCGGTAATTGTCCTAATATCGGTGAATGCTGGAGCAGGGGTACTGCTACCTTTATGATCCTGGGAGACATTTGCACGAGACACTGCAGGTTTTGTTCCGTAAAAACAGGGAAACCACTGCCTCCCGATAAGGGCGAACCGGCACGCCTCGCACAGGCCGTTGAGCTTATGGAACTGCGGCATTGTGTGATTACTTCAGTTGACAGAGACGATCTGGAAGATCTGGGAGCCAGTCATTGGGCTCAAACGATCCTGGAAATAAAAAGGGTAAACCCTGCTGTCTTGATAGAAGTGTTAATTCCCGATTTTCAGGGAATTCCTGAATTAATTCGCCGGGTAATCGAAGTGAGCCCCGATGTGATTTCACATAACCTGGAAACGGTAGAGCGGCTTACGCCCCGCATCCGGTCGGCATCTTCGTACCGCAGAAGCCTCCGGGTAGTTGAAATGGTCGCAGATTACGGGATTGTTGCAAAATCGGGAATGATGCTTGGCCTGGGAGAAACCCATGATGAAATCCTCCAAACCATGGATGATCTCCTTGGTGCAGGCTGCAAAGTGATGACCATCGGTCAATACCTGGCACCAACACGGAACCATATGCCAGTGGCTGATTATATTCCCCCCGAATATTTTTTACAACTAAAGGAGGAGGGTTTGCGCCGGGGATTCCGGTATGTCGAAAGCAGCCCCCTGGTACGCTCATCTTACAGGGCGGATGAGCATGTCCGGGCATCCGTAGTCTCTGAAAACGATAACCTGAAAACCGGACATGGTACCATCTGATGATGTTGAGTCTGGACACAACCAAATGGATTCTTAATCATCATGATGCAACTACAACTTCTTACAAAGTAATGATTTAACCGCTAACCAGGAAAATGAAGGGCGATAACCAAAAACATACACCCCGTCCTCAGGGTGAAAGCAATCCTTCCGGACAGGAATTCCCGATGGCCATGAGCAGAATATCCGCTGGATTTCCTTCACCAGCCGACGATTATCTGGATGGCGGCATTGACCTTAACCGGGAATTGATACAGAATCCGGATGCCACCTTTTTCGGACGCGTGAAAGGCTCCTCGATGAAAGATGCCGGAATCAGCGACGGCGATGTGCTGGTCGTTGATAAATCCCTGGAACCCCGCGACGGAGCTGTTGCTGTTTGTTTCGTTGATGGCGAATTTACCGTTAAACGTATTCGAAGGGGAAAGAATTGTCTTTACCTTATGCCTGAAAATGAAGGCTTTAAACCGGTTAAAATCACCGAAGATAACGATTTTATCGTGTGGGGGGTTGTGACGTACGTTATCAAAAAAATGCACATTTCCCATCCTTGACAAATGTTCCTGATTTAGAGGACATGAGAAAAACCGAAACCACGTTCTGCGCGATCGAAACATCAATGGGTGGGGCCGGTTACCCGTCAGCAGACAGTTCCGGGACACTGCTGAAAGTATTCTGAGAGATTGAAACTAAAATCCTTGCTTCTGCGTTATTTGCAAAATAGATGTTATGAAATCAAAGTTTTTGTCGTTTGCCTGTTTGTTGGTGGCCCTCGGATCGTTTGGGCAACCCGATATGAACGTGGGACTTAAAGGCGGATTTACTGCTTCGAGGCTGGAGTTTAGCGAAAACTGGGAATATGAAACTGAGAACAACCTGAGTTACCACCTTGGGGCTTTTGCCCGGGCTGGATGGGGGAGGTTCTATCTGCAGCCTGAGGCTTATTTTAACTCAAGAGGCGGCAACCTGTCTGAGATCATCGACGAAAACCCGGTAAATACGCTGGCAAATTTTGATTTTACTTCTGTGGATGTTCCCCTCCTGGCTGGCCTGAAGCTGGTGAATAAGGAAAAATTCAATCTGCGTGTGATGGGGGGTCCGGTATTCGGTTTTATCACGTCGGGAAATGTGGAAGGAGACCCGGCCTTCAATGCTGCCTATTTCAGGGATCATTTTTATGGCTGGCAGTATGGGGCAGGTCTGGACATCTGGATGTTTACCCTTGATATGCGGATCGAAAATTCCCGGAACAGCGTATACAAGTCATCAGGTTTTTCCACTAAGAATAGACTCTACCTGATATCGTTGGGTATCAAGTTTTTTTAACGGGTTCAGGAGAGTTTGTTTTTGTAGTCAGAATACCTGAACGTACGTACCAGCCGGAACTCCCCTTTTTCTGTGAGGATACCAATTGAAGGGTGTTTGACGCCATTAAAGAAATTGGTTTTCACCATGGTGTAATGAATCATATCCTCGAAGATGACGCGATCTCCGGGCTCCAGTGGGTTGTCAAATGACCAAACCCCGGCATAATCTCCGCTGAGACAGGAGTTTCCCCCCATCCGGTAGATCTGTTTCCCGGGAACAGCTCCGTTTATGGCACCCGTAATCTTAGGTTGGTAGGGCATTTCGAGACAATCAGGCATATGGGCGGCAAACGAAACATCCAGGATGGCTGTCCGGATTCCCCTGTTTTCCACAATGTCGAGTACGGTTGATACCAGCACCCCGGTTTCCCAGGCAAACGCAGAACCCGGTTCCAGGATTACCTGTTTGCCATACTTTTCCTTGAATTTCCTGAGGATTTCAATCAGTCGGGTGACCTGGTACCCTTTACGTGTCATCAGATGTCCTCCTCCCATGTTTATCCATTGTACCTGCGGGATCCAGGCGCCAAACCGTTCTTCAAAGGCAGCCAATGTCTTTTCAAGGTCTTCTGCCCCCGATTCGCAAAGCGTGTGAAAATGAAGTCCCTCAATTCCGGCCGGCAACCGGTCCGGGAGTTGATAGGAAAGTATACCAAGCCTGGACCCGGGTGAGCAGGCGTTATATAAGAGGGGTTCGACCTCAGAGAATTCAGGATTGACCCTAAGTCCGACTGATATCGCAGGTCGGTGTCCGGCAGTAATTTTTGCGAAGCGTTCGTACTGGGCCAGTGAATTGAAAACAATGTGGCTGCTGTATTTCAGGATCTCCCCGAAATCGCGGGGATCGTAGGCAGGGGAGTAGGTATGGGCAGGGGCTTTCATCTCCTCGTAGCAAAGCCGGGCCTCCCAGGGAGAACTGGCAGAGGCCCCCCTGAATGTTTCGCGCACCATCGGGAAAACGCTCCACATGGCGAACCCTTTGAAGGCAGGGATGATTTCGATACCCGCTTCCTCCCGGACCTTTTCTATCAGGGAGAGATTATGTTGCAGCCGCTTTTCATCGATGACATAGCAGGGTGATGGGGCATTCCGGAATGGATCGGTCATTCAGGCCAGTTTTTGAAGTTCCTCCACGATCAATTTACGGGTCTCTTCCGTCGCAGGAGTCAATGGAAGGCGAAGTACATTACGGATAATTCCCTGGTAATGGAGCATGGTTTTGACTCCGGCAGGATTGCCATCGCGGAATTGGAGCCGGAATAGTTCGATCATCTCAAAATGGAGTTCCCGGGCGCGTTGGTAATCGCCGTTCAGGGCATGATGGACCAGGGATGCCAGTTTATCAGGCAGGGCATTGGCAATTACCGAAATCAGACCTGCTCCTCCGATGGCTATTATGGGAAGCGCCAGAACATCGTCTCCTGACAACACCCGGAATCCCGGGCGCGAATAGCGGACAATACGGGTTATCTGCGACAGAATACCGGATGCTTCCTTGACAGCAGCAATGTTTTCTGAAGCTTCCGATAGCCGTATAACAGTTTCTGCCTCCAGGTTAACCCCCGTACGTGTCGGGACATTGTACATGATGACGGGCACAGGAGAATGATCGGCAATCTCCCGGAAGTGGAGGAACAGACCTTCCTGCCCCGGTTTGTTGTAATACGGGGTGACCACCAGCAATCCGCTGATTCCTTCAAAAGGATAGGATTCCATTTTTTTCAGCATAGCCCGGGTGTCGTTACCCCCAAACCCGGCAACCACAGGAAGCCGCCCGGCAGCGCGCCCGGTTACAAAAGCCAGAACCCGGGCTTTTTCTTCCTCATCCAGAGCGGGCGTCTCGGACGTGGTTCCTAAAGCCACCAAAAAGTCGATCCCTGCCTCTGCCTGGTTGTCAATAATCCTTCCCAGAGCATCCCAATCAATGGTCCAATCTTCCCTGAAGGGCGTGACCAGGGCAACGCCTGCACCTGTAAAATCAAACCTCATAAATGACTCGTTAATTCATTCAGGTAATATATCTGTTGTTCTGCCAGATACAATGGGTCCGGGTTTTTTGAAATATTTACCGATAAATCAAAAAGACCCCTGTTTTCTATATCATAACCGACCTTGAAGGAAGCTGCCGATAATACGTTTATGACTTCAAGGGGATAACAGGGAGTTACGGACGTGTTTAATAGAATGTCAAAATCGGTATGGATAAAGGTGTCAATCAAACCCCCTTTGGGAAATCCCAACATGGTAAAGTCTTTCCTGGTGATGACATTGCTGTCGTTGTTGTCTTTTCTTTCTGAATAGCAAAGATGCCGCACCAGGATTGATTTAGCCCTGAATTGTTCCTGAAGGTAGGTGAAAGCCCTGATATCAGTCTCTTTCCACAGAATCCCCACCTTGTTCACCTGGTCAAGGGAAATCAACCTGGCTTTTCTTTGGATACCTGCAGCACGCCTGGCCAGTACTTTTCTGCTATAATTTTCAAGGAGTTTCATGCCGGTTCAAAAATAACAAAGATTATGGTTTGATCATCTCCAGAAACCGGGATTCTGACCAGACAGGAATACCGAGGGCTGCAGCTTTTTCGAGTTTGGCTGGCCCTGCGTTCACCCCTGCAACCAGAAAACCTGTGTTTTTCGACAGGCCAGTGCTGTTTTTGCCACCATGCTTCTCAACCAGTTCCTTCATTTCCTCACGGGAGTAGTTGGTGAATGTCCCTGTAACAACAACGGTCTTTCCTCCCAGGAGGTTGCTTTGCAAGTGCATCGGAGGCTCCTCTTTTTCAAAGCGTAGTCCTTGTTTTTTCAACCTTATGATCATTTCCATGTGGTGCGGGTTTTGAAAATATTCCACAACACTGGAGGCAATACGTTCCCCGATTTCGTTGATTACAGTAAGCTCATCCTTTGTCATTGCAGCCAGCTTATCTAAGGAGCCAGCTTCAGAAGCCAGTTTCCTGGCAACGGTTTCGCCCACATACCGGATGCCCAGTCCATAAAGAACCCTTTCAAAAGGTACCTGTCTGGATTCATCCAGGCTTTTCAGAATCCTCTCGGCAGATTTTTCCCCCAGTCTTTCCAGCGGCACCAGTTGTCCGGGTTGTAAGGTGTACAGGTCTGAAACATCCCTGACCAGGTGGTTGGCAAACAGCAGGTCTATGGTTTCAGTTCCGAGACCATCGATGTTCATGGCCTTCCGGCTGACAAAATGTTCAATTTTTCCTTTGATCTGGGGTGGACATCCCGTATCGTTGGGACAATAAAAGGCTGCTTCACCGGGAGTCCGTTTCAGGGGGGTATGGCATTCGGGACAAGAGGGGGTAAAAATCACCGGCAAGGCCATGGGATGGCGTACCGATGCATCAACCCCGGTAATTTTGGGAATAATTTCGCCCCCTTTTTCCAGGGTAACCCTATCGCCCAGGTGAAGATCAAGTCCCCGGATAATATCGGCATTGTGGAGGGAGGCTCTTTTTACCCGGGTGCCCGCCAGGATTACCGGTTCCAGATTGGCAACCGGTGTGACGGCACCCGTTCTGCCAACCTGGAAATCTACCGAAATAAGTGAGGTCACAGCCTGCTCCGGTTTGAATTTGTACGCAATGGCCCACCTCGGAGATTTGGCGGTATACCCCAGTAACTCTTGCGTTTCAAGGGAGTTTACCTTGATAACGACTCCATCGGTTGCTACCGGAAGCTGAAACCGTTCCTGATCCCATTTCATGAGGTACCCGACTACTTCGTCGAGGTTCCGGCACAGGGCAGAATGGCCGGATATCCTGAAGCCCAGATTCCTGGCACTTTCCAGGTTCTGCCAGTGGGTATCGTTCCCATACATCGGTACCGGAATCATGTAAAACCAGGCATCCAGCTTCCGGGATGCCACAACCGAGGAATTCTGCAGTTTTAAAGTTCCAGATGCGGCATTCCTGGGATTGGCAAACAACAGCTCACCATTTTCCTCCCTTTGCCTGTTTAACTCCTTAAACACCCGGAAGGGCATCACAATTTCACCCCTGATCTCGAATAAGTCCGGAACTGTTTCACCGCGTAAACGTAAGGGTATAGATGCTATGGTGCGTACATTGGAAGTTACATCATCCCCGAGTTCCCCGTCGCCCCGGGTCACCGCCCTCACCAAATGTCCCTTTTCATAGGTCAGGGATATAGAAACCCCATCCAGCTTCAGTTCACAAACATATTCACATTCCGTGCCCAGTACTTTCTGTATACGCTGGTCAAAATCAGTCAGTTCCTCTAAGGAATAGGCATTTGCCAATGAAAGCATCGGAAAGCGGTGCCTGACTTGAACAAATTCCGTATTCCTGTCGCTTCCAATCCGTTGCGTCGGAGAGGATGGATCTGCATATTCGGGAAATGCGCTTTCCAACTTTGCGAGCTCCTTCAACATCCTGTCAAATTCATAATCCGGTATTACCGGTGCCGATAAGATGTAATAACGGTAATTATGTTCTTCCAGTTCCTTTCTCAGGGCTTCGATCGTGCGCTGTGCTTCCCTTGCATCCATATTTTCTTACGATTATCCAATCCCGGGAAACCGGGTATCCTTTCTCTTCACGCGGTGCTTTATGAACAAGTAATAGTTCAAATCACAGGCAAAGGTCGTGAAAAAGTGCGAAAAAAATAAGACAAAAACCAGAAAAGTACCAGTGTTTACTTGCCAGGATAGGTCTTCTGCCAGTTACAAGTTGACCGGAGGGAACGTGTCGCCCGGAGTAAAACGAATAGGGATGTTGATAAAATTACCAGTAAAGAAAATCCATCATTCGAGAAACGGATGGATAAATGTTACCTTTGCAGGTAGAAGCGGTCCATCCTTCTGATGGATAATAGGGAATCCGGTGCGATGCCGGAGCTGTACCCGCAGCTGTAATCTCCTGAAAGTCTTTGCAAAATGCCACTGCCTGGCGCCCGCCGGATGGGAAGGTGCAGATGACCGGAGAGAGCCAGAATACCTGCCGTTTTGTAATGCTTTCGGGATTAAAAGCGAAGGTCATCAGCCTGACTTTTACTCCCCTGTTACCACTGATGAATGGGGAATGAAAAGGATTATCATTTTTCTTTTATTATTAGGGTTTTGTGAAACGGTATGGGCCTGGAACGGTTCGTTCAGAGTGATTGGTTATCGTCCTGCCCCCGGCCAATTCATCAATCAAGAGGAATCGGGAACACCTGGTTCAGCCGGTAAACTGGGTTTATCAGAAGGTGGCCTGGTATCTCTTGGAGGTTTTGGAGGAACCCTGGTCCTTGCTGTCGATCCGCCATTGATAAACCATCCTCTCAATCCCTATGGCATTGATTTTACTTTGTTCGGCAATGCCTTCGAAGGTTCTTCCGAACCCGGTATTATCTGGGTTATGAAAGATGCCAATGGTAACGGGAAACCCGATGACGGATGGTATCAGATTGCCGGTTCTGCCTATTTCGATCCCTCAACCCGCTTCAACCATACGGTGACATGGTTTAATACCAACGACAGTACGGTAAGCTGGAAAGATGACGCCGGGAGTTCAGGCAGGATCACCCGTAATTCCTTTCATAATCAGCCTTATTACCCTTTGCCGGAACTCTTCCCTGAATACCCGCACGATTCAGTAATTACCCGGGGAACCCTGTTGCCCGTTCTCCCCGATACCCATAACGGAATTATCGGATTACCTGCCATTCCCTTCGGTTACGCCGATAACCGGGGATACGACAAGGAAGCAGACCCGGGAATTCCTGACAATCCCTACACACCCGGAATCAGGGAAGGTGCCGGCGGCGATCCGGTTGATATTGCATGGGCTGTTGATGAACAAGGAAATTATGCAGACCTGGACCAGGTCCATTTCCTGAAAATAGTAACAGGCGCTTTTTCCAATGCAGGAACCCTCGGGGAAGTATCAACAGAAATTGCCTCCGTTGCAGCTGTTAAACCTACCGGAACTACAGGCCCTGAAACCCTTCCGGTCATCTTCTCGCATCCGCGATCCATTTTGGCAGGTGATACCCTTCAGCTTGCAGCTGGTTTTTTCCGGAACGGAAAAATTCAAAATGATCCCCTGTTCTTTTCCTGCAACGACCAGGCAGTTCTTTCAGTCTCTGAGTCCGGGCTGGCGGTAGGTCAAAAGGGAGGATTGGCTGTCATCTCTGCATCTCCTTCCGGCTTTCAGGAAACAGCCGCTACCACTTTTATCAAAGTCCGGGAACCGGATTCTATTGACTGCCCTGGTTACAGAGGCGGAATGTATACAGGCATTTCTTATCAGTGGAGACCCGTTCTTCTTGATCAAAATAAAATGGAAATCAAGAATATGTCTTGGGTTACTGAAATAGAGGATTCAACAGTAGCTTCTGTGACCCTTTCTGATGGTGGAATCTGTATCCAAGGGTTGAAACCGGGTTTTACCTTTTTGAATGTAAGAACCCGAAAATACCCCGACTTTAAAAGGAGGTTATCCCTAACGGTCGTTTCGCTGCCAAACAACCCCCGGATCTTTGCTACAGCTAAAACCCAAAGTAAAAATCTCTTTCCTTTTCAACGATTAACCATTGAGGGTACACCCCTGAATCAACACATAGAAAAGAGGGCGAAGGATTACTCTGCAGTCCCCTTCATAAGTTTAGCCCATGTGATTGCTGAGGTTATGACACGTTCCTCTGATTTTTTCAAATTCAGGGAGCACCCTTCCGGCAACGGTTTGTACTTATATTCAGTAGAAAGGGAAGGATTCTTTACCTATGGTTGGGGTGGGAAAACCGATCCCCCGGCTTATGCCCGTGCATGGATCGTAAGGAAAAACCGTCAGCACTACGTTTCAGGCCTTGAAACAATCCCCGTGAACGACATGGATACAATAATGATCTATCATGTCGATAATATACTTGTAAATTGGCAGTTATCAGCTCTTACCACCAGTCCTGATTCAGCAGTGATAGGCGATAAGGTTGAGATACAGGCCTCGGCTGTTACCTGCCGTTTTTCAGAAGGAAAGATCGTTGAATCGTTAATCTACGCCCTGTCAGGTCGTCCTGTAGGATGGAACAACAACAAAGGTTCATCACTCCTGACCGATGGCCAGGGCAGAGCATCGCTTGAACTTATCGCTCATCCGCCCCTTATTGTGGTTTCTGAAAATGACGCCACCTTGGTGTACTCCAAAGCAGTGACACATGCAAAAACGAATCCCTTTAAGACCATTTCGATATACCCTAATCCTGTATCCGATTGTCTTCACCTGTCAGCGACATTAAATGAACCAATGTGTGTAAAAATTATGGATCTCAATGGCAGAACCCGCTTAGTGGGAGATTTCGAAACCCGGAATTCTTGTATTAGTGTAAACACTTTGGAGCCAGGAATATATATTATGGTATGTCATAGCGATGCCGGGTTTTTTGCATCGAAGTTCCGCAAGAAATGAAGTTCCTTATACCGTTGATAACGTTGTTGTTAAGCATAGTGGCTCTGGCCAGGGCTCAAAATATCCGGGATACTGTCCGGATCGGTGAGATCACGGTTACTGCCGGGAAACAGGCCTTTTATGCCGGATTGAAAATCAGCCGGCCTGATTCCACAGCAATGGTATCATCGCTGACAACCAGCCTGTCGGATCTGTTAACAGGGTATACCCCTGTTTATATAAAGGATAATGGACAAGGATCGGAGGCTACCGCCAGTTTCAGAGGTACGGCGGCATCGCATGCTGCCATCGTTTGGAACGGAATTAAACTGAATTCTCCGATGACCGGATACACCGATCTTTCCCTTATGCCACTTTTTTTTATTGATGATGTGTACCTTTTGCATGGCGGTAGTTCCCTGGCTGAAAGTTCAGGAGCCCTGGGGGGAAGCATCCATCTGGAAAACCTGCCTGCCTGGAACAACAGGGCTGGAATTTCGGGAATTCTGCAAAGAGGCTCTTTCGATACTGGGAATTATATGGTAAAGCTCAACGCCGGAAACCCCTTCTTTCATTCGGCAACGCGCTTTTATTACGGTGCTTCCGATAATGATTTCACTTTCAAGAACATAGGTGTGATTCCGAACCGTACAGATACCCTCCGGGATGGAGGATACCACAAATCTGCCCTTTTACAGGAGTTTTACCTGCGATCGTCGCGGAATCTGGTTGCTGCCATCCGTCTGTGGGTCCAGGGAAGCAACCGGAATCTTCCTCAGTTGATGTCGTACGAAGGCCGGGACAAAAAGGAAGACAGGGAGGACAGGCAGGGCAGGGCTCAGATTGAGGTCAGCCGTTACAGAGCAGGTTCTCACTGGAAATTTCTCACAGGCATTAACAGATCCGTAATGGAATATACCCGGCGTTCAGCAAGGCCGGATTACCTGCTTGAAGACGCAGAAACCCGGGAGACAAGCTTATCCAATCTTTTCCGGTATGATAATCGATTTACATCTTCCATTACTTTAAGAGGGAGTATAGAAGCTAATTATTATCAAATATATGCCATTAATAGAAATAAAAATACCGAAAACCGGAGGCACCGTACAGAGGGTGGTTTGATGGTTCATCTTCTTTACAAACCGGCACCTCGGACTACACTTTTCCTGTTATCACGGGCAGAGGTTTATGATGGTCATATAGCTCCATGGATTCCTGCAGCTGGAATTGAAGCGAACATCAGCTCCTCATTACCCCTGGAAATTAAAGCCAGTGTAACTCGGAATTATCATAAGCCCACGTTAAACGATCTTTATTGGGTGCCCGGAGGAAATCCGGAGCTGCTGCCCGAGCAAGGGTTTACAGGAGAGTGTTCGCTAACGATGACATCCGAACATAGGAACCTGTCCGTGAAACAGGAGCTCACTATCTATGGATCCCGGATTGACCATTGGATTATCTGGCAACCCAGCTCCACCGGAGCCTCTTACTGGGAAGCTGAAAATCTCCGTCAGGTGGACGCGACGGGGGGAGAATACGATTTTCGGGGAGCCCTGAAATGGCAGCAGTGGAATTTCCGCCTGGCAGGGAACTATGCCTTCACCCGAACAATTAACCGCACCTCCACTGGTCTGGCAGACAGGTCAGAAGGTAAACAGTTAATCTATATACCCAGACACATAGCCAACCTTCATTGCGGAATCAGCCATTCCGGTTGGGAACTGCTTTCCGGATTGAAGTTTACAGGCCGCAGGTACACCCAGTCATCTAACGACGAATCCCTGTTTGAGTACATCCTGAATCCGTACTGTCTTACTTCCCTGGCACTGCAGAAAAGTGCATCTTTCAGATTTGCAGAAGCCCGGATCCAATTCAAAGTGGAGAACCTGTTCAATGTTACCTATCAGCAGGTACTCTGGCGTCCGATGCCAGGACGTCACTGCAAGGCAACCCTGGCTTTTCTGTTTGGAAAATGAAAGGAAATCCTCTCTATATGTTTTGTATATGGATGACGTTTTCATCCTGTTCCACTGATCCGGTAGACATCGTGTTTACCGGTCCTTTTGAAAACCGGGGAGTATTTATTTCCTGCGAGGGGAATTTCCTGTCGGGCAATGCCTCCTTGTCGTTTTATGATATCGGAAACCGTACGGTCCACAATCAGGTTTATTTTGCCATCAACAGGGTGCCCCTGGGCGATGTGGCCCAGTCGCTGGCTTCAGACGGAAAGAACCTCTTCATCGTAGTTAACAACTCAGGAAAAGTGGTTGTAACAGACCTTTTAACCCTTGAGCATAAAGGCATTTTGAGGAATCTCATTTCTCCCCGGTATTTGCACCTCGCCGGGAACAAAAAGGCTTATCTCAGTGACCTTTACGCCCGGGAAATTGCAATCATCGATACAGAGACGCTTGAAATCACCGGCTCTATCGGAGTCTCAGACGGCAAAATGAATAGCAATGGTCATTCCACAGAATGTTTTGCCCGTGTGGGATCCTTGTTGTTTGTGTCGTGCTGGTCGTACGATAACCAATTGCTGGTCATTGACCTGACCTCCGACACCCTGGTGGATTCGGTAACAGTGCCCCGGCAACCACGGAAAATGGTTGTGGATGCCCACCAGATGATATGGTTGATTACCGACGGGGATTATCTGGGAGGGACCACAGGCTTTGACCGTCCGTCGCTGGTACGCATCGATCCGGAAACCAGAACCATCCAACAACTCCTGCCATGGCCCCAGGCCAGGGTCGTACCCCGTGACCTGGCTATCAATCCGGCGGGCGACTCCATCTACTTCATAGCCGGCGACCTGTATAAAATGGCTGTTTCTGACCCTTTTCTTCCGGGAAAAGCCTTGGTTTTAGCAGGTAACCGGCTGTTATACAGTATGGGGGTCGATCCCCTTTCCGGCGAAATCTACCTCACAGATGCCGTCGATTTCACCCAGGGTGCCTTTATTCATCGATATACTTCCGGTGGTTTACCCATCGATTCCTTCCGGGTCGGTATCAACCCGGGTGATTTTCTCTTTAACCGAACGCAGCCCTATGAATAATAGAATCTTTCTGTTCCTGGCCGCATGGAATCTCCTGGCTTCCGGAGTTATGAAAGCTCAGTTGCCTGCAACGTTTGAAGATCTGGCTCTTCCTCCTTCCGGTTTCTGGAACGGGTCAGACCAAAGCGGTGCAATCACGAGTGGTAATATGATCTTTTTCAACACTTTTAGCCCTGAATGGAACAGCTGGAGCGGTTTTGCCGTCTCGAACCACACCGATACGGTAACTCCCGGGTTGGCTAACCAGTACAGTTGCATGGCCGGCTCCGGCGTTCATAACTCAAGGAACTATGCGGTGGCTTTTGACTTCGGAAACCTTCGCGTCCAAATCCCCGAACCCATGGCGGTTGCCGGAGCCTGGATCACCAACTCTACTTATGCCTGCCTCTCCTTACGTCAAGGAGATATGTTTTCAAAAAAATTCGGCGGCCAGTCGGGAGCCGACCCCGACTATTTCCGGATACACATTACGGGGATCGATAGTGCAGGCAAGCAAACCGGGAATCTTCTGTTTTACCTTGCTGATTTCCGTTCCGTCGATCCCGGAGAAGATTACATCCTGGACAAGTGGACGTGGGCGGATCTTTCCTCCCTCGGGATCGTTTCGGAGCTCAGGTTCCGCCTGGAATCGTCCGACACCGGAGCCTGGGGAATGAATACCCCTGCTTACTTCTGCCTGGATAACCTGACTTATCTTGGAATACCGCAGGCTATAAACCCCATCCAGAGAGATGGTGGGTACCCTACAGAAAACCTGAACCAGGGGTTCCGGGTTTACCCGGTACCATTCCATGATTGCCTTACCATCACGGCACCCCAGCCTCCCGGAGAAATCATGTTAACAGGCCTGGATGGAAGGATCTTCCACCATTCCCGGGGATTAAGTGCGGTTACCGGTCTTGGCTGGCTTCCTCCCGGACTCTATCTTTTACGCCTGGGTTACAGGTACACAAATCGTACATTTCTAATCACCAAAAGGTAAAAATCACAATTGTGTTCTTTCAAGTCTGCTTTCCCGGGATTACTGTTTTTTTAACATTCTGATAATAATAAGGTTAAGGTATTTTGTTCTGAATAAAGAATACTGTTTATTTGCATGAAGTAAAATGAATAAAATGGAGATAGGAAAAAAAGCAATGGTTGCCCTGACCTACGATCTCAGGGTTGACGGAGAGGAAGGACAAATCATTGAACAGGTCACCGCTGAAAAGCCCCTGTTGTTTTTATATGGTGCAGGCCAGATGCTGCCTGCTTTTGAATTACACCTTGCCGGAAGGAAGGCGGGGGAATTGTTCGAGATAATGCTGGATTACAACAATGCTTACGGTGCAGTAAACGAAGAGGCTGTCGTAGACCTGCCCAAAAATATTTTCATGGTTGACGGGGCTTTTAACACTGATCTGGTAAAACCAGGCAACAATGTGCCTATGATGACCGGCAGCGGACAGCGTTTGAACGGCCGGGTGCTCGAAGTCACGGAAAAGGAGGTTAGAATGGACTTTAACCATCCCCTGGCCGGAGAGGACCTTTATTTCAGAGGTGAGATCCTCGAAGTGAGGCCTGCCACCGATGAGGAACTAATCAGCTACCTTTCGGGTGGCTGCGATTGCAGCAGCGGAGAGTGCAGCTCCGGTTCCCATGGGGGAGGTTGCAGTGGTTGCGGGTGCTGATTTATTTTGAAATTTCGTCAATATTAATTACCTTTATAGCTTTCCTTTCAGGTAAGCAGCCTTCGTATTGTTAAAGGGATGAACACTTTCGGGCGCATTTTCAGACTTACCTCATTTGGCGAATCGCACGGGAAAGCCATCGGTGGTATTATCGATGGTTGTCCTCCCGGTTTGGAAATTGATATTTCTCTAATCCGGAAGGAACTTGACAGACGTAAACCGGGACAGTCCCGGATTACATCCCGGCGCGCGGAACCCGATGAGGTAGAATTTCTGTCTGGCCTTTTCGGAGGAAAGACACTGGGAACACCTGTTGCTTTTGCGGTCTGGAACAGAGACCAGCACCCGGATGACTACGACGACCTCAAGGATGTTTTTCGTCCCTCTCATGCCGATTTTACCTATCAACAGAAATATGGTATCCGCGACCACAGGGGCGGAGGAAGAGCATCAGCCAGGGAGACCATTGCAAGGGTCGTCGCCGGAACCATAGCCCGGCAGGTGCTGGCTTCAGCCGGCGTGGAAATCAACGCTTATGTGTCTCAGGTCGCTGATATTGTGCTTCAGAAAGAATATCTTGAACTGGATCTCACCCTCACCGACACCAATCTGGTTCGTTGTCCCGATCCGGATACTGCCTCCAGGATGATCCGCCGTATCGAAGAGGCAGGCGATAACCTGGATACCGTAGGTGGAGTGATTACCGGACTGGCCCGTGGCGTTCCGGCAGGGTGGGGAGATCCTGTTTTCAATAAACTCCATGCGGACCTGGGGTCTGCCATGCTTGGAATCAATGCGGTAAAAGGATTTGAAATAGGTTCTGGCTTCCAGGGAGCCCGGATGACCGGCTCCAGCCATAACGACCAGTTTGTTCACGGAGAACGGGGAATCCGGACTGTCAGCAACCATTCAGGTGGCATCCAGGGTGGCATCTCTAATGGAGAAGATATCTATTTCCGGGTTGCTTTCAAGCCGGTAGCAACCCTTCTCAAAGAACAGCCTACTGTCGACAGCAGTTCGCGGGAGACCATTATCCACCCCCGGGGAAGGCATGATCCCTGTGTACTGCCTCGTGCAGTACCCATTGTCGAAGCCATGACTGCCCTGGTTCTAATGGATCACTTTTTATTACAAAACACTTATAAGATCTGAAAATGCCAAGAAAAAAACGCCAGAGAAAAATGTTGATGCCCCCCCTGATCAAAGGTATGTCCGTATCCGGAGTGCGTGGAAGACGCTCAAATGAGGTTTTCATGTTGCTCGAAGAATACGAGGCAATCCGGTTACTTGATTATGAAATGCTGAACCAGGAGCAGGCTGCCCTAAAAATGGAAGTTTCCAGGCCCACCCTGACCAGGATCTACGACGAAGCAAGGCAAAAGGTTGCTGCTGCCTTCGTTGAGGGCCGCGACCTGGTCTTCAGGGGTGGAGTGGTGACTTTCACCGAGGAATGGTTCAAATGCACACGGTGCAAGCATAATTTCCCGGCTGCAGATGAGCATCCCCTGGTTTGTCCTGCTTGCGGCTCCTCAGAGTACCTGTCTGTAAATGATCTATATAGCGAGGAAGCCCGTCGGAAGTAACGAAAGAAACCTTACACTGAAAGCCGCCCCAAAACTCTACCTGTCCGCTTCCGGCCAGGCAGTTATCCTTACACCTGTATGACTGCCTGAGGTTTAGTTGCGGTAGCCGGAAGGTTAATTATCAACATTTTCTGTATAGGCAGATCCCTGGTTAAAGGCCATAGAATGAAGTTTAAAGTAACACGCTCAAAAATATTCTAATCACTGTACACTATGGAAGAACTTACCGAAGGAACCCGCGTAGATCATCCCCGTTATGGCCAGGGAATCATCAGCAAAGTGAACCTGGCCGCTTACGAAATCTATTTCGAAAAAGGTGGACGGATAGAGATCACCAAAAGAAATACGGATCTCTCTGTCGTCGAACTTAAAGTGGATAACCGCCCCAAAAACAGCCTTACCCTGAAAGAAGTGGAAGACGTCCTGACCCGTGTGCTTGACCGTTCAGCCTCCCTCACGGAAGTCGTCCCTCTGGGAGAGCGGTGGAATGGCGGAACCCTTATTCTCAAACCAGCCAATCCGGCGCTCCAATCCAAAGAAATACCCATTGATACTTTTTTCCATAAAATCGTCATGCTGCGTGACCGCCTCAGAGTGCTTGAACAGAATATCAATGCTCATCCTCTTTTGTCTGATGAGGAGAAGGTTAACCTGCAGCAATATATCACCAGGATCTATGGATCACTGACTACTTTCAACATCCTTTTTGCTGAGAAGGACCATTATTTTGTTGGAGCAAAATCCTGAACCGTTCTGAAATACATCCTTTCTCCTATGTGTCGACTTTTTCTGATTTGTATTGCTGTTGGGATCTGCTTCCCGGCTATCGGCCAGGATATAAGGCTTAAAGTATGGCCTGGGCAAGCGCCCACCAACAACGGAATCGTAACTCAGGAAGATAACCTGGAAGGTGGACGTGTGGCCAACGTGTCGGAACCGGAGTTGTTTGTGTTTCTTCCGTCTAAGGAAACTCAGACCGGTGCTGCCGTGGTGATTTGTCCCGGAGGTGGATACCAGCGCCTGGCCATGGAGCATGAGGGATTCGGTATAGCCAGGTGGCTTGCTTCGAACGGAATTGCCGGCATTGTTCTGAAATATAGAATGCCCAATGGACATCATCAAGTCCCGGCTGAAGATGCACGCCGGGCTTTACGGCTCGTCCGATGGCACGCTGCTGAGTGGGGAATACATCCTTCGCTTGTGGGAATTGCAGGTTCTTCGGCCGGAGGCCATCTGGCGGCCACCGTGGCAACCCGTTTTGACGCGGGCGACCCTGCATCTGCTGACCCTATCGAAACCCTGGGATGCAGGCCCGATTTTGTGCTGCTCCTGTATCCTGTAATCTCCATGAAGGAGGAACTGACTCACCTGGGGTCCCGAAAGAACCTTCTGGGTGAAGACCTCAACCCGGAGCTCTCAACCCTGTACTCAAACGAGTTACACGTTACCCCCCGGACTCCTCCCGTGTTCATCGTTCTGGCAGACAACGACCGGACAGTGATTCCCCGGAATTCCTTGTTGTTTTACGATGCCCTTAAAACCAACAAGGTAGCCGCCGAGATGCACATTTTTGCCGGAGGGGGACATGGTTTCGGAATCACCAAAAATCATCAGCCGGCAGACCAGTGGCCCGGTATGTTCCTCGACTGGTTAAAGGCCTCCGGCTTCCTGAAAAAACCGTGACCGCCTGCAACCTGTCGCAACCGCCAACACTTGCCAAGTACCTTTTTCTTTTCCTTCCAGTAGCATGATTCACCCTGTTGATGTTTTTACCTATTGTCCCCGCTGCGGAGCTTCCGGTTTCCGCGCCGTCTCCTGCCGGTCGCTGAAGTGCAGCAAATGCGGTTTTCTCTTCTATATCAACACGGCCGCAGCCGTGGCTGCCCTTATTTTTAACGAAGAGGGGAAACTGCTTGTCACCCGAAGGGGAGTGGAACCCGATGCCGGCATGCTTGATCTTCCCGGTGGATTCGTGGATCCCGGGGAAAATGCCGAGGATGCTTTACGCCGCGAACTGAACGAAGAACTCGGCATTAAGGTGAGGAAACTTCGCTATCTTGCCTCCTGCCCCAACGAATACCTGTTTTCCGGCATCACAATTTTCACAACCGACCTTGCTTTCCGTGTGTTCCCGGTCTCTGTCGAAGACCTCCACCCAGCCGATGACATTGCCGGCTATGAATGGGTATACCCTGAGGAGGTTTGTCCGGAAGAGATACCGGCAACCTCCATCCGGTTTTTTATTAAAAAGACAGCCATCGATGAATCCCGTACCTGAAAGGTTGGCAGCTTTCCGGAATGCCATGGCACAAGGTGGTCTGGATGCCCTTTACATCTCAGGAACCGATCCCCACAGGAGCGAATATCTATGCAGTCACTGGCAGACACGCCGGTTTGCCACAGGCTTCACTGGATCGTATGGTGAGGTGGTCATTACCCGTGACAGTTGCTGGCTCTGGACCGACAGCCGCTATTTTCTTCAAGCGGAAGAAGAATTGCTCGGAACAGGTATTCAAATCCTCAAACTGAGGATTCCCGGTGCGATACCGGTTTCCGCATGGCTTCCCGAACATCTGCCCCCCGGAAGCAAGATTGGTGCAGACTATTTTTCTCTACCCGCCGAAACCCTTCGGAAATTCCGGGAAATGGCTGTTCTTTATGGATTTAATATGGTCAATGCTCCCGGTATCGTGGACGAGGTTTGGCTTAACCGGCCTCCATTGCCGCAACACCCGGCTTATGAACAGGGGATTGACCTGGCTGGCGAAAGCAGACTCTCTAAATTGAACCGGATCAGGGAGAAAATGATGAAACGGGGTGCAGGATTTGTTGTTATCACCGCCCTGGATGATCTGGCCTGGACCCTTAACCTGAGGGGAAGCGACGTTCCTTATAGCCCCTTGTTCATGGGGTTTGCAATTGTAGAGACTTCCCGGACTCGTCTATATGTCTGCCGGGATGCTATCCCTCCGCTCCTGAAGGCAACACTGCGCCGCGATGGGGTATTCCTTGAAGAATATGATACCTTCTATTCCTGCTTATCCGCCATCGCTGGGGAAAGGATTTGCCTGGACCCTGCATCGGTCAATGCAGCGATTTGGACAACCCTCCGGGAGAAAAACACCCTTCTGGAAGATGTTTCCATCCCGGCTGAAATGAAATCCGTGAAAAATCGGGTCGAATTGGAAGGATTCCGGAAGTCCGCTCTAAAGGATGGTGCCGTGATGGTTCAATTTTTGGAATGGCTGGCACTTTGCGCCGGCGATCCATTGATAACCGAATACAGTGTCGCTGCAAAACTGAATGAGCTCAGAGCGCAGCAATCCGGCTATGTGGCGGAGAGTTTTGCTCCTCTCGTGAGTGTTCGGGAACATGGAGCCATGGTTCACCTTTCGGTGGATGCGCATAATGCTCTTCCTATCGGCGACAGCGGAGTACTCCTTATCGACACGGGAGGACACTATGCCACGGGGACCACCGATGTTACCAGAACCGTTGCCCTTGGCAGGGTAACGAAAAGCCAAAGACATGATTTTACCCTGGTCCTGAAAGGTTTAATTGCGCTTTCGTCGGTGAAATTTCCCGCCGGGACAAAGGGTAACCAACTGGATATTCTGGCCAGACAGGCTCTTTGGCAAAACGGACTGAACTACGGACATGGTACCAGCCACGGAGTGGGCCATTTCCTCAACGTTCACGAAGGCCCTGTCTCCATAAGGCAGGAATACAACCCATGTGAAATAATGCCGGGAATGGTCCTGACCAATGAACCCGGCATATACAGGAAGGGAGAATATGGTATACGTCTGGAAAATATGATGGTTTGTGTTTTCAAAGAAACAACAGAATTCGGTACCTTTCTGGGTTTTGATACCCTCACCCTCTGTCCCGTAGATCTCTCCCTGGTAGAAAAACAGCTTCTGACTACAGCTGAAAAAGAATGGCTGAACCTTTACCACCAGAAGGTCAGACGGGAATTGCTTCCCCTTCTTGGCAGTTCTGCAGCGGATTTTCTGAAATCTATAACCCCTGACATCCTATGAGTGATATAGTAAGCGAAGCTGACCGTGCCGGACTGTACCGGCATGTAATCCATTATTTTCAGGATGCCCTGCCCGTGGCAGAAACAGAACTGAAATATGAAAACCCCTTTCACCTTTTGGTGGCGGTAATCCTTTCTGCCCAGTGTACCGATAAGCGGGTCAATCAGATAACTCCAGCCTTGCTGAGACAGTATCCGGATCCCCCGACTATGGCTGCGGCCACACCGGAAGGACTTCTGAAGTTTATCGGCAGTTGCTCCTATCCAAACAACAAAGCCCGGCATCTGATCGGAATGTCGGTAAAACTGCTTGAACTTTTTGGGGGAGAGGTCCCCTCGGATGTGGATGAACTGCAAAAATTACCGGGGGTGGGACGCAAAACAGCGAATGTTATTGCCTCGGTGGCCTTCCAAAAGCCAGCCATGGCTGTTGACACACACGTATTCCGTGTTGCAGCCCGAATAGGTCTGTCGCTGGGTTCAAAAACTCCCTTAGATACTGAAAGGCAACTCACTAGGCATATACCGGAGAATTTAATCGGACAAGCTCATCACTGGCTTATTCTTCACGGAAGAACTGTGTGTAAGGCGCGAAAGCCGGAGTGCCACCGTTGCGGACTGACCGGTGTATGCCTTTATTTCAACCATCAGCCCAGTAACAGCAAACTGATAGCCATGACCACCATACCCCCGATCAACCCGTAAATTGCCAGGTGGTGCTCTCCGTATTCTTCAGCTGAAGGCAACAACTCATCGAGCGAAATGTAAACCATGATCCCGGCTACTGATGCCATAACGGTATCAAAAGCTATATTCATCTCATCGAGATGAAGGAAAGGCGACAGTACAATATAGGCAATCAGGGCTCCTACAGGCTCGGATAAACCGGAAAGGAAAGAAAGGCTAAAAGCTTTCTTCCGGTTGCCGGTGGCATAAAAAACAGGTACGGACACAGCAATTCCTTCAGGGATATTGTGTATGGCCACGGCAATGGCAATGGCAACCCCAAGGGCAGGGTCCTTCAGAGCCGACATAAAGGTGGCTATCCCTTCCGGAAAATTGTGGATGGCAACTGCCAGGGCGGTCATCTTTCCCATGCGATAGAGTTTCCGGAAACTGACCGCTTTCGATTCATTTTCCATCGACTCTACCGACCGCATCTCGTGCGGGTTCTCAGCCGAAGGTATGAATTTGTCGATCAGCCCGATGATCAGCATGCCCCCGAAAAAGGCTGCAAGAGTATATAATGTGCCCGAAAAATTGCCAAATCTTGAAATAAACCCCTCTCTGGCATCGGGAAATACCTCAACAAAAGAGATATAAATCATTACACCAGCCGAAAACCCCAGTGCTATGGATAGCAACCGGGTGTTGGTCCTTTTGGCCATCAAAGCGATGGAACTTCCGATACCTGTTGAAAGTCCTGCAATAAGCGTTAAGCCCAAGGCGAACAAGATATTCTGTGAACCCATAATTCCGCCAAATGAATTAATCCCGATAAATGTAGTACAAATTTGGAATTGGTTTAAACAATCTTTGTACATTTGCCGGCGACGAAAAGGTTAAACATAAACAAAAAAGCTATGGCTTACAAAATTTCTGAAGAATGTATCGCATGCGGGACTTGCATAGATGAGTGCCCGGTTGATGCAATTTCCGAAGGAGACATCTATGTGATCGATCCCGAACTTTGCACCGATTGTGGCTCTTGTGCAGAAGTCTGCCCGGTGGAGGCCATTGCCCCGGCATAACCATCCCGGTGAACATCAGTAGTTGTAAGAGGCTTTCTCAATTGATTTGCTGAGTCATACACCCGGGAGGTGTATTGTTTTCTCCCTTCACCTGTTGAAGGTTATCATCCGGGATTCGTTGAATCCCCTGGTAAGAAAGTGAAAATGGTATACCCGACGGGAAAAGGCCGGCGATCTTCCACTGGGAGAGCCTCTTTTTTATTCTTAACAGGTATCCTTGTTTTACAACCTTTTTCCCGTTTTCCGGTAGAGATTTGACCTTCATTCGTTACCTTTGCAATCAAAACAGAGGAGGATCCTAATAGAATAGCAATATGGCATTCATAACCAAAATACTCGGGAAGATCCTGGGAAACAAATCAGAGAAAGATATTTCGGTCATTACACCCTTGCTGGAATCCATTCGTAAAGAGACAGAACGGCTCAGCAACCTGACCAATGACCTTCTCCGGGATGAAACCATGAAAATCAGACAAATCATTGCCGGCAGAATCCGGGAAGAAGAAGATGAAATCGCTGCCCTGAAAGGGAAGGCTGATGAAGTGGAGATCCAGGAGAGTGAAAAACTCTATGAGAGAATCGACAAACTGGAAGAGTCGATTATCGAGAAACTGGAAACTGTGTTAAATGAAATTCTTCCCCTGGCTTTTGCCATCGTAAAAGAGACGGCCCGCCGGTTTTGTGAAAATGAGAAACTGGAAGTTCAGGCCCGGGATTACGACCGGGACCTGGCGGCTGTCAGGAACAGTATTGTGATCGAAGGCGACCGGGCCATATGGTATAACCACTGGATGGCCGGAGGCAACGAGATAACCTGGGATATGGTGCATTACGATGTTCAGCTGATCGGCGGAATCGTTCTTCACCAGGGGAAAATTGCCGAAATGGCCACAGGGGAAGGAAAAACGCTGGTGGCCACTCTGCCGGTGTTTTTAAATGCTCTTGCCGGACGCGGAGTCCACATCGTTACCGTGAACGATTACCTGTCCAAGCGTGACTCTGAATGGATGGGACCAATGTTTGAATTCCACGGACTGAGTGTAGACTGTATCGACAAACACCAACCCAACTCGGAAGCCCGCAGAAAAGCCTATAATGCAGATATTACCTTCGGCACGAACAACGAATTTGGCTTTGACTACCTTCGCGACAATATGGCGATCAATCCCCAGGACCTGGTCCAGCGTAAACACCATTATGCCATCGTCGACGAAGTCGACTCCGTATTGATCGATGATGCCCGAACCCCTCTGATCATCTCCGGACCGGTACCCAAAGGTGAAAACCAACAGTTTGAAGAACTGAAGCTTTATGTGGAAAAACTATTTAAAGCTCAGCGCGACCTTTTCAATTCCGTCTTTAATGATGCAAAACGGCTGCTGACCAAGGAAAACGCCACCGAGGAAGAGAAGAAAGAGGGAGGCCTTTTGCTGCTCAGAGCCCATAAAGGCCTGCCCAAAAACAAAACCCTTATCAAATTCCTCAGCGAAGAGGGTATGAAACAAGTCCTGCTCAGAACTGAGAATTTATATATGCAGGATAACAACAAAAACATGCACATCGTTACCGATCCTCTTTTCTTTATCATTGAGGAAAAGCAAAATTCGGTTGAAATGACCGATAAGGGGATTGACCTGATTTCCGCTGGGTTTGATGATCCATCCTTTTTCATTTTGCCCGATATGGGGGCCGAAATTGCAGAACTTCAAAACGGGGGATATAGTTCCGAAGAACTGATTGAAAAGAAGGACCAGCTGTTGCAGAATTATGCCGTAAAATCAGAACGGGTACATACCATCATCCAATTGCTGAAAGCCTACACCATGTTCGAAAAGGATGTCGAGTACGTGGTAATGGATAACAAGGTGAAAATTGTGGACGAACAGACGGGGCGGATTCTGGAAGGCAGACGCTATTCCGACGGACTCCACCAGGCGATTGAGGCCAAGGAACGGGTGAAGGTGGAAGCAGCTACCCAGACATTTGCCACCATTACCCTCCAGAACTACTTCAGGATGTACCACAAACTTGCCGGAATGACCGGAACTGCCGAAACGGAAGCCGGGGAATTGTGGGATATCTATAAGCTGGAAGTAGTGGTCATCCCCACCAATAAGCCGATAGTCAGGAAAGATGAGGAGGACCTGGTCTATAAAACCAAACGGGAAAAGTATAATGCCGTTATTCAGGAAATCGAGCAGCTGTTTAAGGCCGGCAGGCCGGTGCTTGTAGGAACAACTTCGGTGGAAATATCAGAATTGCTCAGCCGAATGCTGAAAATGAAAGGGATCCATCACAACGTGCTGAATGCCAAGTTGCACGCCCGGGAAGCAGAGATTGTAGCTGAAGCTGGCCACACCGGAATGGTGACCATCGCAACCAATATGGCAGGACGGGGAACTGATATCAAGCTGACACCCGAAGTAAGAAATGCAGGAGGTCTTGCCATTATCGGTACCGAACGGCACGAATCCAGAAGGGTCGACCGACAGCTGCGAGGCCGTGCGGGACGACAAGGAGACCCGGGATCTTCCCAGTTCTTCGTTTCACTGGAAGACGACCTGATGAGACTCTTCGGCTCCGACCGAATCGCAGGAATCATGGACCGCCTGGGCCTGAAGGAGGGTGAGGTCATCCAACACTCCATGATTTCCAAATCCATTGAACGGGCTCAGAAAAAAGTTGAGGAAAATAACTTCGGCATCCGGAAAAGACTACTCGAATACGATGATGTCATGAACTCCCAAAGGGAGGTGGTTTATAAAAAACGACGGCACGCACTTTACGGAGAACGGCTGGAAGTGGATGTCCTGAACATGATGTACGACTCCGTAGAAGCACTGGTGGCTGAGTACCAGGGAACCGATGAGTTCGAAGACTTCAATCTTGAACTGATCCGGTTGCTTTCAATTGAATCGCCTGTAGGCCAGGAAGAATTTAAAAAAATCAGCGCCGATGAACTTACCGATCGGATTTATCAGGCGATGATCGAAAGCTATAACCGAATGGTACAGAATATTGCCAAACAAGCCTTCCCGGTTATCAAAGACGTGTACGAAAAGAAATCACATATTTACCAGAATATCGTCGTACCCATTACCGATGGGAGGAGATTATTCCAGATAATATGCAATCTTGAAAAAGCATATTTCAACAAAGGCAGGGAGTTGGTGAAATCGTACCAGAAACAGACGGTCCTCAACACGTTCGATGAGGCTTGGAAGGAGCAACTGCGTGAAATGGACGACCTGAAACAGTCGGTTCAAAATGCCACTTACGAACAGAAAGATCCTCTTCTGATTTATAAATTCGAATCTTTCAACCTTTTCAAGGAAATGGTGAGTAAGGTAAACAAGGATATTGTTTCCACCCTGACAAAAGGCTATATTCCCATTCAGAACCCTGATCAGGTCAAAGAGGCAGCCGCTGCCAAAAGAACCGACATGAGCCGGTACCGGACCCAAAAGAGCGAAGTGGCTGCCAGTTCAAACCCGATGGAGGGCGCCCAGGCTCAAACACAGGAAAAATCGCATCCAGAACCTGTACGCGTTGAAAAAAGGGTCGGACGCAACGATCCTTGTCCTTGCGGAAGCGGAAAGAAATTCAAACATTGCCATGGCCAGGGATTATGAATTTTCTGATTTCGTAAATACCCGGCTGTTCCCGGTTGTTGTTTTTGAAGTTTGTATAATGCCTAAACCTTTCTTAACATGGTTGGAATGCTGAGTTTTATCCATTGGAATGCTGATCCGGAAATTTTCAGAATAGGATCTTTTGCCGTTCGCTGGTATGGATTGCTGTTTGCTTCAGGCTTCCTGATAGGTTATTATATTGGCGAACGAATGTTCAAATCAGAAAATGTAAACTCCAAGTGGATAGACTCCCTGTTCTTTTATATTATTATTGCAACAGTAGTTGGTGCCCGGCTGGGGCACGTATTTTTCTATGGGTGGGATTATTATTCACAACATCCTGCAGAGATATTTATGACATGGCGGGGCGGGTTGGCCAGCCATGGCGGAGCCATAGGCATCCTTGTGGCACTTTGGATTCACTCCCGTTTAGTGACCAAACGGACCATGCTGTGGTCGCTCGACAGGGTGGTCGTTCCGACGGCGCTGGTTGGAGCCTTTATCCGCTTGGGTAACCTAATGAATTCCGAAATTTATGGTATACAGACTGGAATGCCCTGGGGTTTTATCTTTGAAAGGAATGATGAAACCTTTCCCAAGCATCCTACACAGATCTATGAGGCACTTTGCTACCTGATCTCTTTCTTTATACTGATGTACTTTTATCGCAAGGGGGGCGCCAGGAACAAACCCGGATTCTTACTGGGGCTGTTTTTTATTCTGATATTTACCGCCCGCTTTTTTATTGAGTTTATTAAGGAGGATCAGGAAGCGTTTGAAGCCGGAATGCTATTGAACATGGGCCAACTGTTGAGCCTGCCTTTTGTGATGGCTGGGATTTTCCTGGTTTGGAGGGCAATGGTGAAACCCGAAGTAGTATTTAAAAATCAGTAAAGTTCCGTTTGTTTATGGATTTTGATCTTCTCCTCTGCGGAGATTCTCAATTTCATTAAGCCGTTTTTGCAGGATTTGCCTGTAAGTGTTTACCATCTGAAGTTCCTGTGGGTTGTTGTATACCTTAGCCAGGTGGTAGGCTTGCCCGATCCAGTCAAGGGCTTCGTTATGCTTATCGCCGATCTCCATCGCCAGGGCAAGGTTATAACGAGCGCCGACAGCCAGCCGGCCAAAACGGTCTGGGGTATATTTCTTCCATATTTCTCCGGCAGTCTCCCAATCCTGTTCTTCCGCATGAAGGGCGGCAATCCTGAATTCCTCGAGCGGGGGAATAACCATAATCCGCTGTACGGATATCCAGTCTGAAAAGAACCTTTCAGCATACTGTTCGCCAAAGGCCTCTGCCGCAAGGATCAGAGCGGGCAATCTGGGCGGCAGAATAGCATTGTAATCCGCCCGTATTCCATTTTCTGCTTCCCAGTACAAGGTGTCGGTCATGGTTTTCCGGTCGGAGGCTTTCCCTGTCATGCCGTCGTAAACGGTCCATATTCCGGCTATAGCTACCTCACGGGAAGCAGGGTTCATCCCGTCGTTGGAATAACGGGTGTAGAAACAGGAGAAGGTCTCCAGTGCAATGATGACCGACGCATGCGAGGCTTCTGCAATCCTGGTTACCAGAGCCGCGGGTAAAGGCGATAAATGTTCCGCAGTCTGTCGGGGCATCAGGTCAGGAGAAAGTACCAGCGAGTGACGACCGATCTCCTTTTCTGAAAACTTTTCTGCAACCTTTTCCAGACAGGCAGAGACTATCAGACTGTCTATATTTCTGTTTTCATTCTCACGGTCTTTGAATAACTGCTTATCTGCCTTGTAGTAATGTATCAGGGTATCCTTGGGATATTTGAAATTCCTGTAAAGGAACAACACTGTATCTGTAGCGACAGGCAGGGAAATCTCTTCCATCCTCCGTATCTCAATGGGCACTTCCCGGTAAACGGTACAGGAAGCATAAGCTGCTATGGCTAAAAGCACTGTTGTACAACACTTAATTGTTCTCATTATCTTCCGATAACAGGATTTTTCGTTCTTTCAGTGTATCGAGGTAGTTCCAGGTTATTTTCCGGTAACAGTTATGGTAAGACTTGAGTCCCCAACGGATGGCTTCCTCCAGGTCACCCCGTAGTTCCCAGGCGAGGGCCATGTTAAACTCGGCTTTGCTCAGCAATTTTTTTCGTACTTTTTTCTGTGATAGTTCATGCCATAAGGCAGATGCCTGTTCCCACTCATCCTTAACGATGTACGTATGTGCCTCCTGAAGAAGCCTGTGCCCCCGATGGAAATAGAACCGGTTAACAGATTGCCAGGTGGGAGTTATGGTTTCTGCAAGCTGAAGAGCTGCTTCAATGGCGGATTGATCCATGCCATCCTTTACGTTGGTGAAACGAAGAAATAACTGCTTGGTGTCAAGATCATCGTCTTCCCACAACAGCGTATCGCTGAAAAAGAAACTCTCTACGCTGCTCCGGTTGCGCGGATCGTATAAACGAAACAGGGCAGTATAGGCTATGCCCATTTCTGCAAACATAACCGGAAGATCCGAAGATAACGAATAATCCCACCCACTGTAAAACATGGTGGAAATATTGTTGCTGAAATATTCGAGCGACAACAAGGCGTCGGTGTTGAAATTTTGGGTGAGTTGTGAAACCTGCTCCCAATCCATGCTGTCAGCCCCAGTTTGCAGGGTGTCCCTAAGGAGAAACCGGTCTTCAGGGATCACCACGTCAAACCTGCCTGATTCGAATAACAGTGCCGCCAGGGTTTGAAGCAGGGTGTCGGTAGCATGAATGGCGTTGATTGTGGTATCCAACCTGAATGACTGCCTGTAAAACCTTAACTGGATTGTATCGGCAGGGTCGTCTGTAAAACGGAGATTCGCCGCCCTGTTAACCAGGAGCAAAGATTGCACCTGGTTATCGATCTTTTGCTGAGCAGGGTAGGTTATTTCAGCAGTAAGAAAAGTCACCGGTTTGCACGATCCCATACATAACGCAGCAAACAGAAACCAGAAGACCCTTTTAATTTCCATACCCTAACAGCTTTGGACTTTAATAAATCCCCCAGAACTTGCGGAAAAACCACTCAAGACTGAGCAACATTAAAAGAACGAAAAAAATCCATTTAAGATTCAGAATATCGTTCAGTAAAGTCTGAAAATAATTAACCGGTTTGATGCTGTTGTCCTCTGCGACGGCTCTGACCAGTTCGGAGACATCTTCCCGAAGAAAAAAACGGCCTCCGGTTTCAGCCGACAACTGATATAAAATACGGTGGTCAGCCCTCAGATCGATTTGTTCCAGATTAACGGGTATGACGGCAAAATTACCGCTTTCAGTAAACGTTTCTGTTCCGATAGCTGTCTGTGCTGCAAAATGGTACTTTCCCGGAGGGAAAATCCCTGCATCCAGTTTGTAAAAACTACCCGACTGGTCAAAAGTATATTCAAAGTTGTGGCCTGTAGAGTCGGTGACCGTTATTCCGACTTCAGGTGATGTAATCATTTCATACGCTTTGTTATAAACCTCAGCTGTAAAGGTGACATGGTCGGTCTCCGGAAACACCGGATTGTAATTGATCATGAAATTGTCATCGTTGGTACGGAGGGCTAGAAATTGTACCAGTTTGTCAATTAGTTCATAGAATTCATCGTGCCCTTCAGACAGAATATAATTATACATCCTCCACCGCCAGATGCCTTCTCCCATGATAAAACCGGCCTTCCGGCCGTTGTAGGTACCAACAGCTACCAGCGGGCGGGTTGTAACAAAATTTTTAATTTTCTGGTAGACCACAGCTGTCAAGCCGGGATCCAGGTTATACTGAGCAAAGGGTACTTTCAGAGGGGGATAACGGGTTAGGTTCTCCTTAAGTTCATCGCTCAGGGTGAAACTTGTAAAATTGGGGTTAACCGATGGCTGGGCTTCTTCAAAGTCGCCGGCACGGGGTACAATCTCAGCACCTGTTCCCAGAAGGTTGAACTGAGGAAGAAAAGTCTGCGTTCCTACAATGAAAAGCATGGGGACGCGGGTGCCCCTGATCTGTTCAAACAAAGTTCGTCCGGTTTGGGAATTTGAAGGTATCTGATTGAATATAAGAAGATTGTAATCGTCAAGAGGAATAGGGTAGGGCTCCCCATAAAAGAGGGAAACCTCGTAATTGATCTGCTGCTCCAGTGCATTTTTGATCGCACCCGCATCGGGATGCGCACCCTGAGAGAGAATAGCCACCTTTTGCCGGTTGTCAAGAATATTGATAACAAATTGCATCCGGTTATTCCCCTTGTTTTGCTCGCCCGGCACCTCCGAAACAGCAGCAGTGAATACCTGAAGACCCTGGGAGGTGGCATCCATGGTAAAACTCACAGGGACAAAAAAGTCAGTCCCTTCTGCCCTGAGGGTTTGGGTATAAAGCGGGTTGCCATTGTGATATATCGAAAACAATACAGACTGGCCTTCCATCCCGGTCATCCTGATATCGGCTTCAACAGGAAACCGGTTGCCGGTAAAAGCAGTTTTGTTGGTACGAACGGCTGAAATCCGCACGTCCTTAATCACCGTAGTGTCACCGGTACCCAAGGTGTAAACAGGCCAAACCAGCCGGCTGATCCTGTTCCGCGGATTCTCCCCCTGGTTAAAACGACCATCGCCAATCAACACCAGGGCTCCGATATTTTCGTTAAAATGGTTGTTATAAACCGATTCAAGAACCTGACTGTAATCGGTCCGCTTTTCGCTGAAGGTGAGTTCTCCATCCCTCCGGTCCTGTTCACCGAAAGTATAATAGATCACTTCAAACCGCTGTTCCAATTCATTTCCGATCTGACCGGCCAACGTCGCCAAGCGGCTCCTCTCTTCTTCTCCCCCTGTGAGTCCGGTCATTGAAACGGAATTGTCAACTGCAAGAATTACCTTTGGAGGTTGTGTAATTCTTTTAACCGTCTTGATCAGGGGAGCGGCAAATAACAAGGCGATAAAGAAAACCGTCAGAAAACGCAGCAACATCAGCAACCTCAGCTGAAAATTTGTTAATTCTCGGTTTTCTGCCACCCGGTGGTACTGGATCCATACGATCCCTGCAGCCAGGATCAAACTGATCAGCAGGATAAAACCCCACATCCGGTTGTTAAATACAATTTCCAATGATGCTCCAATAAATATTTCGTAAAAATAACAAACAAAGCCTGAATCTGGAGATTTCAGGCTATAATTGCATTCTGTGGATGATCGGATAATAGCCCGGGAGCTTGCTTTTGCCAGCCACTTGTCGTAGCTTTTTGATGGCTGTTTTGAAATGTCCTTCCGCTATCTTGCACAAACCGGGATCATTCAACGCATGGACAAGCCATCTGTGTCAATGATGTACTTTTACAGCGAAAAATTTTGAAAGATGAAGAGAACGTTTAAAATACAGGCATTTACGTTGTTGATAGCCGGATGGGTTGGTTGCACCACCGCTGAAAAATTACCTCCTTCGGTAAAAAACCAAATCAGTGAGGATGTGAAAACTTTGTCTTCAACCCGTATGGAAGGAAGGAAAACAGGTGAAACTGGTGATTCTGCGGCAGCCCGCTACATAAGGGACCGTTTTCAGGGACTGAACCTGGTGCTGCCCTATGACAAGGGGATCCAGCACTTTCCGGTGGTAGCCCGTGTCAGTCTGGGCAATAACAACAACTTTTCCGTTAATGGCAAACAACTGGAGTTAAACAGCGATTACCTTCCTTATTCTTTTTCATCCGGAGACATGGTGGGGGCGGACCTGGTTTTTGCAGGGTATGGTATAGAATTACAATCAGATACGATTCAGTGGCATGACTATGCCAATCTGGATGTAAAGGGGAAATGGGTTGTGCTGCTGAAGGGGGATCCTGAAATCGACCGGGGTTTCAGTCCTTTTGAACCTTTTTCCGGAGAACGGTCTAAAGTGTTAACAGCCGCTGACCATGGAGCAGCAGGCGTTATTCTGGTGGCTGGAATCCGCTACAGTAAGGAAGACCGTCTGGACAAACTGGTTTATGATAAAAACAGCAGCATCTTTTCCATTCCGGTTTTCCAGGTTACCCGCAGGGTGGCAGACGAAATACTGCGGCCGGCGAATACCACAGTTGCCCGGATCGAGGCCAAAATGGATGAGGAAAAACATCCGGCTGGTTTTATCGTCGAAGGAAGGATTTTGGCAAGAGCAGATATACTTCTGGAAACGGTTACAACATCCAATGTGGTAGCGTATCTGCCAGGTCAGGACCCGTTGCTTCAACGGGAAACCATCGTTGTGGGAGCTCACTTTGATCACCTTGGATCCGGCGGCCCAGCCTCTGGTTCAAGACAACCCGATACCCTGGCAATTCATTATGGAGCTGACGATAATGCCTCAGGAGTTGGATTAATACTTGAGCTTGCGATGAAAGCTGCAGCAGCCAGGGGAAACCGGCGGAACCTTCTCTTTGCTGCCTTCGGGGCAGAAGAAATGGGACTGCTTGGTTCCCGGACTCTGGCAGACAACCTGCCCCCTGAATTGGGAAAAACTGTGGCCATGTGTAATTTCGACATGGTGGGAAGACTTGACTCCTCCCGTAACCTCAGCATCGGAGGTACCTCCACTTCGGCCGAATCAGAGGAGATCCTGACCCGTCTTAATCCCGGTTTTAAATTGAACCTTTCACCCGAAGGTACAGGTCCTTCTGATCACGCCTCCTTCTATCTCCGGAATATCCCCGTATTTTTCTTTTCAACCGGGGCACATTACGACTACCATACTACCAGTGACACCTTCGAAAAAATCAACACGAACGGAATCCGGGAGATTGCAGATTATGCCTGGCAGGTCATCCGGGAAATCGACGAACGCGACACTCCTCTGACCTTTACGGAAGCTGGCAGTACGAACCAGTCTGCCCGCGGGGCAAGATTCCGGGTGACCCTTGGAATTATGCCCGACTATGCCGGGCAGGAGGGCAAAGGATTGAGAGTAGAAGCTGTGACCAGGAATAAACCAGCCAGCCGCAGTGGAATTCTGCGAGGGGATATTATTACTGCTATTAACGGGAAATCAGTCGGAAACATATACGACTATATGAACCGCCTCAGCACCCTTTCGGAAGGAGAGACAATTTCCGTCGACCTGCTGAGAAACGGACAGCCCCTGGTGATAATCGTTCAACTTTAACCCTCGCTGATCCTTTTTACCATGAACGAAGCCGGGATTCATACCGCGTGCAGGGGATCAAGCATCATCCAACGTTGGCAAACGATCCCTGCTGTTCAAAAGGCCTTGGGAATTCTGTTCATGCTCTTGATACCGGGGGTCTCCCGTTCGCAGTATTTCACTACAGGTGAAGATCCGTCGTCCCTACGTTGGAGACAAATCAACACCCCGGCTTTCAGGTTGATCTATCCTGGGGAATTCGAGGAAAACGCTCAACGGATGGCTAATTATTTTGAGACGGTTTATAAGTCAGGAGGAATAACACTGGATCATGCCCCCCGGAAGATCAGCATCCTGTTTCACACGCGGAATGTCAGATCCAATGGTTTGGTCGGAATGGCTCCCCGGCGTATGGAACTTTTTACCCCCCCGCACCAGGAGATGTATGCCCAGGATTGGCTGGAACAGCTGGCCTTACACGAATTCAGGCACGTTGTACAGACCGATAAAATTTATTCACAGGTTCCTGGGTGGGTAAAAGGGCTCCTGGGGGAACAAGGTGCTGCCCTGATCACCGGACTCTACCTGCCCTTTTGGTTTCTGGAAGGAGATGCGGTGGTCACGGAAACGGCACTCAGCCGCAGTGGCCGCGGACGGCAGGCGTCCTTCCTGATGGAGCATAAAGCCCAGGTGACCCAAAAGGGCGTCTTTTCCTTCAGCAAAGCATACCACGGATCTTTCCGGGATTTTGTCCCAGACCACTATGCCCTGGGGTACCACCTTGTGGGCGAATCCCGTGCCCGGTACGGCCCTTCCTTGTGGATCAACGCTATTGACCAGCTTTCCCGGCACCCATTTTCGCTTGTGCCTTTAAGCAAAACCCTCAGAAAACATACCGGCATGGACCCCAAGGGTCTTTACCAAATGGTTTTTGACAGCCTGCGCCAAAGCTGGCTGGAAGAAACCAATGCCGTCACCGGATCTGCCTGTCAGGTTCTAACAGCCCAGCCGGCTTCCTTTACCAACTACCTGCATAACCATCTGTTGCCTTCCGGCGACATTATTACCTATCAAACCGGATTCAGTCACATACCCCGATTCATCCGGATAAGTGAGGCCAGAGGAGAAGAAACTATAACCATCCCCGGTCAGATCTTCGGCGAGTCCATAGGATACCGTAACAATCTTATCGCCTGGTCAGAATTTGTCCCGGATCTCCGGTGGAGTCACAGTGGAAAATCCTTTATCCGGATTTTTGATATTCAAAATTGCCACCTCCGCACAATAATCCCTGAATATAAAAGCCTTGCACCAGCAATTTCGCCTGACGAACATAATGTAGCAGTTGTAGAGGCCGATTTTGGGAATCGCTATTATCTATCGGTTTACCAGATCAATGGGGGAGGCTTGCTGAAACGATTCCGGTTACCTGAAAATGAATACCTGTTTAATCCCTGTTGGAAAACCGATAGCACTCTTTATGTCGTGGTATTGACAAGTTCGGGAAAAAGAATTGCATGCATCCATCCTTGGCATGAACAGATTGAATATTTGCATAACCAGGATTTGGGTGAGATCCGTCATCTTACCCTAAACGACAGCTTGCTCTTTTTTATATCAAGCTTTACAGGAAAAGACGAGCTTTACAGTATCGATCCCGGCACCGGGAAGATAAACAGAATGCTCAGCGCACGGTTTGGACTGGGCTTTCCGGCATTCCAGGCTGAAGCCGGCAAACTAATTATCAGTGATTACACTTCCGATGGTTACAGGCTCATTTGTACCTCATTACAGGATTTATCCCCGGTGCCACTGAGTGAATTAAGAAAGGGAACCTATCCGTTGGCCGACATCTTGGCTAATCAGGAATCCGGGATAGTGGACTTTTCCATTTGTGACACTTTTCGATATGACTCCAGGCCCTTTAGAAAAGGCAGTCATCTTTTCAACCTTCATAGCTGGGCACCTATATCTCTGGATATTAACACCTTTGATGTTGCGCCGGGAATAAGTTTCCTGTCTCAAAATGTGTTGGGCACAAATGTAACCACTGCTGGTTACAAATGGAATCAATCTGAAAAAGCAGGTCAATACTATATAAACGTCGAGTACAAGGGTTGGTATCCGGTTCTGAAGTTTGAAGCTCAAACAGGCAGGCATACATCAGAATACCCTTTAATTACAGAATACCTCAATCCTTCAGGGCAGGTGGTTAACCGTGACACCTCTTACCGCACCTATTCATGGGGGCAGCATGAGGTTTCGGCAGATGTCAGTTTACCCTTGCAGCTGACCCGTGGAAAGTATTACCGGCTGCTGCAACCAGGCCTTAAATATGAATATGCACAGTATAGCCAGAGTGGATCTGCACCGGCAACTTTTCCTGAGGGTACCATTCAGACCCTGGCTTGGAGGCTCTATTACCACCAGCTGATGCGCCAGGCCTACAGGGATTTGCAATCTCCCTGGGGCGTTGCTCTGGAGGTAACCTACCGGCATTCCCCCATGGGCGACCATAATCCGGGAGTCCTGTCAGGGATCCAGCTGATCAATTACTGGCCTGGATGGATAGATCACCATGGATTTACTACCTATTGCGGTTTTCAGCGCCGTAAAGAAGCGGAATACCGGTTCAATGACGCTGTGCGCTGGCCACGCGGCTGGCAAACTATGAACAGCAGGTTGCTTTTCAGCAGTTCTTTAACCTATTCTCTTCCTCTGTTGTATCCCGATCTATCTTTAGGCCGCTGGGCTTATGTGCGAAGAATAAAATCTTCATTATTCGTCGATTATGGGTGGTTAAAAGGAGATCTAATTGAAGGGTTTTCCCGAACAGGTAACTACACAAAAAATATGACATCCCTGGGAATTGATCTGACAGCCGACACCCATTTCCTGCGGTTTTATGCACCTGCCAATGTCGGTATCCGAACCATCTACCTGCCGGCAACAGGCCGCTTTAAACTGGATTTTCTTTTTTCTGTGAATTTTGCCTCTTTTTAAGGGTTATCAGCGTAATTTCCGGAGGCATGGCTATCCTCAGATGAACTCCGGCAATTCCAATGCCGGCATTGACATACATAAACCGACCACTCTCTTCATACAAACCTTGCCACAAAATGCCCAAACTGAACAGGATTTTTCGTGTTTTTTCCATCCGTCCCAACCCCCACTGAAAACCGTGTGTATGTCCTGCAAGCGTAAGCTGATAAGGATTGTCTTCACCCGAAAGGGTGAACCAAAGTCCAGGCTCGTGAGTCAGCAAAATGGAAAAGGCTCCTGTGGGGATAGTCTCAGAGGCCTTCCCCAGGTCACTGTACTGTTTGACTCCTTTACCCCAGTTTTCTACTCCCGAAAGGTAAAGCGAATCGTTTCCTCTTATCAGCAGGACTGCTTCGTTTTGCAACAAGCGAAATCCGGAACTGCGGTAGGCATCAGCAATGCCAGCTTTATTCATATTTCTCTGGGTTTCCGATGACCAGGTGGAATAATCTCCATAGTCGTGGTTGCCCCTGACAGCAAATTTCCCTCCTTGTGCATCAAACCGGCTAAGTATTTCTGTCCAGCCTTCAGCTTCCATGCTGTAATTGTTTACAAGATCCCCGGTAAATACCAGAATGTCAGGATCAAGCCGATGGCTCATGGCAGCCATTTGATACAGCATCGCCTGGTTGTGAAAACTACCGGAATGGAGATCGGAAATCTGTACGATCCGTAAACCGTTAAAGGATGCAGGAAGATCATCAAATTCAAGGCTGACTTCACGTACTCTGAAAGAACTACCGGTTAACAGAATTTCCACAGCCAAAAATATCCAAATCCCTGCTGCAAGGGTCAATCCAGCCGCGGGGACTCTCCCTCGTTCAACAGTCCACTTGCCCAACCTTGAAGGAACCGCAGCTACTGCTAAGATCATCGCAGAAATAAAGGAAGCACAAAAAAAAGCATTGAGGTAGAAATAAAACATGTAATAAGAGCTGCCGCCCGAAAGTGTGCTTATTCCCTGAAACAAAAAAAAGGAAAGAGCCATCGCGGCTGCCCAGGAAAAAAAGAACCGTTTAAAGCATTTTTCCTGCCCGGGAAATCGTTGGCTTACCCACATACGGAGACTTGTCCAACCGGCAGCAGAGAAAAGACAATATCCGGTACACAAAGCCAGAATCAAGACGAAGGAGATGGTTCTCATTGAGAAGGAATGATCTGTTTTTAATTATCCAATCAGATACAAAATGGTATAAAGTTAGTTCAAAAAATAACAGATGTAAGTAACCAATCCTGGGCTTGAGTTTTTATAAGACGGAAAGAGGGTAGGAGAGGATTCTCCTTAAGTGCTTCTAAAGTCAGATATACATATGTTAACCAATTATATTCAACGCAATTACATATGTATATGCGAATTGTTAGTATTGATTACTTTTTTATGTTTGGTTTATTACATCCTTAACCAGGTTAAAAAACTTATCATGTATAATATTAATATTCATTATATCAGTATCATAGATTATATTAACTATACTATATATTTAAATAAAAATGGATGAGAAACAGCAAAAACGGATTATTTGTATCTTTTATATATCATATATAACTGTATTTCATGCTTTTAATGATTTATAGTTAATGTTTTACATTATATAGCCAATAATTCATTAAATAATTAATATTCAATGTAATGTAGATTTCTTGTCCTGTATATTGTGAATTTTAGCTTGTTATGTATTTCAAAATTTATTATACATTTGTGTTTTGGAAGTTGATTGTTTTCCATGCTTCCGGCAATCTAGGAAAATGGCTGGAGTAGTTTACCTCCAATTGTGATGTGGATATCTCTGATTTTGTGGAAAATCAGTAGAAGCAACAAATGTTTTTATTAATACTACTGAATAGGGTAATGAAGGATCGTTTAAAGGAATTTATGTTTTCAAAGTCATTAAATGCGGCTGATTTAGCCAGCAAGATTGGTGTCCAGCGTTCAAATGTATCGCACATACTAAGCGGCCGTAATTTTCCCGGTGCCCAATTCATAGAAAAATTGCTGAATGCCTATTTGGATTTGGATGCGCGTTGGTTTTTGACAGGTTCGGGAAGTATGTTCAGCAGTCAGCCCACGCTGGAAGACAAAAGAGGGGATATGGGCAGCCATCCGTCCGAAGCTTCTCCTGATTCCGTGGAAGCCATGCCGATATGCGAAAAGGAACCGAAATTGGTGCAGGACCGGGGAATGAAGAGCATCAGCAATCGTTCCGGCGCAGATATGATTGTGGTTTTCTATCATAACCGTACTTACAGGGAGTACCTGCCGGAGTGATCATATAAAAACTTCATTACTTTTACGAAAAAAACCGGATGCAACAAAAGGCTGTCTCCGATTTCAGGGTAGTCAGCAACATCCCTGTGAGTTCTTCCGTTCACTGCCTGCTGCTTGAGGCCGGGGATCTCTTATTGCCTGTGCTCCCCGGACAATTTGTCAATGTTCTTATTCCCGGGAACAGGGAGGTTTTTCTTCGAAGGCCCTTTTCTGTCTTTGATGCCAATCAGGCAGGGAAAACACTTTCTCTTTTGGTGAAGGTGTTGGGGAGGGGCTCAAGAACCCTTACACAGGTGCAGCCGGGTGAAAAGCTGAGTCTTATTTATCCTCTGGGGAGGGGCTTTACACACCCCGGAGAAAAGGAAAAGATTTTGGCTGTCGGGGGAGGAAGCGGTATTGCCCCTATTCATTTTCTGGTAAAAAGGGCAACTGGTACCGGATCGCAAATTACCTTTTTGATGGGGGCAAGGAGCGCAACCGACCATATCCCGGCAAGCAACCTCACCGATGGTGCCACTTTGCTTTATGCTACCGAAGACGGCTCTCTGGGCGAAATGGGAGTTGTCACCGAACATGGCGTTTTCAGGGATCTTTCGCTGTTTGACAGGATCTATGCTTGCGGTCCGCTGGCCATGATGAAAGCGGTTGCTCTCCTTGCCTCCCGGAGCAATATCCCATGTGAAGTTTCCCTAGAAAATACAATGGCTTGTGGCTTTGGCGTTTGCTTATGCTGTATTGAACCAACGATTCATGGGAACTTGTGTGTTTGCAACGACGGCCCTGTTTTTAACACCAACGATCTGTTATGGTAGATCTTTCGGTATGCATCGGGAATTTACGCCTGAAAAACCCGGTAATGACAGCGTCAGGCTGTTCCGGTTTCGGCAGTGAACTGGAGCCTTTTTATGATATTTCTCAACTCGGAGCTATCATTCTGAAAGGAATAACACTCCATCCAAGAGAAGGGAATCCGTATCCACGAATGGCCGAAACTGCTGCCGGCATGCTCAACGCTGTCGGATTGCAGAACAAAGGCGTGGATTATTTCATTTCTCAAATCTATCCGCGAATCAGTCTTTTTCATACTGCCTTGATTGTTAATGTTAACGGATCTTCCGTTCAAGAATATGTTGAGGTAACAGAGCGGATAGCTGGTTTGGAAAAGGTGGCTGCTGTGGAACTCAACATATCCTGTCCCAATGTCAAAGAGGGAGGCATGGCTTTCGGAGTGAATCCCAAAGCTGCCGCTACCGTGTGCCGTGCTGTCCGGATGGTTTGCTCCAAACCCCTGATAGTTAAATTATCACCCAATGTTACCGATATCACAGAGTTTGCAAGAATTGCCGAATCTGAGGGTGCTGATGCTGTATCTCTGATAAACACTTTTCTGGGTATGGCTATCAATGCCGAAAAACGAACTCCTGTTCTGGCAACTGTCACTGGAGGCCTTTCTGGTCCCGCCATCAAGCCTATCGCACTCAGGATGGTTTGGCAGGTGGCTCAAGCTGTTAAGATACCAGTGGTCGGTCTGGGGGGCATCTTAACTGCAAACGACGCCCTGGAATTCCTGATCGCCGGGGCTGCTGCAGTCCAGGTCGGCACAGCCCTGTTCATTGATCCCGAGGCTCCACTGAAAATTATCGTTGGCATACAAAACTATCTCATAAAACATCAATTTTTATCAGTTAAACAATTAACCGGGAGTTTACATATGTAGCTGGCAAATTTATAGTCAAATATTACATATGTAAACTTTTATTGTGCTGTTAAAATGTCTTCTGATTTGAAAAGTTACGGACTTTCAATTTGTCGTACTTACTGAACATTTCTGCGGGTCTGATGTTACTTTAGAAATTTTTATACTGTTGATATATGCCGGATTTTAACATTGTAATGCCCAAACTGGGTGAAAGTATACGGGAAGCCACGATAACCAAATGGTTCGTTCATGAGGGCGATCCTGTTAAAGAGGATGACATTTTATTTGAAGTAGCTACAGACAAAGTCGATTCAGAAATCCCGTCTCCCGTTGAAGGAATTATCTCCAGGATTCTGCATCCGGTGGAATCTACCTTGCCGGTTGGAGAAGTGGTCGCTGTCATTCGCCTGGAAGGCAGCCCGGAGAAAGCCGTCGCTGAGCCTCCAACAGCCGGCCACACGATTCCTTCCCAAATTGGGGAGAGGGAATTAAAACCCTCTGAGATTTCGATGGAGGCGCCCCGAATCATCTCCAAACGGTTTTATTCGCCTCTCGTGCGGAGAATTGCGAAAGAAGAAAAGGTTACAGCGGGTGAACTTGAAAAGGTAAAAGGGACTGGTACCAGTGGGAGGGTTCGCAAGAAAGACATCCTGGGGTATCTGGAACAGCGAAATCTATCGGCAGAGCATAAAGGTTTCAGTATAAGTCCCGGTCCGGGATCTTCGTCGCCGGAAGTCAGAAACAGGGATATTTCTGTCACCGCCGGAGCTGAGGATGAGATAGTGGAAATGGATCGCATCCGAAAGCTGATTGCAGATCATATGGTTATGTCAAAAAGGATTTCACCCCATGTTACTTCCGTTGTGGAAGCCGATGTTACCAATCTGGTGAGGTGGCGCAACCAGGTTAAAGAGGATTTTCAGGTGCGCTATGGGGAAAAGCTCACTTATATGCCTTTGTTCATTGAAGCGGTGACCCGGGCTTTGGGTGAATTCCCCGGCATCAATGCTTCCGTAGACGGAGACAGGATAATCCTGCGGCGAAACAGAAATATTGGTATTGCCGTAGCCCGTCCGGATGGGAACCTTATCGTGCCGGTGATAAAAAACAGTGAGGAGAAAAATCTTGTTGGAATAACGAAAGCATTAAACCATCTGGCAGAGGCTGCCAGGACAGGTCGTTTAAACCCGGAGGAGATCCAGGGAGGGACTTTCACCATTACCAATTTCGGATCATTCAGGAACCTGATCGGAACACCCATTATTAACCAGCCTCAGGTGGCCATCCTTGCCACGGGAAGTATCGAGAAAAAACCGGCGGTACTTGAATTGCCTTCTGGCGATGTGATTGCCATACGGCACAAAATGTACCTTTCGCTATCTTACGACCACCGGGTAGTGGATGGAGCCATGGGAGGTGCTTTCCTTCGTCGGATCGCCGACCTGCTTGAAGCGTTTGATGTCCGCAGAACCATTTAATATTGAGAAAAATGAACCACAACGAAATACCTGAAATCTATACGGTTACTAACACCCCGCGTGAGACGCTGGCAAACTGGTACCGGCTGCTGGCAGTAGGAAGAACCATTGACGAAAAGGCCCCCAACTATTTGAAACAAGCTATCGGATGGTCCTACCATGGACCTTATGCCGGTCACGATGGAATACAGCTTGCTATCGGACAAGTATTTGAAAAGCAAAAGGATCATATATTTCTTTACTACAGGGACATGTTGAGTGCCCTTTCGTGCGGGATGACGGCTGAAGAACTCATTCTGAACGGGATTTCGAAAGCTACGGATCCCGGGACAGGAGGGCGTCATATGTCAAACCATTTTTCCAAGCCGGAGTGGAATATCCATAACGTCTCTTCCCTGACCGGCAACCATACCTTGCATGCGGTTGGGGTAGCGCGGGCTATCCGGTATTACAATGCAAAAGCAGTGGCTATCAGCAGTCAGGGTGAGTCATCGGTCAGCGAAGGGTATGTATACGAAGCCATCAACGGGGCTACCAGGGAAAAACTGCCGGTTATCTTTGTCATACAGGATAATGGCTATGGCATCTCTGTTCCCAAGAAGGACCAAACCGCCAACCGGAAGGTGGCCAACAACTTCTCAGGGTTTAAAAATCTGGCGATCCTGCATTGCAACGGAAAAGATGTATTTGATTCGATGAATGCCATGGTGGAAGCCAAAAGAATCGCCATGGAAGAGGGACATCCTGTCATCGTGCAGGCCAACTGCGTCCGTATCCACTCTCATTCCAATTCCGATAAGCACGAATTGTACCGCAGCGACAATGAAATGAGTTACGTTAAGGAGTACGATCCCTTTGCCAAATTCAGGAGGATGCTGGTGCGCTACAGCCGGTTTACTCAGGAGGAACTGCTGGCAATGGACGAAGCGGCAGCCGCTGAAGTAAAGGAAGCACACCGGGCAGCTTTAAAAGCTCCTGATCCGGACCCTGCCACCATTTACAATTTCGTCCTGCCAGACCCTTATCAGACTCGCCTGTATCCGGAAGGAATACACCATTACCAGGGTGAACCCAAAAAGCTCATTACAGCCCTTAACGAAACCCTGAAAGCAGAATTCAGGCACAACCCTGATACTTTTCTGTGGGGACAGGATATTGCAAACAAAGAAAAAGGAGGCGTTTTCAATGTGTCAAAGGGGATGCAAAAGGAATTTGGCAAAGAGCGGGTCTTCAATGCTCCGATTGCAGAGGACTTCATTGTTGGTACTGCCAATGGGATGTCGCGGTTTGATGAAAAAATCCGGATCGTGATCGAAGGAGCTGAATTTGCTGACTATTTCTGGCCAGCTATGGAACAATACGTGGATTCAAGTCACGATTACTGGCGCTCAAACGGGAAATTTACCCCTAATGTGACCATCCGTCTGGCCTCAGGGGGGTACATTGGCGGCGGACTTTATCATTCACAAAATATTGAAGGATCCCTGGCGTCTATCCCTGGAGTAAGAATAGTCTATCCCTCCTTTGCCGATGATGCTGCTGGTTTGTTGCGCACAGCCATACGCTCTCCCGGAATGACCATGTTTATGGAACCTAAAGCCCTCTATCAGGATCCGCGGGCCGCTTCGCCCATACCCGACGATTTTGAAGTCCCCTTCGGAAAAGCCAGAATCCGCCGTGAAGGTGACGATTTGACTGTAATAACGTACGGTAACACCACCCACATGTGCCTGGAAGCTGCTGAAAAACTTGCCGCAGAGGGCTATCAGGTCGAAGTAATTGACCTCAGGTCTCTGATACCCCTGGACCAGGAAACCATCCTGACATCGGTACGTAAAACCAACCGTGCCCTGGTGGTTCACGAAGATAAAATACACGGCGGCTTTGGGGGGGAAATTGCTGCATTGATCATGGAGGAAGCTTTTGAATGGCTCGACAGCCCCGTGAAAAGGGTAGGCTCTACGTTTACCCCTGTTGGCTTTCACCCTTCCCTGGAAAAAGCAATACTTCCTGATGGTGAAAAGATTTACAGGGCTGCTCTCGACTTGTTAAAATATTAATCTCATAAACATGGATAAAATTGGACTCTTTTACAGTTTTAAATCCCACAAAACTAAAAAAATCGCGGAGAAGATCCTGGAGCGCTTCGGTGCCGGACAGATGGAAGCAGTAGATGCAGAAACCATTACTGCGAATGACTTCTTACGCTTCAACCGAATGATCCTTGGAGTACCTACCTGGTTCGACGGAGAACTGCCTAACTACTGGGACGAGTTTGTACCCGCACTCAAAGAACTCGATCTTTCAGGGAAAAGAATTGCTATTTACGGTCTGGCTGACCAGGTGGGTTACCCGGAAAACTTCGGAGATGCCGTCGGAATTATGGCTCAACTGCTGATATCGCGACACGCTCAGATTGTCGGTTTTACATCACCGGAAGGATATCGGTTTGAATCCTCTAGAGCACTCATTAATAATATGTTATCCGGTCTGATCATCGACCAGGATAACCAAGCCCGACTTACCGAAGATCGTCTCGCACACTGGATTGAACAATTGGAAAAGGAATTGTAAATGATATTTACATGATTTTAAGGGGTATTCCGGTTGCGAATACCCTTTTTTCGTTCTTCGGCTGACTTTTTCATTTCCTCACCGCTTTTCCATGAACAATACAAACCCATGATTAAAGATTATTCAGGATATAGTAAAAGAGAAGTACTCCTTAAATAATTATGTTAAATAAAATGTTGCGATGGAACCTCTTTTTTTCTCCTGGTTTGGTTATTTTTGGGAAAAACTGAAATAGGGATGAAGAAAAGGCAGTTTCTGAAATTACCGGAATACCCGGGCGGAAAATTGGCTTATCAGCGTTACATCGTTGATAATTTGATCTATCCGAAAGAAGCCTTACAACATTCTATTGAAGGGATCGTCCAGTGTTCAGCCGACGTGGACGATAATGGCAAGGTATTAAACGTCAAAGTTGACAAAGGAATTGGTTTTGGGTGCGACGAGGAAGCTGTCAGGTTGTTGAACGGAATGCATTTCGGCGGAGTGACAAACCGCGGAGTCCGGCTGAAAAGCAGAAAAAAGTTTAAAATAAGGTTCCGGTTGAAAGCGGATAATGAAATCCGGACCGACGGTAAAGGCAGGCCATTGAAATGGCGGTACAGTTTTAAAGCGTCTGAAAATAAACCGGTGGTAAGTCAGAAGGAATCATCTGATTCTGAGAAACGAAAAGAAGGGAAATCTACCGTTATCTATTCCTACACGATCCGTATTGGTAATCCCTCTGGCCCCTCCGTGTAAGATGATCCCTTTTGTCCTATAATTGATATTATGTTAATTATAAAATGTAAAATTCAGGGGGACCATAATCTGGACCCCCTGCTCTGATTATACATCTTTTAGATGAAAACCTGCTATTCCTTGTTCAGTAATTTTAGTACCTCTTCGTACTTCTCCAGCTTCTTTAATCTGTAATAGAGATTCTTCAATGATTCAAGCGAGTACATGTCGCCTGGCTTCAACTCCTGGCATTTTTCCATAAAGGGCAAGGCTTTGGCAAACCAGACATCCGATTTGGCCAGTTCCGCTTCGTAGCGGGCATTTTCATTGGCTGGTACCTTGTTGGCAACTTCTATCTGCTTCACGCCGTTGTTGTAATACAAAGCTCCCAGATTATAGTAAGCATCGTAATACTCAGGATTGATCCCAATAGCTTTTTCGTAGCTTTGGATAGCTTTATCCTGCTTTTCCATGCCATCGTACAGAGAACCCTGTGCAAAATGGTAAGAAGCATTCCCGGGATCCTGTTCAATGGCCAGGTTCAGGTATTTCATTGCATCTTCCGTCCTTTTGGTATTGATATAAACGTTGATCATTTCTACCAGTACTCCATTGTCCGTTGGATACTTTTCAAATCCCTGCTGCAGGACTTTCAAGCCGGTTGCTGTATCGTTTTTCTGCAGATAAGCTTTAGACATTAACTGGTACGTACGACCTGCATTATATCCGTTTTCTGCGGCTTTTTTGTAGTATTCAATGGCTTTGTCATAATTTCCGTCGTTGAAGGCCGCGAGTCCTGCATTAAAAACAATCACGGTATCGACTCCGAGTGGATTATCCTTCTTCATAAAAGGAATCTCCTGTAGATCAAGTATTTGTTCAAAAGATTTCAGCGATTTACCAAAATCTTCTTTGTTGAAAGCTTCAATGGCCTGGTTCGTCAGATCATTTACTAAAAGGGTAAGTTTGATTTTCAGACTATTGGCGCTCTTTCCCTTGGTATCGAGCGAAACAGCCTTTTTATAAGAATTGAGGGCTTCTGATAAGGGGTCGCCTGACAATTTTTTTACAGCTTCGTCTTTCGACTGGAATATAGCCTGGAATATTTCACCCCTCACTTCCCAGGTACGGGGAGCAGACACGGCTTTAACGGTTTTTGGATTGGAAGGATCCATTGCCAGCTCAATGGCTTTCAGCGCATCAGCCAGCTTGCCCTGCTCTTTAGCGGAAAGTGCTTTGGAAACGCCTGGCTGGGCAGCAGCTATGCTAGCTGCAAGTACGAAGGTTAGCAGAATAAAGGTTTTTTTCATTGCCTGATGGATTTAATTTTGTGCAAAAATATATGAATTCAAAAAACTTACAAATAATCAGATCTCTTTTAATCAGTCGATTCCAGATTCTCTGCCTCCGTTCCGGTTTCTTTCATGTCATCCTCCATCTCATAACTCCTCACCTTTGCCACAGAAGCAATCTGATCCCCGTCTTTCAGGTTTATGATCTTAACTCCCTGAGCGGCCCTGCCCATAACCCGGATTGTTTTCACTGCAACCCGGATGGTCAGACCGTTTTGGGTTATTATCATTAGATCATTTTCGTCGCTTACATTCTTTATGGCAATTAACCGACCGGTTTTCTGGGTGATGTTTATGGTTTTTACCCCCTTTCCTCCCCGGTTGGTCAGCGGGTAATCTGCCAGACTCGAACGCTTTCCGAAACCATTCTCAGCAAGTACAAGAACGTCGTCTTCCGGGTCGTTAACACAAATCATGCCAATTACCTCATCTGTCTCATTACCAGGGGTTACGCCTTTAACTCCTACTGCCATCCGACCCACTGAACGCACGGTTGACTCGTTGAAGCGAATCGCCTTGCCACTCTTGGTGGCTATCATTATTTCATGACTGCCACTCGTTCTTCTGGCTTCTATCAATTCATCGTCTTCCCGTATGTTAATGGCATTAACCCCATTCATCCGGGGCCGAGAATAGGCTTCTAAAGTTGTCTTCTTGATCAGGCCCTTACGGGTAGCCAGGATGATGTAGTTGTTATTAATAAAATCAGGATCATCCAGGCTCTTAACCTTTATATAAGCTAAGACTTTATCCTCTGAACTGATATTCAATATGTTCTGAATAGCCCTCCCCTTACTTATCCTGCTTCCCTCGGGAACCTGGTACACTTTCATCCAGTAGCACCTCCCATTTTTTGTAAATAACAGAACGGTGCTGTGCATAGATGCTACAAACATATGTTCAATAAAGTCTTCATCACGGGTGCTTCCCCCTCGCGACCCGATCCCTCCCCTACCCTGTGTCCGGAAATCAGATAAAGGGGTCCTTTTTATATAACCAAGATGCGATATTGTAATGATCATATCTTCATCAGCATAGAAATCTTCCGGGTTAAAATCTTCAGCATTCTGCTCCACTTCTGTTCTACGTGCATCCCCATAGTGGGCTTTGATTTCAGAAAGTTCTGAAATAATGATTTCCATTCTGAGATCCTCATTCACCAATACCTGGTTCAGATAGGCTATCTGTTTGAGCAGGGCTTCTAGTTCCGAATGCAGTTTATCTTGTTCTAATCCGGTAAGCTGGCGGAGCCGCATCTCTACGATAGCCCGCGACTGGACCTCTGAAAGGTTAAAACGGATCATCAGCCTTTCCCTGGCTTCATCCGGTGTTCTGGAACTGCGGATGATGGCGATGACTTCGTCTATATGGTCGCTGGCAATGATGAGTCCCTCCAGGATGTGAGCCCTTTTTTCAGCCTGTTCCAGCTCATAACGGGAGCGCCTGATTACCACATCGTGGCGGTGTTCCACAAAATAATGAATCAGTTCTTTCAGGTTCAGCGTTTTTGGTCTTCCGTGAACCAGGGCAATGTTGTTCACGGCAAAGGAGGTCTGAAGAGAGGTAAATTTATACAGGTTGTTAAGGACTACATTGCTCATAGCATCCTTCTTCAGGTCGTAAACCACCCGCATCCCTTCCCTGTCCGATTCGTCATTAACGTTCGAAATACCCTCTAATTTCTTTTCATTAATCAGATCAGCCGTTTTCTGTATCATTTCTGAGCGGTTAACCATATAGGGAATTTCAGTAACAATGATTTTCTCCCTTCCGCCTTCGTTTTCGATGTGGGCCTTTCCCCGGATGACGATTCTCCCCCTCCCTGTTTCGTAAGCCTCCTTAACTCCCTGGTAACCATAAATGATTCCGCCTGTTGGAAAATCAGGTGCCTTAATGATGGCAGTCAGTTCGCCGATGGTAATCTCACGGTTGTGGATATATGCCACAATGGCATCCACCGTGTCAGAAAGGTTATGAGGAGGCATGTTGGTTGCCATTCCGACAGCAATCCCGGAGCTGCCATTGACCAGAAGATTGGGAATACGGGTAGGCAATACAGTTGGTTCCTGTAAGGATTCGTCGAAATTAGGCTGAAAATCAACGGTGTTCTTATCCAGATCGGACAAAGTCTCCTCAGCAATCTTGGAAAGCCTTGCTTCTGTGTAGCGCATGGCTGCCGGACTGTCACCGTCGACTGAACCGAAATTGCCCTGCCCGTCGATCAATGGATACCGCAGAGACCATTCCTGGGCCATTCTTACCATGGTATAATACACCGAAGAATCACCATGGGGATGAAATTTTCCCAACACCTCTCCAACAATTCTGGCCGATTTCTTGTACGGCTTGTTCGAGAGAATCCCCAGTTCGTTCATTCCAAACAAGACTCGTCTGTGCACCGGTTTCAATCCATCCCGTACATCAGGTAAGGCACGCGAAACAATCACCGACATGGAATAGTCGATGTAAGCAGATTTCATCTGCTCTTCAATGTTGACTCTGATAATTTTTTCGTTTTCAGCCATTTAGCATTTTTTTTCAGACATATTCATTGCCTGCTTAAGGTGCCACAAAAATAGTAAAAAAAGCATCACCGGAAGCCGGTTTTTAGTTCCGATTATCTGCCCGGCACCATTAAGATATTAACAGTATTGATTGTTTTACACAGCGGATACCTGTTTAACTGCTCATAACTTGAGTGGGGTTTTTCCCCCGTCACACTTTTTTTTGGTAATTTTGGCAAAACAATAGGGAATGATTTTTGTTGTTCCCGTAATCTGGTAGTATTGAAGGTATGGATTCTCAGTTTTCACCAAGGATTAAAGACATTATTGCGTACAGCCGGGAAGAAGCAATCAGGCTGGGAAATGATTTTATCGGGCCGGAACATCTTTTTTTGGGTATTCTGCGCGACGGGGAAGGAATGGCTACTGAGATCCTGGAAGGTATGGGCATAGACCTGGTGGAAGTAAAAAAGCAAATCGAGCATAAGATCCGGTCTAGCCGGAAAATCGATTTGGATGCTCAGGTCGCTATGACAAAGGCTGCAGAAAAAGCCTTAAAAGTGATCTATCTGGAAGCAAGGTCTTTTAAAAGTCAGCTGGCGAATAGCGGGCACCTTTTGCTGGCTCTGCTGAAAGACAGTGACAATCTGGTCTCCTCTCTGATGGGTGATGCTGGCATCAATTATTTCATGGTTAAGACCAGAATGCAGGATTACAAGCAACCTAAGTCAAAGTCAGACTTCCCTGAGAATGAAGATGAAGATCCTGAAGAAGGATTCGGGAACAAGACAGGAGGAGGTCCGGCTAAGAAAAGTACAGGTCCGAGGACTGAAACTCCGGTTCTGGATAATTTTGGTATTGATATTACGAGGCTGGCAGAAGAAAACAGTCTTGACCCCATTGTCGGCAGGGAGAATGAAATTGAAAGGCTTGCACAGATTCTGAGCCGTCGCAAAAAAAACAATCCCATCCTGATTGGGGAACCCGGTGTCGGGAAGTCAGCAATTGCAGAAGGACTTGCCATTCGGATTGTACAAAAAAAAGTATCCCGGCTCCTTTTTGACAAACGGGTCATAAGTCTGGATATTGCCTCGATCGTGGCTGGAACTAAGTACCGCGGACAGTTTGAGGAACGTATGAAGGCAATTTTAAATGAATTGACCAAAGTTACCAACGTCATTCTTTTTATTGATGAAATTCATACTATCGTGGGGGCCGGTGGTGCTACCGGCTCTCTTGATGCTGCCAACATGCTGAAACCAGCCTTAGCCAGAGGTGACATACAGTGCATTGGAGCCACCACCCTCGATGAATACCGTCAACATATTGAAAAAGATGGTGCATTGGAAAGGCGTTTCCAGAAAATCATGGTTGACCCTACCACCGTCGAGGAGACCATCGAAATCCTGAATAACATCAAATCCAGGTACGAAGACCACCACAACGTGTTCTACACACCAGAAGCCATTGATGCCTGCGTAAAACTCACAGCCCGCTACATCACCGACCGTAATCTTCCCGACAAAGCCATCGATGCGCTCGATGAAGCCGGATCACGTGTGCACATTGCCAACATCAACGTTCCCGAAAAAATCGTTAAACTCGAAGAAAAAATCGAATCCATCCGTGAAGAAAAGGTTGCCGCCGTTAAGCGTCAGAATTTTGAGCTGGCAGCCAATTTCAGGGACAAGGAGAAAAACCTGATTCTCCAACTAGAAAAGGAAAAAGAGAGTTGGGAAAAAGAACTGGTTAACCATCGTGAGACAGTAGATGAACAGAAGGTTGCTGAAGTGGTAGCCCTTATGTCAGGGATTCCTGTACAGCGGATTGCTCAGGCTGAGGGGAAAAGACTGATGAATATGCACTCAGAACTTCGGGGGAAAGTAATCGGACAAGATGAAGCCATTGCCAAAGTGGTTAAGGCCATACAGCGAAACCGGGCCGGACTCAAAGATCCTAGTAAACCCATCGGTTCTTTCATCTTCCTGGGACCCACAGGTGTCGGAAAAACTCAGCTTGCCAAAGTTCTCGCCATATACCTTTTTGACTCCCTTGATGCCCTGGTTCGCATTGACATGAGCGAATATATCGAGAAATTTTCAGTCTCCCGCCTTATGGGTGCTCCTCCCGGCTATGTGGGATACGAAGAAGGCGGGCAACTGACTGAAAAAGTGAGAAGAAAACCGTATTCAGTCATTTTGCTGGATGAAATCGAAAAGGCCCACCCCGACGTTTTCCATCTGCTGTTGCAAATGCTGGACGAAGGCCGACTTACCGACAGCCTGGGAAGAGTCGTCGATTTTAAAAATACCATCATTATCATGACCTCCAATATCGGAAGCCGTGATTTGAAAGATTTCGGCCGGGGGGTTGGTTTTAACACACCTAAAACACCTTCCGACGAAAATGAAAATACCAAATACATCATTCAAAAAGCTTTAAAAAAAGCTTTTGCTCCTGAATTTCTAAACCGGATCGATGATGTGGTTATGTTTAACTCACTCGATAAAAATCATATCCACCAGATTATCGACTTGGAGATAGCCGATCTTTATAAACGGGTTGAAGCGCTTAAATACCGCATGGTTTTATCGGAGGAAGCCAAGGATTTTATTGCCGAAAAGGGTTACGATCCTCAGTTTGGGGCACGGCCGCTGAAACGGGCGATTCAGAAGTATCTGGAGGACGAAATGGCTGAAATTATTATCCAGGCTTCAGTGACTGAAGGAGATATTATCTCTGTTGAATTTGACGCTGAGAACAGTAAACTCCAGTTTCACATTTTGTCCTCTTTGGACAAACCGGTTACAAAGGAATGAATACCTTACCTGTGTCTGAACTCAATAACTCCATGGATATTGGTATCTGATAACCATCAGGCTCAGGTCGTCGGTACGGGGGGTCTCTTTTGTGAAGGCATCCAGGTGATGCATGATAATACCGCTGATTTCTTCAGGCGAATGATCCCTGAAACGCAAAAACAGATTCCTGAAATTGGCTACGCCGTAAAAATCCCCGCTTTGGTTCGGTGAATCTGTAACCCCATCGGTGTAAAGGATCAGCAGATCATTCTGCCTCACAGGAATGGAGGCATCCAGATAATTCCTTTCAGGGTAAAGCCCCGGGGGTAATCCATGTGGTTCTCCCAAATCCCTGATCTCTCCGGTCGCTGAAATAAGGTAGGAAGGTACATGACCTGCGTTACAGTAGTTTAACATATCCTTCCGGGTGTCCAGAATTCCCACAAAAAGAGTAAGGAAAAATTGGTTATTATTGTTTTTACAAAGTTCCTTATTTACTTGATTTACTATATCTTTAGCAGTTCCAATTAAAGCATGACTTTTAATATAAGAATGTGCGATGCCCATAAAAATAGCGGCAGGAACCCCACCTCCTGAAACATCTCCGATGACGATCACCATACGGTGGTCATCGATCATAAAAAAATCATATAAATCCCCGCCTACGGCCTGGGCAGGTCTGAATACCGAAAATATCGATACCTTACGGTCAAAGAGCAGGTGGTTGCCGGGAGGAGGAATAATGCTCCGCTGTATTTCGGAAGCTATCTCCAGTTCTGCGGCCAAATGGGCACTCCTCAGATTGGATTCTTCTTCGTGCTGCAAAAAATCATGGTGCATCTTTTGCAACCGGGACAGACTCTCCTGTAACGATACTGTCTCATTCCCCGGCTTGGGAATTTGACCCGGTTTGCCACTGCTGAACGTATGTAGCTGCTCTGAGACCCTGCTGAGAGGATGCATAACCTGCTGCGATATGTAAAAGACCAACAGGAATATCAGAAAAGTAACTACCAGGGAGATGGCAATCATCCTGTACAGAACCAGTCGGATATCATGGTACAATTCCGACCATGGCATAACAAAAGAAAGTACCCAGCCGGTTTCCTCAACGCGTGTCGGAAACGCCCAAGCTTTTTTATAGCCCAGAATAGCTGGAAATACAGTGATGGGGCCTGATTCTCCCTTCAGATAGCTCATCATTCGGTCCATGTCCCCACGGTAAACCTCTGATGGCAGATTAAGCAGTGATTTATGAAGAACCATCTCCTTTAACGGATACGTTATACATATTCCGTTGGCAGAGGCGAGAAAGGCATAACCTTTTTCCCCGATCTTTACAGCGTTGAGCATTCTTTGAAGAAAATCCAGGGAAAGTGCGCACCCGACATATCCTCTTACAGGCCTGGTAATGCCAGGGATCATGGTTTCAAATGGATGGTAATAAACAGTAAAGATCCTTCCGTTTTTCTGACACGTATTTGGTTCACTCCATCCGGATTTCAGATGATGGACGGAATCATCCGGTATGACAACATCCGAACATGGAAGTCCCGGAGAAGATTGATCTGAAAAGTAATAGGTACTGTCAATGCAACCAACAGTCCAGGTAATTCCCTTTCCGATGCCAGTATTGGATGGAATCCGGACCTGTATGAAATCAACATACGGATGTTCTTCAAGCAGCATTTTGAAGTATTCTCCCGGTTCCCTGGAAGTGCTGTATAACGGTATCTGACCTGAAATGGCTGAAGCCAGATTCTCAACTGAAAGAATATGTTGGTTTATTGGATCTACAACCTGTTCACTGAGATTAATGGCGCGATTCTCAGCATTTTCCCTCGTCAATTCTACAGAATGCCGGTAGGACCAGATTATTAAAACCAGGTATACCAATAAAACTGCCAGGGAAATATAGATTCCCAGACGGTATGCCAGAGATTTATTAGACATTTCAGATTGTTTTCCTAAATCCCTCTCAATTTAGGCTTTTTTTCTGAAATATGCAATTATTTGGGGGAAAGAACAACTGAAACAATCAGGTTTTCATAGCCCCGCAAACGTTGATCACCTGACCGCTGACATAAGAAGAAAGGTCGGATGCCAGGAATAGAGCTACCCTGGCGACCTCTTCAGGGGTTCCTCCCCGTTTCATGGGAATGGAATCCTCCCAGGCTTTCCTGGCCTCTTCCGGCATCCGGGATGTCATCTCTGTGACAATGAATCCCGGTGCCAGTGCATTGCACCGGATCCCACGTGATCCCAGTTCCCTGGCTATCGACTTTGTGAATCCAATGATACCAGCTTTCGAAGCAGCATAATTGGCTTGCCCGGCATTTCCTGCAACTCCTACCACCGAACTCAGATTAATGATCGATCCGCTTCTTTGCTTCAGCATCACTTTCTGTACCGCCTTAGTAAAATTGAATACCGATTTCAGATTCACTTGTACGACCATGTCCCACTGTTCTTCTGTCATCCTCATAAGCAAAGCATCTTTGGTGATACCTGCATTATTGACTAAGATATCAACACTCCCGAAATCATCCAGAATTCGGCCTACTACCTGTTCAGTGTCCGAAAAGTCAGCCGCGTCTGAACCATAACCCCGTGCATTAATTCCGAAGGTTTGCAACTCTTTTTCTGTCTGGAACATGGCCTCATCACGCGAGAGATCGGTGAAAGCAACATCACACCCTTCTGACGCAAAAATAAGAGCTATTGCTTTGCCTATTCCCCTGGAAGCTCCGGTAACAATTGCCTTTTTCCCTTCCAATAGCCTTTTCATACCGCTGGTTTTTGTTTCCTGCAAAGATAATCCTTTTTATAGATACAGTTTTCTCTGTCCCGGAACCTGGAGGATTCCGGTTGCTGCTGTCTATGTAATCCATTTTCCCGCAAATTCACCATATCATTTCCGTCTGAGATTTCCATCTGTCAGAGAAGGGGGTTTTCCGTACTTGCATCTCTCTTGCATAGTCTATTTTTTGGAGTTAACTTTGTTCTAATGATATTTCCCTACGACGACTCCACCATTTGTGCCGTTTCCACACCTCCGGGAACCGGGGGTATTGCCGTGATCCGGCTTTCAGGCAAAGAGGCGGTTCCTGTAGCCGAATCCTTGTTTGTACCTCATTCAAAAAAGAAAAAACTCTCGGATGTGCCCGCCCCTGCCCTATTGACCGGAATGATTTTCGCTAATGGCGAAATCATCGATGAAGTGGTGGTTTCCCTGTTTCGCAAACCCCATAGTTATACGGGTGAAGATGTGGTGGAAATCTCCTGTCACGGATCGGTATACATCCAGCAAAAGCTTTTGGACCTGCTCCTTCAGAGCGGAATACGTCTGGCTGCACCCGGTGAGTTTACCCGGCGGGCTTTCTTGAACGGCAAAATGGATCTTAGCCAGGCTGAGGCTGTAGCTGATCTGATTGCATCGACCACAGAGGCTTCTCACCATATCTCACTGAATCAGATGCGGGGCGGATTCTCTGCAGAAATCCGGAATCTCCGGCAAAAACTGCTGGAGTTTGCTGCCCTTATTGAACTGGAGCTGGACTTTAGTGAGGAGATGGTGGTATTTGCTGACCGTAAGGAACTCAGCCAACTTGCCGGAGATATCGTAACGTTACTCTCCCATCTTATCGACTCTTTCAGGTTGGGTAATGCTATCAAAAACGGCATTCCTGTTGCTATTATCGGCGACACAAACGTGGGAAAGAGTACCCTCCTGAATGCCCTGCTGAACGAAGAAAAAGCCATTGTGAGCGATATCCACGGCACAACCAGGGATGTGATTGAAGATGTGGTAAATATCCATGGTACTCCTTTCCGCATTTTTGATACAGCTGGTTTACGGCGTACTACTGGTACCATCGAACAAATCGGAGTCGAACGAACGTATGCCAAAATCAGGGAAGCTGATATCGTTTTGCTGGTCCTGGACCTTTCAAGACCAGCCCCTGCCCTTCTGAAGCGGGTCCGGCAGGTAAGGGAGCATATCCGCGGACAATACCTGATCATCGCAGGGAACAAAACCGATAAACAACTTCCTGACTCAGCCAGAAAAATCAGAAATTTACCGCTCCTACCAGGCGAAAAACTGGTCTTTATTTCGGCAAAGGAAAAAATCAACCTTGACGAATTGATTTTTCTGATGCAAAATACCCTGCTTTCCCAAAAAGATGGAAATAACGACATTGTGATTTCCAATATCCGCCACATGGAAGCTTTAACCCAATCACGCGATGCGCTTTTCAGGGTACAGCAAGGACTGGATTCCTCTATTCCCGGCGATTTTCTGGCGCAGGATATCCGGGAATCCCTGCATTATCTGGGATTGATCACAGGAGATATTACCGATGATGAAATCCTGGGGCATATATTTAAAAATTTCTGTATCGGCAAATAATGAAAAAAACATGGTATCAAGCCGGACTATTAATGACCTCAAGATCTGAAAACCAGGTAGTCTGAAATCATAATTCCTGATCGTCGGAGAACAAAACCATCTCCTCAAAAGGGCACAAATGGTAAAATACGGAAGGTGAACGCTAAAAGGTTCACCTTCCGTATTTCTCACTTAGCTATCATCAGGCTAAGCAAACTCATGATCCGCTACCTTTCCATACAGATCAACTGATTCCTGTCATTCAACCAGGATCTTATCAACCATATGGGCTTTGTCATTGGTTATGACCAGCAGGTAGATGCCCTTGCCTACACTTGTAACATCAAAAAGCTCCCTGTGGTCGGCAGAAACGTACTTAATTTCCCTGGCTTCGATGACCTGGCCAACGGCATTGATTAATTTAACCACAAAGTTTGACATTGGTGCCGATGTAATCCGGAGTGTGAATTTTCCGCTATTGGGATTAGGAACAATTGCGTAACGGAATCCATCGAAATCCGTTTCCCGGATCACAATGGGATCTGTAACCAGTATGGTGAATTTACAGGGTTCGCACATCTGGCTCCCACATTGTGGGGTTAGAATGACACCATAGGTACCTGGCAAGGTGAAGGTAAAGGCAAAGCTATTGCCTGTTCCGCTACCGTTCAGCGGACCTGAAACCTGCCAATGATAACCTGTTTTGCAGGTGTCAGGAGAACAAATAAAGTTCTGGGCTGTCATCAATACTGTGCCGGGTTGTGTGATCCTCATAGTGCTGTCGCAACTGGCCATTCCGATAGTGACTCCATTGGAAATCAAAGACACGGCAGTTTTTCCCGGAAGCCACCCCTTGCACTCGCAGGCAGGCGGACGTATGGTTACCGTAAAGGTGCAGGGATCGCATTCATGGCCTCCGCAAATTGGCCTGACTGTCACCGTGTAAGTGCCCGTGGCGGTGAAGTTGAAGACAAACGGAGTGCCGCTGCCGTTGCCGCTTACCGGACCGGTGACCTGCCATTGGTAAACAGGCCGGCACGTGTCAGGATTACAGTGGAAGGCCGGCAGCTTGATTATGTACAACCCTGCAGACGATAACACCTGGGTGCCTCCGCAAGCTACCTGTCCGGCCAGGGATCCGGTGGCTGTCTCCAGCACTACATCGGCACTCTCCCACCCCTTGCACTCGCAGGCAGGCGGACGTATGGTTACCGTAAAGGTGCAGGGA
>CAZYUA010000017.1:88332-88487 GCA_964650525.1 uncultured Prolixibacteraceae bacterium
CAGGGATCCGGTGGCTGTCTCCAGCACTACATCGGCACTCTCCCACCCCTTGCACCCGCACTCCTGGGGCCTGATCACCAGGGTGAAGCTGCAGGGCTCGCAGGGGGTATTCCCGCAATCGGTGGTGAACGTTACCGTGTAGGTACCCGGCAGCG
>CAZYUA010000018.1:0-85574 GCA_964650525.1 uncultured Prolixibacteraceae bacterium
CATTGTTGGCATACCCGGTGGTGTAAGCGCCGGCAGCATTGACATTCATGATGACCCCCGGCTTATCCGGTATCCACTGGCCGCAATTGCAGTCACCCGGCACGACGACCCTGAACTTGCAGGGCGGGCACTCCCGGTTGCCGCAGTATGGGGTGATCACCACGTCGTAAATCCCTGGCAGGTTAAAGCCGAAGGCAAAGACATTGCCTGTCCCAATCCCGCTTAAGGGACCGGAAACCTGCCATTTATAGCCGGTCATACATTCGTCCGGCATACAGACAAATCCGGGGGCCGTCATCTGGAAGTACCCGGCCGAGGGCAGCGTAAGGGTGCTGTCGCAATAGATGTAGCTGAATACCTGGTCGGCAAATCCCGTCGTAAAGGTCCCGTTTGCGTTAATACCACGCAATATCCCGGGTTTGCCTGGCACCCAGCCGCCGCAGGTACAGCCTTCTTTCACGATGATTATGAACTTGCAGGGCGGGCATTCCCGGTTACCGCAAATGGGTGTAAGAACCACGGAGTAGCTTCCCGGTGCCGAAAAGTTGAAATCAAAGGGATTGCCTGTTCCTAAACCGTTTGAGGGCCCGATAATCTGCCATTTGAACAAGGGCGGACAGCTGTCGGGAATGCAGCTGAATCCAGGCGCTGTGAGGTGGTATAGTCCGCCGGTCTGTAATGTGAATTCTTCATCGCAATGGATCCATACATCAATATTACCATCTGCATCAGTTATGAATCCGGGTTTGTCTGAAATCCAGCCTCCGCATTCACACCCCGAGGGCACCACCAGGGTGAACCGGCAAGGGGTGCATTCCTGGTTTCCGCACCAGGGGGTTACCACCACCTGGTAGGTGCCGGGCAGATAATAATTAAATGCAAATTGGGATCCTATTCCCATTCCGTTTAGAGGCCCGGAGACCTGCCAATGGAACGTAGGCGCGCAAACAGAGGGGTTGCACACGAATCCCGGAGCCGTTATTTCGAATAAGCCTGAAGAAGGAAGTAAAAGGGTGCTGTCGCAATAAAGAAATCCCACCACTGGCTTCGAGTCATCCGGAATGCCCGGCGCATTGTTGCCGGTGCCCCGGATAACACCCGGTTTGCCGGGGACCCACCTGCCGCATTCACAGCCTTCCGGCACAATAATCCGGAGGGTGCAGGGCGGGCATTCGAGGTTGCCGCACCAGGGCGTCACCACCACGGTATAGGTCCCCGGAAGGGTAAATCCGAAACCGGTGAAGTTGCCGCTGCCCATACCGTTTACCGGACCTGAGAACTGCCAGGTATAGGAAGGATGACATCCGGCAGGATTGCATTCAAAGGTTGGGGCGGTCAAATTGAAATATCCGGCTCCCGGGAGGGTGAGGCTGCTGTCGCAGTACACAGGCCCGACAATGGAGTAGTGTGTGATGCCATCGATCGGGGAGGTATTGGGAGAGAGAACCATGCTGGGTCTGTCTGTTCTCCATTTGCCGCAGGTGCATTCCGGCGGACTGACAACCACAATAAAACGGCAGGGCTGGCACACCTGATTTCCGCACCGGGGAGTAATAGAAACTGTATAGTAACCCGGCAGGGAGAAGTTGAAGACATAGGGATTACCAGTGCCGATACCGTTAACCGGTCCCGATACCTGCCATTGGAAGGCGGCAATGCAAATGTCGGGAGAACAGGCGAAGCCCGGAGCTGTCAGCTGGTATGGACCGGCCGATGGAAGCGTGATGGTGTCGTTGCAGAAAATGTAGCCTGCCACTTCGTTAGGATGGGTCAGCATTCCTCCGAAATAATCGTCCTCATTCAGGGCATGAATGACTCCCGGTTTATTGTCAATCCACCCTTTACACTGACAATCACGCCTGATTTCAAGGGTGAATGTACAGCGCTCGCAAAGGGTATCCCCGCATAAAGGAGTAAACGAAATGGTGTATACTCCGGGAACAGAAAAGGTGAGGGTAATGGTACTACCCTGCCCTGTTCCTCCCACAGGACCTGACACGTTCCATTCAAAATCGGATTTGCAGTCAGAAGGTTCACAAACATATCCCGGTACCTGAATGAAATACAGACCGGTATATTCCAGGGACAACTGGTCGCCGCAAAACCAGGAGGCAACTTCATTTTCATATTGATCCCTTATTTTACCGGGAATATCTTTGATCCATTCACCACAGCGGCACTCCGGCTTAATGAGAACTTCCAGTTTGCAGGACCCGCATTCAAGATCACCACAATAGGCAGTGAACGTAACGGTATAGCTTCCGGGGGCAGAAAAATCAAAGATGAATTGTTTGCTGGTTCCACCTCCTCCTCCCGCAGGTCCGGTGACATCCCATTTGTAATCGGGTTCGCATTCGTCGGCCTGGCAGAAATAACCCGGCGCCCGGATGATGTACTTTCCGGGAATACCTGCTTCCAGAATGTCGCCGCAAAACCAGGAACCCACCAACGCCTCTTTGTCATCCCAAACCTTGCCCGGAATATCTTTAATCCATTCTCCGCAGCCGCATACCGGGTTGATTATGATCTCCAGTGTGCAGGATTTGCACTCATTTTTCCCGCAGTAGGAGACGAAAGTCACCATATAGGTTCCGGGGTACAGAAATTCGTAGGAGAAAAAGTCACCGGTACCGCTTCCGCTTACCGGACCGGTGACCTGCCAGGTAAAGGAAGGGTTGCAGATATCGGGAAGGCAATTGAACCCGGGAGCCTTGATGGAATACCATCCCGGGAGTCCCGCTTTCATTCCGTCTCCGCAAAACCAGGGTCCCACCTCCTTTTCGTCGGCATCGAAGACTCTGCCGGGGAGTTCGGGGGTCCAGTCGCCGCAACGGCATTCATCCTTGATTTCGATGTAAAAATTGCATGTCCAGCATTTTTGGTCTCCGCAATAGGCATTAAAGCTGACATTATAGATGACAGTTTCCTTGAAGTCGAAGGAGAACGAGCTTCCACTCCCTCCTTCGACGTGTGGAGTCCCGCTTATCCATCGAACCACCCATTCGAAGGTAGGTTCACATTCGTCTGGCTGGCAGAAGAATCCGGGAGCCTGGATGGTGTAGTTCCCTGTGAGGGGCAGCGACTTCTGGTCCCCGCAAAACCAGTTGGTTACATTACCTGCCGCATCCGTGATTTTGCCCGGAATATCCTTAATCCATTCGCCGCAGCTGCAGTCGGGTTTAATCTGGATCTCCAGTATGCAGGTCTCACACTTGTTTTTCCCGCAAAAGGCAGTGAATGTCACTGTATAACTTCCATAAACTGAGAAATCAAAGGAGAAAGATTTGCCGTTACCACTTCCGCTGACTGGTCCGGAAACCTCGTAAGCATAAGAAGGCTGGCATTCGGGGGGTTCACATATGTACTCGGGTGCTGTGACGACAAAGGATCCTGGAAGAGGCAAAGCAACCATGTTTTTGCAAAACCATGTAGCTAACACTCTGCCGGTGACATCCTGTATCTTGCCTGAAGTATCTTCGTTCCATTTCCCGCACAGGCATACGGCGGGAACCACCACTGTAAACCTGCAAAACCGGCAGGTACTGGTACCGCAAGTGGGATATACATCCACAGTATAACTCCCCGGAGCGGAGAAATTGAATTCAAACAGGTCGCCCGTACCGCTCCCGGACAGTGGTCCTGTGACATTCCATTCAAATATTGCATCGCACTTGCTTGGATCGCAAATATATCCCGGGGCCTTCATCAGGTAAAGGCCGGAACCTGGCAAATCCAGATTTTCACTGCAGTTCACGCTTCCAACCTCATTCCCGGCAACATCGTATAGCACCGCGGGTTGATCCTTGATCCATTCTCCGCAGCGGCACGCTGAAGAAATGAGAATCGCAAAATTGCACACCTGGCACTCTGTTCTCCCGCAGACAGGTGCAATGGATACATCGTAATATCCGGGTGCTGAAAAGTCGAAGGTGAAGGGACTGCCCTTGCCATTTCCGGAAACCGGACCTTTGACATTCCAAACGAAATCTGGCTGACATCCCACAGGATTGCAGGCATATCCGGGTACCTTGATGGTATACGATCCGGTAAAGGCAAGCATCAGGCTTTCATTACAGGTGACTTTGCCCAACTCGTTTCCCACGGCATCATACACAATGCCGGGTTGGTTTTTTAACCAGGCGCCGCATCCACAATCCTGTAATGCAGAATTGCTTGAAACGTTCGTAGCTGAGAGGATTTCAGCTGCCGGATAACCCAGCGCTATCAGGGATGCCCAGGATAACGCCATTAACAAAGTCATAGCTTTTTTCATCGGATTGGATTTTATGTTATTTTCATTTTGTCACATACCTCAATCGAAATCCTCAGCCCGCCTCAGGTGGGACTAACCGCGATGATAAACCACACGGAAAACGAACTTCGGCGGAGCCAATTACCTCTGTTTTACAGAATGAACCGAACCAGCCTGAAAATCTAAACAAATGACAACAACCGGATTTAATTTGGGATCTTCGCTGACAGTCCCTGCCATATATCTCAGGGAAAGGATGAACCGGTAAAAACAACCAGGGACCATATTTCCTGTTGTCTGTCATGATTAAGTTTCTATTATTCCCTTCAGATCTTACAAGTTACGAATTAATTACCATTACGGCAATTATTTTTTAGGGGGCTTGTAAAATCATAAGAGAGAGGACTTTCTGTTCCCTCAGCATATGTTTCTGAGCAATTTCGCCCTCCTGTGAATAGAAAAAGGAAACCGGAAATAGCGAAATAAAAGGAATCCTGCATCAGAATGCAGGAATATTTTACCGTTTGAAAAGGGTGGCTGCAGGTTCATGATTGCCTTTCCGGTCTGCAGGTTTGGCCAGAATAGAGGCCTGAACCAGAATTCATCTGGGATAGGCCGGAATTGTAATGTCCGCTTTACAATTCTGCAAGCTGCAGGTGCTGGTGGCTGGTTCTCTGCTATCTGGTACCGGATCGCCTGATGAAAGCATAATACCCTTTACCACCTGATGGGTTCCTGTCCGTGTTGTTCCAGGTACGAATTGGTTTTGCTGAAGTGGCGGTTGCCAAAGAAGCCCCGGTAGGCCGACAAGGGGGAAGGATGAACCGATTGCAGCACCAGGTGCCGGGTAGGATCAATGAATTTTCCTTTTTGCTGGGCATAACTCCCCCACAACATGAACACCAGGTGCTCTTTCTGTTCTGCCAGAATATGGATCACCCTGTCGGTAAACGTTTCCCACCCTTTGTTCTGGTGCGATGCTGCCTGCCCGGATCTCACGGTAAGGGTAGCATTTAACAGGAATACTCCCTGTACAGCCCATCGCTCCAAGTTGCCGCTCCGGGGAACCGGGATCCCAAGATCCTGCTCAATTTCTGTGAATATATTCTGCAGGGAAGGAGGAAATCCCACTCCATCGGGTACCGAGAAGCAGAGTCCATGTGCCTGTCCCGGACCGTGGTAGGGATCCTGCCCCAGGATGACCACCTTGACCCGGTCAAAAGGAGAATGGTCAAAAGCATTGAATATCAGTTTCCCGGGGGGATAGATCCTGTGTTGTGCGTACTCCTCCCTGACAAACCGGATCAACTCGCCGAAATAGGGTTTTTCAAATTCATCCCCCAGGTGCTCCTTCCAGGACTGTTCAATCCGAACCTCCATTGTCTGTGAATATTCTTTTAAAAAGCTTATTTAGCCACGCTGAAGGCTCCGCTGACAATTACCTTGTCGGTCAGCGCCAGTTTTCCACCCGGCAGGATCTCCACCATCTTCTCATCCTGGTACCCGGTTACAACGGCTACCTTTTTCAGTTTCCATCCCTCTTCGGCTGAATCCTGGCCAGTGTTGGTTTTTACCAGCACAAAAGAAAAATCATCTCCGCTTACAATAGCTCCCGGGGGAAGTGCCATCGCAGTGAAAGTTTCCGTGACTATTTCAGATTTAACGTACATGCCGGGAAGAAACCGGAGCCCGGCATCCGGAGTATACAAGGCATGAATGTTGACCGTTCGGTTTTCATCAAGTGTTTTCCCTGTTTTAGCCACTTTAGCCTCAAATACCTCGCTGGTGACTTCCGGAATCCGGAACCTGACCACCAGTCCCTCCTTGACGTGGGCGATATCCTTTTCGAACACTTGCAGGCTGAGGAGCAAAGGGGAGGTTTCCACAATTTCCATGATGGGGCTGTCAGGGTTCACAAATAAGCCGTTATTTCCTTCCACTTTGGCAACATAGCCGTTGATGGGCGATGTGATGGCAACAGAAGAGACTATTTTCCCTTCGCGGAGTTGTTCCCTGTCGATGCGCACCAGGGCAAGCCGGGCTTCCAGCGCCAACACGCGAGCCTTGGTAGCCAGATAATCGCTTTCTGCTTTTAGAAACACCTTTTGAGCAGCCACATTTTCGGAGGCCAGCATCTTTTGCCGTTCATAATCATCCTGCAGGAATTTCAGCGATGCGGAGGCTGTCAGGTAATCCTCCTGGATTTGCAGCAAATCAGGATTCCAGATCCGGAAAAGGATAGCTCCTTGCTGCACCCTGTCCCCCGGCAGAACATGGAGATCTCTGATGGTTCCACCTATGGACACATGGATGGTATGCCGGTTTTGGGGCAGTGCTTCCAGATACCCCGAGGCGGGAACAATCCGCGAAAACCTGTAATTAACGGGTTCACCAAGAGCCAATTCGTTGGCCTCTATCTGGGCTGCCGAAAGTTCGATTATCCCGGACTGTACTTCACCCTCCTCTTTTTCGGTTCCGCCTTTTTTCTCTGAGCCACACCCTGCCGCGATCAGCATAACCAGCCCTATGAATGAAAATGACCAAGGGGTGATCCTTATTTTGATTAATGTATTCATTGCATTGATAATATTTAATTAATATTTTATTAATAAGTTATGGCAATAAATAATTAAGTTCATAAACAGTTTGATTATGCTTCAGCAGGTTGTCAAGGTAAGCTGATTCCAGATAAAAAGCATTTTCAATAGAAAGAAGGTAGAGGTAAAAATCAATTTCACCCTGTTGCAAACTGAGTAAAGCGGCCTTTTTAAGTTCATTGGTCATCTGACGGCCCTCTTGTTCGTATTGTTCAAGGGCGTTCTTCAGCAGGGAGAGATCCAGTTGCAGCTGTTTTATCCGGGTTTCAGCCTGGCTCACATAATTGGTTTTTTCCAACCTGTTTACTTCTTTGTCCAGTCGGGCTGCCCTGATGCGGGATTGGGATTCTCCAAACCAGAGCGGCAGGGTGAGGCCAGCCCTGACGCCTCTGTAGATTTCAGAGCCCGGGGAACTATTGGTACCCTGGAAATACTCCAACTCAATATCAGGCAGGAGGTTATTGTTTTCCAGTTGAAGCATCGCTTCAGAACTTTGTCCGGCCAGATCGAACAAAACAGACCCTGCAGGGGCGTTTCCTGCCGGAGTCTTAAGGCTCGCAGGGGTCAACTCCATATCCGGGAAGGTATAATTGGCCGTGACATTCATCAATGCCAACAATTCGCCGGCAGAACCATTGAATTGGTTGACGGTTTCTTTAAGCCGCATGTTGGTTTCTCTTTGCTTCGACACGGCCATGAGTTTTTCAAGGGTGTTGCTTTCTCCGGCTGAAAATTTAATTTCGGCATGGCGGGCATAGAGGGCGTAGAGGCTGTCGATCTCCTTTAGGTGCCTGATTTTCCGTTTCAGCAGGATCACCTGGTCATACTTCTGTAATACATTTTTTTCTAACTCCCTCATGGCCAGGTCTGCCTTTGCCTGTTCCGTTTTTGCCTGTATCCGGTTCAGCTTTCTTTGGGAACCGTAAACGGTGGGAAAGCGGAAATTCTGGCTGACGCCCCACACCTTGATAGGAAGGCCGTTTTCGGCGATATTGTTCTGGTCATAATTGTAAAATACACTGGGTTTTTCAGGGTTGAAGCCTGAGGAGATCAACAGGGTGGATTGTTGAGCCCTGAGGGAGGCTGCCCTGAGGGAGGGATTGTTTTCGAGGGCTGTTTTTACGGCTTCTTCGCGCGTCAGGAGTTTTTCCTGGGCGGGCAAACCAAGGGGAATCAGGAAGAACAGGAGGAGGATGAGAGGAGTTACGGGAGGTTTCTTCATCTTTTTTGTTTTAATGCGCTCAGGCCTGTCAAAAATCGAATAGAAGAGCGGGAGGATGATCATCGTCAGCAAGGTGGAGGTAATGAGTCCTCCGATCACCACGGTGGCCAGGGGGCGTTGTACTTCAGCGCCTGCCGAAGAGGAGATGGCCATGGGCAGGAAACCCAGTGCGGCCGCGGCGGCGGTCATCACCACAGGCCGTAACCGTTGGCGGGTGCCGGTAAATATGCGTTCCCTCATATCGGAAATACCGTGTTTTTTAAGTTCCTTCAGGTGTTCAATGAGCACAATTCCGTTCAAAACGGCAATGCCGAAGAGGGCGATAAATCCGACCCCTGCGGAAATGCTGAAGGGCATACCCCTGGCCCACAACAGGAAAATGCCGCCCACGGCCGACAGGGGGATGGCGCTAAAGATCATCAGGGCATCGCGGAAAGAGCCGAAGGCAAAATGAAGGAGGATAAAGATCAGCATTAAGGCGATCGGCACGGCAATCATCAGCCGCTGACGGGCACTGCGCAGGTTCTGGTACTGTCCTCCATACTTCATGGTATATCCTGCCGGCAGTTCGAATCTGGCTTGTTCGAGGGTTTGGATATCCTCCACCACCGACTCGATATCACGGTTGCGTACATTTATTCCCACGACAATATGGCGTTTGGTCATGTCGCGCGATATTTTCGCCGGTCCCGTTGAATATTTGATTTCTGCCAGTTCGCTAAGGGGGATTTGTCTTCCGTTGGCGGCGGGAACCATGAGTTCCTTCAGGTTGCCCAATTCCTGGCGGAACGCTTTATCAAGGCGGATGACCAGGTCGAACCGTTTTTGTCCTTCAAAAACAGTACCTGCCGTTAAGCCGGCAAACCCCATGGTGATCACCTGGTTGGCATCGACAACAGAAATTCCATGGTAGGCCAGTTTTTCGCGGTTGTACGTCACGGTCATCTGCGGAAGTCCTTCCACCTTGTCGACCGAAATATCCGAAGCCCCTTCCACCCCGGTGATCAGTTCCTTCAGTTCATCGGCCTTGTCGGCCAGAATCGCCAGGTCATCGCCATAGATTTTTATGGCCACATCAGCCCTGACGCCGGTGATGAGCTCGTTGAAGCGCATTTCGATGGGCTGGGTGAATTCAGGTTCGAAGCCGGGAAGTACATCCAGGGCCTCCTTGAACTTATCGGCCAGCTCATCCTTGGTTTTGGCCGATGTCCACTTCCTGATGGGTTTCAGGGTGACAATGATGTCGGATTCCTCCATCGACATGGGATCAGTGGGAACTTCGGCGGCGCCGATGCGGGAAATCACCTGCTCCACTTCAGGGAATTGTTTCAGTATTTTTTCAATTTTGGTGGTGATTTCGATGGTGGTCCCCAGGGAGGTTCCGGTGGGCAATATGGGCTGAACAACAAAATCCCCTTCATCGAGGGTGGGAACAAACTCTCCTCCCATGCGGCTGAAAATAAACAAGGATATCATGAAGACTACCAGAGTGGTACCCAGATTCAGCTTTTTGTTATCCATGGCGAATTTCAGCACCGGCTCGTAACTCCAATGGAGGAAATTCATCAGATATTCCGAAATATTTTTTCTTTTTCTTACGACTGGTTTAAGAAATATGGCCGACATGACCGGGACATAGGTAAAGCAGAAGATCATGGCCCCAATGAGGGCAAAACAAAAGGAAAGGGCCATGGGCCTGAACATTTTCCCTTCGACTCCGGAAAGGGAAAGCACGGGGATGAAAACGATCATGATAATGAGCTGTCCAAAAACTGCGGAGCGGAGCATCTTCACCGCACTGTCGTAGGTGATTTTATCAATTTTTTCCTGTTGTTCCTCTTTTCCGAGTCCGATGATGGCGGCACTTTTGGCGACAATCTGAAAGGCAATGAATTCGACGATAATGACGGCACCATCGATGATGATTCCGAAGTCGATAGCTCCCAGGCTCATCAGGTTGGCATCGATACCGAATATGTACATCATGGAAATGCCGAATAACAGGCAAAGGGGAATAACCGAGGCCACCACCAATCCTGAGCGGTAGTCGCCGATGAGTAAAACCACCACGAAGGCCACGATCAGGAATCCGAGGATCAGGTTTTCCGCCACTGTTTTCGTGGTTTTAGCAATCAGGGCACTTCGCTCCAGAAAGGGGTTGATATAGACCCCTTCGGGCAGGGTCTGCTGGATTTCGGCCACCCGCTCCTTGACTTTTCCGATGACCAGTTTGGAATTGGCATTTTTCAGCATCATCACCTGGCCCAGGACCTTCTCCCCTTCCCCGTTTCCCGTGATGGCGCCGAAGCGTGTGGCATGGCCAAAGCCGACCGTGGCAATATCGCGGATCAGCACGGGAATCCCATCGCGGTTGGCCACTACCATGTTTTCCAGATCCTCCATCGAAGCCGCCAACCCTTCTCCCCTGATAAAGTAACTCTGGTCATTCTTTTCGATATACCCGCCACCTGCCACGTGGTTGTTTTTTTCCATGGCGGTGAACACCTCTCCGATGGTGAGTCCGCTGGCCTTTAAGCGGTCGGGATTAATGGCTACCTCGTACTGTTTGAGGTAACCTCCCCAGGTATTCACTTCCACCACCCCCGGAACTCCAGAAAGCTGCCTTTTCACCTGCCAGTCCTGGATGGTGCGCAGGTCCATGGGCGAATAAAGGGAATCATACCCCGGTTTGGTGTCCAGCACATACTGATAGATTTCTCCCAGTCCTGTCGAAATGGGCCCCATTTCGGGAACGCCAAATCCTTCCGGAATTTTTTCCGCTGCCGATTTGAGCTTTTCCGCGATCAGCTGGCGGGGAAGGTAAGTTCCCAACCGTTCTTCAAATACAATTGTGACCACCGAAAGCCCGAACTTGGATACCGACCTGATCTCTTTAACCCCAGGAAGATTGGCCATTTCCAGTTCCACAGGGTAAGTCAGGAACTGTTCCACATCCTGGGTGGAAAGATTCCGGCTGGTGGTGATCACCTGCACCTGGTTGTTGGTGATATCGGGAACCGCCCCGATAGATATCTGCGTCAGGGCATAAAAACCAAAACCAGCAATGGTGGACGTGAACAGCAAGACCATCAACTTGTTTCGGATGCTGAACCCAATGATATATTCTAACATGTGGCGTATTTTAGTAAGGTCATTTTCTGACCTCCTAAATTAGTCAACTGGAATAATTATTGCATGAAAAACATTTTTAAATATTATCTGTTTTTAAACGTATGAAAAGATGTGCAATTATCCTTCTCACTTTAATGATCACAGACATGGCCGCTGAAGCGCAGAACAAGGAATTCAGGAAGCTGAACGATTTCGAGCAATATGTGATTTTGAAAAAAGGAACGGAACGTCCTTTTACCGGAGCGTATTACAAAACCAAAGAAAAGGGGACCTACCATTGCAAACAGTGCAATGCCGCCTTGTATCAATCGGAAGATAAGTTCGCCTCAGATTGTGGCTGGCCCAGTTTTGATGATGAAATCAAGGGGGCGGTATTGCATCAGCCCGATGCAGACGGACATCGTACCGAGATTGTGTGTGCCCATTGCAAGGGACATCTGGGGCATGTTTTTACCGGGGAAAGACTCACTGCGAAGAATACACGACACTGTGTGAACTCAGTGTCTCTCGTCTTTGTTCCCGAACAAAAGAAGAAAAAGACAGCTCCCTGACCCAAAAAAGCTTCCGATTACGGGATCGAACCATTTCTTTAACGACAGGTTTTAGGATTACTCCCCCTTACTGAACATCGGAGCGAGCCGGTCGAGGAGCCACCTGGGAGTTTTCACGGCCTTTCCGGTCACCGGACTGGTGGAGATCAGCACCACTTCGCCCTGGTTGATCAGTTCGCCGTCGGGGTTATAGATTTCCGTTTTAATTTTGAATCTCACCAGGGGTTCCTCCTCCACCATACACTTTACAGTGAGCAGGTCATCATAAAATGCCGGCTTCAGATAGGTAATATGCAGATTACGGACAGGCCAAACGATTCCTGACTCTTCAATTTCCCGGTAGGTAATGCCATTATCTCTCAGCATTTCGGTACGGGCGATTTCATAATAACGGGGATAGGTGCCATAATAGACCACCCCCATTTTGTCGGTGTCGCCGTAACATACCCTGATTTTTGTTTCGTGTGTCAGCATCGTTTTGTTCTTATGTCGTCTTATCAATCATATTTTATAAAAGTACTCCATTGCCCTGAACCTTCCGGGTTTCAGGATCTCTCCGTCTCTCCGTCTCTTAGTCTCTCCGTCTCATTTAAACGGGGAGTCTGGTTCTTTAGCCATATGGATATAGGCCAGTTTGTCGAGTAGTGACGGCCACCATTTTCCCAGGAAGACGGTGAGTTTTCCTTCCTTGAAGGTGAGGATCAGTGATCTTTTTCTTTTTTTGATGGCGTTAAAAATGTGGGCGGCACAGGTTTCGGCGCTCATCATAGCGGCTTCGTTGCGTGGTGATTCACCCTGTTGACTGCCGTTTGCGGTCAGGGCCGAGAGGCGCACTTCGCTGGCAGTAAAACCGGGAGCGACGACAAGGACATGGAGTCCATTTTTGAGGTTTTCGATCCGCAGAGTGTCGAGGAATCCGCGGACCGCGAATTTGGAGGCGGCATATCCCGATCGGCCGGGCAGTCCGACATGACCTGCAACGGAAATAATGCCAGTGACAGTTCCTTTGGATTTCAGCAGCCAGGGGAGTGCATATTTTGTGCAGTAGACCGTTCCCCAGAAGTTGACGTCCATGAGGCGGTGCATCACATCGAGGCTGACCTCTTCGAACAGTGCCCGCATGGAGATGCCGGCGTTGTTGATCAGGACGTCGATCCGGCCGAAGCGGTCAACGGTTTTTTCCACCAGCAGGCGGCACTCTTCTTCGCGGGTGACATCGGTCTGAACGGCTAAAATTTGATCCCTCCCAAGCTCGGCAACAAGTTTATCCAGCCTGTCGACCCTGCGGGCAGCTACAACCACCCGGGCTCCCGCTGTTGCGAATCTCCTGGCCAGGGCTTCCCCGATTCCGGAGGATGCCCCAGTGATCACCACCACTTTCCCTTTCATTATTAAAGTTTCATGCAAAACTAATATCTTCCGGTGAAGTGACTCCCTCCATTTTATTTTTAAAGGTCCCGACAAGTTAAAGGTTCAAAAACGTTCATCGCAGGATTAAGAAGCCGATTAAGAATTATCTTTGCCGCCTCAGCTCAAAACCATTGTTTCTATGAGTACAGAGTTTTTGCTGATGGCGGGGTTTATCCTCTTCATCGTGGGAGTCCTTCTCTTTGACTTGCTTATTGTAGGCCGCCGAAGCCATGTGATTCATGCTCGCGAAGCCCTGATATGGTCAGGGGTGTGGATTGCCCTGGCTATCTCCTTTTATTTCGTCCTGGTCAGGTTTGGCCACCTGCTCCACGGAATAGAAACCTCAGAGAAGCTGGCGGAGATTGTTGCCCGCTATTCTCCTGAACTGAAGTTTTCCACCTCAGGATTTGAGTCCATGCTCCAGGAGTACCGGAAACATATGGGCATCAACTATCTTTCAGGTTATTTTATTGAGAAGACCCTTTCCATCGATAATATCTTTGTCATGCTCATGTTGCTGCAGGGTTTTGGTGTGGAACTCCGGAACTACAAAAAGGTGCTTTTCTGGGGGATTCTGGGAGCAATCATTCTGCGTTTTATCTTCATCTTTGCCGGAGCAGCCCTGGTGCAGAAATTCGACTGGATGCTAATAGTTTTCGGCGTTTTTCTTATCTACCAGAGTGTCCACATGCTGGTAGCCAGGGATCATGGCATGAAGGACCCCAAAAACCACCCTGTGGTTGTTTTCCTCAGTAAGCATATCAGGCTCCTGCCCCACTATGTAGACAGCAAGTTCTGGACATTAAACGCAGGAAAGTTCTTTTTTACCCCTTTGTTCGTGGTGTTGGTCATGATTGAATTCACCGATGTGCTTTTTGCCTTCGACTCCATACCGGCCATTTTTGCCGTTTCGCGTGATCCTTTCGTTGTTTTCTTTTCAAATATCTTTGCCATCATAGGTCTTCGGGCTCTTTTTTTCCTGTTGGCGGACCTGGTGGAAAAGTTCAGATTCCTGAAAATCGGAGTTTCGGTTTTACTGGCTTTTGTGGGATTCAAACTGGTCTTTCATCACTGGCTGGAGCAGATAGGTTACCAGTCGTGGTACTCGCTGGTCATCATCGGCGGGGTGATCTTCGGGAGTATTCTCTTTTCGGTGATATTTCCCGGAAGGAAAAAGTGATGTCGGTAAGTCATTCCGGATCGGTAATCAGTTGGCTCATCAGCCTGAACCGGCCTGGCGATCCTTTTTCCCTGGCTTCCCGTAAAAACCGGAATCCCACCGGTGAAAATTCCTCCAGGTTATCCAGGTATTTTTTGGGAAAAAATTGCCCCTGAAGTCCTGCCGATTGGATTACCAAAAGTTCAATGCTGTGAAGTATTACTTTACAAAATTGATCACATATTTCTTCCGGACAATATGTTATATCAGCCATTACTCTTCTTCCGAATTCAACTGTCCGGTTCACCTTTCCTGCCTTTTCACCCAGAGTCCTGTTTCCTGAGAAAAGGGTTCTTGTTCCGGATTGAAGATCCTCCTTCACATCCTGGATATCATCGGCGAGTTGAAGCCAAACACCATAGCCGAAAAGAAACCGTTGCATCTCAGAGGAAAGGTGCCCGGCCACCAGATAACCGTCTGCCAGAACAGAAGTACCACCCTTATCAAAAATGACAGAGAGGATTTCATCCTCTTCAGGCTGTTGAGCTTCGCCGGCCGACAAACGGATGCTCCGGGTTTGTGCATGATGGATAGCCAACAGACTACCGTGAACTTCCGGGAATATGGATTTGGGATATTCTTCTTCGATCATTGCTACCAGACGAGAGATCCTCTGTTCCCGGTAATCGTTACCCATTTCCTGCAACCCCATGAGCCTCCTTTCAAACCGTTTGCTGAATGCCATCTTCTCTCTTTCTGAAACCGAAGGATCGTCAAGATAGTTATCTGAATAGGGATAAAGCAGACTATAAGCCAGGATCGAAGGGGTGAGCCTGACAGGTTTCCCCAGCATCAGTTGCAACCCGTTCATGATCCAGGCGTTCCGCATTGCCTGAAAGATATCTTCCCTCTGTAATTCAGGGTCAAAAGCTTTCGCTTCCCCGTAAAATGACTGGGATGCCTTTACCATATCAGGATGGAGAACCAAAGTCAGTGCTTCATCTGAAAAATCGTACACATTTTTCAGAAAACTGCCTAATCCCGTGAAAAACCTTGTGGAGTCCGGCTTTGTGCCATTTAAGCGTAATTCCCTTTGCAGGGTTTTGTATTTTCCGGTATATTCCTGAAACAGTGCTTCCCTATCCCTCCTTTGTCCCTTGGAATATGCCCTATGCATCAGGGGGAATGAATCCGGACATTGTTCCCAGATGTCCTTATAATGGGTTATAAAATTTTCGGTTAGCATAAATCGGCTCTGGTCAAGGTTATTGCGCTAAATTACTCACCATACCGACATTTCGGTCTGGTTTCCGGCGAATGCCCTGAATTTAACGGTAAGAGCCCTTAACCCCGGCCTATTTAGGCAATGTTTGTGTACACCGCCTGGACGTCGTCGTCGTCCTCCAGTTTATCAATCAGCTTTTCTATATCGGTCAGGGCTTCTTCGGAGAATTCCACGGGATTGTTAGGATATCTTTTCAGAGTAGCGGAAAGGACATTGATTCCTAATTTTTCAAGGGAGGCCGACAATGCGCCGAAACTGGTGAAATCACCATAGGCAAAATATTCACCTTCATGTTCCTCAATATCTTCAAGTCCAGCATCAATAAGCTCCAGTTCAAGCTCTTCCAGTTCCAAATTCTCCGGTTTCTCAAATTCAAAGACAGCTTTCCTGCTGAACATAAACTCTAGCGATCCTGTTGGAGAAAGCTGTCCCCCCGACTTGCTGAAATAATTCTTGATGTTGGCCACCGTCCTTGTATGGTTGTCGGTTGCGCACTCTACGAAGATCAGCACCCCATGCGGGCCTTTTCCCTCATAGTTGACCTCACTGTAGGTTTCGGCATCTTTGCCGGAAGCCCGTTTAATGGCGGCCTCAATGTTAGCCTTGGGCATGTTCTGGGCTTTGGCATTCATGATGGCTGTGCGCAGGGCTGAATTGGTATCCGGGTCCGGACCTCCGTCTTTCGCCGCAATGGTAATGGCCTTTCCCAACCGGGGAAAAAGTTTCGACATCTTATCCCACCGCTTCTCCTTCGCTGCCCTGCGGTATTCAAATGCTCTTCCCATAAATCACCTTATTTCTATTAATCTTACAGTAACTATCATCTTCCGGAAACGAGGCCCAAAATTGCAAAAAAAGCATCAAATATTGCTTCATAAGGATACATTTTCATCGGAAAGAGAAAACGGCATACCTACCATTGATTCTCCCCCCTGTGAAACGCCTTCATAACTTACCATTGGAAAGCAAGCCAGATGGAATGGCCTCCTTCATGACCGGTAGTTGGTGGTGAATCACCGCATACGATCCCGTTCGTGTGTCAACACCAGCAACTACATCGACTGTAAGACAAATCCCTGCATCAGGTGAGATCGCGGTGGTGCACGATGACATTGACAGGAAAATTTTCCTGCAGGAACTCAGCCATCTTGATAGCGGCAAAAACCGAACGATGACGCCCGCCGGTGCATCCAAAATTTACAGCCAAATGAGTGAAACCCCTCTCTATGTATTTCTTAACCGACTGTCTGATCAGGCTGGTGACAAGCCTTAAAAAAGCTGGCATCTCGGATTTGTCTTCCAGGAAATGGGCTACCTCTTCATCTCTGCCGGTGAGTAATTTAAATTCAGGGTATTTCCCGGGATTGTGAATCGCCCTGCAGTCGAAAACAAAACCACCCCCATTGCCCGAAGGATCTTCCGGGATACCCTTTTTATAAGAAAAGCTGGTAACGCGGACTGTAAGATTGTGCTTGCTTTGTCCAATAGACCGCAGGAAAGGGGAGTGTGATACCAACTCCAGTACCTTTACCAGTTCGGGAAGTTCCACCGGCAGGTCCAGTTTTTTCAACAAGCGGTCGAGATTATCCAGTGCATAGGGTATGCTTTTCAGAAAATGTTCTTTCTTCTCATAGAAACCCCTGAACCCATAAGCCCCCATTGCCTGCATAATGCGAATGAGCACAAATCCCTTGTAGAAGCGAAGAAATTCGTACCTGTCCACGGGCATGATCTTTTCCAGCTCATCCAGGTAAAACTCAAAAAGCTCCTCCCTGACCGGTGGAGGGATGTCGGCCTTTCCGTCGTATAATAAGGAGGCCAGGTCGTACTGGAGAGCCCCCTTTCTTCCTCCCTGGTAATCGATGAAAAAGACCTTACCGTCCCGGAGCATGACATTGCGGGACTGAAAATCACGATACATGAAGTGGTTACTGTCTGCGCTGAGCAGGTATTCCGTGAACTTCTCAAAATCGTCCTCCAACAGTTGCTCATCAAATGGTATCCGAGCCAGCTTCAGAAAATAGTATTTGAAATAGCTGAGGTCCCACATCATGGATTGCTTATCGAAAGCATCGCGGGGGTAGCAAACCGAATAATCGACGGTGCGGCCAGCTGTTACCTGGATCATGGGCAACAGAGCAAGCACCTTTTTGTATTCTTCGGTGATGGTGCGGGAGAAACCTTCATTGAGCCGCACTCTGCCCAGAAAATCAAAAAGGGTAACCGAGCCGAGATCCTCCTGGAGATAAAGGGTTCCATCAGCAGATACGGCCAGGATCTCAGGCACCGGGAGACCATACTTTCTGAAATGTCTTGAAAAAGCAATGAAAGCCGCGTTTTCGCGGATATCGGCATTAAAGGTACCAATGGCAGAAAAGGTCCCGGTCTTCAGCCTGCAATATTCCCGGTAAGAACCCGACTGGGGAAGGATTTCGAACGATCCGGCAGCCTGACCGGCGAAATCATGGAAAAGCTCCAGTAATTTATTCTTGGTAGTGAGTTCCAACAGGAGTTATTTTAAAAAGTTAAACGTATTTTTATGGTTCACGGGTAATGGCATGACGTATGAAACGAAATTCATCCAAAATTATTCAATTTTTCCGATTCCTGCGGAATATGATGGTGGTGCCGGGATTTTTCTTTATGGGTTGCCTGATATTGTCGTTTACAACACTTCCCTTTTGGGGGGTTCACTGGCTGGGCACCAGTTTATCAAAGCTCGAAGGCATACCGGGGGAAATTATTTTGCTAGGTGGCAGCGGCATGCCCAGCGAATCGAACCTCATGCGCAGCTGGTTTGCCGCCTCGGCAGCAGCGGCTCTTCCCGCAAGCAGAATATGGATCGTTATGCCAGGCGATACTGCCGACTGTCGCAGCACTCCGGCCGTCATTCGCAAAGAATTGACATACAGGGGTGTCGATCCGACAAGAACCCGTTATGTCACAGAGGGTGCAAATACCCGTCAGCAAGCTCTCTGCTGTGCATTGGCCATGGAAACCTCCCGGCCAGTCCTGCTGGTGACCTCGCCGGAGAATATGCGGAGAACCATCCTGTGTTTCAGGAAAGCTGGATTTTCCGCCGTCAATGCCCTGCCGGCATTTGAAAATGCCGCGGAAGCTGATTTCCGTTTTAACGACGACGATTTGGAAGGCAAACCTTCCCTCTTGCCGGATGTAGGAAAGAACCTGCAGGTCCGGTACCAGTTCTGGAACCATCTGAAATACGAAATTCTGATTGCCCGCGAGCTGGCTGCCCTTGGTTACTATAAGCTCCGTGGCTGGATCTGACCTATAAGGTTCCCCGGGCAGGCCGCTGGTGGCCCGGAAGGACCTGCCGGCATTTCCCGGATTATTGGCCAATAACTTTAATCAGCTTGCCAGCTTGCACCTGAGCATTGAGTTCCAGGTTGTTGAGCAACGCAACCTCTTCCAACTTATCCTGAGGAACATTGTAGTAACTCAGCGCATTCGCCAGTGTACTGCTGCGCTGCACTTTCTTAACCAGTAGTTTTGTAGGTTTCACATTCAGTTTGGATGCGTCGGTCAACACCGAAAAATTCGCCATCGGAGATTGCAACTGACTATAATATGCATTGAAGTCGTTTTCTGCTGATACCCCGTGGAAGACATAATAAGTGCCGTTGTAATCGATAAAGTACGACAACACCAGGTTGGAAATCTGCGTACCGGTCGACTGGTCCTGTCCCGACTGCCTGGAAACGGTAATAACTGCCGGCATACCGTTAACCGTTGACGATTTGTTCTCCTGGAGCGTGAGTCCCAAACCTTCGAGCGTAGCCTTAGCAGCCGCCGCCAGCGATTCGCCGGAGGTCATCGTAAAAATGACCAGCGCTTTGCCATCACTGGGAGCCATACTCACCTGGAACGGAGAGTTCTGCAATTGCCATCCTGCCGGAAATACAAACTTGAATTTCAACTCGGGATGATAAAAAATATTACCTTCCACAAATCCCTGTCGAGGGTCTTCACCGTATATGATCCCGTCAATCATCTGAAGATAGCTGTCCCCATTTACCTTCCAGTTGGGATAGCTAAGAGCTTGCTGCCATTCGCTGGCCTGCTGGTTTACTGAATTGTAACGGTCACCGGGATCGGGATGGGTTGAGAGAAACGTGGGAACCCCACCCTCTTCTTCTGAGAGGCTCATCTTGTTGAGCACCTGGAAAAAATCGGCCATCTTATGGGCGTCGTAACCTACCTTTGACAAGTATTCCACCCCCAATCTGTCTGCTTCCCGTTCATTGTCCCGGCTGAATTTCAGAAACAGTAACTGCATTCCCTGATAGGCGTACTGAGCTACCTGGGCGAATTTTTCGGAGGCAATCATCCCGCCGATCAGCAATAGCTGCCCTATCTGCTGCTTGGTCTGCTGACTGGCGGAATGGCGCGCGGTAATGTGGCCCATTTCATGACCCACCACTCCGATCAGCTCAGCCTCGTTGGTGAACTGCGCAAGGATTCCGCGCGTCAGGTATATGTAGCCTCCCGGTACGGCAAAGGCATTCACGACCGGCGTATCCAGAATCTTCAGATGGTATTCCAGTTTGGGACGATGAGAAATGGTACCCATCTCTGTGCCTACACCCTGGATAAATTTTAACAACGCATCATTCTTGTATTCACCAAATGTGGCGAGAACCTGAGGATCGTACTCTGCCCCCAGAGAGACTTCCTGCGCTTCCGACATAAGCATCAGCTGCTTCTTCCCGGTGACAGGATTGACCGCACAGGACGGAATCAACACCAGAATGGCCAGCAAAAGAATAGCATGAAAGGTTGCATTCAATTTCTTCATTGGAAAAGCTTTAAATTTGAAAACGAAATACAAACCGTGAAATTACAAATTTATTCACTCGGTAAACCATTCTAAACAGGTCGATTTCTTGTGAACGATTGGTGCAATGGCATTCTGATGCAGTAAGTATTTGTTGTATTGCACAAAAAGGAACCGGGCCACTTTAGGGATTTGAGACCGGATTATTATTTTTGCCATTCATAAAAGCAACATTTTAATCCTAAAGCTATGAAAAAATGGGTTTTCATTTCGATTTTGCCTGTTATCCTGATCTCATCAGCAGGATGTCGCCGTCAAAATCGGGACCTCATTTATTACAACCGTGCCTATTTGAACGTTATTAAAGACGCTCGTGAGGAAGCCTTTTTCTTCCTGGCCCGGAATTTTGTTCCCGGAAGTTCAATTGCTCTCTCTGTTGATGGGAAACTGGTTTGGTCGGAAGGCATGGGACAAGCAAGCACAGACCTGGAAGTACCGGCCACACGGTCCACAAAATACCGCATCGGACAGGTAACTCAGGTCCTGACCTCCCTATGTTACCACCAAATGGCCGAAGCAGGTATCCTGAACCCTGATTCCTCCGTCAGAAAATATGTTCCCCGATTTCCGGAAAAGAACTACCCGCTGCTCCTCCACCACCTTGCAGACCAGACCTCCGGCATCAGACCTGCCACGGAAATTGAACTCTTCCGAAGTGGGTTCAACATCTCCCTGGAAGAGGGATTGCAGCTTTTTTACGGTGATACCCTTCTGTTTCCTCCCGGAATGTACCAGTATCCAAGCCATTTCAACTATAACCTGCTGGGGGCAGTGATGGAAGGCGTGGCCGGAGAAAGTTTTCCCAAAGTGATAAAACGGTGGGTTACCGACACCCTGGGGATGGATCAGACCGTACACGACAGTCCCTTTATCACCATTAAAAACCGAAGTAATTTTTATGATCTTAACCTGGTTGCTCAGGTCATCCATGCACCAACCACAGATTTGCGGTCACGGATGCCCTCCGACGGTTACCTGTCTACTGCCGAGGACCTGATCATCCTGGGAAATGCACTTCTGAGCTCACCCGAACTCAGCGAATCGGTTAAACAGAAAATGTTCACCCTGCCCGACATTAGAGGAGAATATCCCCCCCGATGGGGAAACGGATTCCTTTTTCTGGATGATGAGGGTGAAAGGAAAATTTACCTGAGCCGGGGAATGACAAAGGGAAGCGGAGCCATGTTGATCATTGATCCGGAAACCCGGATTGTCCTCGCCTGGCTGATAAACCTCAACGACTCCGGTGAAGAATTGCCGGGATTAAAAATATTCAACATGTTCAGGGATTTTAAAGCAGGCCGTTACAAAAAAGGGGAAACTCCCGGAAGGTATGCCAGAAAGCAGTTACCCCCCTCACCAGGACCAAATCCCACAGAATCACAGTGATAAACCCAGAGGCAAGCTTTCGTCCCATATTCTGCCGTAACTTGCAGGGTATTATGCCCCCCGGCTAGCCGGGATTGTTCGAATGGCAGCAAGTGGCCGGATAATCGCAAAGAAAATCCCGCACCGGTTGACCCGGTGCGGGATTTTAATCGATATCCCACGGTTATTGGATTTCTATCTGCACCGACGCTTTTTCAACCATCTCTTCCTTTTTGGGAACCACAATTTCCAGGATGCCATCGGTGAACGCAGCCGTTATTCCATCGGCATCAACATGCTTTGAAAGAATAAAATCCCTTTCAAAAGGCTGAATCTCAAATTCCCTTCGAAGATATTTTACATCCTCAGCATAGGCACTGTGTCCTTCTGATTTGATGGTCAGTACATTTTTTTGCACATTGATGGTAATATCCTCCTTCCGGTATCCCGGAACCATCATAGAAATGCGGAAGTCCTTTCCGGTTTCGGCAATGTTGGACGGGACACAGCCGCAATGGCCGGCTTCACGTGAATCGGTGAAGGCAAAACCGTTGAAAAGGTCATCGACCAGGCTCTTGTGTAACGGGTTGTTGTAAAATCTGATTGCATTCATGATTATTTCCTCCTTTTAATAATTTACGTTTCTTAGTTCTTCATCAAAAGGTATTCCTACCCGATAAAATCGTAATTACAGGTCATAATATCCGCTGAATACTGCCAGAGTGGCGCAAAGCAAGGTAGCATGGTGCCACTTTGGCTGAAAATTCTGCATTTTGGATTAGGAGAGATGTAAATGGGATAGGCTGGCAATCCCGGATATATTCGTATTTTTGTTCAAAAGAATCAGGATGCGGATCGATATCATCACGGTATTACCTGAATTGCTGAGCAGCCCGCTCGGGCATTCAATCGTGAAGAGGGCGCAACAGAAAGGTCTTGTAGAGATCGTGGTCCACGACCTGAGAGAATTCACGCACGACCGGCACCGGAAGGTGGATGACTATTCCTTCAGCAAAGGGGCCGGGATGGTGATGAAAGTTCAACCAGTCGAGGAGGCAATCCGTTTTTTGCAGGGGCAACGGTTATACGACGAAGTGATTTACACATCTCCCGACGGACTTCTTTTCACGCAGCAGGAAGCCAACCGGTTGTCGATGAAGGAGAACCTGATTGTATTGTGCGGCCATTACAAAGGGATTGACCACAGGATACGGGAACACCTGGTGACGATGGAGATTTCAATCGGCGACTACGTGCTTTCCGGCGGTGAACTGGCGGCCGCAGTTATCGTTGACAGCCTGGTCCGGTTGCTTCCCGGAGCTCTGACCGATGCCACTTCTGCCCTCTCCGACTCCTTCCAGGATAATCTACTAAGTCCACCTGTCTATACCCGGCCAGCCGACTATAAAGGATGGAAAGTTCCCGGAATTCTGCTCAGCGGCAACGATAAAATGGTGGAAGAATGGAAGTTGCAACAGTCAATTGAACGGACCCGGAAGTTGCGTCCCGATCTTTTCAGAAAATATGTGGAGGAGGCCGGACCCCTAAAGGCAGAACTACCGTCTGAAAAAGAAAAGTCAGGTGGCAATAAAGGGTCCCCGCCCGAACGATGTTTGAATCAAGATAAGTAAGGCACAACAACCATCCGATGTATAGTAAAGGGAACATCCATTATCCTACCGTATTGCAGGCCATTCATCTGGTGGTCCTCTACCTCTTTGTCCAGACGGTCATCGATTTTCCGCTTGCCCTGTACGATTACTACAAGGATACGGAACTTCTTTATAATCCGGTGAAGAAAATTGTCCTGGGTATAGGTTCCCTTGTGTTTATTTTATGGTATGGCTTTAAACATACGGGGCATCCCCTGCGCATAGTTTTTCCCCTGAAGCGGTTCCATCCCCTGGTATTTCTGTTACTCCTGCTCTTTTTCCTTGGGGCCCATCCGCTTCTGAACCGGGTGAATGAGTGGCTTGGACGCCTGTTGCCTCCGCCTGACTGGTTCTGGGAACTGTTCGGGAAAATTTTCGATAACGACTTCGGTTTCTGGGGGGCTTTTCTTAAGGTGGTGGTGGTAGCTCCCGTTGCGGAGGAGTTGATTTTCAGGGGGGTGATCATGCACGGACTGATGCGCAATTACAAACCCCTGAAGGCTGTTTTTTTATCGGGACTCCTGTTTGCCCTCTTCCATCTCAATCCCTGGCAGTTCCCGGCGACCTTTGTCCTGGGGCTCATTCTGGGATGGCTAATGATCCGCACCAAGAACATATTGGTTTGTATGGGAGGTCACGCCCTTAACAACCTGGTTGTGCTGCTGTCGGTAACTTTCTTTCAGCAGGTGGAGCTTTTCCCGGTCAAGGATCCTGAGGGCATCGGCGTAATCCTGGTGAGTCTGGCTCTGGTTGCCGGGTCTGTAGCCCTGATGGTGCCGGTGACGCGGCAACGCGCCAAAGGTACATTCCATCCTGGGGTCTGCCAAGGGGATTCTTCAGACTCCCAACCAGGAAACGCGGTTCAGAAAACCTAAATTTATACCTATTCGGATGGAGTATTTTCTGGTTGTTGCTGGAATCATCCTGCTGGTGGCAGGGATTGCAGGGTGCGTGCTTCCGGGTCTTGCCGGTCCACCGCTGAGTTTTGCAGCCTTATTGCTGCTCCACTTCACGGAGCGCTACCAGTTTTCGTCGCGCTTATTGATCATCTGGGGTGTTGTAACCCTGGTGGTGACGGCACTCGACTACCTGATCCCCATTTGGGGAGCCAAACAGTTCGGCGCCAGCAAAAGGGGTATCTGGGGAAGTATTATCGGATTGGTGGTGGGGTTGTTTTTCCCCCCTGTGGGTATCATCCTGGGTCCCTTTGCCGGAGCTGTTATTGGTGAGTTGACTGCAGGAAAGGAAACGGCCCCTGCCATAAAGGCCGGCTTAGGGTCGTTTGTCGGCCTACTGGCCGGTATTCTCATTAAGCTGGTGGTTTCAGGATTGATAACCTGGCTATTCCTGGAAAAAATGATTACCGGGTAACCGGAATTCATCCCCCCGAGCGTTTCACTGCATACCCCTTTTCCCGGAGGAGATCCATAACCTGAACGCACTGATCTCCCTGGATCAGGATCTCCCCCTCTTTTGCGCTGCCCCCTACCCCACAACGGATCTTCAGCCACCGGCCCAACTCCTCCAAAGCCTGGTTACTTCCCTGAAATCCTCTTACCAGGGTGACAGGTTTTCCCTTCCTCTGCTTCTTGTCGAGCAATACCAGTAATTTCTGTTTTTCAGGAGGCAGGGTTGCTGTTCCCCCTGAATCTTCTTTCCCGTAGGTATAGGAGGGATTGGTGCTGTAGACCACTCCCTCCCGTTTTTTCCATTCTGATGCCATAATACTGCTATTCAGGGTTTCATTGCAGGTCTCCGGCAGTGGGTTTAATCAGATCACGAATGACTTCGGCGGCGATAAAGCCACCAAACAAAGCAGGTATGTAAGAGATTGTGCCCACAACGGAATGAGTGCTATCCTCTACAGGAGGGCGGATGGCTTGACCAGGAACCTTCTCCGGTGAAAAGACGGTTTTGATACCCGTGCGGATCCCCAACCGGTGAAGTCTTTTTCGAACCATACGCGCCAGGTTGCAATCGTATGTTTCAGAAATATCGGCAACCCGTATTAGTGAAGGATCCAGTTTGCCACCTGACCCCATTGAACTGACAACCCTGAAACCCCTGGTCACAGCATGGTACAGCAGGAATGTCTTGGGTGACAAAGTATCGATGCAGTCAACCACATAGTCAAAACTGTCAGAATCAAGGATCTCCGTGGTTTTTGTATCCCGCAGGAAGCCATTGATATTGGTAAGCCGGAGTTCAGGATTAATGTCTTTCATCCTGAGAGCCAGCACATCAGACTTGGCTTTTCCTGTGGTGGATATCAGAGCAGTAAGCTGGCGATTGCGGTTGGAAGGCTCAACCACATCTCCGTCGGCAATGGTCAGTGAGCCAATTCCGGCGCGGCAGAGAAATTCTGCCACCCAGGAACCCACTCCACCCAAACCGACGACCAGCACATGGGCTTTTGCCAGAAGTGAAGCATTCGCATCGCCCAGGAGCAGCCGTGTCCGTTCATCCCATCTCATTGCCTGACAAAAACCTGCCGGAAATTCCACATAATCTGTTCGGTGAGCTTTTCCTTCGGAATCCTCTGATTCTCAGCATACCGAAGGTAAATCTCCTCAACAGGGTGCTGCCATTCATCGGTCTCAAAAAAGAGCCGGTCAGGTGGTATCTTCCCCAGGATCTGGTCCCAGTCGGCACCGCTGTTCAGCAACATTTTCCCGAACGAAAAGTAGAATCCCAGAGAAAGTAACTGGCTGGTAACCATTTCATTTCCGGTGTAACCATGGAGGATCCAAGGAACCGTCGGCTTCATCCGCCGCCGCAAATGGCTTATTTCATTATACGATTTGACACAATGAAGTATCACCGGCTTGTTGACGGCCTCCGCCATTTCACACTGGCTGATAAAAACAGCCAGCTGAAGCTGTGATTCTGTATTGGCCAGTTTGTCAAGACCGCACTCCCCGACGGCAACCACCTCCGGAAGGGAGATCTTCTGCTCAAGGGCTGCCAACTGTTCTTTGTTGTCGTGGTTGTTGGTGATAAACCAGGGATGAAGCCCGACGGAGTAAAACCCCCCGGGCTTCAACGGCTCGGTTTGGTCGGAAGGCAGCAGGTTCTTGATGAAAAGGATCCCCTCCCCGTCTGGTGAATGATGGGTGTGAATATTAATAAATGGCATGAGTAAAAAGGTTGGTATGGTGGTACAACGGAACTATATCATCAAAAGGATGGCTGCCACTACACGATCGGCATCCTCAGCAACCTGGTCTATGGATGAGTTAAGCATATAACAGGGTGCTGAAACTACTTTGTTCTTCTTGTCAACAACTATCTCTCCCTGGTGCCTGGTGATGTGCTTACCGCCCATATCCCGGATGGAAGAAGCGGTGGCAGGGTCATGGCCGATGGTCACTTCCACATCTCCCAGGATCCTGGCGATCATCACCGGTGCAATGCACAGGGCGCCGATAGGTTTCCCCGCAGAAACCATCTCCCTGACTGCCTTTTCCGCATCAGGATGAACGCTGCATTCAGCCCCTTCGAAGGCAAAGGTACACAGGTTCTTAGCCACTCCGAAGCCTCCCGGGAAAATCAGCGCATCAAAAGCCGAAGCTTCAAAGCCGGAAAGAGGCTGAATTTTCCCGCGTGCAATCCGTGCTGATTCGACCAGCACGTTCCGCTCTTCCTTCATCACCTGGCCTGTAAGGTGATTTACTACATGATGCTGTTGTGAATCAGGTGCAAAGCACTGGTATACAGCTCCTTGTCGTGCAATGGCCAGCATTGTCAGGGTGGCTTCGTGAATTTCAGCCCCATCGTACACACCACAACCCGACAGCACAACGGCGATTTTTTTCTTCATGGCATTGTAATTCAAATCAAAAGTAAAAAACTTACTGAAACGGACAAGCGAACCAATTGGAAGAAGGTAACCTCAAGGACTATCCATCCGATCAGATCAGGCTTTTTCTGAAAAATGCCAGGATCGCCGATACAGCCAGAACCAAAGCAAACACAGCGGAAGCAATGAAAATTGAGCGGTAATCAGCCTGCCGTTTAATCATAATTCCGATAAAAGCCCATACAACTGAAAGAAGGATAAATGGATTGTCCATTTTCTTCATGGCACCCAACGCTAGAAACGCCCCAACGACAATGAGCAGGATGGTCCAAATCTCATCAGAAAACCCGAATCCGCCCCACCCCACGTGCACCAAAAGGGCAGTAATATTGGCAATCGTGGCAATGCAAATCCAACCAAGATACACTCCGAAGGCTGCCTTAATTAAACCCATTGGTAATGCTTTGATATGGAAATTGATGGCAATCAGGGTTGCCAGCAAAGCCACCATAACTACGACGGAAAGCCCCACTTCCCCATAATGCCAGGCTACAATCCATAAGCTATTGAAAAGGCATGTCCAGGCAAACAGCCATCCGATAGCAGCAACTGACAGGTGGTTAGAATCCCTGAATTGCAAAACGCAGAACAGAAATAACATCAGGTAAATAACCCCCCAAATGGAAAAGGTAATTCCCGCCGGGACAAAAAGGTTGGGATACATGCCGGAAAGCTCACCCGTATTCTTCCCATTCAGGGGAAGAGCATTCGCCAGGTAATTCATGGTGACCATGGCTGCAAAGAAAAGAATATTCACAATCTTCATGGTGATACCGAATAATCAGAAATACGTTAATTGATACCGGACTGGAAACAGAATTCCTCTGGTTTCACAAAAATCCTTGCCATAGCCGGCAAACAAATGTAGCATTTTTTGTTCCTGTACATTAAAACAGCAATTTGTGATTTGCGGTGAAAATATTTTCATTTTTTTTCTTTCATGGTACCAGTTAAAAAAAAATCATTTACTTTGCACATCAAAGTACTTTGGATATGGATGAAAATAATGGATACCTGTTGCAGGTCGCGGAGATCCGCAGGATGATGGAAAAATCGAGCAGATTTATGTCGCTTAGCGGCTTTTCCGGAATATTTCTGGGCATTTATGCACTTTGTGGGGCTGCTGTCTTTTGGAAAGTTCTTAAGAACACAACCATTCCGGATGAACGGGCACTCCTTCTCCTGTCACTGACCGCACTGGTGGTCTTACTATCTGCTTTGGGGACAGCTTTGCTGCTGACCCTCAGACAGACGAAAAAGATGCGTCAGAAGCCCTGGGGTCCCGGATCACGGCAGCTGCTCCTGAGTCTTGCCCTGCCTCTGGTCACCGGTGGTGTGTTTGTCCTGCTCCTGCTTTTCAGGCACCAGTACCTGCTCATTGCCCCCTCCCTGCTGGTTTTTTACGGACTGGCCCTCGCAGCAGCATCACGGTATACTCACAGGGAAATCTTTTTTGCCGGATTGACTCAGATCCTTCTGGGACTGGCAGCCTTGTTGTTTCCGCAACAGGGACTCCTCCTGTGGGCTGCAGGGTTTGGCATTGTCCATATCCTTTATGGCATCTATATGTATTTCAGGCACGAACGGAAATCCAATTCTCAGACATCGTGAAAAACATCATCCATAAGCTAGATAAAGCTTTTGACAACAAGATCCGGCTTGGTGTGATGTCTGTCCTTGCTGTCAACGACAGGGTTCCTTTCAATGACCTGAAAAGTACCCTCGACCTGACCGACGGAAATCTTGCCAGCCATCTGAAAGTGCTCGAAAGCATCGACTATGTCAGTGTCCATAAAAGCTTCTCCGGAAGAAAACCAATGACTACTTTCGAAATCACCCCCCTGGGAAAAGAGGCCTTCCTTTCCCACCTCAAGGCTCTGGAGGAGATCATTAAACTGCAATAATTATTTGAATTAATACTTTGATAATCAAAGCTTTTTGAACAATCATTTAGATCTTGTTATAGTATGGAAACAATCAATCACGATCCCAAGGGGCCGGGGAACAACGGACCCCTGAAATCATCCCTGATCAGCTGGCATCTGATGTTGAAAATCGCATTTATCGGGTTGGTCTTTTTTGTTCTGATGATTCCCAAGCTGATGATCATCGGACTGATGGAAGAGCGCAAAACCACCGCGGAGTCGGCCCGCGACGAAGTGATGGAAAAGTGGTCGGCCGATCAGGTGGTGCGTGGACCGGTGCTGACAGTGCCTGTACAGGAAACGGTCACCGACCAGGAGGGCAAGAATCCCATGGTCGTGCAATCCCTGCAATACTTTCTGCCGCAGGAGCTGGCCATCGACGGACAGCTGACGCCCCGCGACCGCTACCGGAGCATATACAAGGTGGTGGTTTACGAATCAGAGATCCGTATCTCCGGAAGCTTTGCCCCGCCTTCCCCGGAAATCCTCAAGGCTTCCGGAGAAAAGGAGTGGAGCAAAGCGGAACTCTCCATCGGGTTATCCGACTTGCGGGGCATCAGCAACATGGTGGAGATGGTGTGGAACGGACAGAAGGTCACTTTTCTTCCCGGCATGGACGACCCGGTTATTGGTACCGGTGGCATCACCCTGCCCCTGCCTGTCGATCCTGCCACTTCTTTCCCGGCTACCTTTGAATGCGTACTTCACCTTAAGGGGAGCCACTCCCTCCATTTCAGTCCGCTCGGAGAAACCACTACTGTCAAACTCGCCTCGGTCTGGAATGATCCCGGATTCACAGGGAGCTTCCTCCCGGTCAGCCATACCGTGAATGCCGACGGGTTTACGGCCGACTGGAAGGTGCTCCATTTCAACCGCAACTTTCCCCAGACCTGGAAAGGAGACAAATACAAAATGGGGGGAGCCGATTTCGGGGTGGAGCTGGTGACCGTGGCCGACCACTACCAGAAGAACATCCGCAGCGCCAAATACGGTATCCTGGTGATCGTACTGGTCTTTATCTCCTTTTTCCTCAGCGAGGTAATCAGCGGGGAGCGCATCCACCCAGTCCAGTATGCCCTGGTAGGCTTCGCCCTGCTCCTCTTTTACCTCCTGCTTCTCTCTCTCTCGGAACATCTGGGCTTTAACATTGCCTACCTTATTGCATCGGCAGCGGTGCTCACCATGGTCTTCGCCTACTCGCGCTCCTTCCTGAAGAAGCGGATCAACTCCCTGATGCTCACTGCCGTACTGGCGGCATCATTTATTTTCATCTTTGTGCTTCTACAGATGGAAACCTATGCCCTGGTAACAGGAAGCATCGTCCTCTTCCTTATCCTGGCACTGATCATGTACCTAACCCGGAAAATCAACTGGTACAACGAGTAATCCAGGCAGAGGTTGATGTTGATGCCGGAGGAGAGTTCGTCCGGGCACAAACCCGGGAGGAAAGGCTGGTTCGCAAACCTGCCGGTTCCCTCCCGGGTTTTCATTTGGCCTTCCGGCTGTTTCTTCCGGTAGCGAAGTTTTTTTCGAGTACTGTCAGCCGGTATCCGAAAGAAGAAAGTGAATAAGGATAGCCAGCCACGCCTGGCAAGCAGACTCCACCATTCCTGTCAAAGCTGTTTGTAGAAGTCGTTGCCCTTGTCATCGACGATGATGAAGGCAGGAAAATTTTCGACCCGGATTTTTCTGACCGCTTCCATGCCCAGGTCTTCAAAGTCAACGATTTCGACCGATTTGATGCTTTCCTTGGCCAGGATAGCAGCAGGTCCCCCGATGGACCCCAGGTAAAAGCCGCCATATTGATTGCAGGCGTCGGTGACGGACTGACTGCGGTTTCCCTTGGCCAGCATTATCAATGACCCTCCCTGTTTCTGGAAGGGTTCAACATACACATCCATGCGTCCGGCGGTGGTAGGCCCGAAACTACCCGAGGCCATACCAACGGGGGTTTTGGCAGGCCCTGCATAGTACACCGGATGGTTCTTGAAATAGTCCGGCATGGGAGCTCCTTCATCCATCATTTTCTTGATACGGGCATGAGCTGCATCGCGGGCCACAATGAGCGTGCCCCTTAAGTTGAGGCGTGTCTTAACGGGATATTTGCTTAATTCTGCCAGGACCACTTCCATTGGCCGGTCCAGGTCGATGTCGATGGAAGGTTCCATACCCGGAGCCACACGCGGCAGATAGTGTGCCGGATTCTTCTCCAGTTCTTCCAGAAAAATTCCTTCATCCGTGATTTTTGCCCGTATGTTCCGGTCGGCACTGCAGGAAACCCCCAACCCTACCGGGCAGGAAGCTGCATGGCGTGGAAGCCGTACCACCCGCACGTCGTGGACAAAATATTTACCCCCGAACTGGGCACCCATGCCATAATCGCGGCATATCTTCTCAACGCGTGCTTCCCATTCCCGATCCCGGAAAGCCCTGCCACCGTCGCTGCCTGTCACCGGGAGATGGTCGTAATACCCTGCCGAAGCTTTTTTTACCGCCGAAAGCGTTGCCTCTGCCGACGTTCCCCCAATAACCAGGGCCAAATGATAAGGAGGACAGGCGGCTGTGCCCAGATCCCTGATCTTCTCCTCCACGAACCGCGTCAGGCTCTCCTCGTTCAGCAACGACTTGCTCTGCTGGTAGAGAAACGTCTTGTTTGCCGATCCCCCTCCCTTGGTTATAAAGAGAAATTCATATTCCATACCCTGGGTGGCGAAGATATCAATTTGCGCCGGCAGGTTGGTACCTGTGTTTTTCTCTTCCGTCATCGTCAGGGGTACAATCATGGAATACCGCAGATTACGGTTCTGGTATGTGTCGAATATGCCTTTTGAAATATGAAGAGCATCGTTAGCACCCGTGTAAACATCCTCTCCCTTCCGGCCGATTACGATAGCTGTACCCGTATCCTGACAGGTGGGAAGAAGCCCCTCAGCTGCAATAACCTGGTTCATCAACATGGTGTAAGCCACAAAACGGTCGTTGTCGCTGGCTTCAGTATCTTCCAGAATCTGCCGTAGTTTGGCCAAATGCGCCGGCCGAAGGTAAAAGGATACATCGGTGACCGCCTCCCGTGCCAGTAACTCCAAACCTTCCGGATCAACCTTAAGAATCCTCCGGCCTCCTTCACAAAGGATGGAAACAAAATCCTTGCTTATTAACCGGTAAGGTGTTTCATCCTTCAGCAGGGTAAAAGGCTTTTCATAATGGAATGATGTCATGGTGTTGTTTTTAAGTTGAAATACCGATAAATAAATACCTGACGAATCTTTCCCGGAATCTGATCTGATCTGTAGCGGGAATCACCTCATAATGCAAATATAGGAAATTGAAGCCCACAGTGGGAACAAGTCCTCTTTTTTCAACGGCCCAAATCGCTGCCAAGGTTTCCTGGAACAGGATTATTATTTAAATTTGCATGTTCCTGCAATACCATTGCGAACACGCGTTGCGTTTTTTGTCTTGGAAACAGCCGGAAGGAAGCTCCTGCCACAAGCGAGCCCTGACAGAGGATTACAGGAGCTTTCGTGTACATTTGTACTTTCAGAAATCCTGATTACAGCCATTCCTCGAAGGTAGTTCAAACAGGATCTGAAGGAACAAACCCATTCAGAATTCTGAATACAAATGTTATTTTTATTAACTATTGGAATTAAATTTGTTCTATGTCAAAGGAAAAGACGCTCAAGGAAAAGAGCACGAAAAAGGCATCAACAAAGAGCCTGAAAGAGAAAAGAGCTGCCAAGGAGGCCAAACGGGAAGAGAAAAAACGGAGCTGATACAGGTGACAATCCGAAAGGCGGATCACAAATTTCCTGTATACATCAGTTTCCGGTTGCGTACGGTATGAGATGGGGCCGGGATTTTCCCCGGGGGTATATTTTTTTGATCAGATCCCGGCAATGATTTCTTTTTATCTGGTGCGAATGGAATGGCATCCAGGGTAAACATTTCCGGATAGAAGGCCGGGGTTGGAACAACCAGGGAATTACGCCGTGAAATACTGAATGGCATCCCGATACAAACCAGCCACGCAACAACAGGTGAAAGAAATTCCTTATTGTGGGTTTGGATAGTAAACCCCTTCCGGGTTATTGATGGTGAACCTGGAATTCCGGTAATCAGGATAATGGTTATAATAATATATTTGTTACCAGAAAGTACCGGAATTATGATCAGCAAACAAGAATTCGAATCTTTAAAAGAGACCATGGATGGTGATTTGTTCACCAGCCAGGTTCAGCGTATACTCTATTCTACGGATGCCTCCTCATACAAGGAGATTCCGATGGCAGTCACCCGGCCCCGGAACACTGAAGATATAAAAAAGATTCTTGCCTTTGCCCGCAGCCACGGCTCCTCAGTGATTCCGCGTGCCGGGGGCACCTCCCTGGCAGGCCAGGTGGTAGGCCCCGGCATCGTCGTGGATATATCCAGGTATATGAACCGGATCCTGGAGCTTAACAAGGAAGAGTACTGGGTATGGGTGGAGCCTGGCGTGATTCCTGCCGAGTTGAACAAATGGCTGGCACCTCACGGATTACAGTATGGCCCGGAGACTTCAACAGCCAACCGGTGCTGCATTGGAGGCATGGTCGGGAATAACTCATGTGGCTTGCATTCTATTATTTATGGAAGCGCACGCGAACATATACTTGAAGCAGATGTCCTTTTGTCTGATGGCTCGGAAGTGACCTTCGGTCCGTTAACCCGTGAACAGTTTATAGAAAAATGTAAGGGGGACCCCACCCTTCTGGAAACACAATTGTACCGGAATATTTGTGAAATCCTTTCGGATCCTGACAACCAAAAGGAGATCCGGGAAAATTTTCCCGATCCGCGGGTGACACGGAGGAATATGGGGTATGCCATCGATGTGCTGATGAAGAGCGAACCTTTCACTCCAGACGGGGAACCTTTCAATTTTTGCAGGTTGCTGGCCGGGTCGGAAGGGACGCTGGCTTTTTTTTCACGCATCAAAGTAAACCTGATTCCATTGCCTCCCCGTCATATGGGGTTGGTATGTGCCCATTTCCGCACTCTGGAGGAGTCGCTGCATGCCAACCTGATTGCTCTCAAACATGCTCCCCGGGCCGTGGAGCTGATGGATAACATCATCCTGGAATGCACCAACCAAAACATAGAACAACGGAAAAACCGGTTTTTCGTACAGGGTGATCCTGGCGCCATTCTGATGATCGAATTCGCCTTTGACACAGAAAAGGAACTCATCGAAAAAGCTTCCGCACTGGAAATAGATATGCGGGATGCCGGTCTGGGATATGCTTTTCCCCTGGTTACTGGTGATGAAAACATTAAGAAGGTTTGGGCACTCCGCACGGCAGGGTTGGGAGTTTTGGCCAATGTTCCGGGAATCCGGAAGGGGGTTCCGGGATTTGAGGATACAGCGGTTCACCCGGAATATCTGCCTGAATATGTCGCTGACTTTAAGAAGACTCTCGGGAAAAATGGCTTAGACAGCATTTATTATGCCCATATTGCGACCGGGGAAATCCATTTCCGACCCATGCTCAACCTGAAAGATCCGGCCGATGTGGAGATTTTCAGGAACCTGATGACGGATATGGCTGTGCTGGTGAAAAAATACCATGGTTCTCTGAGCGGGGAACACGGCGATGGCAGGGTGCGGGGTGAATTTATCCCGTTCATGCTGGGAGACCATAACTTTCAGCTCATCAGGAGCCTGAAGGAAACCTGGGATCCCGGCAACCTCTTGAACCCGGGGAAAATCGTGGATACTCCTCCCATCACCGATAATTTTCGCTTTGTCCCGGGATTTGAATCGCCTCAGTTTGACACGCTGTTTGACTTTTCCGCCACCCGGGGCTTTTTCAGTACGATAGAAAAATGCAATGGATCGGGTGACTGCCGGAAAACTGAGATTGTTGGAGGGACCATGTGTCCGACCTATATGGCCACCCGCGACGAAGACAAGACTACCCGCGGAAGAGCCAATCTTTTGCGCGAATTACTGGCTTCCCCCCAGGGCAAAAACCCGTTTGACCAGGAAGAAATATACAAGGTCCTGGATCTTTGTATCTCTTGCAAGGCCTGTAAGTCGGAATGCCCCTCTAACGTGGATATGGCCAAGCTGAAAGCAGAATTCCTGCAGCATTATTACGACATACACGGGATACCTTACCGCAGCCGTCTGGTGGCCTTCCTGCCCAGGCTGGAGAATCTGGCCATGCTCGTCCAGCCGGTTGCCAACTTCTTCATGAAGCAGTCTTTCTTCAAAAAAATGGTGGGATTTACCGACCAGCGGAACCTGCCTCCCCTGTCCCTGATCACCCTTAACCGGTGGTTCAGAAATGGAGCAGCCCTGAAACCAGAAAATCCCGCGAAAAAAGTGTACCTATTCAGCGACGAATTCACCAACTTCAACGAAAGCGACATAGGGATCAAGGCCATATTGCTGCTTACCAGGTTGGGATATGAGGTCCGTATCCCGGTGCACAGGGAGAGCGGACGTACCTGGCTTTCGAAGGGGCTAGTCCGGACGGCCAAGAAAATTGCTGAAGAAAATGTAAGCTTGCTGAAGGAGGTCGTTACAGAGGAATCTCCTCTAATAGGCATTGAACCTTCGGCCATCCTGGCTTTCCGGGATGAATACCCCGAGCTGGTTGGCGAAACGCTAAAGCAGGACGCCCGCAATCTGGCTGATAAGGCTTTGCTTTTTGAGGAATTTTTCTGCCGTGAAATTGAAAACGGCCACATCAGGAAAGAGACTTTTACCACGGCTTATAAGGACATTCTGCTTCATGGACATTGCCAGCAAAAGTCGGTGGCTTCCACGGTTCCCACCCGCACCATGCTGTCGTTTCCTGCCAACTATACGGTCACGGAGATCCCTTCAGGGTGCTGCGGTATGGCTGGAGCCTTCGGTTATGAAAAGGAGCATTACGACCTTTCCATGAAAATCGGGGAAATGGTGCTGTTCCCGGCTGTAAAGGCAGCCCCGGAAAATACACTGATTACGGCCCCCGGCACCTCCTGCCGCCATCAGATCAAGGATGGCACAGGTCGGGATGCCCTCCACCCGGTGGAAATCATGTACCACGCACTAGCTTGAAGGGCTCTCCGCATTCTCTTATAAATTTATGGAGGGACAGATAAGAACCGGGATCCATTTGCCACCGCTCCGCAGCACAAACACTTTAAGCAATCATTCAATTTACCCCGCTGCGGGCGGCGGGTAGTTCATTTAGTATCCATCAACGGTTGCTTTCTCGTGTAGTGAGGGTTTGAAAAACTTCTGCAAGTGGCAGAAAAAACCGTTCCCAATTGAAAAATATTTCATGGATTTTCTGTACCTTTTCTAAAAGAAAATCCAGCTAACCTATGAAACCAAAATTACTCTGTTTTGTAGCTTTCCTCTTATTGTGTTTGTCCGGGAGGGCCGAAACTGAACCCAACAACACCCTTCAGCAGGCCAATAATTTGGCTTATAATGGGAATCAATCCGGATCTCTCACCGGAACTGACATCGAAGACTGGTTTGTGACAGACCTCCCGCAGGGAGGGATTTTTACCCTCACAGTTAACAAAACGGGAAGTGGATACGCTTTCCTTTATTTATACGATGGTGAGACAGCGGGCAATCCTGAAATTGCCAGTATCAACCTTCCCTTCGGTGACTCTCCTGCACAGGGGTGGGCAGTGTCAGTTCCTGCTCTTGGCGGTAAGTATTACATTAAGCTGCTTAAGACCGCCGATCCCGTCAATTACCAGATCGGATTATCCCTTATTGCACCAGCTTACCCTGAAGACATCGAGCCTAATGACACAGTGAACAAAGCGGGAATAGTGACTGCCGGGGGAAGTATCAGCGGTACTGTCCATTACTATGAGGCCGGGAAAGGTTACGACATGGAGGACTGGTATAAACTGGAGCTGCCCAAAGGTGGAATCCTGTCACTGAAGATCTACAAAAAAGGTCCGGGTAACACATGGATTCGTTTCAGGGATGGAGAAAAACCTTTATTTCCTGAATTATCAGCTTTCTACACAGGTTTTTCAGAAAGTCCGCCAGAAGGATGGAACTGGAATTTCCCTGCACTGGCTGGTATCTATTATTTCCAGGTCGAGGGCGGAGGGAATGTCGTTGACTACAAGCTGGATCTTGCGTTGGCTGATCCGGCATTCAGCGAAGATAATGAACCCAACGACTCTATCACCGGAGCCCTGCCTATGCCGGTCGGCGGAACCGTCACCGGAAACGTCCATTATTATTCACCAGGGAAAGGAGCAGATCTGAGAGACTGGTACAAATTAGATGTCCCAAAAGGAGGAATTCTAAATCTGACAATTGAAAAAAAAGGTCCGGGAAATACTTGGCTCTATTTCCTCGATGGGGTCAAAACAAGCAATCCCAGAATATCGGAATTTTATTTCAACTTCTCTGAAAGTCCGGCAGAAGGATGGAAATGGAGTTATCCGGTACTGGCAGGAACCTATTATTTCCAGTTTGAAGGGGGAGAGGGTGTCGTCGATTACAAACTGGAAATTTCGTTAGCCAATCCTGCTTACTCTGAAGATTCCGAGCCCAATGATACGATTTCAAAGGCCATGAGAATGCCGGTCAACGGATCTATTAGCGGGATTTTGCATTACTATTCAGCTGGAAACGGAATTGATGCAAGAGACTGGTATAAATTGGAAATTCCGAAAGGCGGGATGCTGAACCTGAAAATTAACAAAAAAGGTCCGGGAAATACATGGTTCTATTTCCTCGATGGGATTAAAACAGGCAATCCCAGAATATCGGAATATTATTTCAACTACTCTGAAAGTCCGCCTGAAGGATGGAAATGGAGTTATCCGGTACTGGCAGGTACCTATTATTTCCAGGTGGATGGCGGTGAAGGAGTCGTTAATTACCGGATGGAGATCAGCCTGGATGTACCTGTTTGGGGAGAAGATACAGAAAACAATGATTCCCTCCGTTTTGCACAGAAATGTACCCTGAATGATTCGATTGCTGGTTTGCTGGGTTATTACAAACCCGGCCAGGGGACGGACAATTGGGACTGGTTCGAAATAAACACCACCGAATTCGGATATCTCTCCTTCCATGTAGTGAAGAAGGGTATTCAGAATGGTAACATCCGGTTGCGGGACACCACCGTCGAAATCAACTCCCATTACCTCAGTTTCGGGGACCTGGAAACTACCTGGGGGCGACATGTTCCTGCAGGAACCTATTACCTGGGTTTTGAAAAATTCGGAGGGGATATTCAATACAAAATTCGGATGAAATTCATTCCCAAACCAAAGGCTGATTTTACCTGGACCAAAGGCGACAACTCTTTCACGTTTGAAAACACCACCATCCATGGCGAATCCTATTCCTGGGATTTTGACGACGGGCAAAAAGAGACTACTGTCCATCCTTTTCATCAATATAAGGCACCGGGTAATTATGAGGTTTGCCTGATCGCAAAAAACATCACAGGAGCCGACACTGCCTGCCAAATGCTTGTGATTCCGGGTGTTAACCGAATTTTTCCGGATAATTGCGGAAACGAGGGTGAAGCTACCATCGAAATCTTCGGCGGAGGGTTGGATACAACATACGATGCAAAAATTATGTCGGGGAATTCGGTATTGGGTGTATCGGCTATGACGGGATTTGGAGGAAAAACTTCAATACTGGCGATTTTTGATACCCTTTCAATTGCACCCGGCATCTATGATCTTGTTATTGAGAAACCGGGAGGTCCTTCCTATAAATTACCGGGTGGTTTCACAGTCATGGCAACCTCTGAAGCGAAGCCTTGGATCAGGATCGTTGGCCGGAACAGGATTCTGTTTAACACCTGGACCACATACACCATCATAGTCGGCAACAGTGGGAACAAAGATGCTCATGGTGTTCCTTTATGGATTGCCATTTCAGATTTGCCCGGCACTGAAATTGAAATCGATAACATCAATAGAAAAGCTTTTACCGATTTACTTACGGAAAATGGATGGACGTTAAATCTTGATTCGATTCCTGATTTCGTTTCAGTAGATACGGTGATGGGTAAACCATGGAAAGCAAAGGTCTATCCTCTTTATATTCCATTTATTTCTGCCGGATCGACCAATCCGATAGTTGTCAAGGTCAGGACATCACAGGAAATCCAGTTTCAGGCATGGTTACAACCCAAGTATTTTAACTCAGGAGCAACGGATGCAGTTTGGTGTTTTATCAGTTTGCTGGGAAGAGAGGCAACAGGATTTGTAATAGACAGGTTTACAGCCAAGGGGAAATGTATTTTCGATATTCTGGTTAGGCTTTACAGCCTGAAAGGTATCATCATGCGTGATCCTAACGGCCCCAGGGGGATCTCAATTATTCCATGGTTATGGGGTTGGGCCAATACCATGGCAAAATGTGGATTGGCATTTAATGAAGCCATTGGTATATTGAAACATTTTGCTGATGCCGTATCAAAATACAGTGCGATGTCTACATCATTGGTGGATTGTCTGATGGCAGCAGATGCTGCAAATATGAATATCACACCTGCTAATTCATTGGATCCCAATGAGAAAACAGGACCTTCCGGATTTGCTGCTGAGAATTATGTTGCCGGCGGCAGGGATTTTCCCTATACCATTTATTTTGAGAACAAATCCACTGCCACAGCCCCTGCCCACACAATCTCCATCACTGACCAGCTGGATATGGTGAAATTTGACCTTTCCACTTTCAGTTTCGGCGATATTTATATTGGAGACAGTCTGATTTCAGTCAAACCTGGACTGAAGCAATTTGCCGCAGACAAAAAACTGGATAAACTGAAAGTGGTGGCGCGCGTAACCGGGAAACTGGATACCCTTACCGGCAAGTTGGAATGGCAATTCCGCAGCCTTGATCCGGTAACTTTTGCCGATGTGGAAGATCCCGACCTGGGAGTGTTACCGCCCAACGTGGTTTCGCCCCAGGGTCAGGGTAGTGTCTCCTTCTTTGTCAGGCTGAAGGATGATCCTGTCCACAAGGCTGCGGTCACCAACCAGGCCAGCATCGTCTTCGATGCCAATCCGGCCATCATCACCAACGAACATCGTACGACCTTTGACCTGGCAGCCCCTGAGAGTTCCGTAGAGAACCTCTCAGCCACCACCACTGCCAGGGAATTCACGGTAAGATGGACGGGTACCGATGACGGCTCCGGGATTGACGGTTATAACATCTACGTCAGCGAAAACGACAGTGCCTACCGGTTATGGCTGTCAGGGACAAACGAAACCTCAGCCATTTTCAGCTCTCCTGCCGACGCAATTTACCGGTTCACCTCACAGGCTGTCGACAATACCGGCAACCTGGAACCCTTTTCCCCCACCCCCGATGCAGTTACGCAGGTGGTCACAGCCATTGAAAAACCTGTCCTGCCGGAGAGGCTGATCACTGTTTCCCCCGTACCGGCACACCGTACCCTGGCGGTTACCATTGAAGTGGCGGGGACGTACCGGTTTTCGGTATACGGAACCGATGGCCGGCTCCTTTTCGAAAAGAGGATGAATGGCTCGTCTGTAAACTACGTAACCATCCCGGAGGGGACCCATGGACTGTGCCTGTGGAAACTGGTAAAAGAGGACGGAACAATACAAAAATCGGGAAAACTGGTAATTAAATAAGATCCTTTCCCGGAAATGAAACTCTTTCTGTTGCTGCAATCCTGGATCCAACCCCGTACTTCGGGAGTTAGAAAGCCTGCCATCCGGTGAGATCGGGTAGCTGAGCTCTTGATCAGTCCGTTTCGCTTTCCTTCACTTGAATGGGTTCATGGCAGACAGGATCATTTATCAACCATCAGGTCCCCATTATTCGGGCAAGATGAGGGCTTTACCTTTGTTTTCAAAAAAAAGGGACTCCTTGATTTTTGTCATCCTGCTACGGGCGTAGGCTTCGTTGGGGGCTCCTTTACCGGCTTTTTCAAGGTATTGCCGGTAATACTGAAATGCCACTGTTTTATCGGATTCGAACTCTTCAAAGGTGGTGGCCATCTCAAAGAGCACCTCGGTGTCAGCAGGGTCCAGTTCAAGGACTTTCTTATAGGAGGCGATGGCCTCGGAAAACTCGCGGCATAACCCATGGACATGCGCCATGGTTCGGTGAATGGACGGAAGAAACCACGGCATGGAGAGTTCTTCGGCCAATTGAAGATACTGCTTTGCAGCCTCGAAATCCTTCAAATTTTTATAACACAACCCCGCATAATAAGGGATGATCGGATCATTGGGGGCCATATATAGGGCAGGTTCCAGCATCTGCAGGGCTTTATCCTCCTCCTTGCTGAAAAAGAGCACCACCCCGTACTCCTTGCGGACGTTCAGGGTGGTGTCATTATGGGAAAGGTACCGCGCATATCCATCCGCGGACCGGGCATACTCTTTCAGGTAATAGTCGTTTTGTGCCAGCCTCAGCTCAAGCAGGGAATTGCCGGGAAACAATTCATGAGCCCCGGTAAGGACCTCCCGGGCCTTAACAAATGCCGTGTCCTGCTGGCAGAGGGTGGCCAGCGCCAGGGAACTCCCCAGATCGCGTGGATTCATCTCCAGCACCTTGAGGAAGAGCTGTTTGGCTTCCCGGTTTTTGTTCAGGCGGGAAGCGCTGATGGCCAGCTGCCTGTTGAAGAAGAGGTTGAGGGAATCGGCCTTCCGCAGTTCCGTAAAAACCCGGTAGGCTTCCTGGTTCTCCTGCATGGTCAGCAGCAATGTGCCCATCCGTCCTTTCAGGGGAAGATGATCCGGAGTCAGGGTCAATGCCTGCCGGTAGGCTTGGAGCGCATCAGGAGAGTTCCCAATGGCGATTTGGAGATCGGCCAGTTCCGACCACCACACGAGGTTGGCAGAGTCCCGGCCCAAAGCCTGCCGAAGGGCAGCCAGGGCGCCGGGGTAGTCGAACCGGTCACGCAGGTCCAGCGACTGGTGGTATTCCGCATAGCCCGGCCGAGAAGAGAGCAACAACGTGTCGCTGCGCCTGGCAGTTTCCACCTGACGATCAAAAGGATCGGGCATCAGCTCTTCCTCCTGGGCTTGAATGAAGCCAAAGGAGACAAACATCAGGAGAAGTAAAATGGGCTGGTACTTGTTGTGAATAGAAAACATACAGAAAATGGATCGTTTTTGTTTCTAGAAAAGGGGAAACCGGTCAGGGAAGAAAAGTGCAAAACCAAAATCTATCCAATCGGCGCAAGGGTTATTGCAAGACAAAGCTGATGGGCACCGTATATTGAACATTTACGTTTTCCCCCCGTTGTCTGCCGGGCCACCAGCGGGGCATCGTATTGACAACCCTCAGGGCTTCCTGGTCGAGGACAGGGTCTACACCCCGCACTACTTTGGCATTTTTCACGCTCCCATCGGCCGAAACTACAAAGGTGATGTAAACTTTCCCCTGAATGCCATTCTCCTGGGCGATCACGGGATAATCGATCGATTTTTGGATAAATTCACGCAGAGCACTCTCCCCTCCGGGATACGCGGGCATCTCTTCCACAATGGTGAAGACGACCGCATCTTCCGGAAGCTCGCCGGAACTCTCCTTTTTCCTTAACAACATCAGGTAACTGATGCTCTTACCAGAATCCTGAGTGGTCACAATTTTGAAATTCCGCGAAGCCAGAATGGATTCCATTTCGCTGATTGCTTCGGGGGAACCCGCGATGGTCAGCAGCGAATCGCTCCTTTCAATCGTCAGGGTTTCCCCGGCGCCGACATCCACTTTCGAACTGTTTTTCTTTTCACAGGCAAAAATGACCACCAAAGCCAGGGCGATCACGATTCCGGATAAAATTTTTATCCCCGCAGCCTTGCGGGAGGGTAATTTAGTCATCATGTTAAATCGGTTTTTAAGTAAGGAATAATTGAAATGGTGGGCTGCAAAAACCTTGCTTCCCACGACTTCCGAAAGAAGCAGGTTTTTGTATTCGGCCGGTGTCATTCCCGACCTGATGACGGCACGATCGACCAGGTACTCGTGGTTTTCACGGACTGCCCTTTTCAACAGCCAGATAAAAGGGTTGAACCACTGGAAAACCAGCAGAATGTCGAGCAGGAGAAGGTCATAGGTATGCCCCTGCCTGATATGCTCCCGCTCGTGATAAACGATACGGTCGTAACCGGGAATCTGTGCGTAATCTTCCGGAACAAAAAGATAGTTCAGAAAGGAAAAGGGATTACTCTCCCTGCCATTCAGCACCATCTTAAAATCCCCGGCATCGGTCACTTTCCCTTTACGGATGATCAGCAGAATCTGTCCCATGCGGAACAGGGAGATGACCGACATCACCAGCACCCCGGCAAGCCAGAGGTTGACAATCAGCCGGGAGGAGATGACGAACTTCTCCACATTTCCGGAGAAGCGCTGACGCTCGACCAGCACCGTTTCCAGCAGGTTCCGGTAGGGCGTCACCGTCACTTCCGGAAGTAGGAGCGGCCGTGGTGCCAGCACGGGAATGGCAAGTAAGGGAAGCAACAGGGAAAACAGTACGGAAAAGAGGAGAAATAACCGGTTGGTTCTGAAAAAGGTCTCCTTTCTCAGGAAGAACAGATAAATCAGCGCAAACAGCGTCAGGCTGACACCCGATTCCAACAGGTAGTTCACCAGATTACCCATCCTGCTCCTCCCCTTCCGCGGTAAAATCCTCCCTGACCTGCTGCATCAGCTCATCCAGTTCGGAAATGGTCAGTTTGTCCTCTTTGGCAAAAAAGGAGACCATTTCCCTGAAGGAGCCGCTGAAATAGTTCCGCATGAAATTCTTCATGAAAGTGCGGGTATAATCACTCTTGCCGACCCGCGGAAAATACTCATGGGTCTTGCCATAGGCCGTATGATCCACAAAACCCTTCTGCTCCAGAATCCTGACAATGGTCGACACCGTATTGTAGGCCGGCTTCGGCTCGGGAAACCGCTCCACGATATCTTTCACAAACCCCTTCTCCAGATCCCAGAGAATCTGCATGATCTGTTCCTCGGCTTTGGTCAGCTCTTTCATAACGTCATTTTTACACACAAAGCCATAAGACATAACGTTTAGGTAAAACTTTTATCGTTTGATTCTTTAGGTCTTTGTGTTCATCATTTACTTTAATGAGAACATCACGGGAAGGGTGTAGGAGACTTTTACCGGAACCCCATTGAGCTTTCCTGGTTTCCACAACGGCATGAGTCCGATTACCCTGACCGCTTCCTGGTCAAGCAAAGGATGAACTCCCCTGACCACTTTTACGTCCCCGACCTTTCCGACCGCATCCACGACAAAAGTGACAAACACCTTCCCCTGAATGGAGTCCTTTTTGGCCTGTTCAGGATAGGTAATGTTCTTAACCATAAAATCACGGAGAGCAGAATCTCCTCCCGGAAATTCGGGCATCTCTTCCACCTGGGAAAAGACTCCCTTTTCGTTGGGTTTGTTTTCCTGTGAAAAAGCTGCCGGTGCAGCAACCATCAAACACAGGCAAACCGTAAGAATCATCGTTGTGCCTTTCATTGTGCTTTTTTTAACTGTTTTGTTTACTCCTTTAATTTTTCCTGGATATCCGGAACAAATATATAACTAATATTTTAGTTATGCAACTAAATTATTAGTTTTTTTTTGTCCTGCCCTTTTGACTATTTTTGCCGTCAATGATTATTTCCATGCTTCCCTATCTTCAGGCTGAAAATTTATCCAAGCGTTACGGAGATCTTCTCCTGTTCGAAAATATTTCCTTTACGGTTAACAAGGATCAGAAAGTGGCCCTTATTGCCCGCAACGGGGCGGGGAAAACCTCTTTGTTTGACTTGTTGGCAGGTAAGGAAACACCAGATTCGGGGAAACTGACCTGGACCAATGATGTCAGGGTAGGATACCTGGAGCAGATACCCTTGTTAAACCCTTCGAATACAGTTTTAGGAGAGGTATTTGACGCCGGAACCGAGAAGATGAGGGCAGTAAGGGAATATGAGCAGGCACTGGTCCGCCATGACCATGGGGAGATAGCGGCAGCCTCTGCCAAAATGGATCTCCTGGGAGCCTGGGATGTAGAAACGGAAATCCGGCAGATTCTGACGCGTCTGAACATACCCGATCTGGAGGCCATCGTTGGGGAATTATCAGGTGGTCAGCAGAAAAGGCTGGGCCTGGCGAAAGTTTTAATCCATCAGCCCGATTTTCTTCTGCTGGATGAGCCCACCAACCATCTGGACCTGGATATGGTAGAATGGTTGGAAGCCTACCTGAGCAAATCGGGTGCAACGCTTCTGATGGTTACCCACGACAGGTATTTTCTGGACCGGGTTTGTGACGAAATCCTAGAACTGGACGACAATGAAATAATCCGGTACAGGGGTAACTACGGTTATTTCCTCCAAAAGAGGGAGGAGAGGCTTCAGGTAAAAGAGGCAACCCTTAACCGTGCCCGAAACCTCCTGCGAACCGAAATGGAATGGATGCGGAGAATGCCGAAAGCACGCACCCACAAATCCAAATCGCGTATGGACGGCTTTTTTGAGCTCCGGGAGAAGGCCAGGTCCGCCCAAACCGTGAATCCGGTAGGTCTGAACGTGCGATCTTCACGACTCGGAAAGAAAATCCTTGAAATCAGGAATCTGACGAAATCGTACGGGGAGGTACCGTTGATTAACAATTTCACCTATTCATTTTCGCGTTTTGAGAAAATAGGGATTGTCGGGAACAATGGAAGTGGCAAGACCACCTTGCTGGATTTGATGACCGGTCATTGTCCACCCGATTCAGGGAGGGTTGACACCGGATCGACCATCCGCTTCGGGTACTACCGGCAGTCCGGTATTTCGTTTAACCCCAGAGAGAAGGTCATCGATGCTGTCAATAAGATCGCGGAATACATCACCTTTGAGGATGGGACTAAAATGACCTCCCAGCAGATGCTTTCTCATTTTCTGTTTCCTCCCTCATCGCAGCACGATTACATTGAAAAACTAAGCGGTGGCGAAAAACGAAGGCTCTACCTTTGCACCGTGCTGATGCAGAACCCTAACTTCCTCCTTTTGGATGAACCTACAAACGATTTTGATATATTAACGCTGAACGTTCTGGAAGAGTATCTTCAATCGTTCGAAGGGTGTGTTGTAGTCGTTTCGCACGACCGGTTTTTCATGGATAAGATCGTTGATCATCTATTTGTCTTCGAAGGGGATGGGAAGATCCGTGATTATCCAGGGAATTATACCCAATTCAGAGAGTACAGGGAAAGAGAAGAGTCGAAAGTAAAGCCGGGAAAAAAGGAGAGCCTGGAAAAGTCACCAGGGAGACCAAAACTGGAAAACAGGGTGAAGCTGACATTCAGAGAGGCCCGGGAACTGGAGGATCTGGAAACGGAGATCGGGCAGATGGAACAGCAGAAACGAAATTTGGAGGATTCGATGCATCAAGGCACCCTCGGCCATGAGGAACTCACCGCTGTGTCACTGGAGATTGCCAGGCTTATGAAATTACTGTCGGAAAAAGAGCTGCGATGGCTGGAACTCAGCGAAATAGGCAATTGAAGGAGGCCTGCCAACAATTCCACAGGGTTTTTAGGTTCTTTGCTGTCGTGGGTCCTCATCATCTGATCGTGGTTCCGGGTTCCTGCCTTCAACCATGGGAGTGAAAGGCCTTGACTGAAAAAATAGGTACTTCTTTACGGAAAATTCTGTCATCAAAACAGGGTTGTAAAACATCTGACGAGACAAGGGAACGAGAGTGTTAAAAATGGTATGGTTTTGGTATGGTTTACATCCGGACTCAATTTTTGGTATTTTTATCCGTTTGTTAACAAATGGCAGTTATAATTATGAATAGGGCCTTAAATATTTTCATTTGCTTATTGGTATTCACTTCCGGGGTTACTGCCCAGGTATGGATTCAGCAGGTTTTATCGCCTCCGAAAATCAACCAACCTGCTGAACATCACCTGGTATTGGTTGATTTCTGGGCTACCTGGTGTGCCCCATGTATCCATGTTGGCAAACAACTGGAAAGTACCCAGGAGATTTACAAGGAAGATCTGACCATCATTTCCCTGACCAGGGAACCAGAACCTGTGGTCAGGCGGTTTATTGAAAAACACCACCCGGGTTTGATGGTTGCTTTAGATGATAACGGCCGTACCTTTGACTTTTATGGCGTTAACCAGTCTTTGCCATGGTCGGTGTTGTTGAATCAGCGGGGCGAGGTCCTCTGGAAAGGACACCCCGCTGAGCTCTCAAATTCTTTAATCGAAAAGTTTATCCGGGAAAACCGGGGTAAGAAGGGGAAAAGAGTTATTCTCCAAGCCCGGGAGCCGGATACGAAGCCAAAAACACCCGATCGTGAGGCCTTTCTGGTGAAGCCTGGCTATTCTGAGGAGGAATTTTTCCTGTTATCAGAAGAGGGAGTTGCATTTAACGGCAAAAGCAGCCAGCTGATTTCCGAAATTCTCCGGAAACCGGTACAACTCATTCGTATGGTGGATGATCCCCTGATCAGTGCCAATATAACACTTTCTGAGTGGAATAAGGGTTCTGATTATTTAATCGACAAGCTGTTAAAGGAATTAAAAATGGAATCTTCCCGGGTCAGGGAGGAAGCCTCTTTTTACCGGCTTTCAGTGAAAAATCCTGAACTTCTCTGGGATGATAAACAGCTGAGCCTGGGAAATTTCAATGGAGCTTATCTTACAGGCGATGAAAGTTTGTCGGTCGACAATGCTACTGTATCGGACTTTGCCTTCCGGTTTTCAGGTGTGATGGATCACCCGGTATTTACCGATTATGAGTCGCCTGAACTGCATGACTGGCTGGTCCATTATAAGTATTTTGATCTGACGGTTCAGCAGTTATCGAATGAATTCGGAATAAAGCTGGAACTGAAGAAAGGGAAACAGGAGATTATACGGTTTTTAAAATCCCGCTAAAAGGACATAAAAAAAGAGGTTCCTTACCGGGAACCTCTTTTTTTATGATGTCTTTCTGATGTCGGATCAGTTGATGATTCTGAATTCGGTTCTGCGGTTTTCCTGATGTTCTGCTTCGGAGCAGTCTACACCATTGGCGCACTTGTTTTTTAGCCGGCTTTCACCATATCCCCGGGCAGTAAGCCTGCTGCGCGATATTCCCTGAGAAACCAGATAGTTAACCACCGATTGAGCCCGCTGCTGAGATAACGACATGTTGTAGTCGTCGTTGCCTCTGGAGTCCGTATGAGAGAGAATTTCAATATTCAGATTCTGTTTCTCACGCATAAGTTTTAGCAGGTTGTCGTCGATGATCCTCTTGGAAGCCGGAGTAATCACTGCACTGTTGTAATCGTACAGAATTGGAAGCACGTTATAGGTACCGACGATATTGCAATCCACCTCTTCCCATACAGTCATTCCGCCCTTTTGATCAAGAACGGTTCTTTTTACGGTTTTAAATTTTGCAGGGGACACAACCTCGTCGACTCTTTCAGGGGTATCAATGACCCTGCGCCTGATGGTGGTATATTCAGCAGGAATTTCGACCTCTTCCATCCTGGCAGGGGTTTTCACCACCTGCTTTTTGTAGGTTGCTTTTACTTCGGGTACAGGAACCCGGTTGGTAGTAGCATCTTTGAGCAAGGTGGTGAGGCCGACAGTTTCCTTTTTTGCAGGGTACTCCACATAGCAGGCAACAATGCAATCTTCCTTATTGACTGACGGACATTCGGCCAGAGTGGTGTACTCCCATCCGGCAGTCACTGGGTATACTTCAAGAGTCCTTGAGTCTGTGCCAAAGGCGGCAGGAACAATGGTCACCTCAGTACGCGATTCCTGGCTGACATAAGGAACCTCAATGGTTTCGTACACAGCAGGAACATAAACCAGTTTTTTGCTGGCTTCTTTGACCAGGACACGCTCTTCCACCGTTTTGTAAGTAGCAGGAATCACCTTCAGTGTTTTGAAGGCAGGTGCGATTTCAATGGTTTCCTCCACCTCTTTGAAAGTGTCCTTGGTTATACATTTTACGTAACATTTTCCGGGAACCGGATTGGGGGCAGGGCATCGTTCTGAGCCTGCAGGGTAATCGAGGCAAGAAAAAGTCCACCGATTACCAGTGAAATTCGTTTTTTCATATTTTCAAAATTTAGTGTTAGTCAAAAGTAGTAGTTTCAGTGTTCCTTATCTATGCAAAAGATCATGTTTTCCATATATTATCTGAATAGCTATCCGAGGGAGTATCCTTCCCTGTACTGGTAGTGTAGCCGGGCGGCGGCGGCACCGTCGGTGTCGTCGACGAAAGTTTCAGTGGCAGGGTCCCATTTTATGCTCCTCCGGAGGTCACAAGCGATGTTACCCAGGGTGCACATGGTGCAGGACCGGTGACCAACTTCCACAGGCACTACCGGATCCTTGCGCTGTCTTACCGATTCAACAAAGTCGAGCTGGTGTGGGATTTTTGTCTCATAAGGGGTATTATCGGCTGTTTCGGGTTTGGCGGGAATCCAGGAGGGATCGGATGCATTGAAGTGTTCGCGCGAGACTTCCAGCCAGCCATTTTCGCCAATGAATTTAACTCCTTTGGTCAGTTTTTCATCGAACGGTTCGGAAGTCACGACCGTTCCGCCGGCATAGGTAAATTGCATGAACTCTGTACCATCGCCAATAGGTGAAATTTCCACCGGGCCGCTATCATCCATTCCGAGGGCCCACTGGACTATATCAAACATATGGGCACCCCAGTCGGTGGTAAAGCCGCCGCCCATTTCCCTATACCAGCGCCAGGCACCCCACAGGGTCTCATCCTGCGGCGGATCCAGGGAAATAGGCGGATTGAGCTGGCTGTTAAAGTGGATATCCCCGGGAAGTGGTCCCAGCCATAGATCCCAGTTCAAATCGGCCGGTAACGTCTCCTCCGGAAGATTATAGGGAGCTGGTGGAGCCCCGACATAAGCGTGAGCCCGGAGAATTTTTCCCAGTGTGCCCTCCTGCACCAGTTTTACAGCATGCTGGAAATTCGGATCGGAACGCTGCTGGCTGCCCACAGCCAGAATCCGCCCATGGTCCCTGACTGCTTTCCGCAGTTCCTGACCTTCGAATATGGTAAACGTCAATGGCTTCTCCAGGTACACATCTTTACCCGCCTTGATCGCAGCAATGGCAATCAGGGCATGGTAATGATCAGGTGTGGCTATGACCACCGCATCAATGTCATCACGGATAAGTAAATCTTTGAAATTCTCATAGGTTTCTGCCAGACCCTCCTCTCCTCTCGCGGAATAATAGTCATTCACCTTTTTTTCAAAACGCTTGCGCTTAATACCATACACATCACTTCCGGCAAGCACTTTCACTCCCGGGATCTGAATAAACCCGTTCAGAAGGAACATGGCCTGCCGGCCCAGGCCAATAAAGCCCAATTTCAGCTCACCGGAAACCGCTGCCCCTGGCTTACAGGAAATAAGCCCCGGGATCACCGATATCCCAGCAATCCCAATGGCAGTTGTACCCAGAAAGCGCCGCCTTGTCATCCCATTTTTGTTTTGATTTTTCATGGACCCGTTTTTTATCTGTTTATTGTTAATGTTGGCTTTCTTTCGGTTGATGGCGTGAATATAGGATATTTTAACTAATCGCCCAAGAATTCAAAGTCCGTGTTCCTCTCTTTTCAAAAGCCATGAACATGGTTCCATCATTGCTCCGGGTTTCTTTTCGTCAGAGACACAGTTTTCGCAGAATTCTCCCCTTGCTGAAGAGGATTTCAAATATGTTGTACAGCATAGATCAGCCCTCTATTTTGCTTTCCGTGTACGAACACGGAATCAATATTTTTCCTATTTTTGCTTTCCGGGTTACTTATGGTTTGCCCGGGATGCCATTGGAACAGAGCAAACAGATACGAATCAAAGACATCGCCCGTCGTGCTAATGTCTCTGCAGGTACAGTTGACCGTGTATTGCATAACCGCGGAGAAGTATCTGATGAGACCCGAAACCGTATTCTGGAAATCATTACAGAATTAAACTACCAGCCAAATTTTCTCGCCAGTACACTGGCTTCCAAACGTCATCCGGTGTTTATGAGTCTTCTCCCCGCGCCTCTTTCTGCCGAAGGTTACTGGAGCAAACCTGCCAGTGGCTTAAGGAGAAGAATGGAAGAACTTCATCATTACGGGTTTACCACCGAGCAGCTTACCTTTAACCAGTTTGATCCTGCCGATTTCGATTGTAAAGCGGAACAGCTGATCGGGCTTCATCCCGACGGTGTTATCCTGGCTCCTTATTTTTATAAAGAGTCGCTGAGGCTGATCGCAGAACTACGCAACAATCACATTCCCTTTGTCTTTATCGATTCAGAAATACCGGGTCAGGGGCAGATAGCCTTTGTAGGCCAGAATTCATACCAGTGTGGCGCACTTTCCGCCCGTCTCCTTTCGAATATCGCTCCCTCAGGACTCCTGGTGGTGCTCCATTTTGCCAAAGAAATGGATAACCTTACTCACCTGATGCAACGCGAAAAGGGCTTCTACGATTGGTTCAGAACGCAGGAACCGGAACGACGAATCAATACCCGTGAAGTCAGTCTTATTGAAACCATCTGTTGCGACGATCAACTGGAAACTGCTTTTAACGGCGATTTTCCTGCCGGGATTTATGTCACGAATTCAAAAGTATACCTGGCTGCATCGTTTCTGGAAAAGAGACCCTATGAATCTGTCAGGGTCATTGGGCACGATCTGCTCAGGGAAAACATCCGTTACCTGAAAAGCGGACAGGTTGATTTTTTGATTTTTCAGCATCCTGAAGAGCAGGGTTATAAAGCAATGGATCTGTTGTTCAGGCATGTAATTCAGAAATCGCCTGCAAAAGCGCTGAACTACACACCCATTGACATCATCGTACCTGAAAATGCAGATTATTATTCAGAATTTAATTGATCGAATATGAAAACAATGTCATTTGAAGATTTACGGGGAAAAGTGGTTGTGATAACCGGAGGTGCCGGTGTTTTGGGCAGCAGTATGGTAAAGGCTTTGGCTGCTGCCGGCATGAAAGTTGCCATTGCCGACAGGAACAAGGAATTGGCCGACCAGACGGCGGCAGCGATCTCAGCTGAGTTTGATGCTACTGTCATAGGTGTGGAAGCGAATGTACTGGATAAGAATTCGTTGGAAAGGGCCAGAACTGAAATAAATGAAACGCTGGGCGAAATCGATGTTCTCATTAACGCCGCAGGTGGTAACAATCCCCAGGCGACCACGCAGGTGGAGCAGGTTCACGAAAAGGACCTTGAGAACCTGGAGACTACTTTCTATGGACTTCAGACCGAAGGTTTCGACAAGGTATTTTCCTTGAATTTCACGGGAACCCTGCTGCCTACCATGGTGTTCACTCTCGATATGCTCAGGAACAAAAAGGGGGTGGTTATTAACATCTCATCGATGAATTCTTTCAAGCCGTTGACGAAAATTCCCGCCTATTCGGCTGCCAAAGCTTCGATAAACAATTTTACCCAATGGCTGGCTGTGCATCTCGCCCAGGTGGGTATCCGCGTCAACGCCATTGCACCCGGTTTTTTTATCACCAACCAGAACCGGTTCCTGGTCCTGGATGAAAAGACCGGAGGGTTTTCGCCCAGAGGACAGAAGATCATTAATAATACCCCGATGGGAAAATTTGGTGAGCCCGACGATCTTCAGGGAGCTACCCTTTTCCTGATGTCGGATGTATCTTCTTTCATTACCGGAATTGTCCTCCCGGTCGATGGCGGGTACAGCGCTTTTGGCGGGGTCTGAACCATGGATGGCACAGCCGGATCTGATTTCTTCCGGCTGTCAAAACGACAAGTTGGTGAACAAAACAAAAAAAATAATAAAAACTATATCAAGATGAAAAGAAGAGATTTTTTGGCAACATCGGGGGCGATGGTTGCCGGTTCGATGCTGGTGAATCCATTCGGGGCTGCCGGTTCCGGTTTTGCTGCACCCAAAAGAAAACTGGCTCTCGTGGGCACCGGAAGCCGGGGAAATGGTTTCTGGGGAAAAAATATCCTCCGTCAATATGGAGACCTCGTGGAATTTATAGGGTTATGCGACATTAACCCCGGAAGAGTGGAATATGCCAGGAAGTTTATCGGAGCCAATTGTCCGACCTTTACCAATTTCGACGAGATGATGGCTACAGTGAAACCCGACCTGTTGATAGTGACCACTGTTGATGCCACCCATGACAGGTATATTATCAAAGGACTTGAGGCAGGGTGTGATGTCCTGACCGAAAAACCCATGACCACCGATGAGGTGAAGTGTCAGGCGATTCTCGATGCAGAAAAACGCACCGGCAGAAAAGTCATTGTCGGTTTCAACTACCGGTATGGCACCCAGTTTACCCGTATCAAAGAACTGCTTTCTGAAAAACGGGTGGGTGAAATTGTTTCCGTCGATTTTCACTGGTATCTGAATACCTTCCATGGGGCCGACTATTTTCGCCGCTGGCATGGGCAAAGGAATAAAAGCGGCACCCTTTTGTGTCACAAATCCTCGCATCATTTTGATTTGCTGAACTGGTGGATCGACAGTGATCCTGTTGAAATTCATGCCATCGGGTCGCTCGATCATTACGGGAAAAACAACAGCTTCCGCGGACCCAATTGCCGGAGCTGCGGTTATAAGGAAAAATGTAAATTCTATTGGGACATCAACAAAAACCAGGAATATGTGAATCTGTATGTGGACAATGAAAAATACGACGGATACATCCGCGACAACTGTCTCTGGCGCGAAAGTATCGACATTTTCGACAAAATGGCGGTGCAGATCAAGTATGCCAACAATGTCCATGTGAATTACTCACTGACCACCTATTCTCCTTACGAAGGACTCACCATAGGCTTTAATGGCCGGAACGGACGGATCGACTCATGGGAAGGACTTCCCTGGCGCAGGCAGGAGATGGCCAGCCAGGCCGAACTTCATACCCGCGAAATGAGCCAGGAAAAGGAAGAATCGGTAAATTACGATGAGATTTATGTCTCCGACAATTTCGGCAAAACCGAGCTGGTGAAAGTTCCCCAGGTTCGTGCGGGACATGGCGGCGGGGATGTCCGCCTCCAGGATAAGATTTTCCGGAATCCCAACATGGCTGATCCTCTGAAACATGCTGCCGGAACCCGGGATGGCGCTATGTCGGTACTTATAGGTGTGGCTGCGCGCAAGTCGATCGATGAAGGTCGCACAGTAAAGATCGAAGAACTTACAGACCTCAAACCTCACCCTACCCGTGCATGTTGAATAATGCTAACCATTTAAATTGCAGACCTATATGAGTGTTCATTTAAAAAAGAAGTTTAAATACGCTTTACTGGTTCCTACCAGTATGGGCGTCAGAATCACGCCGGTAAACGGGCAACCTGTTCATTGCAGCACCCTCTTTGAGATGCAGGCTACCAGTGCTGAAACCAATGTCGCCAGTATAGCTTCCTTCCTCGGATTGCCGGTTAAGGTACTGACCACCTTTGTGAAGGACAGTCCGGTAGCCTTATTCATTAAAAGCAACCTGCGCAGCCGGAATATGGATTTTGAAGGGCCGGAAGTAGCACAGGGTAATCCCTGGGGATATCGGCACCAGTTTAACATTGCTGACAGCGGTTTTGGTACGAGGGGTCCGAGGGTTCAGAACGACCGCGCCGGAGAAGTAGGCAGAACATTGAATGTCAAGGATTTTGATCTGGAAAGGATCTTTGGCCAGGAAGGTGTCCAGATTGTCCACCTTTCCGGGCTGATCGGTGCCCTGTCGCCCGACACCAGCCAATTCTGCCTTGAACTGGCCCGTTTTGCCAGGAAATATGGCACCCTGATCTCTTTTGACCTTAACTACCGTGCTTCCTTCTGGAAAGGCAGGGAATCAGAATTGCGCGATGTTTTCACAGAAATCGCCTCTGTTGCCGACATATTAATCGGCAATGAAGAGGATTTCCAGCTCTGCCTGGGAATTGAGGGTCCTGAAGCTGGCGGTAAGGGAATCGCTTCGGAGACAGAAGGCTTCAAAGAGATGATCGGCCGGGTGAAAAGTGCCTTCCCGCATGCGTCGGTTTTTGCTACTACCCTCCGGCAGGTAATCAGTGCCAACGAGCACCTTTGGGGCGCCATCATGCTCGAAGGGGACAACTGGCAGGTTATCGAACCCAGAAAGATCAATGTCCTTGACCGGATCGGCGGCGGTGATGGTTTTGTCGGGGGACTCCTCTACGGAATCCTTAAAGGCTGGGAACCAGAAAAATGGCCTCAGTTCGGATGGGCAACCGGTGCCCTGGCTACCACCTTCCTCACCGATTATGCCCAGCCGGCCGACGAAGAGATGGTTTGGAGCATCTGGAAAGGAAATGCCAGAGTTAAACGGTAGGCAGATTTTTGGGAAAAGTGCCCTTAACGATGAAATACCCATCCCGACTTAGTCAGGCACCAACCCTGATGATTAACCACATGGGTAAACCATGTGTTTCGCAGGATTAACCAGAATAACGTAATATTTTAACGCATGAAATTGGGATAACCTGCTCCGGCACAACCTGGATGGGCTCCGGACTGCTACCCTGTGATGAACTTTTAATATTTGAATGATGATTTTCTTTGAAAGCGGATCGCTCAGCCATAACATGTCAGCCGATGATTTAAAAATCGGCCTTTTTCAGGCGTTTAACAAAATGGGATTCCGGAAAAAAGTCATGGCCATTCCCCCCGATTACACCCGGTTGCCGAGTCGCGCCGGTGAGCTGACAGAAATGAGCTGGAACTTTTTTGGAGACAGACTGACCGATGTTTTACCGGCACTCGGAACCCATTCACCCATGACAGACCAGCAAATCGGACACATGTTCGGGCAGACTCCACGCCAGCTGTTCCGCAACCACGACTGGCGTAACGATGTGGTAACCCTGGGCTATGTGCCCGGAGATTTTGTGAAGTACGTATCGGACGGGGCCGTGGATTATCCCTGGCCAGCCCAGGTCAACAAGTTGCTGGTAGAGGGAGGTTATGACCTGATCCTTTCACTGGGTCAGGTCGTTCCCCATGAAGTGGTGGGGATGGCCAACTACAACAAAAACATCTTCGTCGGGACCGGTGGTGCTGAAGGGATCAACAAAAGCCATTTCATCGGAGCAGCCTATGGCATGGAAAAGATGATGGGCAGAGCTGACACCCCTGTTCGAAAGATTTTTAACTACGCTTCAGAGCATTTTGCCGCCCACCTGCCTATCGTGTATGTTCAGACGGTTGTGGGGGTCAACAAAGGGGGAAAATTGCAAACCTTCGGTCTTTTCATTGGCGATGACTTTGAGGTATTCCGGAAAGCTGCGGAACTTTCCCTGGAAGTAAATTTTGAAATGGTTGAAAAACCCCTGAAAAAAGTGGTTGTATGGCTGGATCCCTCTGAATTCAAGAGCACCTGGCTGGGCAATAAGAGTATCTATCGCACCCGCATGGCTCTTGCTGACGGAGGGGAACTGATTGTTCTGGCCCCGGCACTCCGTGAATTCGGCGAAGATAAAGAGATTGACCGGCTTATCCGTAAATACGGCTATTTTGGAACTCCCAACACGCTGAAAGTCACCGCTGAAAATGAAGAGCTGCAAACCAATCTGGGGGCTGCTGCCCACCTGATCCATGGTTCCTCCGAAGGTCGCTTCTCCATTACTTATTGCCCGGGCAAAGGAGAGAATAACCTTACCCGTGAAGAGATCGAGAGCGTGGGTTTCCGGTGGGCCGACTACGACAACATGGTGGCCAACTACAATCCCAAAGTGCTGAAAGACGGATTCAATACCCTTCCCGACGGCGAAGAGGTTTTTTACATCTCCAATCCGGCACTGGGACTCTGGGCTTTCCGCGAACGGTTTAATCAGTAACTGCAGCACTTTTGTTCGGGCAACAACGTTCTCAACAATGATGAATGCACCCTGAAGCAGGAATCTAACATCATGGATCGTGATTTGCAGATCATAAATCGCGAATCATGAGGTTGGAATACCGGTTAAGGAATTCAGAACACCGATAGACACTTACAGTATCATAACTCCGATTAGCAGTTCAAATGGAAGAAGTCAGATGGGGGATGATCGGTGCCGGCAGTGTTGCCGAACTGAAGAGTGCTCCCGCCTTCAATAAGGTTCCGCATTCACGGTTGGTGGCCATTATGCGCCGCGACCGGGCGAAAGCAGAAGATTATGCCAGGCGCCATCGGGTAACGCGCTGGTATGCCGATGCCAGTGAATTGATACACGATCCGGAAGTGAATGCCATCTATGTGGCTACCCCGCCCTCTTCGCATGCTGCCTATGCCATCGAGGCCATGAGGGCCGGCAAACCTGTCTACGTAGAAAAACCCATGGCACTCAATTACCGGGAGTGCGAGGAGATGATCCGGATTTCGGAAGAGACCGGAATCTCCTTGTTTGTTGCTTATTACCGCCGGTCTCTTCCTGCTTTTATGAAGGTAAGTGAGCTCCTCGGCGAGGGAGCCATCGGGACGGTGCTTACCGTAAACGTGACACTCTACAAACAAGCCCGCGAACGTGGCCTTGACCGTTCAGCCATGAGCTGGCATGTCTTTCCGGAAATTTCCGGGGCCGGCCATTTCTATGACCTGGCTTCCCACCAGTTTGATTACCTCGATTTTCTTTTTGGCCCCGTTTCTGTTGTGAAGGGGATTGCCGTCAACCGGGCCGGCCTTTACCCTGCCGAAGATACTGTAACCTGCAGTTTTAGATTTCAGAACGGGATCACCGGCACCGGGAGCTGGTGTTTTGTCTGCACCAGTCAGGCAGAAACCGATCGGATAGAAATTATCGGTGAGGAAGGAAAGATTACACTGCCCTGCTTTCAGCATGGGGAGTTGCTGTTGGAAAATTCCCTGGGACGGCTTGCATTCCGGTTTGAAAACCCCGAAAACATCCAATTCAATTTGATCAGCCAGGTGGTACGTGATTTAAGGGGAGAAGGAAAATGCGTCAGTACAGGACTCTCTGCTGCACGAACCAGCTGGGTACTGGAAGAGGTAGTACGGGAGTATTATGATGATTTTACACCCAAGGGTAATCATGAAAATAGTAATTGACGACAAGATACCCTATATCCGGGGGGTATTCGAACCAGTGGCAGAAGTGGTCTATCTTCCCGGCAGCAAGACCACTCCTGAGGTGGTACGCGATGCGGATGCCCTGATTACACGAACCCGTACGCTTTGTAATGCAGAACTGCTGGAAGGATCATCTGTTAAGTTCATTGCCACGGCGACCATCGGCTACGACCATATTGACACGGAATACTGCCGCAAAGCTGGCATTGTCTGGACCAATGCGCCTGGTTGCAATGCCGGGAGTGTGGAACAATATCTTACAGCAGCTCTGTTGCTATGGGCAAAAGAGAAAAATACTCCTTTGAAAGGTAAAACCCTGGGGATCGTAGGGGTCGGAAAGGTAGGATCAAAAATCGAGCGGACAGCCAATATTTTTGGGATGCGTGTTTTGTTAAACGACCCACCCCGTGAACGCACCGAAGTTACTGGTTCTTTTGTCAGCCTGGAAATCATCCGCCGCGATGCGGATATCATCACATTCCATGTTCCGCTTAACCTGTCGGGCGAAGATGCCACTTACCACATGGTAAACCGTGATTTTCTTTCGGGATTGGGAAAACACCCCTTGCTGGTGAACAGTTGCCGGGGAGAAGTGTTTGACACTATTGCCATTACGGAAGCGGTTGATACCGGGCTTGTCTCTGATTATATTGCCGACTGCTGGGAAAATGAGCCCGAAATCAGCCTGCAGCTGATGGATCGTTGTTTTCTGGCCACCCCGCACATTGCAGGTTATTCCAAAGATGGAAAGGCCAATGGTACGCGGATGAGCGTTCAGTCGGTGAGCCGCTATTTCAATCTCGGGCTGGACGAATGGCAACCTTGTGATATGGAGGTTCCGGAAAGTACCGTTATTGAGATTGATAGGACCACCCGTGATGAAGAATCCATTCTGACACAGGCAGTGCTGGCTACTTATAATATACGGTCTGATGACCAGGCTCTTCGAAGCAGCCCTGCCAGTTTTGAAGCACTCAGAGGCGATTATCCGGTGAGAAGGGAATACCCGGCATTCAAGGTCGTTCTGAAGAATGTGCCGGAACCAACGGCAAAAAAATTGGCACTTTTAGGATTCAAAATCCACATGTATTAAATTCATAATCAGAAAAAAATAAAGAAAATGAAAAAGTTAGCAGACATTGGGTTGATCGGGTTGGCCGTGATGGGCGAGAACCTGGTATTAAACATGGAAAGCAAGGGCTTTACAGTAGCCGTGTATAACCGTACGGTTTCGAAGGTGGATGATTTCATCAAAGGACGCGGTGCGGGTAAGAAGTTCATAGGTGCGCACACCATCGAAGAGTTGACAGCCTCGCTGGAGCGTCCCCGCAAGGTGATGATGCTGGTGAAAGCCGGCAAGCCGGTCGATGATTTTATCGATCTCCTCCTACCCCATCTGGAACCCGGCGACATTATCATTGACGGCGGGAACTCCCATTTTCCGGATACTATCCGCCGCACCCAGTATGTGGAAAGCAAAGGGTTGCTTTATATTGGTACGGGCGTATCTGGCGGTGAAGAGGGAGCGCTGCTGGGGCCTTCCATGATGCCCGGAGGCTCCCCGGCAGCGTGGCCTCATGTAAAAGGGATCTTCCAGGCTGTGGCTGCCAAAGTCGAAGATGGTTCTCCCTGTTGTGATTGGGTAGGTGAAGGCGGCGCCGGCCATTTCGTAAAGATGGTGCACAACGGCATCGAATACGGAGATATGCAGATCATCAATGAAGCCTACCACCTGATGAAGGATCTTCTGGGCATGGGCGCCTTTGAGCAGCACGAGGTATTCAGGAAATGGAATACTGAAGAGCTCGACAGCTACCTTATTGAGATCACCAGCGACATTCTGGCTTATAAGGATGATGATGGGGAGCCCATCGTGGAGAAGATCCTGGATACCGCAGGGCAGAAAGGGACCGGCAAATGGACCGGTGTCGCTGCCCTCGACCTGGGAATTCCGCTGACCCTGATCGGCGAGTCGGTTTTTGCCCGCTGTCTCTCTGCCCAGAAGGAGATCCGCGCGACGGCCAGCAAGGTGCTGAACGGTCCGAAACCCACCTTTATGGGGGATAAACAGCAATTTATCCATGACCTCAAAATGGCGCTTTACGGGGCAAAGATCATCTCCTATGCCCAGGGGTATAACCTGATGATGGAAGCCGCCAAAGAGTTTGGCTGGAACCTTAACTACGGAGGAATTGCCCTAATGTGGAGGGGTGGTTGCATTATCCGGTCGGCTTTCCTGGGAGATATTAAAAAAGCCTTTGACCGAAATCCTGCCCTGCCGAACCTGCTGCTGGATTCCTTCTTTAAGGAGAAGGTGGAAGCAGCCCAGGAAGGATGGCGGAGGGTTTGCGCCACAGCCCTCACCCAGGGAATTCCGGTGCCGGCACTTACGACAGCCCTATGTTATTTCGACGGCTTCCGCAGCGAACGGCTGCCAGCAAACCTGCTTCAGGCCCAGCGCGATTATTTCGGTGCGCACATGTATGAAAGAGTCGACCGTCCACGCGGCGAATTCTTCCATACCAACTGGACCGGCCGCGGTGGCGATACCGCCAGCTCTACTTACGTGGTATAATCACCGATGCCTTTGACGGAAACAGGGACCTTCAACCGGTCCCTGTTTCCGTTTGAACAGACTGGCAGCTTCAAGACGGGGACCAGGTCTGTCCTTTTATCATTTTTTCCTGAAAATTCGCCCCACCGTGGCTATCAGATCTTCCAACCGTGCCAGATTATCATTTGATGGATCAAACAGGGAAGTACTGGTGGGATTGTATTCATCCCCTTCCGCCACGCCGTATTGGCGGGGATAAACCAACATACAGTTATTGTCGGCGAAATATTTATTGACATATCCTGAAATACGGGTCATCAGGGGGTGGTACGAAGGGTACTCTTTACGACTCAGAATAAAGACAAGATGATCGTCAGAGCGGACTTCCCTGCCTAAAATAAGGAAATCGTCCCAATCGCTGAATTCCCTGAATTCAGCCTCCACGGGATGTTTTCGGTGAATTTCCTTCAGTACCCTGACCATTCCTTCGGAACCAAAGAAAAGCAATTTGGAACCCGTATTCCTGCCCAAATTCCACACCTTCACCAGCCACCAGGCAAATCCAACCTCTTTTTCCGCGTAATCAGGCACAAAGACAAGGGTGCGCCTGACTGTGGCAAAAGGTTGCACCGGGCGGTAGATGATGGTGGTTGTATCGCATTTCTGCAGAATTCCCTGGGTGAGGTTACCCAGGAACGAATCGGAAATTCCTTTTTTCTGATGCAATCCGACGATCAGATCAGTTATCTTGTGTTCCTGGACCACTCCCGCAATACCATTAACAATATTGGTATCGTACCGTACGACAGGGGAAAGATGGTTATCGGTGGCAGAAGCTGTTTTTTCAGCCAGCTCCAGCAGTTTATGAGCTTGCTTCTCTGCATTTTTATCCAAAGTAAGGTTGTTAATGATATTAAGGGCGACCAATTTGCTTTGCTTCGAAGATTTCAGGGTAACGCTGATGTTAATCAGTTCTTCCACATTGTCTATATTGCTCAGGGGAATCAGAATTTTTTCTCCCATTTCATCCCCATCCGTTTCTTCATGGAGGGTATCGGCCTGTGCCAGGTTGTGGGCTCCTTTTTGTGCAACAAACGAAGCAATGGTACATGTAACAAGGATCATCAGGATGGTTCCGTTAAGGATAGCATCATTCAGGAGCCGGATGGGTTCCCCATCCGGAGTCTCACCGGTTATAATATTATATCCTACCAGTACGGCCGCAAGAGTGGCCGCTGCCTGGGCGTTGCTCAGACCGAAGATAATACGGCGCTGGTCAACAGAAAAGCGGAAGGATTTCTGGGTAAGCCAGGCTGCTGCATACTTGGAGGAGGTTGCAACAACCGTCATTACCACGGCTACAAAGATGGTTTGAAGGTCGGTGAAAAAAGCCCTGTAATCGATCAGCATGCCCACCCCAATCAGGAAAAAAGGAATAAACAAGGCATTTCCTACAAATTCGATTCTGTTCATCAGCGGAGAAGTGCGTGGAATCAGCCTGTTGAGCGCCAGTCCGGCCAGGAACGCCCCGATAATAGCTTCTATGCCGGCAGCCTCAGCAAGAAAGGCTCCAAGGAAAACCATAGCCAGCACAAAAATATACTGGGAGATGCTGTCGTCGTTATTTTTAAAGAACCAGCGGCCGACGACGGGGAAGAGAAGAACAATGAAGAGGGCAAAAACGACCACGGAAACAGATAACCTGAGGAAGAAATCATCGGTTATGTTTCCGGTGGCCATTCCTGCGATGACAGCCAGAACCAACAGCGCCAGGGTGTCAGTAATCATGGTTCCTCCTACGGTGATGCTGACCGCAGGATTCTTCAAAATTCCGGATTTGCTGATAATCGGGTAAGCAATCAGGGTGTGGGAGGCAAACATGCTGGCCAAAAGGATGGAAGAATTGAGGGGCAATTTCAAGAGGTAGTATCCCGCCAGAGTTCCCAGCGTCATGGGTATAGAAAAAGTAAAAAGTCCGAAAACAATGCTTTTCCCGCTGTTCTTTCTGAAATCGGCCATGTCGATCTCCAGTCCCGCCAGGAACATGATATACAACAGCCCCACCGTCCCGAAAAGGACGATACTGCTGTCGCGAGCCATAAGGTTCAACCCGAACGGTCCGACAATGACCCCTGCAATGATCAGGCCGATGAGATGAGGGACCGAGATTTTGTTCAGAAGAATGGGTGCAAATAATATGATAAATAGAATCAATGCAAAGATTAACACCGGGTTGGTTAAAGGTAACGCCAGTTCTGGAAGAATCATCGATATCATAAAAATCATTTTGGTTGATTTATATCTCTGTAGGAATAATTCCACCGCTCTGCGGCACAAAATAATGAAAGTAATCCTTCAAGGTACCAGGCTGCGTGTAACGGGTGGTTCATTGACTTTTTTCGCGGGGGATTTGCTGGTTGAGAGCCAATCCGGTCATAAAGGCCTCATATTCTGGTAGGCCAACTGTCTTTATCGTATCCTTTGCAGCTGCTTTTGCCGGTATAGGTCCGAGGTTCTATTTCACCTTTCGCTACTTTGAGGGCATTTATGGCAAGGGCTTCGAGTTCGTCTTCGCCGGGATAGACAAAAACAGGTCCGATAAAGGACGTTTTCCGTTTAATATAATCCACGAGGTAGTCATTGAACGCAATACCACCAGTTAAAAGGATAGCATCGACTTTACCGTCGAGGACCACAGCCATTTCACCAATCAGCTTGGCAACCTGGTACCCCAGGGCATCCTGAATAAACCGGGCCTTTTCATTTCCGTCTTCGGCGGCTTTTTGGACTTCGAGGGAATTGTTGGTTCCCAGGTATGCCACATAGCCACCCTCTCCCACCGCCATTCTCTGAATCTGGTCTTTTGAAAATTTTCCTGAAAAGCAGAGGTCGATAAGCTGGTAAACCGGAAGGGTCCCGGATCGTTCGGGGCTGAAGGGCCCTTCCCCGTTAAGGGCATTATTGACGTCGATGACCCTGCCCTTCCTGTGGGCACCTACTGAAATACCTCCCCCCAGATGAGCGACCAAAAGATTCACTTCATCATAGCGGGCACCTGTTTCCTGGGCATGGTGCCGGGCTATGGCTTTCTGGTTCAGGGCATGAAAAATGGAAACCCTTTCAAAACGGGGATGACCAGCAATCCGGGCGATCGGTTCCAGTTCGTCGGTAACCACAGGATCGGCAATGTAGGCTTTGGCTCCCGGTATTTGCAATGCGATATAATCAGCAATGAGGGGTCCGAGGTTGCTAGCATGCTGTCCCATTACCCCTTCCCGGGCATGCTGAAGCATCAGGTTATTCACCTGGTAAACCCCGGACTCCATAGGCCAGGTCAACCCTCCCCTGCCAATGATATGCTTGATACCGTCGACATCAATGCCCTTTTCGAGAAGCCGGTCGATGATCAGACCCTTCCGGAAATCAAACTGATCAACCACCACCCGGTATTGCGAAATATCCCCGATGGAATGGCGCAGGGTTTCCGTAAGGATACACCGGTAACCGTTGTAAACAGCAAACTTGGTCGAAGTTGATCCGGGATTGATGGCAAGTACGGGGATATCTTCCATAGGAGTGGTATTCTAGCCCATCAGGGCGGCCAATGCTATGGAAAACAGTTTGGTCTGCATGGAGTCACCCCGGCTTGACAGCACTATGGGAACCCTGGCGCCTGCGACAATGGCTGCCTGCTCAGAATGGCACATTTTGGCGCTCATTTTATAAAATACATTCCCCGCATCAATATTGGGGAACAAAAGGCAATCGGCGTCCCCGGCTACCGGGGAACTTATTTTCTTAATTGCTGCTGATTCTGCATCAATGGCAACGTCCAAGCCCATGGGGCCATCCACAAGGGCACCTCTGAACTGGCCCCGTTCTGCCATTTTTGAGATAATCGCAGCATCCGTACAAGCGGGGATGGCAGTCAGCACCTGCTCCGTAGCTGCCACCAGGGCCACTTTGGGTTGCACAATCCCCAGTGCCCGGGCAGTATCCAGCAGATATCCCACCATAACGACCTTCTGGCTGAGATCGGGATAGGGAATAATAGCCACATCGCTAACAATCAGCAATTTGTGATAGTTGCGGTTTTCTATGACTGTAACATGGCTGAGAACCCCTTTGGGGGGAAGCAAGCCAAACTCCTTATCCAGAATAACCCGCATATATTTGTCGGTACTCAGCAATCCTTTCATCATGATATCCGCTTTGCCGGAGGATACCAGTTCCACCCCTTTCCTTGCTGCTTCATCTTCTGAAAAAGCCGGTTCGAGGATGAATTTTCCAACGTCTATGCCCAGCACCTGACAGGTCTCCCCGATCTTCGCCGGATCTCCCGTGAGAATCGCCTGTACGATGCCTTGTTCCACCGCTGCGTTAATGGCATCAAGCGTATGTTCATCCACAGCATTTACAGCCACCAGCCTCCCGGGAGGCGATCCCTTTAAGGCAATCACTAAATCTGACAGTTGCTTAATTTCCATAAGCAGGCTTTTTTTGTAACACGAACGGTTCCTCACACTATAAAGAGGATACTACTCCTTTTGTCTTAGTTTGATGTCAACCCGGAAATGATCATTTCTGTATCCGTGGCAATCATCAGTTCTTCGTTGGTAGGGATAACCATGACTTTTACCCTGGAACCGGGTGTACTGATTTCTCCTTCTTTTCTGAAGCCCCTGTTTTTTTCAGGGTCCAGTTCCATACCCAGATATTCCAGTCCTTCGAGGGCACCTTCCCTGACGGTGTCGGCATTTTCGCCGATTCCTCCGGTGAAGACGATGATGTCGAGGCCTCCCATGGCTGCGGTATAGGCACCAATGTATTTTTTAACCCGGTAATTATACATTTCAAGGGCAAGCCTGCATTTTTCATCCCCTTTATCTGCTGCCATTTCAATCTCCCTCATATCGGAGGAGACTCCCGTAAGGCCGAGCATACCACTGTGTTTGTTAAACAGCGAATTAGCCGAGCGCAATCCCAATTCCTCCTTTTCCATGATAAAGGTAACCACCCCGATATCCAGGTCTCCTGCACGGGTTCCCATAATAAGACCTTCGATTGGAGTAAACCCCATAGAGGTATCGATCGACTTGCCGCAGCGGACAGCTGCAATAGAGGCGCCATTTCCGAGATGGCAGGTAATGATTTTCTGTGTTTTTATATCCCGGCCCAGCACATCGCATACCCTTTGACTCACATACCGGTGGCTGGTTCCATGAAAACCATACCTGCGGATAGCATGTTTCCGGTAAAGGATATGTGGAATCCCATACATGTAGGCATAGGGTTCCATGGTCTGGTGAAAGGCGGTGTCGAAAACACCAACCTGTCGAACATCGGGTAACAGCTCCTCCATAGCATAGATCCCCTTGAGGTTTGGCGGATTGTGCAAGGGCGCCAGAGCAACATTTTTTTCTAAAACCGCTTTCACCTCTTCATTGATGAGTACGCTGGACTTGAATTTCTCCCCACCATGGACCACCCGGTGACCGACAGCGTCGATTTCGCTGAGGTTCTTCAGGCATCCGTGTTTCTCGCTTGTCAGGATGCCAAGGATGTACTCGATCCCAATTTTGTGGTCGATGATCTCACCCTCAAAGAGGACCACCTGGCCATCTTCGCGGACATGTTTCAGGAACGAACCTTTCATTCCAAGCTTTTCGATGCCACCTCTGGATATGACTCGTTTGTCGGTCATATCGAAAAGCTGGTATTTGATGGAACTGCTGCCGCAGTTTAACACTAAAATCTTCATGGATACAAATATTAACTGAAGGAACAATTATCAGAAAGGTACAGGTTTCAACAAGCACCGTTCCTGGACGGTATTTTAACGCCTTCTGTGGTATAGCGGTAGAATCCCTGACCCGACAGGACGCCAAAGTGCTTAGCCCTCACCAGCTTTTTTAGAAAAGGAGAGGGTTTATACCGTACATCCCCGAACTCTCCGTATATATTTTCCATCCAGCGAATGACTTTATCAAGGCCTATTTGATCGGCCACTTCAAAAGGTCCCATTCTCATGCCAAAACCTATCCGCATAGTCAGATCTATGTCGTCGAGCGAAGCTACCCCTTCCATCAGAAGTTCACAAGCCTCATTCAGCGAAACGACAAAAATCCGTATACTGACCAAGCCTGCTGATTCTGCCACTGGTACGATGGTCCGGCTGATGAGTTTTACAAATTTGCAGACCTTCTGGTAGCTTTCATCAGAGGTATAGAGACCTTTGACGACTTCAACAATTCTGGCCTCAGGAGAGGAAACAAAGAAGTGAATGCTGATGCAGCGGTCCTTGTATTGCATGTCGGAAGCCAGTTCGGTGATGACAGCCGAAGTTGAATTGGTGGCAATGATGCAATCACGGTCTACAACCGATTCGATCTTGCGGAAGATATCCTTTCTTTCCCTGATTTTTACTCCCCGGTCCACTTCACGGATAGCCTCAACCACAAAATCACATCCCTTGAGCATCTGATAGTCGGTAGTTCCCTGGATCCGGGTCAGCATAGCCCGTTTTTCACCCTGGGTGAGACCCCAGTGTTCGATGCGGTGGTCGAGCATTTTAATGATGCCGGTCAGGGCTTCATCGATTCTTTTCTGTGACACTTCGACAAAGATGACGTCCATGCCATAAAAACTGGCCACCCTGGCAAGATTTTGTCCTACCAGGCCGCATCCGATGATGCCGATTCTGGAAAACAGGGTATTGGTTTTCCCTTTTTTACTGAGCCCGAATTCTTCGATGGGCTCTCTGATGATCTCATTTGCCATGCCGGTAGAGTTAAAGGATTGCAGCTGCCTGGTTGGCCGTTATAGCAACCATATTTACGATATCGGTGACGGAACATCCCCTGGAAAGGTCGTTGATGGGGGCAGCCATCCCCTGGAGAATAGGCCCGACAGCTTCAGCCCCTGCCAGCCGTTGGACCAGTTTGTATCCTATATTTCCTGATTCCAGGGTGGGAAAAATCAGAATATTGGCTTTCCCGGCCACCTCGCTTCCGGGAGCTTTCAATTGCGCCACCTCCTGAACCAGGGCAGCATCCACCTGCAATTCTCCTTCTATCTTCAGTTCCGGGGCCATTTCCCTTGCCAGCCGGGTTGCGTTAACCACCTTATCCACCATGGGATGAGCAGCACTGCCCTTCGTCGAAAAACTCAGCATGGCAATGCGGGGTTCCAGTCCGACCACCGCCTTTGCCGTCCGTGCTGTTGTAACAGCAATTTCTGCCAACTGTTGCTCCGTAGGATCAGGGAGCACTGCACAATCTGCAAACACCAGGATTCCCCCATGGCCAAATTCCGTGTTTTTAAGAAACATTAAAAAAGCTCCCGACACCACGCTGACGCCCGGTAAGGTCTTAACATACTGAAAGGCTGGTCGCAAAACATCCCCTGTGGCATTGATTGCTCCGGCCAGTTCTCCGTCGGCATCACCCGCCTTTATCATCATAGGACCATAATATAGGGGATCGTCCAAAAGTTTTAGCGCCTCCTCCCGGGTAAGCCCCTTACTCCTCCGAATCTCCACCATCCGATCGGCATACAGATCCCTCCGTAAATCGGTTGCAGGATCTACAATCGTGGCACCATCCAAACAGATTCCCAACCTGGCAGCTTCCGACTTAATCTTTTGTACGTCTCCCAACAGGATAAGGCTGGCGATTCCTTCTTTGACAATGATTTCAGCAGCCTTCAGGGTCCTGGGCTCTAATCCTTCAGGAAGCACAATCCGCTTATTTGCCTTTTTGGCATTCAGAATGATTTGATTCAGTATTTCCATAAATCTCACTATTATTAAACTCTTTAACAATCATACGAAGTTTGATCCTGGCCCGAAAATATTTCCCTCCGTAAATGGTATCCTGCAACCTTTTAGGGGAATCCCGGTTCCTCGGTCTTCGGCGGCTATCCCTGTCCTATTTGCCCGAACAGGCCAGCCGTGGAATGATCTCTGCCCTAAAAATTGTTGCAAATTTAACCAAAAAACCTCCCTTTGCTATGCCAAAAAGCATAAAACCGGGAAGCAGTCAGAATAATTTTACTCCATGGCCGGCTTTATTAAGCTCCGAAATTTAGCGTGCCGGATTTCCTAAGTAAACTGTAAACCCTTACGATTCATTGTCACTGGAAATGATTATTTTAGTAAGAAAATAATTCACAAAGGACTACCAGACAATGGAATTAACAAAAACCATCAGCGATCGTCACTCCATCAGGGCCTACAGCAGCCAGCCGGTTGCCCGTGATACCATTTCCGGGATCATGGAACTCGTCAGGCTGGCACCCTCAGCTGTTAATTTTCAACCCTGGCATTTTATTATTCTCACAGAAAATGATGAACGGGAAGCGCTTTGGCCGGTGTATCACCGGGAGTGGTTCCGGTCAGCCCCGGTGGTAATAGTGGCTTGCGTCAACCGGGAATTATCATGGAAACGGAACCGCGACGGGAAGGATTTTGGTGATGTGGATGTGGCAATTGCAGTCGATCACCTGACGCTGGCTGCGACAGACCAGGGGCTGGCAACCTGCTGGATAGGCAACTTCGATCCAGGTCTGGCGTCCACGATACTGGGGCTCCCCGGCCACCTCTACCCTTTGGTCCTGGTGACGCTGGGGTATTCTGCAGGGGAGGCACCGGCAAAAAAGAGAAAAGCCTCCGGGGAAATAATCTCGTGGGGAAAATACGGCAATGAATAAGAAAATCAGATACCTGCAGCCTGAGACAAAAAAGGGTATCGTTGTATACGACACCCTTTCCTCCTTTTTATACCACCCTGACTGCTATCCTTTTACCTTATCAACGATAGCAGTAAACGCGTTTGAATGGTTCATCGCCAGATCGGCAAGCACTTTACGATTAATCTCGATATTGTTCTTTTTCAATAAGTCGATCAGGACGGAATAACTAAGCCCCTCCTGTCTTGCCGCCGCATTGATACGCTGAATCCATAAAGCGCGGAAATTTCTCTTTTTTTGTTTTCTGTCCCGGTACGCATATTGCTGTCCTTTTTCCCAGGTATTTTTTGCAACAGTCCAGACATTTTTACGAGAACCGAAGTAACCTTTCGTCAGCTTCAATAATTTCTTTCTCCGGGCTCGTGATGCTACATGATTTACACTTCTTGGCATACTTCTTAATTTTTTGGCGATGGGCGCCCTCTCGGAACTTTTTGCCCAATCACCGGGTTATTCACTTTTTTAACTCATTCGTGTCGCTAAACATTCAGCATTAATCTGACATTTTTCACATTGGTGCTGTCCAAAATAGTCCAGTACCCCAAATTCCGTTTGCGCTTAGTGCTTTTTTTAGTCAGAATGTGGCTTTTGTAAGCGTGTTTTCTTTTAATTTTTCCGGTTCCGGTAAGCTTGAATCTCTTTTTTGCACCGGAAATGGTTTTCACTTTTGGCATTTTCCTTTTTTTAAATTCTCAGTTATAGGTTATTTCTTTTTGGGTGAAATAAAAAGGGTCATTCTTTTTCCTTCCAGTTTGGGAAGTTGTTCTACCTTCCCGAAATCTTCAAGCATAGTTGCAAAGCGGAGCAAGAGTATTTCTCCCTGTTCCTTGAAAAGGATAGAGCGGCCTTTGAAATATACATAGGCTTTCACTTTGGCTCCCTCCTGCAAAAATTTTTCAGCATGCCGTAATTTAAAGTTAAAGTCGTGATCGTCAGTCTGGGGTCCGAAACGGATCTCTTTGATGACAACCTGTACGGTTTTAGCTTTTATCTCCTTCTGCTTCTTTTTTTGCTGGTACAAGAATTTCGAGTAATCAATAACCTTACATACCGGGGGATCAGCCTTAGGGGATATTTCCACCAGGTCAAGGTCTAAAGAATCTGCTATTTTCAGGGCGTCACGAATGGGATAGATTCCCGGGGTTTCGATATTATCGCCCACCAGCCGTACTTGCGGAACACGGATCTTTTCATTGATCCGGTAACTGAGGCCGCTTTCAGGCTTCTCTTTTCTTGACAGTTCTCTTTTCAGGGCTATAGCTTGTTCCTCCTTATATTAGTTAAACATACCTGTAAATTGTTTCTTCACCTGGCTGAGTATCAGTTCAGAGAACGCTGTTACCGTCATAGTTCCCTTGTCACCATCTCCCTGCCTTCTGACGGAGATGGTACCGTTTTCGGCTTCTTTTTCGCCGACTATCAGCAGATAAGGAATCCGTTTCAGTTCATTGTCACGTATCTTTCTGCCAATCTTTTCGTTACGTTCATCAACGATGGTGCGAATATCGGAAAAATTTAAATTCTCTGATACGTTAAACGCATAATCGTTAAATTTTTCGCTGATGGGCAAAACAACCGCCTGTTCCGGGGTTAGCCAGAGCGGGAATTTCCCGGCTGTATGTTCAATCAGCACAGCCACAAAACGTTCGAGGGAGCCAAAGGGGGCCCGGTGAATCATCACGGGCTGGTGCCTTTTATCATCTGCTCCGATGTATTCGAGCCGAAATCGCTCCGGAAGGTTATAATCGACCTGGATAGTCCCCAATTGCCAGTTTCTTCCGAGGGCATCCTTGATCATGAAGTCCAATTTAGGGCCATAAAAGGCAGCTTCTCCCCTAACGGTCACCGTCTTGAGTCCCTTTTCCTCACAGGCCTCCTGAATTGCCTGCTCGGCCTTGTCCCAATTTCCTGCTGTTCCGATATACTTCTCCGGTTTGAGAGGATCCCTCAGCGAAATCTGGGCTGTATACTCCTTGAAGTCCAATGCATTAAAAATGATAAATACAATATCTATCACCTTTTTGAACTCATCTTTCAGCTGATCCGGGCGGCAGAAAATGTGGGCGTCATCCTGAGTGAACCCCCTTACCCGGGTGAGTCCGTGCAATTCACCACTCTGTTCATACCGGTAAACGGTTCCGAATTCAGCCATCCTTACCGGCAACTCTTTGTAGGAGTGGGGTTTTGATTTGTAGATCTCACAATGATGGGGACAGTTCATGGGTTTTAACATATATTCCTCACCTTCGGCCGGGGTCTTTATGACCTGGAAGGAGTCTTTCCCGTATTTTTCGTAATGTCCCGAAGTCTTATAAAGATTGACATCTCCGATGTGGGGAGTGATGACCTGTTCATACCCGAACTCTTTCTGTATTTTCTTCAAAAAATCCTCGAGCCGGGAGCGCAACATGGCTCCTTTGGGCAACCAAAGGGGCAACCCAAGCCCCACAGCTTCTGAAAAGGTAAACAGTTCCATCTCCTTTCCCAGCTTCCTGTGGTCTCTCTTTTTTGCCTCTTCGACCATGAAGAGATACTCTTCCAGCATTTTTTGTTTTGGGAAGGTCACCCCATACACCCGGGTCAGCATTTTGTTTTGCTCATTGCCTCTCCAGTAGGCTCCTGCCAGAGAGGTGAGCTTCACTGCCCGTATATATCCCGTGTCGGGGAGATGAGGCCCGCGGCATAAGTCGGTAAACGAACCCTGGTTGTAAAGGGTGATAGTACCATCTTCCAGTTCACCAATGAGTTCCAGTTTCAGGTGATCCCCTTTCTGTGTGAACATGCCCAGTGCCTTCTCCTTGGATATGGGGATTCTTATCACCTGCTGCTGCCCGCGGGCCAGTTCGAGCATTTTTTTCTCCAGCTTTTCAAAATCCTTTTCTGTCAGTTGTTGGCCTTCGGGTAACTCCACATCGTAATAAAATCCGGTATCCACCGTAGGTCCTATTCCGAAACGGGTTCCGGGATATAACCATTCAATGGCCTGGGCCATCAGGTGGGCAGAAGTATGCCAAAAGGTCTCTTTTCCTTCCCTGTCTTCCCATGTGAGTATTCTTACCAAACTGTCCTTTTCTATCGGTCTGGTCAGATCCACGACTTCCCCATCCATAACTACCGCCAGCGCTTCTTTGGCAAGGCGGCCCGAAAGAGACTCTGCAATCTGAAGACCGGTTATCCCTGCTTCAAATTCCCGGATGGAACGATCAGGAAAGGTCAGCTTAATCATATGGTTTTATATTCTTGAAATTAAGTCCGCAAAAGTACAACTTTCCTTTCAAACATATCCATTTGCCCGCTATTTTTCGCTCAGTTTACCATAAAATAAAGAAACCGGTTTCCAAGCCCGGTCTCAGGCCTTTACAGGCACCACTTCTCCCCGGTTTGAAACAGAAGGTCCGGTTCTCTTTGAAAAACAGCTGCATCAGAGCGGTTCTCAAATCAATTTTGATTTATTTTGCGGTGAACTCAGTTTTGATAACAAAGGAGGTTTTCATGCGAACCCTATTATTGTGGTTTTTTCTGATCCCTGCACTATTCCGTTGCTATAGTCAGGAAATAGTAACCCTGGAGGATCTCTTCAGGGACAGGAAATTTTCTCAGGAAACTGTACCCGGATTCAGGTTTATGAACAACGGGACTCTATACACCCGCAGCGAAGAAGGATGCAGGATTACAGCCTTCTCGTGCCTCACTGGAAAACCGGAAAAGGTTATCCTGGATGTATCAAAGGAAGACGAGTCTCCTATTCGCAAATTCAGCGATTACTTATTCAGTCCTGACGAAACCCGGATTTTGCTGGTGGCAGATGTGGAACCGGTGTACAGACATTCTTCCATTGCCTCCTATTATGTCTGGAATAGCATTACCGGCGAATTGAAATCTTTATCGGAGAAAGGCAAACAACAACAAGCTACTTTTTCGCCTGACGGGGAAAAAATTGCTTTTGCCAGGAATAACAACTTGTTCATCAAAAATTTAAAATTCGGAACCGAAAGCCAGATTACTTTCGATGGCGAAAAGGACAAAATCATCAACGGTACCACCGACTGGGTTTACGAGGAGGAATTTGGGTTTTCCAAAGCATTTGCGTGGTCGCCAGACAGCAGGTTTTTGGCTTATTTACGGTTTGATGAGTCGGAAGTAAAAGATTTCAGCATGACCCTCTATCGGGGAGACAAACCGTCGCTCGGGGAGTATGGATTGTATCCCGGCACCAAAGCGTTTAAATATCCCAAGGCAGGAGAAAAAAATTCCCGGGTCACTGTACGGATGTATGACCTTGCCACCAAGACTACCATCACGGCCGATACCGGCGGGGAGCAGGACCAGTACCTCCCCGGATTCAGATGGACACCAGACGGGAAAAATTGCTTGCTATTCAGGCTTAACCGGAGGCAAAATGTTTTAGACGGGCTGCTCGCCAATCCGTACACTGGGGAATCAAGACTTCTTTTTACCGAGAAAAATGAGAAGTATATTGATGAAAGTTTTCCTGAGAAATTTACTTTTCTCGCTGATGGTCAGTTTGTTGTGATCAGCGAGAGGGATGGGTACTCCCATCTTTACCTTCACGACCGCGAGGGATTTGAAAGGGTTCAGCTTACCAGGGGAAAGTTTGATGTCACCGATTTCTACGGCTTTGATCCGGTAAGGAAACTGTATTATTACCAGGCAGCCACCACTTCGCCCCTGCGCCGGGAAGTCGGCTTCGTCAGCCAGGATGGAAAAAAAAGCGGTCTCCTCCCGTCGGCTTTAGGCACCAACAAAGCCCTTTTTAGTCCGGACTTCGCTTTGTACGTCAATTACTTAAGCAACCACACCACACCCATGCAGGTAACCTTGCACGACTGGAAAGGGAAACAAATCAGGGTCCTTGAAGACAATCATCTGCTCAGGCAGAAGCTTGCCGGATACAAACTCCCGGAAAAGGAATTCTTTTCTTTCGCTACGTCGGGTAACATTCTTCTGAATGGTTGGATGATTAAACCTCCCGGATTTGATCCTGGCCAGAGATACCCCGTGGTGATAAACCAGTACAGCGGTCCTAATTCGCAGAAGGTTACCGATTCTTGGAGCATTGGGTGGGATGAATATCTCGCTCAGGAGGGATTCCTGGTTGTGTGCGTCGACCCCAGGGGTACCGGTGCCCGGGGTGAAGAATTCAGAAAGGTCACCTACATGCAGTTGGGAAAATTCGAGACGGATGATCTGGTTGAAACGGCCCGTCATCTGACCACTCTGCCATTTGTGGATAGCCGGAACATGGCCATTTGGGGTTGGAGTTACGGCGGTTTTACGACTGCCCTCACCCTGACCAAAGGCGGCGATCTGTTTAAAGCAGGCATTGCCGTAGCCCCTGTCACCGACTGGCGGTACTACGACAACATCTATACCGAGCGGTACATGCGAACGCCGGCGGAGAATCTTTCAGGATATACGGAAAATTCTCCGATCAGCCACGCAGGAAAAATCAGTGGAAGGCTGCTTCTGGTTCATGGTTCTGCCGACGATAACGTCCACCTGCAGAATACCATGGAATTTTCAGAAGCACTGGTACAAGCAGGGATACCCTTTGAGATGGCCATTTATACCAACCGTAACCACAGCATCAGGGGGGGAAACACCACCTTGCATCTGTACAAGAAAATGACCGCCTTTCTGAAGGAGCAGCTGATGGAATAAGTGGCCATCAGCCCCTTCCCCTGACTTTTTACCGGAGCTAAGATGAAAGGGTAAAAGAGTCCCTGTCGTCCAGTACGGGAAATTTTGCCCTGAAGGAATGCAGATCGGTATACGAAAGAGTAAAAGTTGATACAGTTTCGGTATTGCCGAGCCAGGCAGCTTTACCACGTGGAGAAATGACGGCAGATCCGCCATTATAATGAATTCCCATCCCGTCGATACCTACCCGGTTTAAGCCAATACAGTAAGATTGATTCTCGACAGCCCGCGCCAAAAGGAGGGTTTTCCACACGTAATGTCTGGCTGAAGGCCAATTGGCCAGATATACCAAAACATCGTATCCGTCGTTGTTGCGGCTCCACACGGGGAACCGCAGGTCATAACACACCAGCAGACGGAAACGCCATCCCAGCCAGTCAATGGAGACGCGTTCCGCGCCGGGGTAGAAATGCAGGGGTTCCTCCCCCATGGTGAAAAGATGTCGTTTATCGTACCATTGCAAGGTTTGATCGGGTGAAACCCAAACCAGCCGGTTGACATAACGATCCTTGTCTTGGATGACCAGGCTTCCGGCAACAACCGAATTCCTTACTTCAGCCAGGTTCTGCATCCATTTCACCGTCGGACCATCCATGGGTTCAGCCACTTCGGCTGTACGCATGGTAAAACCCGTGGAAAACATTTCCGGAAGAAGAAGAAGATCCGTTCCTGAAAGGGATTCGGTAAGACGGTTAATTGTGTCCCGGTTGGCAGCCTTATCTTCCCACAAGGGATTGGTCTGCAGCAACGTGACTTTCAACGTATCGGAAGCTGGCATTTAAACAGTAGGCTTACTTATTCTTCGTCGGTATACAACTCCGGATGCTTTCCCTGTATGCCCAGAGACCGGTAATAAGCTTTCATCCTGCGGATGTCAGCCTGTGGATCCTCTGTGAGCTCGAGCGTCTGATACCATCCGACTCTTTTCTTTCCCCAATCAAAGAAACCAAGGTAAACCCTGGCTCCCGTGGCTCTGGCTATAGCATGAAAACCGGCTTTCCATTTTTGGGTTCGTTTCCGGGTGCCTTCAGGAGTGATTGCCAGATGGAATTTTTCGTTCCGGTTGAAAGCATCAATGACCTGCTTGGCAAGGGATACCCCTTTGGTGCGGTCAACCGGAATAGCTCCCATTTTCCTGAGGATAAAACCAAGCGGCCAAAAAAACATCTCCTTTTTAACCACCACATGGGCTACTCCCCCCACCGATGTGTAAAAAATCCAGGAAATCACAAAGTCCCAAATGCTGGTATGAGGAACCCCGATGATGATGGCTTTTTTATCGGGCATCTCCCCGGAAATTACTTCCCACCTCAGGAGTCTCAATAAGAGTTTACAGAATTGCTTCATAATCGTTTATTGGGTCAAAACTATTTCCAGATTGTCACCTCCGGCAAATTGTCGTAAAAAGGAGGCTGCCATTGCTCCTGCTGCATCAAGTTCGCTGCTGCCACCAAAGTCAATGATGATCATCAGGAACCGTTGTGTGCCGGAGTCGACACAGGTGCGCAAAGAGTCGCTGGTAGGGCTGCCGAAAGCCCCGTCATCATCACGAAACACCGGCAATCCTTCAATATTCAGCAGACCCCGGCCAATACCCGTATAGAGTTCATTGGTTCCGCCGATGCCAAAACGAACCGTCCCTGTGATTTTTGAACTATCATACCCCCCGATGGAAAACCCGGTATTCAGGGAGACAAGGTTCAGCAGATCCACCACATTGCTGATCCGGTAAAGTTCCTCCCCTTTCACCACCCGCCTCATGAGAGCTTCGGCTGAAAGCCGGTATCTTGCCGGATCCTTCCCAGCAGCCCTGTAAGCTATGCGCGAATCCCGGATGGCAGGAATCTGACGAATGGTCTCCAGCGACAGTGTACTGCGAAGCTTTTGACAGGTTTCATCTAAGATCCGGCTTAATCCGGACGAGGATTCTTCCACTTTCACATCACACTCCAGGCTTAATAAACGAAGCTTGGGAACCTTCGTCCGAATCTCTTGCTCAATACCTATCGTCTGCATGAAAAATCAGGGTAAGTTCACTGACACTCTTAAACCGGCCATTTCGGCTGACGTAACGCATCGCTGAAAACAGAAAAACAGGCTTTTGCCTGTTTTCCCAGTATTCGTTTCAATACTCATCTTCGTTAAAGAAAAAATCATCTTTACTCGGATAATCGGGCCAGATGTCTTCGATGCTATCGTACACTTCACCTTCGTCTTCGATTTCCTGAAGATTCTCGATGACTTCAAGCGGAGCACCTGACCGGATGGCAAAATCAATCAGTTCATCTTTCGTTGCAGGCCAGGGAGCATCTTCCAGTTTGGATGCCAGTTCGAGTGTCCAATACATATTAATTGATAATTAAGAGGTAATTAATTGGCTTTTTTAAAATTTTCGCGAAGGTAATAAAAAACTTCCATTGAAAACTCATTGATTGCAAATATTATTCCAATCTGTTACCTGTCACATGAAACGAGCATGGCGAACTGTCACAACAAAAGGAGATGTAAATAATCTCCCATGCGAGTTCCATACTGAGCAGTTTGTTCCTGAAAAGAGCGATTTAATGTAACGCAATGATATATAAACTGTTAAGACCATTATTTGCGTATGAAATTAACGGAAGTGGAACACACAAAAGAATAAGACGGTGTATTCACATAGGGAAACAGAGGCAAGCCGGCCGAATCCCTTTCATTCCGCCGGCTTATAATAAGAGGCCTTATAAGCAATATATTCCCTGATAATGAAATCGCTTACAGGTTCCCAAAGTGTTACCATGCCATTGTTTGTGCAAAATATCTTGCCGTGGTTGATGTCAGCAATATTGGACATTTGTGAGTAATTTCCAGAAAACCCGGAGATTTCCCGGCAAGCCTCTTTGAGCTCTTCCAGAGTTACCTGGTCCTTTTTTTCAAGAATTTGCATATAGGCAATCAGAATCCTGCTGTTGGTTTGATTCGATCTGGCAAACCACCGGGGTACCCTGTTTTTTACTTTTTCAATTTCCTTCAAAGTTTTTTCATCGAATGCCGGTTTGTCATTCTGCTCTTCTGGAACCAAACCGGCAGAGGAAGACTCCTGTAACGAGGATTCCACTTCGATTACCGGGAGGCCCCCGGGTGCCTTTGCCGTTTCGTCTTCTTTTATTATGCTTCCAGGCAACGGGGCACCGCCAATCAACCCTGGTTCTGAAGAGCTCTGCGTTTCTTTCCGGGATTTTCTTAATTTTTTTGTCCTTTCGGGCATCTTTTCCGGTTTGGTTACCGGTTCACCATCAGCAGGCTCTTCATCCGCAACGGGGTGATGGCTGGACTCTATCACTTCCTCCCGGGCCTGTTCTTCATGAACATCACCGGCAAAAAGGGTAAGCAGTTTAAAAGACCTCAGAAACAGCTCATTGGTATCAAACTCATCCTGACTCCGGTTTACCGTTTCCATAAGGATTTCATCCCTGAATTCCTCATTGGAAACAAACAGGAATTTCCTGTCAGGAGTCGAAAAGTCCTGATCCAGGATACGGAAATATTCCTGAAGGATTTCCGATGCAGGAAGGGTTACTTTAGGAGCACAGAACATAATTACATGCTCTCTTCCGGGGAAAAAGCAATCCAGCACTAAATGGGCTCTCAGGAGGTTTTTGACAACCCTGTTTCTGGTATCGGTTTTTGAACCATAATTAATGCCCAGTTCGTTAAAGATCACATTGACGGCGTACATGGTGCCAAAAGGATCCATACCCAGAACATCCACTTCTGTTTGCCGGATTGTATGCTCGAAATTGGTTTTGAAAATATCTTTAAAAGCCTTATGCTGCTGTATGGCTATAAATTCATCATATACCTTTCCTGCCAGGTCTTTGTCGATGAACCAGTTTCCGGAAGGTTTCCAGTTTGTTTGCACGATAAAGCACTTCTTTACGTGTCTTAAATAACTGTAAATCAGGGATTCACCACTATCAATTTTCATTCTGGGACCTTTATTTTGGTTTTGATCAATGTAAAAATAGCAAATCCATCCGGTAATTCAAAAAAAACAATCTTTCGGGCTATTTCCAGGGTAATCGGGTCACTTGTATAAATGTTTTACAAAAGTCTGGTAATCAGGTTAATCCCCCGGGTTCCCGATCCAGTATGTTTCATTGTTTTTGGTGTCGGAATTTAATTTCCGTGACAGGACAAAAAGGAAATCAGAAAGCCGGTTCATATACTTCAAAATGAGGGGGTCAACGAAATGGTTTTCTGAAAGTTGTACGATTCTTCTTTCGGCTCTTCTGCAAACGGTTCTGGCGATATGGCACCGGCAAGCCACCGAAGAACCACCCGGGATGATAAAATGGCGCAGGGGAGGCAACATTCCGGTGCAGGCATCAATGGCCTGCTCCAGCTCCCTGATGGCGGATTCTCCGATGTTCAGCCTGACTGTCAGACGATGTTCCTTTTCCACAGTAGCCAATTTCGACCCGATGATGAACAGGTTCTGTTGAATGGAAAGGAGCAGGTCGGTGACATCCGTTTCAATTTCTGTAGTCAGTAATCCTAACCAGGCATTCAGTTCATCAACGGTACCATAGGCTTCCAGTCTGAGATCACTTTTTGAGACCCTGTTACCGCCCACCAATCCGGTGGTGCCATCATCCCCAGTTTTAGTATAGATTCTGGATTCCATTAAAACACTGATTTTCTGTTAATAAACAGGATTTGGATTGATTTTGTCAGACTCCACCATGCCATCCTTCAACCGGATGATGCGATGAGCGTGCAGGGCGATGCTCTCCTCATGGGTTACAACCAGGAGGGTATTTCCCTTGCGGTGAATTTCTGAAAAGAGTTTCATGATTTCTTCCGATATTTCAGAATCGAGGTTGCCGGTAGGCTCATCCGCCAGCAACAGTGAGGGTTTGTTTACCAGAGCCCGGGCAATAGCGACCCTTTGTCTCTGTCCTCCCGACAGTTCGTTGGGCTTGTGTTCAATACGGTCACTTAGGCCAACATCCTCGAGCATTTTCTTCGCTTTTTCCCGGCGGGCAACTTTGCGCTCACCGGCATATACAAGAGGAAGCATCACATTGTCCAGCGCGCTGTTCCGCGGTAAAAGGTTAAAAACCTGGAATACAAATCCGATTTCACGGTTCCGGATTTCAGCCAGACGATTATCGCTGAGACTGCTTGCCTCCGTGCCATTGAGAATATATCGGCCGGAAGTTGGGGAATCCAGGCATCCTATGATATTCATGAGTGTCGACTTGCCCGATCCTGAAGCTCCCATTACAGCTACATACTCCCCTTTGTATATGTCAAGGGACACCGATCGCAAGGCCCTGACAACCGTGGGTCCCACCCGGTAGTTCTTGACAATGTTTTCCAAATGGATAACCTTTTCCATAAAACATCTTTTAATAAAAACTGTTCAAAAGTACATAATCCTGTTTTTGCAATTCCCGGTTGAAAATCACAATTCCTGTCCGATGAACTTCCAGGGTTACCTGTACGGCCGGTGAATTTCTCAAATAATCCATAAATTTCTGCATCTCTTTATTTCTCAGGTTCATCAGGATCCAGCAGGAGTCGTGAATAGGTGTCCGGATTTCCGGCAAGATACCTGGTGTCTCCTTCCAAATGATCATTTCGTTGTTTTCAAAGTCGAAAATTCCCGGGAAATCCTCTCCTGTCGCAAATGTAGTCCTTTCGCAGAAACGGAAACCAGGAGAGCCCGGAAAACACAGGTTTCCCACGATTCGTATTTTCGCCGGACTGAAAAAATCAACCAGACGAAATATCATTCTGGTTTGCCTTTTGGTGTGGCAGGGTAAGCGATTCATCACTGGATCATCCGGGCTATCCGGATCTGACTTTCCGAACAGGACCCTGGTGACCAGGTCACAGGCAAAAGGGGAATGGATACCCGCACCCCATCGGTTGCTGCGGATGGGCTTAATTGTCTTTTCTGGTCGAGTCATATCTGCTGACAACCTGTCATGAAGAAATGGGAAAGCCCCCGGGAAGCATAACCGGATTCCGGCCACCATTCAGGTGAAAAGTCCGGTTCTGAAATTGGCTTCAGTTTCTTATCTTTGCTGGTCATGTCGGAATTTCTGGACCAAAATATAAAATTTCTTCCGGGTGTTGGCCCCGTGAGAGCGGAAATGCTCAAGAAAGAACTGAACATTGAGACTTTCAGAGATCTTCTGTACTATTTTCCTTTTAAGTATATAGACCGGACCCGGTTTTACAAGGCCGGAGAAGTTCAGGCACAGATGCCGCACGTACAGGTGAAGGGGAAGATCACAGCCTTGGAGGTGGCAGGCATAGGGAACAAGCAAAGGCTTACCGCCTGGTTCGGTGATGAAACAGGAAGCATTGAACTGGTATGGTTTCAGGGGGTCAAATGGATGAAAGAACACCTGAAGCTCAATACTACCTATACCATTTTCGGAAAGCCTTCGGAGTTCAGCGGACGGGTCAGTATTGTCCACCCTGAAGTGGAAGCAGAGGGAGATCTCTCGCTTCTTCCTGCCGGGATTTTCCAGGCTCAGTATGGTACCACGGAAAATCTGAAAAAAAAATTCATCACGTCAAAAACCCTGCACCGGCTTATGATGGTGCTCCTTGAAAAAGTTGCGGGTAAAATCGGTGAAACCCTTCCTGCTGTATTGATCAGCAGGTTGAAAATAATGCCCCTAGAAAAGGCTCTGATGGTTATTCACAGGCCTGAAAACACCCACGAGCTGAGGAATGCCCGCTTCAGGCTTAAATACGAAGAGTTGTTCTTTATTCAGCTCAAAATCCTAAGCATCAAGCATAATCGCGAGGATAAATTTAAAGGGTATCCGTTTCACAGGGTGGGATACAATTTTAACACCTTCTATCATCATTTTCTGCCGTTTGAATTGACGGAAGCCCAGAAAAGGGTTATCCGGGAGATACGGAAGGACGTAGCCCGGGACATCCAGATGAACCGGCTTCTTCAAGGTGATGTAGGCAGCGGAAAGACCCTGGTAGCCCTGATGAGTGCCCTGATTGCCATTGACAATGAGTTTCAGTGTTGCCTGATGGCCCCGACAGAAATTTTAGCCCAGCAGCACTATGCTACCATCAGCAGACTGCTGGAAGGGATGAATCTGGAGCTTGGCCTTCTGACGGGTTCTACAAAAGCTTCCGAAAGACCTGTAATCCATGAGAAACTGCGCAGCGGTAAAATGCACCTGCTGATCGGCACCCATGCCCTTATAGAAGATCAGGTTAGTTTCAGCCGTCTGGGCTTGGTGATTATTGACGAACAACACCGGTTCGGGGTAGCTCAGCGGGCAAAATTATGGCAGAAAACCGATGCCATACCGCCCCATATCCTGGTCATGACGGCCACTCCCATTCCCCGGACGCTGGCCATGACAGTATATGGCGACCTGGATGTTTCTGTTATCGATACCCTGCCTCCGGGCAGGAAACCAGTCCAGACCCTCCATTTCCATGAGCATAAAAGGCCGGAAGTCTATACGTTCATCCGGCAACAACTAATGGCAGGCAGGCAGGTCTATTTCGTGTTTCCTCTGATCTCGGAATCAGAAAATCTGGACCTTAAAAACCTGGAGGAAGGATTCAGCCACATTTGTGAAGAATTCAACGGATGGGAGATCTCCATGGTCCATGGACGGATGAAACCTTCAGACAAGGAAAGGGAAATGGTGAACTTTAAAGAAGGGAAAACCCGCATTCTGGTAGCCACCACCGTCATCGAAGTCGGGGTCGATGTACCGAATGCAACGGTTATGGTCATCGAGAGTGCCGAAAGGTTTGGCCTGTCGCAGTTACACCAGTTACGTGGCAGGGTGGGCAGAGGGGCAGGACAATCCTACTGCATCCTGATGTCGGCTTATAAAACCAGCAACGAAAGTCGCAAACGCCTGGATATCATGGTTAAAACCAACGATGGATTTGAAATTGCAGAAATGGATATGCGTTTGCGCGGATATGGCGACATGGAAGGCACCCAGCAAAGCGGTATCGGCTTTGACCTCAAAATCGCCAACCTGGCCAAAGATGGTGAAATCCTCGAAATGGCCCGAAAAGACGCCAGGGAGATCTTGCTTGCAGACCCCAACCTAGAGACCGGCGACTATAGGATTTTACGCCATTCCCTTGCTCGTGGGCCAGAAACAGGATTCGAATGGGCCGTCATCAGTTGACACCCTCCCCTTTCAAAAACAGGAAAACCGGCTGCCTTTCGGACAATCGTTTTATTCATTCGATTGATTACATGACATTTACATTATCAATATTTATTTCTACGCCTGGGAGTGCGGGCAAAGAAAATTTTGTATTTTCACCTCAGCATGGAATCCTCTTTCATGAAGTCTATTAAAAACCGCCTGTACTCCATCATTTTCGAAGCCGACACGGCTAAAGGGAAGCTATTTGATATAGCCCTGATTCTTGCAATCTGCCTGAGTATATTGCTGGTGTCGCTCGAAAGCATCCCATCCTTTAATTCCCGGTATCATCTGTGGCTGAAAGTAGCCGAATGGATGATTACGGGCCTCTTTACCATCGAATATATCTTAAGAATATGGGTATTAGAAAAGCCTGTTGCTTATATCAGGAGTTTTTTCGGTATCATTGACTTGCTGGCGATTCTGCCAAGTTACCTGGGGCTATTCTTCCCTGGAGGCCAGAGTCTGCTGGTCATCCGGGCAATCCGGCTTCTGAGGGTTTTCCGCATCATGAAACTTACCAGATACACGTCAGCCGGTTATACCCTGATCAAGGCACTAAGGGCAAGCCTGGAAAAGATTCTGGTTTTTTTATTCGTTATCGTGACCCTGGTCATCATTTTTGGCACGGTCATGTATCTGATTGAAGGGGAGAAACACGGATTTACCGACATACCCACGGGTATTTACTGGGCGGTGGTTACACTCACCACTGTGGGATACGGGGACATCTCCCCTGCTACTCCCATTGGGCAATTTCTGGCGAGTATCATTATGATTCTGGGGTACGGCATTATCGCTGTACCTACCGGCATAGTGACCGCCCAGTTAATTGCCAGACCTCCGACTGTCAATACCCAGGTTTGTCAAAACTGCATGTTCGACAAACACGACGACGACGCTCTTTATTGTAAGAGATGCGGGGCATACTTGCACAATGAAAAGGGACAGAACAGGAGCATGGGGCATCAGGAAACAAAATGGCCCGATAACGGAGAGGTGGGGAATGCCCCAGGGGTGGTACCTGCAGATAAGTCTTAAAAGTGAGGAATAGATTATTTAAGGATTATGGGCATAAAAATAACAACTTTACTAAGCCGTTTGCTTCCGCCACCCGGATGGCGTTTTCCCGTTCTGATTTTAGCAGGGATTTTTGCCGGGCTGGGTTTCTTCTCCCTTTATCTGGGAAAAGCCCATAGTTACCTCACCGACAGGCCGGAAGCGTGTGTCAACTGCCACATCATGGCCCCCCAGTATGCTACCTGGAGCCACGGGTCCCATCGCGATAAAGCACATTGTAACGACTGTCATGTACCGCACAACAATGTTTTCAACAAATACTATTTTAAGGCTGCCGATGGCTTGCGCCATTCCCTTCTTTTCACCCTGAGAAAGGAAAGACAGGTGATCATGATTCTTCCACCAGGTGCCAGGGTAGTCCAAAGCAATTGCATCCGCTGTCATGAACAACAACTGGTAGATCCTCAACTGGAAGCATCTGTCAGGATGTACAGGGAAATCCGGGAAGGAAGGCGCTGCATCGACTGCCACAAGAACGAGGGAGGACATGGCAAAATCAACAGTCTGTCCAGCGTTCCCTATGCCAGGGTTCCGTTTCTTGAAAGCCCTGTTCCTGAATGGCTAAAAAACAAAAAAGATAATAAACCCATAACAAATTAGATGTCTTTGGATGATTTGCACCCCCGGTGATGACTCATTAAAAAGGATTCCATTCGTTTCAAAAGAGAAACCAGTAAAACGCCATCTTATAAAGTATGAAAAACCCGTCTCTTCTTGAGCAAGCCCAAACGTGATGATGAACCACACAGGAAACGAAGTTCGGCAGAGCCAATTACATATGTTTCACGACATTTACCACAGAAACTAAATATTTTAAACACATGAAACCCTCATGGCCGTTAGTTTTTAGTTTCAGTGGCCCGGCCACAAAAGGACATGTAATTGGAGGGAGGGCAGCAAAAAAGCTCTTAGC
>CAZYUA010000019.1:0-84121 GCA_964650525.1 uncultured Prolixibacteraceae bacterium
TGAAAAAAAGCGGAGAGCGGAGAGCGGAAAGTGAAAAAGAGTAGGGAGTGAAAAACGAAGAGTGAAAAGTGAAAACGGAGCGAAGCGGAGTCCCGCCTCAGGCGGGAGTGAAAAACGGAGAGCAGCCCACATAGCGAAGCAGCTTGCCCCGTAAGTCAGAATGACTCCACGGGGAAGTCCCGGCTCAGACGGGAATGAAAATACCGCGTAGCGGTTGATGCGGACCCCGTATGCAGAAAAATATTACTTTTAACCCCCACAGCATTTATTAAGAATAAAGATTATGGACGAAGATATCAGGCGGTTGGTTTCCGGGCGCATCATGGAGAGCATAAGTGTGAAACAGAAGATTCTGGAGAGTGCGGCTCTGGTGGAGGCTATCGGGGAGGCGGCGTTACTGCTCACCGCGACGCTGAAGGCCGGACGCCGGGTTCTGTTTTGCGGCAACGGGGGCAGTGCTGCCGACGCCCAGCACCTGGCTGCTGAGCTTTCGGGGAAATTTTACCTGGACCGCCCGGCCCTTCCGGCAGAAGCGTGCCATGTAAACAGCTCTTTCCTCACCGCCTATTCGAACGATTACCGTTTCGACAAGGCCTTTGCCCGGTATGTCGAGGGCTTCGGCAGCCCCGGAGACCTGCTGGTAGCTCTTTCCACCAGTGGCAACTCGGGGAATATCCTCGAAGCCATTGCTGCAGCCCGGGAAAGGGGAATGTCGGTCATCGGCTTCACGGGGGCAGGCGGGGGTAAGATGAAGGAGCGGTGTGACCTTCTCCTGGGGGTTCCTTCGGGCGACACCCCCCGCATTCAGGAGGCCCACATTACCATAGGCCATATCCTGTGTGAGATTGCCGAAAGAGCCCTGTTCCATGACCGTGTCTGAAGCCATCGTTCTGGCCGGAGGCCTGGGCACCCGTCTGCAGGAAGTTCTTCGCGGGATGCCCAAACCCATGGCTCCTGTTGCCGGGAGACCATTTCTGGAATATCTCCTTGATTACCTGTCAGGAGAAGGCATCTGCAGGGTGATCCTCTCGGTGGGCTACCAACACGACATCATCCAGTCTCATTTTGGGGATAGTTACCGTGGCCTGGCCCTGGCCTACTCCGTGGAGGAGTCTCCCCTGGGCACCGGCGGCGGCTTGGCTGCAGCCCTTCAGCACTGCCAAGGCAACAAGGTCTTCGTCGTCAATGGCGACACCTACTTCCCCGTAGCTCTTTCCCGGCTCCGGCAGTGTTTCACCCTCCACCGCGCCCATCTGGCCATCGCCCTCCACCGGGCAAAAGACACCTCCCGCTATGGTACCCTTCTTCTGAACGACAAAGGAAGAATCGTACAATTCCTGGAAAAAACAGAAACCCCCACCAGCCCTCTTATCAATGGGGGCATCTACCTCGCCGGCCGCAGGCTCTTCGACGGCACCGGCCTCCCGGAAAAGTTCTCGTTCGAAAAAGAGTTTCTCGAACCCTTTGCCTCCCGGAAACGGTTCTTTGCCATGGTTTCCGACGCCCCGTTCATCGATATCGGCATTCCGGAGACTTACCGCCAGGCGGCTGCCATCCTGAAGGAAACAAGAAAGACCGCCGACGATGACGCCTGAAAAAAAGAAAACCGGCAAAGGCCGGAAGGCTCTGTTCCTTGACCGCGATGGCACCATCAACGTGGAAAAAAACTATGTGTGGAGGGTGGAAGATTTTACATTCCGGGAAGGAATTTTTGAACTCGCAGGGAACTATTTCAGGCGGGGATATCTTATTTTTGTGATTACGAACCAGGCGGGCATCGCCCGCGGATATTACACCGAGGAAGATTATAACGTCCTCACAAAATGGATGGTTCAGCAGTTCAAAGACCGGGGGATAACCATCACAAAGGTTTACCATTGTCCGCATCACCCTGACTTTACGGGGGCGTGCGGATGCCGTAAGCCCCATCCCGGTATGATCCTTGCAGCCATCCGGGAATACGGCCTGGATCCGTCGCGGTGCATTTTGATCGGGGACAAGCCCTGGGATGTGGAAGCAGGCCGGAGAGCCGGCATTGGGACGAACCTCCTGGTGGAAGAAAAAGGAAAGGTAACCATAAGGAATGTCACTGTTCACAAAAGCTGAGATCCGGCAGATCAACGACTGTTACGATGACCTGAAGAGGGAAATCGGGAAGCGGTTTGATACCGAGCGGATGGAAAAAGTCGACAAGGCCTTTCTGTTCGCCAATTCGGCCCATGACGGCATCCGCCGGAAGTCGGGGGAACCCTACATCATACATCCGGTGGCGGTAGCCACGATTGTGGCGCACGATCTGGGCCTGGGGGCTACCTCGGTGATAGCAGCCATCCTCCACGACGTGGTGGAGGACACCGATTTTACCGTAGAAGACATACGTGCCCTCTTCGGCGAAAATGTATCCCGCATAGTTGACGGGCTTACCAAGCTGTCGGGAGAGATGGACACCCGGCAGGCGCTGACGCTGAAGAAGATGCTGATGACCCTGTCGGACGATGTCAGGACCATCCTGATCAAGCTGGCCGACAGGCTTCACAACATGAGAACCCTGGAATCGCTGCCTCCGCTGAAGCAGCTGAAAGTGGCGGGGGAAACCCTCTACCTATACGCTCCCCTGGCGCACCGGCTGGGTCTGTATGCCATAAAAAACGAACTCGAAGATCTCAGCTTCCGTTTCAAACATCCCGAGGATTACAAACACCTCTTCTATCAGCTCCACAACCAGGAGGAGAGGCGGAATTACCTCGTCAACGAATTCATCGCACCCATCCGCAAGCGGCTGGCCGAGGAGAACATCGACTGTACGGTGACCCACCGGCTGAAGACCCTTTTTTCGATCTGGAATAAGATGCACACCAAGGGGGTTACCTTTGATGAGATCTACGATCTTCTGGCCATCCGGATCATCTTGAAGGCCAAACCGGGTTTTTCGGAAAAACGGCAGTGTTTCGAAGTGCTGTCGCTGGTCACCGACATTTACTCCCCCAAGCCAGACCGGATCCGCGACTGGATCACCATGCCGCGGGCCAATGGCTACGAATCGCTGCATGTGACGGTCATGGGCCCGCAGGGTAAGTGGGTGGAAGTGCAGATCCGCACCGAGCGCATGGACCAGGTTGCCGAATACGGATTTGCCGCCCATTACAAGTACAAGGACTCCCCCACCCCGGAAAATGAACTGGACCGTTGGATCGGCCGGATCCGCGACCACCTTGCCAACTCGGAATACGATGCTTTTGAATTCCTCGACGAGTTCAAGCTGGACCTTTTTGCCTCCGAGATTGTGGTTTTCACGCCCAAAGGCAAGATGATCAAGCTCCCGAAAAACTCCAGCGTTGTCGACGTGGCGTACGAGATCCACACCGACCTGGGCAACAAATGCATCGGGGCCAAGATCAACCAGAAACTGGTACCTCCCGGTCATATCCTGCAAAACGGTGACCAGGTCGAGATTCTGACCTCTGAGAACCAGGTGCCGCAGCATCAGTGGCTCAGTTACATCACCACAGCCAAGGCCAAGAGTAACATCCGGGAAGCCCTGCGGACCGACAACCGGCAGCATATAGACACAGGCCGGGAGATGGTGGAGGAGGCACTCCGGAAGCTCAATGCCCCCGTGGTGGCCAATACCCTGAAAAAAATAGTGGCCTATTACAACCTCAACAACAAGGAGCAGCTCTTTTCGCAGACAGGCATGGGGCTTATCAAGCTGGATGACCTGGGAAAGATCCTGGCCACGAAATCGCGGAATAAATTCATCAAGTACTGGAATATCCGGCTGAAGGGAAAAACCAGGGGCCAGGATAAAGGGGCGCCGGCCGCTGACGAAGATGACGTGCCCGGGCGGCTCGACAAGCAAAAGACCTTCCTGCTCCGCGAAAATCCCGACGATGTGGCCTACAGCCTGGCTAAATGCTGCAATCCCATTCCCGGCGACGATGTGATCGGGTATGTCAGCTCGGGCGACCATGTCATCATCCACAAGAAAAACTGCCCTTCCGCCTCACGGCTGGTAGCCAGCCAGGGTGAACGGATCATCAATGCCGAATGGGCCCGGTTTAAAAAACTCTCCTACCTTACCAGACTCTACCTCAGTGGCTTCGACCGCCTGGGCATTGTCAACGAAATCACCAACATCATTTCCAAATTGCATAACATCAACATGCGGTCGGTGAAATTCGACACCCACGACGGACTGTTCGAAGGCGACCTGTTCCTGTATATCCACAACACGGCCGACCTTCAGCAGCTCATTCTGGAGCTGAATGCGCTCAAGGGCATCGACAAGGTGACCCGCATTGAAAACCTTAACGAATAAGTGTGCCCGTCGCACCCGTCCGAAATATTATTATTTTTGGTGAACTGTACTAACCTGGGTCCGACATGAACAAAAACAGCGTGAGTGACACCGTGAAGAACCTGTTCACGGAGTATCTGGAATCGCACGGGCACCGCAAAACGCCGGAAAGGTATGCCATTGTGGATGAGATATACTCCCGTGACGGCCATTTTGACGTCGAATCGCTATACGTTTCGATGAAGGATAAGAATTACAGGGTAAGCAGGGCGACCCTGTACAACACCATCGATTTGCTGCTGGACTGCAAGATCCTGGTGAAGCACCAGTTTGGGAAGAACCTGGCCCAGTTTGAAAAGGCCTTCGACACCGTCAGGCACGATCACCTGATCGATATTTCCACCGGGAAGGTGCTGGAATTTTATGATCCCCGCATCCTGGAGATTATCCGGGATGCCTGCCTGAGAAACAATTTCACCCTGTCGCATCACACCCTTTATATATACGGGCACCACGGCAAGGCAGCGGAATGAGTCCGGCAGAGCCGGGATGGTCTGCGGTTTTTCTTTCGGGGAACCAGGGCTGAAAAGGGATACCGGGCAGGATTACTGCAATAAAACAGGCATCATCAACGGACCGCTAAAGGACATGGAACGATGTACCCTGCCGGCAGGCAGGCAGGGCAGACAAGCGGCAGGCAGGCGGATTCCACGGAAAGGAAAAGCAGAATAAATCGTCAAGCTGCATATAATTGACTAGTAAAACATTAACCTAAAACTATACGAGTGAAAGCAGATGTATTACTGGGCCTCCAGTGGGGTGATGAAGGGAAAGGGAAGGTGGTGGATGTCCTGGCCCCGGAGTATGAGGTGATAGCCCGTTTCCAGGGAGGTCCCAATGCAGGTCACACCCTTACGTTCAACCAGATACGTCAGGTGTTGCATACCATTCCCTCGGGAGTGTTCCACCCCGGCATCCTCAACGTCATCGGGAACGGGGTGGTCATCGATCCGATTGTTTTCAAAAAGGAGATCAGGTCGCTGGCAGCCTTGGGATTTGATCCCGGGAAGAACCTGGTTATCTCGAAGAAGGCTCATCTGATCCTTCCCACACACCGGTTGCTGGATGCTGCCTCGGAAAGCGCCATGGGGGACATGAAAATAGGCTCTACCTTGCGGGGTATCGGGCCTACCTACCGCGATAAAACCGGTCGTGAGGGATTGCGGGTCGGTGACCTGCTGCATGGTTTTGAAGATAAATACAACGCCAGGATAGAAAAACACCGCAGTCTGCTGGAAAAATACTACCGGTACGACTACGAAGAGGCCTTTGATGCCTGCGAACGGGAATGGTTTGAGGGCATCGGGGTGCTTAAGTCGTATCCTTTTGCCGACACGGAATACCTTATCAACAATCTTCTGTCGCAGGGGAAAAGAGTGCTGGCCGAGGGAGCCCAGGGAACGCTTCTGGATATTGACTTTGGGTCCTATCCGTATGTCACCTCGTCGAGCACCATTTGTGCCGGTGCCTGTACAGGTCTGGGTCTGGCTCCCTCGCGGATCGGAAGGGTGCTGGGGATTTTCAAGGCTTATTGCACCCGGGTGGGCAGCGGTCCTTTTCCCACAGAGCAGGATAATGATACGGGCGAGAGGCTCCGCAAGGCCGGCAACGAATTCGGGTCCACCACGGGAAGACCGCGCCGCTGCGGATGGCTCGACCTGGTGGCACTCCGTTATGCCATCCTCCTCAACGGGGTTACCGAACTGATCATGATGAAGTCGGATGTCCTCGACCTGTTCGACCAGATCAAAGTGTGCGTGGGCTACGAAATCGACGGGGAGGTGGCCGAAACGGTACCTTCGGATATTGCTCTCCCGGTAAAACCCATTTATGTTGATCTTCCCGGGTGGAACAGCCCCCTTGCCGACTGCACAACCTCTTCGGCTTTCCCGAAAGAGTTCCGGGATTACCTTCGTTTCATCACCGAAGAAACGGGTATACCGGTGACCATCGTGTCGGTGGGTCCCGACCGGGAACAAACCATCCGCTTATGAGTCCAGACAGGTTTCCCTCCAGGCTGCTGGAAAACGCCGTGAATGAGTTTTCGCGCCTTCCCGGAATCGGCAAGAAATCAGCTCTCCGGTTGGTGCTTCATCTGCTGAGACAGGAGAAGGAAGCGGTCGACCATTTTGGCAACAGCCTTATCAGGCTCCGGAACGAGATTCTGTATTGCCGGGTATGCCACAATATTTCCGACACTCCCGTCTGCGACATCTGCTCCAGCCCCTCCCGCAATGCTTCTGTGATCTGTGTGGTTGAGAATATCCGCGATGTCATGGCGGTAGAAAACACGCACCAGTTCGACGGGCTTTACCATGTGTTGGGAGGGATTATCTCGCCCATGGACGGTATCTCCCCATCCGATCTGGAGATAGAATCGCTGGTGGCCCGGGTGGAAACGGGCACCATCCGGGAGGTCATCCTGGCATTGCCGACAACCATGGAGGGAGATACGACCAATTTTTACCTCTACCGGAAGCTGAAGGCGGGCGGCATCGTCATCTCCACGCTGGCGCGGGGCATCTCGGTAGGTGACGACCTGGAGTTCACCGACGAGATCACCCTTGGCCGTTCCATCCTCAACCGGACCGATTTTGAGCGGAGCCTGGCCCGGTAATGAAAAATCAGCGTTGAGCGTTGAGCGTAAAGCCACATGGATGTTCCTGCTTTTTTTAGGCCTTTTATTCGCCCGAATCCGTAAATTTGCCTTTTCAGGCAACCAAAGCATGAAACTTTCGGTCGTTATCGTCAACTACAACGTCAGGCACTTCCTGGAGCAGTGCCTCCATTCGGTGATGGGTGCCCTCCGGGGTCTGGAGGCTGAAGTCCTGGTTGTCGACAATGCGTCGATCGACGGTTCCTGCCGGATGGTGCGGGAGAAGTTTCCGCAGGTACTTCTGACAGCCAACCCGGACAACAGGGGGTTTTCGAAAGCCAACAACCAGGCCATCCGGCAATCGTCGGGGGAATATGTGCTGTTGCTCAACCCGGATACGGTGGTGGAAGAAGACACCTTCACGCGGGCGCTGGAATTTATGGATGCCCATCCCGAAGCAGGAGGCCTGGGGGTGCGTATGATCGACGGCAAGGGGCGGTTTTTGCCGGAGTCGAAACGAGGGCTGCCCACGCCATGGGTGGCTTTTTATAAAATTTCGGGCCTTTCTGCGCTGTTTCCCCGGTCGAAGCGGTTGGGGCGATATCACCTGACCTACCTGGATCCGGCGCAGACCCATGCTGTGGATATCCTGTGCGGTGCCTTTATGCTGCTTCGGAAAAGCGTCCTCGACAAAACCGGACTCCTCGACGAGACCTTCTTCATGTATGGTGAAGATATCGACCTGAGTTACCGGATTCTGCAGCAGGGATACAAAAACTACTACTTTCCGGAGACAACCATCATCCACTATAAGGGAGAGAGCACCCGTAAGGAGAGTCTTAATTATGTGAAGCTCTTCTACCAGGCGATGGCCATCTTTGCCGGGAAACATTTTTCCTCGGGGAATGCCCGGGTATTCACCCTGCTGATCAATGCGGCCATCTGGTTCCGGGCATTGGTGGCTGTGTTGCGCAGAGGGGTTCAGAAGGTCTTTCTGCCGGTGCTCGACGGGTTGCTGATCTACGGGGGTTTTGCCCTGATCCTGCCGGTGTGGGAGCGTTTCCGGTTTGAGCCGGGGTACTATCCGTCGGTTTATATGCGGTGGGTGGTACCTGTCTACATCCTGTTCTGGCTTCTGGGAATCCTGGTTTCGGGGGGTTACCGCAGGAAGGTAAGCTTGTACCGGGTGGTGCGGGGCTTGCTGTGGGGCAGCATCGGCCTGTTGATCGCCTACTCGCTGGTAGGTGAGGAGTTCCGGTTTTCGAGGGTGATGATCCTGACAGGGTCGCTGTGGGCCATGGTGCTGCTGCCGGCCTGCCGGTATCTGCTCAGCCGCCCTGGCTTCGGGGTGGAGCTCGACACCCGCAGGGCTAAAAGGGTCGCCATCATCGGGGAACTCCCCGAGGCCGGCAGGATACGTGATTTGCTGGCCTTGTCGCCGGCATCACTGGCCATCGTCGGGACCGTTTCCCCGGGACCGGGAGAGACCGGTGAAGACCACCTGGGAACCCTCCCCCGGCTCCGGGAGATCATCCGCATCCACCGCATCGATGAAATCATCTTTTGTGCCGGCAGCCTCGGCTCCGGCGACATCATACGCGCCATGCTCGACCTCACCGAACTCGACGTGGACTATAAAATTGCACCGCCCGAAAGTCTCGGCATCATCGGCAGCAACTCCATCCATACCGCCGGGGAACTCTACCTGGTAAACATCAACGCCATCAGCAGACCCGAAAACCAGCGGGCCAAGCGAAGCTTCGACTTTGTCGTCTCCCTGGTGCTGCTGTTCTTCTGTTGGATCCTCGTCTGGATGGTAACCCATAAAAAGCAGTTCCTGAAAAATTGCTTCCTGGTGCTGGGGGGCAAAGCGTCGTGGGTGGGTTACATTCCCGGCGATCCGCAGCAGGAAAACCTGCCGGCGATCCGGCCCGGGGTCCTCCACCCGGGGATGGCCTTCCCCGGGGCTCTGAGCGATCTGACCCGGGTGAGCCGGCTAAACCTTTTATACGCCAAGGACTACCGCATCCGCAACGACCTGGGATTGCTGCTCCGGAACCTGCATAAACTCGACAGCCACCGCCATGAGTAACCTGCTTGCCTACGGCCGGGTGGTCATCCGGGCCCTGGAACCCGCAGACCTCGACCTTCTCTATGAGTGGGAAAACGACTCCTCGCTATGGGAAACCAGCAATACCCGGGCGCCTTTTTCCAGGCACACCCTGGCCCGGTACCTTGAACATGCCTCCTACGATATTTATGCCACCCGGCAAGTAAGACTGATCATCCAGACTGCCGACCTCCGTCCTGTTGGCGCGGTCGACCTGTACGACATCGACCCCTTCCACCAGCGCGCCGGAGTCGGCATTGTAATCCCCGGCATGGAGGACCGCCGGCATGGATATGCTTCCGACGCTCTCGCAGCCCTGGAACAGTATGTGACAGAAACCCTCGGACTACGGCAACTCTTTGCCGCCGTCTCAGAAGAAAACAGCCCCAGCATCGAACTGTTCCAGAAAGCCGGATACCTCCTCACCGGCATACGGAAGAAATGGCTCAACACCCTCAAGGGATGGAAAGATGAGTGGTTTTTCCAAAAAATACTGGTATAAATCAACCCCGCCTGCAGAAAATTGTTTTTCTGATCAGGGATCACTAACTTCATTGCATAATTTCAAGGCCATGGGAAAGCATAACATCGGAAAAAACGGAAAACTGAAAAAGGAGTTTTACGAAAGCGAACTGAAACGTTTGTTTCTGGAGCTGGTCAAGTTGCAGAACTGGGTGAAGAGCGAGAAGCTGAAAGTCGTACTATTGTTCGAAGGCCGTGATGCAGCGGGGAAAGGGGCCGCCATAAAGAAAATCACGGAGCCGCTGAATCCGCGGATCAGCAGGGTTGTTGCCCTGGGTGTCCCCACAGAGAGGGAAAAATCGCAGTGGTACTTTCAACGGTATGCCGCCCACCTTCCCGGTGCCGGGGAAATGGTATTTTTCGACCGCAGCTGGTACAACCGCGCAGGGGTCGAAAAGGTCATGGGGTATTGTACCGATGAAGAATACTGGGAGTTTCTCCGCTCGTGTCCTAGTTTTGAACGTATGCTCATGCGCTCGGGGATAACCCTTATCAAATACTGGTTTTCTGTAAGCGAGGAAGAACAGGAAAAGCGGTTTCTGAACCGGATCAACAATCCCACCAAGCGGTGGAAATTCAGTCCGATGGATCTGGTTTCCCGGGAGCGGTGGGTTGAGTATTCGAAGGCCAAGGATGAGATGTTTGCCTATACCGACACCAAGCAGGCACCCTGGTATGTCGTGGAGAGCGACGACAAGCGGAGGGCTCAGCTCAACTGCATCCGGCATATGCTATCGTTGTTTGCCTACAGGGAGGAGGAATTTCCGGTCATTGAACTGGGACCCCGACCCAAGAAAGCGGGGTACGTCAGGCCGCCCATGGAGGAGCAGACGTTTGTTCCCGACTGGTATCAGGCAGCAGACAACGGGGAGGAGGAGGATCAGGCAGAAGAGAATCAGGAAAAGGAAGGGTAGCCTGTATTTTCGCTGGTGTACGGGCGTGTGCAAGCCGGGGGATTAATCCCGGGGGGCAGAGGTTCCATACTCGGGGACCGCTTCGAGGTACACAGCACGGTGCCCGGCAAAGTCGACACGGCAAATGAAATGCTTCAAACCGTTGGAGACAAGGAAATAGGGAGCCTGCAACACGGTATTGTAGCGGATGGCCTGGTCGAAGGCTTCCTGGCGGATCTCCACCTCAGGGGCTTTGAATTCGCCGATCAGCCAGGGTTCACCCTGGCGGTCGTAGACCAGGAGGTCGAACCTGCGGGCCTGACGGTTAAGGGTTGTTTTCTTTTCGACAGCCATCAGGGCAGGAGGGAATTTTTTCTCTGCAACCAGGTACCGGAGGAAATTCTGGCGAACCCACTCTTCGGGAGTCAGCACCACCCATTTCTTGCGGAAATCATCGAAAATCATGGATTTACCCTTTCGGATGATGACCGGAAAACTATATTCAGGTAACTGCAGTTTTTGCATGAAACGGAGTGGTAAAATGCTAATTTTGCCTTTTTAAAAGTTCCGAAATTAATAATAATTCGTGTAAGCCGGACGCTATGAAGACGAAAGAAGAGATAGTTGCGAACTGGTTGCCGCGCTATACAGGGCAGCCGGTGGAGGCTTTTGGCAAGTATGTCCTGCTGACCAATTTCCAGTTGTATGTAGATCTGTTTGCGCAGCGTTTCGGGGTTACCCTGGCGGGAGGAGACCGCAACATGCCCAGTGCCACAGCCGAAGGGATTACGATCATCAACTTCGGGATGGGGAGCCCCAATGCTGCCACTGTGATGGATCTGCTGAGTGCAGTGATGCCGAAGGCGGTATTATTTCTGGGGAAGTGCGGAGGGCTGAAAGCCAAAAACAGCCTTGGTGATCTCATCCTGCCCATTGCTGCCATTCGCAGCGACGGTACGTCGAACGACTATCTGCCCCCTGAGATCCCGGCCCTGCCTGCCTTCAACCTTCAGAGGGCCGTATCGCACGTCATCCGCGAAAAAGGACTCGACTACTGGACCGGTGTGGTCTTCACCACCAATAAAAGAGTCTGGGAGTATGATGAACGGTTCAAGAAATACCTCGAAAAAACCAGAGCTATGGCCATCGATATGGAAACAGCCACCATCTTCATTGTGGGATTTGCCAATTCGATACCTTCGGGGGCTCTTCTTCTGGTGTCGGACCAACCCATGATCTCCACGGGTGTAAAAACCGATGCCAGCGACAGGAAGGTCAACGCGCAATTTGTTGAAAACCATCTCCGGCTGGGAATTGAGTCTCTGTTAGAGCTGAAAAACAACGGCCAGTCGGTAAAGCACCTTAAATTCTGATGGCAGGCATGGAGTACGCCGACATAATGAACAACCTGAAAAAAAGGGTCTTTCATCCGGTTTATTTTCTTTGCGGTGAAGAGCCTTACTACATGGATCTGATATCAGGTACCATAGAACAGACTGTTCTCACGGAGGAGGAGCGGGGTTTTAACCAGATGGTTTTTTATGGGAAAGACACCGACATCACCACCGTGATGGAGGCAGCCCGGCGGTTCCCGATGATGGCCAGCCGGCAGGTCATCATCGTCAGGGAAGCCCAGTCGTGGAAAAAACTGGATCAGCTGGCCAAATACCTGAAGGCACCCTCGCCGTCGACACTGTTGGTGATCAATTACAAGTATGCCAAACCGGATCTCAGGACGTCGGAAGGGAAGATCATCCAAAGCAACACGATTTACCTGGAGACCAAAAAACTGCGGGAATACCAGGTTCCCGGGTGGATAGAAAACCATGTTTCCGGCAAAGGCTATTCCATAACCCCGCAGGCTTCGCAGATGCTGACCGATTTTGTCGGCGCCGATCTGAGCCGGCTTGCCGGCGAACTGAATAAACTCTTTCTGGTGATTCCGGCAGGCAGGAAGATCACTCCCGACGAAGTGGAGAAAAACATCGGGATCAGCAAGGAGTACAACACCTACGAGCTCACCGATGCGCTGGGGGAAAAGAATGTTCTGAAGGCCAACCGGATTGTGAATTACATGGCTGCCAACCCGAATGCCTGTTCTTTCACCTCGCTCACCGGAAACCTGTTCACCTACTATTCCAAGCTTTTCAGATACCATTTCTTACCCGACAAATCGGAAAAGGCACTTTCTTCAGCTCTGGGCATCCATTCGTTTTTCGTCAGGAAATATGCGGAAGCGGCCAACAGGTACCACCGGACCCGGCTGTTTGAGATCATCGGCATGATCCGCGAATACGATCTGAAGGGCAAGGGTTTGAATGCAGCCCCCGGGATGTCGGAGGCAGATCTTCTGAAAGAACTGGTCTACAAAATCCTTCACTGAGATGGTAACATGGATCCTCATAGGGATAACGGCAACGGTATCGTACCTGGGTTTCCGGAACCGGGAGCTGGTTGAAAAACTGCTGTTCAATGCCGCCGGCATCGTCCATGGCCATCAGTACTACCGTTTAATAAGCCACATCCTGGTGCATGCCAGCTGGACCCACCTGCTGGTAAACATGATGGTGCTTTACTTCTTTGGACTCGCTGTTGAAAGCAGCTTCAGCCAGCTGTTCGGCCGGGCGGGGGAACTTTTTTTCGTCCTGCTTTACCTGGGAGGAGCACTGGCTTCGAATCTCTATGCTTTGCGGGTTCACCGCAACAACTACTATTACAATGCCATCGGGGCTTCCGGGGCAGTCTCAGCCATTCTCTTCACCTATATTTTTCTGTATCCCTGGGAGAAACTCTATTTTTTCGGTCTGATACCCATCCCCGGGATTCTCTTTGCCGTTGGTTACCTGGTTTATTCTTGGATGATGGGCAGGAGGGAATCAGGCCATGTAGCTCACGACGCCCATTTCCTGGGGGCGCTGTTTGGCATTCTCTTTCCCGTTGTGCTGAAACCTTCGCTGATGGGGAGGTTCCTCGATCAATTGTTTGGATTGATGTAAGGGCCCGGCACGATGGATTTCATTCTCTGCAACAACACCATTCTGCGGACGGAAGCATTCAATCCTGCCGGTTTCTGGTCTGAGGAAGGGCTGAAAGTAACAGAAACCCTGTGGTTTGCCAACGGGGAGCTTCCCTTTTTCACCTACCATCTTCAGCAAATCAATCGACTGTTCGGCGACCTTGGGCGGCCACTACCGGTGGATTTCCCTGCCCGGGAGGAGTTGCTGAGGCTATCCCTGAGGCTGATCAACAAAAACAAAGCCTACATGGGAGGATGGCTGCGGTTGACGTTCCTGTTCGGGGAAGGAAATACCCATTATACCGGCGAGGTGACAACCTGGCCCTCGAGGAGCCTGCCATTGCACCCGGAAGGGCATATTGCCTCCCTCTCGCCGGTGATCAAATTTTCGGGCAACAGACTGGCTGTATACCCCTTTTTCTCGGAGACTGTGTGGAAAGCAGCCCGCTGGAGTACGCCGGCCTCCCGCGCCGCTTTTCCGGTTTTGTTGAACGAGAAAGGGGCCGTAACCGAGAGTGCCGGCGGCAATCTCTTCTGCATAAACCGCAATACCCTTACGACTCCCGCCCTGGAGACCGGCTGTATCGTTGATACCCTGCGCGAAGAGATATTACTGGCAGCAGAATCAGCCGGTTTTCTCACCATCGAATCGGAAAACCTTACTCCTGCCGGCCTCATCCAGATGGAAGAGATCTTCACAGCTTCCGAAGCCATGGGATTGGATTGGATTTTGGGGATCGGACAGAGAAGATTTGTGAAGATAAAAACAGAACACATCCGGAACACACTGGTAAGCAGAGGATGGCAGACTGCCGGCTGAGGGTTCAGAATGGCTCAGGGAAATTAATTGAGCGAAGGATTTTCAGGGAAATTTTCCCACATGGAATAGCGCTGTCCCATTTTTCTGACAAACTCCCCCCACGACTCAGCTCCGTGGTCTTTCATCACCAGGGAGCTGTCCACATCGTCCACCAGCCAGGAATCTTCCTTGATTTCCCTTTCCAGCTGGCCGGCATCCCAGCCGGAATAACCCAGGAAGAACCGGACTTCTCCTTCCCGGATGAGCCCCAGTTTAATCAACCGCTTTACCTCCCTGAAATCGCCCCCCCAGTGAACATCTTCGAGAACCGGGATGCTCCCCGGGATCAGGTCGGACTTCCGGTGGATATAATACACGGAGTCGGTTGAAACCGGCCCCCCCATATAGATATCCGCCTCAAAATCGCCGAGACCTGAAATATAATCCCGGACCTGGAAATCGAGTTTCTTGTTCAGGATAAACCCGACACTACCCTTGCGGCTGTGCGCCGTCAACAGGATGACAGCCCGGTTGAAATAATTGCCCGGGAGAAAGGGTTCAGAAATCAGAATCCTCCCCTTCTGAGGTATCACATTGTTGCTCTGTATTTTAAATATGTCAGGGTTGAAGTTCATGCGGGTCTGTTTTCCAGTTCCAATATAGACAAAATCCTGCACCCGGCAATCAAGTGAAGCTTTAATTTTCACCTGATTTGTGCCAGTCATGCAACAAACGGCCCTGAGGGTCCATTTGTTGCGGAAGTGGTACCGAAAGCGGGTGCTCATCAGGGCGGGGTGGCGGCAGGGTCCCCCATCCCGGGGGCAGAAAGAGGCGGGGTAAGGGTTATTTTTCCACCACCAGGAACAGGTCTTCACCGGGTTTGGTCATCAGGAACTGCTCTCTGGCATATTTTTCCAGATTTTCCGGTCCCGAGCGGAGTTCTTCCATTTTCCGGTTGTCCGATTCGATTTTCTCCCGGTAGAAATCGCGTTGTTCTTTCAGGGTTTTCAGCCGCTGTTTATTCCGGTGCTGAGTCAGGAGGTTGTTCTCGTCGAAAAATACGATCCATACGAGAAACAAGAATATGGTCAGGACATATTTGTTTCCCGGCAGTTTGCTTTTGATTTTTGCCAAAACGGTATTCATCCGGCTGGTTCCTTTTGCCGGATAAAAATAGAAAAAAAATGGGAATCTGCCATCCGGTAAGGATGGAATTTGCGATTTACGGATTACAAACCGGGTTCAAAACTCGGGTATAGGGTTTTATGGGGGGGCACGAAGTTTTCCTTGACCGACCGGATGTTAACCCACCGCAGGAGGTTAAAGAGGGTTCCGGCCTTATCGTTGGTGCCGGAGCCGCGGGCGCCGCCGAAAGGTTGCTGGCCTACCACCGCACCGGTAGGTTTGTCGTTGATGTAAAAGTTGCCGGCGGCATTTTCGAGCACGGAGGCATACCGGGCAATACGGGCCCTGTCGCCTGAGAAGACAGCACCCGTAAGGGCATATATTGATGTTTTGTCAAGTATTTCCAGGGTTTTCTCCGCCTGGTCGTCTTCGTACACATAAACGGTCAGGACAGGGCCGAAGAGCTCTTCCTGCATGGTGCGATAGTCTGGAGTGAAGGCCCGGATGAGGGTAGGCTGGATAAAGAAGCCCCGGGATTTGTCGCAGGAGCCACCGAAGACCACTTCGGCGCCGGAGTCGGCTTCAGCCTGGCGGATGACTGCCTCCAGTTTGTCGAAGGCAGCTTCGTCGATTACGGCATTGATGAAATGGGTGAAGTCTTCAGGGGGCCCCATGGTAAGGGCAGCCATTTCTCTGCCTACGCGTTCGCGGATTTCGGGCCACAGCGATGCGGGGATGTAAGCCCGTGAGGCAGCCGAGCATTTCTGTCCCTGGTACTCGAAGGCACCTCTGACCATGGCGACTGCCAGGGCCTGCGTATCGGCAGTGGCATCGGCGAAGATGAAATCCTTGCCGCCGGTTTCTCCGACAATCCGCGGATAGGAACGGTAGCGGCCGATATTCCGGCCGATGGTAGTCCATACCGATTGGAAGACCGCTGTGGACCCGGTGAAATGAATGCCGGCGAAATCGGGATGGTTCAACACCACCCCGGCGGTTGCCGGTCCGGAAGCGTAGACCAGGTTGATAACCCCGTCGGGCACCCCGGCCTCGCGGAAGATCTCCATGATTACAGCAGCCGAGTAGATGGCGGTTCGGGAGGGTTTCCACACGACCACATTGCCCATGAGGGCAGGAGCGGCAGGGAGGTTCCCGGCTATGGAGGTAAAATTAAAGGGTGTCAGGGCAAAAATGAACCCTTCGAGGGGGCGGAATTCGTTGTAGTTCCAGGTATCACTGGTGGAGGAAGGTTGCATCTTGTACAGGCGGGTCATTTCGCGGACACCGAAGCGGAAAAAGTCAGCCAGTTCGCAGGCGGCGTCGATTTCGGCCTGGTAGATATTTTTCGATTGTCCCAGCATGGTGGCAGCATTCATTTTGGAGCGGTAGGGTCCGGAGAGCAGGCTGGCGGCCTTCAGGAAGACGGAAGCCCGGTGGTGCCAGGGCATGGCGGCCCATGCTTTCCGGGCTGCCAGGGCCGCTTCGATGGCCATGGTCACATGTGTAGCGTCGCCCTGGTGGTAATACCCCAGGGTGAGGGCGTGTTCATGCGGGGGAAATATCCGTTCCCGATGGTCCGTACGCACTTCCCTGCCGCCAATCACCATGGGCAGGTCGCACTCCTGGGACCGCAACCTGTTCAGCCACTCTCTCAATTCCGCCCGCTCCCGGCTGCCGGGTTCATATCCCAACACAGGTTCGTTGACAACCTCCGGTACCTGATAAAATCCATTGCTCATAGCCTGTTTGATTTGATTATTCCTTCACTGTAAAGCGGTAAAGATAGAGCTTCATTCCTGCATAAAGAATAACAAAAGTCAGGTTCAGGGAACCGCGGCGGAAAACAGCGTAAGATTCCCCTCCCCGTCGAGCAGGGATTCCTATGATTAAAATATTAAGTTGAAGTGGTCAATTCCGTGAAACAGATGGTTTACCCATGTGGCTTAATCATCCCGGTTGTTGCATAGACAATACATGATTATTTCATACGTAAATAATGGTCTTAACAGTTTATATATCATTGCGTTACATAAAATCGCTCTTTTCATGAACAAACTGCTCAGTATGGAACTCGCATGGAAGATTATTTTCATCTCTTTTTGTTGTGAAAGTTCGCCATGCTGGTTTCATGTGTTTAAATTATTACGTTCATATGGAAAAAGATTGGAAACACATGTAATACCCATGTGGCTTAATCATGCCGGTTGTTGCATAGATAATACATGGGTATTTCATCTGTTTTACCTATTTTTACCATGGAATAACAGACCGGACAAAACCTAACCCTAACTTTTTAATCAGTTGACCGGGCTCAGGAAATATCTGACATCTGCCGATAACTGGGGTCAGGAAGATCCCGGACAGGACCGGTCGGGCAACACCCTGAGGCTGCTGCTGGCGGCCGGCTTTGCGGCTTCCTTGCTGTTGCTGGTATACAAGGAGTTTTTCAGGCCCGACCTGGCCAATCCGGTAGCTGAGGCCGCCACGGTGCTGATGTTTGCTTCCGCGCTTCTGTTCCTCACCCGGAACTGGCTGCAGGTTTCGGTGAACATGGTGTTTTTCATCCCCCTGATTGCAGGAGCCTATTACCTGGCCGATTTCAGCAACAGTGAACCTCCTGCCGGCACTGTTATTTTGACCCTGGCCTGGCTTGTGTGCGGGATGCTCTTCCTGGCCCTCTTCTCCCCTGGCAGAAAAGTCCTGCTTCTCTTTTTCCTGGCCGGAACAGGAACCCTGTTCTGGCACGGTGAGAAGGCAGATCTGCTGGCTGTGTGGTTTTCGACTGGGCAGGTCCTTGTAAGCAACCCTTTGCTGCTGTTCTTATTTTTTACCCTTCTGGCTGCCGGCATCCGGAGGAAATACGACCTGGACCTGGAACGCAGCAGGGAAGAAAGACAAACGCTGGAACAACAACTGAAGGAGCTGTTCCAGCACTTCAGGCACCCCATGGCCCACATCAGGGCTGAACGTGATCCGGGAGGCAACATTACCCGGCTTACCGTCAGAAGAATCAATTATTCCTTTGAGTCGGGATTTAAGATTACCCGCGCCGAAGCCCGGGACCAGGAGATAAACCACCTCTTCGGCCATCTGTTCCGCAACGACACCCCATGGAACGACTGGCTGATCATCCATCCGGTTTCTGCGGCCGATTTGTATTCACCACGCCATGAACGATGGTTTAACCTCCATTTCCTGTGGGCCGGTGACAACGATTGCCTGTGTCTTTTTTATGATGTCACCGCCAAAGAAAAAGCCATCCGGAAGCTGGAGGATTCCAAAGCCCGGTATCTGGCACTCCTGGAAGCCATCCCCGATATTTTCTTCGTTCTGGAGCGCGATGGCACCTTCCAGGATGTGGTTTTCAAGGACCAGGAGAAATTCTATCCGGAAACTTCGGAAATTATCGGCAACACCATTTTCGGGGTGGGATTCACCGGAGCCATGTCGGAGAAGTTATACCAGTGCATCGGGAAAGCCATCGACGATGATACCCTGGAGACCCTGGAATACTCGCTGAAAACCGGTGAACTCACCCTGTTGTTTGAGATGCGGCTGGCAAGACTTAGCGATCATTCCGTCGTAGCCATTGCCAGGGATATCACCCGCCGGAAAAAAGCGGAGTTTGAACTGGAGATTGCCAGGGCCAGGGCAGAAGAGGCGGATGCCCTGAAATCCCATTTCCTGGCCAACCTGTCACACGACATCCGGACGCCGGTCAATATTATCACAGGACTGACAAAAATGCTGGCCGAAGAAGCCCTCCGGGAGGATGAACGGGAGAACCTGCTGCAGGATGTGCAGTTGCAGGGGAACCTGCTGACCCAGATGATCGAGAATACCATCCAGTTGTCGAAGATCGAAACCAACACACTTGAGGTCAATTTTGTCTACACCGACATCCACCGGCTGCTGCGGGAGTTGTACCACCACTTTTTCCCGTTGGTTCCCGACAACCGGGATTTGCAATTTACGACAGATCCTATGATCCAACACGGGGAGGTGGGCTTCGAAACCGATCCCCACCTGCTGAAGGAGGCCCTGGGAAGGCTGATAGACAATGCTCTGAAATTCACCCGCGAGGGGATAGTCCGCTTCGGATATACAGCCGCCGCCGGTAACAGCGTACTCTTTTACGTAGAAGATACCGGTCCCGGCATTCCCCTGGAGGAAAAGGAGAATATTTTCCTGCGGTTTTATGTGCTGGAAAAAGACAGAAAAGCACAGAAAAGCGGGCCGGGTCTGGGATTGCCCATCGCCCAGCATTTTGTTGCTTTGCTGGGTGGAGAGCTATCGGTCGACACTATCCCGGGCAAGGGTTCCAGGTTCTGGTTCAGGCTGCCGCTGATCAACGCCCGGGGATTCCTGCGGATCGTTTAGTACAGGAAGCTGCTGCCCCCCAGGAACTCCCGTAACAGGGAGGTGGGAGGTATTTCCTGGTCGTCGAGTTGCTTAAAGTAGGTCAGGAACTTCAGCAACCGGGTTGACTCGGCAAATTCCTCCTGGTTTTCAGGAACGCTCAGCAACAGGGGAACCGCGTACTTTTTCAGCACTGCCAGCTCATAAAGGGTCGCCGAGTTGAACATGACATCCGACTGCTCCTGGAAGGGAAAGATGTATTTTTCCTCCCCTTTGCGAACCATAGCCCAACGCCTGATGGTCTCCTGTGCCGGATAACCCCGGTATTTACTGTCACGGATCATCCTTCTTATCAACCGGTTGTCGGAGGTGGAGATGTAGGTTTGTCCGTCGACCGATACCTGGGTCAGGGCCGACAGGAAAATCCGGAAAGTGCTCCCTGCCGGAATCCTGGGTATCAACTGCGGATTCAGACAGTGGATTCCCTCAATGATCAGGATGTCGCCTTTCTTCAACTGCAGGCGTTCGCCGGTGAAGGTACGCTGTCCTGTCTGGAAACTGAACCGGGGAATCTCCACCTCCTTGCCTTCCATGAGATCCAGGAGTTGCTGATTGAAAAACTCCACGTCTATCGCTCCCAGGGACTCGAAATCGTACTCCCCGTTTTCGTCGCGGGGTGTTTTATCCCGGTCAACGAAATAATCGTCGACCGAGATCATATGAGGCCACAGGCCATTGACAGCCAACTGGACACCCAGCCGCTTGCTGAATGTGGTCTTTCCGGAAGAAGAGGGGCCTGCCACCAGTACCATTTTCACCTCGTCGCGGCGCAGGCTGATGGTATTGGCAATCTCTGCAACTTTTTTCTCATGCAGGGCTTCCGAGATCTTGATGACTTCCCCGCCCTTACCCTGAAGGATCCGGTCGTTCAGTTCGGCAATGGTTGAGATCTTCAGAATCTCAGCCCAGTCCTTATGCTCCTGAAATACGCTGAACAGCTTATCCTGCCGGATGACAGGCAGCAGGACCGAGGAGTCTTCCACCCCGGGGACCCGGAGCAGTATGCCGTCGTAGTATTGTTCCAGACCATAATTCACGATAAAGCCGGTGGAGGGGAGCAGATGACCATAGTAATAATTGGGGAGACCATTTAAAAAATGGATGAAACTATAAAGGGTGCCCTGCTGTTCGAAGAGCCTTGCCTTGTTCAAAAGACCCTGGCTGCGAAAGAGTTCCACCACTTCATCGGTGGGGATGCCCCGCTTTTCAAAAGGGAGATCCCGGCTGATGAGGATATCCATTTCTCTTTTGATAGCAAACACGTCCGATACGGTCAGGGGACGTCCCACTCCGTTGAGCTCAGCATAATATCCGTTTGAAATGCCGTGTTCCACATTCAGATGGACCTCCGGGAAGACCTCCCTGACAGCGGCATACAACACAAACAACAGGGAACGGATGTACATCCTCCGGCCGTCGGGATGCGACATATCGATGAATTCCACGGTTTTGGACTTCATCACCGAGAAAGACAACTCTTTCAGTCGATGGTTCACAATAGCTCCGCAAACGGGAGAAGGTAAACGAATTTTCTGATCCCTGACTACCTCTTCGAGGGTGATGCCTACCGGATAGAAACATTTCGAACCGGTGTTCCTGCAATAAATCTCTATTTCTGTCATAATTGGAAAAATTAAATTCTACTCCGGGAGTTGTCTTTCCTTTAACGGCTTATCCCGGGCACAAGGTATTCGCGGTTGTGGTTTGCGAGAGTCCTGCTTCTTCACGCAGAAAAGCCGCCGTATAAGAATTTCCGGCCCGGGCCACCTCTTCGGGAGTTCCGGTGCACAGGATCCTTCCCCCCTCGTTGCCTCCTTCAGGGCCCAGGTCGATGAGGTGGTCGGCAGCCTTGATCACATCGATGTTGTGTTCTATAACAATGACCGTGTTTCCCTTATTGACCAGTTTTGCGATCACATCCAGCAATATACGGATATCGTCAAAGTGGAGCCCGGTGGTAGGTTCATCAAGGATGTAAAGGGTATTCCCGGTATCGCGCCTGGAAAGTTCGGCAGAGAGCTTGACCCTTTGCGATTCTCCGCCCGAAAGGGTGGTCGACGATTGTCCCAGGGTGATGTACCCGAGTCCTACATCGCGGAGGGTTTTCAGTTTCAAGGCAATGGCAGGGATTGCCTCGAAAAATTCCACACCCTGGTGGATGGTCATGTCGAGGATATCAGAAATCGATTTTCCCTTGTAGCGGACTTCGAGTGTTTCGCGGTTGTATCTTTTGCCGAGGCATTTATCGCACAAGATATAGACGTCGGGGAGGAAGTTCATTTCGATGGTTTTCAGGCCTGCGCCCTGGCACTCTTCGCAGCGTCCCCCTTTGACGTTGAAAGAGAACCTGCCCGGAAGGTAACCGCGCACCCTGGATTCGGGGAGTTGGGCAAACAGGTTGCGGATGTCGGAGAACACGCCGGTATAGGTCACGGGGTTGGATCGGGGAGTACGGCCGATGGGCGACTGGTCGACCTCGATCACCTTGTCGATATTATCCAATCCCTCGATTGCAAGATAGGGGAGCGGGTCGGCGACCGATTGATAGAAATACTGGCTGAGTACAGGGTGGAGGGTTTCGTTGATGAGGGAGGATTTGCCGCTTCCCGAGACGCCGGTGACGCAGATCATTTTTCCCAGGGGGATTTCGAGGTTTACCGACTGCAGGTTGTTACCGGTGCAGCCGGAGAGTTTGATTGACAGGCCGTTTCCGGGGCGGCGCAAGGCAGGCACGGGTATCTGCCGGCGGCCGGCCAGGTAATCGGCGGTAAGGGTGTTTTGCGACAAGAGCCTTGCGGGAGGGCCGGCAGCCACCACCTCGCCTCCATGCCTGCCGGCGGAAGGCCCCATATCGATCAGATAATCGGCATGGAGCATCATCTCCTTGTCGTGTTCCACCACGATGACCGTATTGCCGATATCGCGGAGATCCTGCAGGGCATGGATCAACCGCAGGTTGTCGCGATGATGGAGCCCGATGCTGGGTTCGTCGAGAATGTACAACACGTTCACCAGGCGCGATCCTATCTGGGTAGCCAGCCTTATGCGCTGCGATTCGCCTCCCGAGAGGGAAGCGGCAGGCCGGTCGAGCGACAGGTAGTTAAGTCCCACATCCATGAGGAATCCAAGCCTGTTACGGATCTCCTTGATCACCTCCCTGCCGATTGTCTCCTGCCGGCTGCTGATCCTGGTTTCCAAACCGCCAAACCACTCCTGCAAACCGTTAAGATCCATCTGCGATAATTCGGAAATATTTTTACCGTCGATCCTGAACCAGAGTGCCTCCTTTTTCAGTCGCATGCCGTGGCATTCCGGACAGTCGGTAGTCCGGACAAACTGGTTTGCCCATTTGCGGGCTTTCAGCGACGGATTATCCTCCCGTTGGCTCTCAATATGTTTCACCAGGCCGTCGTACGACAGGAAGTAATTGATATTCTCACCCAACGGGGTATTTTTCAGCTGTATCCGTTCGCTGGTACCATACAGGATGGCGTCCAGTCCCTCTTCTGAAATTTCCCGGATTGGGGTTTTAAGGGAAAAGTCGTATTTCTCGCCCAGGGCTTCCAGTTGCCACCAGATGAGGCTGTTTTTCTGAGGCCCCAGCGGGATAATCCCTCCTTTACCGATGGAGGCTTCGCGGTCGGGAATCATCTTGTCGAGGTCTATTTCGGCAATCCGGCCAAGCCCGTTGCACTTGTGGCAGGCACCCTGGGGTGAGTTGAACGAAAAATTGTGTGGAGCCGGTTCCGGGTAGGAGATTCCCGTGGTTGGGCACATCAGCAGACGGCTGTAAAACCGGACTTCGCCCGAATCATAGCCTGCCAGCATCATCACCCCGTGGCCCTGGCCCAGGGCAGCATGAACACTCTCTTTAAGCCGGTGGTCCGAGACTTCATCCACCACCAGTTTATCAATAACCATTTCGATGAAATGGTTTTTGTACCGGTCTACCCTGAAACCCCGTGTGATCTCTGCAATTTCCCCATCCACCCTTGCGTGCAGATAGCCTTTGCGCAGGATCTGCTCAAACAACTCCCGGTAATGGCCCTTCCGTCCTTTCACCAGAGGAGCCAGCACATAGATCCGCTGGCCTGCGTACTGTTCCCGTATCAGCTGAAGGATCTTCTCCTCGCTGTATTTCACCATCTTTTCCCCGGTGTTGTAGGAGAAAGCCTCTGAAGCACGGGCGTACAACAGCCGGAGAAAATCATAGATCTCTGTGACGGTGCCCACCGTCGACCGGGGATTCCGGCTGGTATTCTTCTGCTCTATGGCGATGACCGGGCTCAACCCGGTGATTTTATCCACATCGGGGCGTTCCATATTTCCGAGGTAGGAACGGGCGTAGGCTGAAAAGGTTTCCATGTAGCGGCGCTGTCCTTCGGCGTAGAGGGTGTCGAAAGCCAGCGAGGATTTTCCGCTTCCGCTGAGCCCTGTGATCACCGTCAGCTGATGCCGGGGTATCCCGACGTCGATATTCTTCAGGTTATGGACCCTGGCTCCGGTGACGGCAATGATCTCCTCTTCAGTAATATCTATTTCATTGTCTGCAACTTGCATGCAAATCGGTTGTGATGGTGTGCGTTTCCAAAAGTACAAAACATTTAAGCTCCAGAATTCGGTTCCGGAAGTCCGTCAGGTATCTACCTGCGCGGCAGGTGGTCCTGGTTGGAGGTAAGGGTTCTTGAAAACAACTAGCACCAGCCACCCGCCATTACAACCTGAGGCAGGAAAGGTACGGACAGTGTGGGCTGGGTGGTGCCTTCCGCTGGTCAGTAGACAGGGTACGCATCCTTCCCGGGAAGATCCAGAAGATAGGTTTTCCCTTCTTTGTTGGTGAGCTTGTTCTCGCGGAGCCATGGATTGTAATATTTCAGAGTTTTATAAGAAATCCCCTGGTTTGCTGCAAAAACAGCAAAGTCATCCACCGGGCCGGAGACCTCCGTTTTTCTGGTTTTCAGGAGGGGGTATTTCTCTTGTTCAGCAATTTGGAAGCCAAAATCGGCCGGGGTTTCGAGAATCAGTTTTATGCTGAGGATGCGAAAGAGGTACCGTTCAGTCTCCTCGGCGAGCAGAAGGTCGAAATAGTTGCGGGTTCTCTGCCGTTCAGTTTGTTTATCGATGGCTCCGAAACCGGCATTATAGGCAGCGGCCACCAGTGGCCAGCTGCCATATTTCCTGTAACCGTATTGCAGGTAGCGGCAGGCTGCGCGGGTTGCTTTTTCGGGGTGGTACCGTTCATCCACTTCCGGGGTTACTTCGAGTCCGTATTCGGCGGCTGTGGATTTCATGAACTGCCAGAGGCCTGCCGCCCCGGCCGGAGATAACGCTCTGGGGTTCAGGCTGCTCTCAGCCACCATCAGGTACCGGAAGTCGGCCGGAACCCCTGCTTCGGCCAGGATGGGATCCACGATACTGAAATACCGGGGAGCCAGTTTGATCATGCGGATGGTCTGGGAATGAAAATAGGCATTGACGAGCATTTCCCTCTCCAGATTTTCGTAAATGCCAAACCGTTCCAGGGGCACCTTTTCGCCCATGAAACTCAGGGAATCAGGCATGGGGGGCAACTTCCACATCATGGCAGGTTCATCCGGACGATCATTCCGTACTTCCTCCTTCAATTTCAGGCCGCAGGTGGCCAGCAATACCATCGCGGCAACCAACATAAGGGCTGCCAGGGGAATCCATTTTGTTTTCATACCGTAGTTTTAGGCACTGCAAAGATAATTTTTTTAAGCTAAAGGCTGGGAATTCCAAGTCCGGGTCAAAGGCCTGGAGCCCACAAAATAAGGGGGCCAGCGAAGGAGATGCCGGGGTTTGCCTGGTCAGGGCGGCTCCCGAAAACAGGGAAGTCCGCACAGGCCTGCCTGTGCGGACTTCACCGGGCTGAAACAAACAGGTCAGTCGTATTGCGGGGAATTCATCTCGCCGATAAAGAGCACGGCTCCCGTGTTTCTTTCGGTGATGGCAAAAAGGAACGGGCGATCCACATTGAAATAGATCTTTTCCGGCTGGTCACCCGGAATACTGGTGGTATACATCCCCACAGCAGTCACCGCTGCTGCTTCGGTACCGTTTTCATTCACATCGACGAAGGTCTTGTGAATCACATACCCGATGTAAAGATCAGACTGTTTGGTGATACCCGAAAAATCGGCCACATAGGGCGTGAAGGCCGAGGTCATACCCATCAAAGAAAGAATCTCGTTCAGGGTCATTGTCCAGCTGAATTTAAAACGCGGCATCCTGACCACCACATGGTTCTCCGTTTTAAACCCTTTCATCCAGTTATTCCAGTTGTCGCTGCTCATGGCCGCCACGACCTCATCGGTCGACTTGCCGGAATGGGGCAGCAATACCGTCATCTGGTACTGTCCTTGTCCGTAGGGAAGGTTTACAGCACTGAACAGGTTGTTGGTTGTGTATTCCAGGGCGGTTTCCAATTTCATGGTGGCAACCTCCCTCTGCAAACCGTCGCCGGTTCTGAAAGGCAGGGAGTGGGTATCCTGATCGCCGAACCTGGTTTTCCAGATTCCATTGAAATAGACCGCATTCAGGAGTACCATCACCAGGTCGGCTTCTATCTGGTCGATGATGGTGGGGATCTTTCCGTGGGTTTTTTCTGACACCCAACCGTTGATGACCTTCAGTGCTGCAGCAGGTGAGCTGAAATCCAGGGGATTGACGACTGCATCATAATATTCGCGGTTTACCGATACGAAATCGTCATCGACCTTCAGCAACTGACTGTAATAGATGGCATTGGCAATTTCGAGTTTTACTTCCGGGTCGGCCGATTGTAGTGCCTGCACCAGGGCCTGGTGTGCCTTGTTGATCTGTTCGGTGGTCAGTCCGTAGAGCTTCAGGGTTTTCTCCATATCCTTTCTGGTCTCGCCGGCAGCGCCGTTGTAAGTCATGGCCAGGGCCAGGGAAACACTCAGCGGGGAAATCATGGTATTGTCGTTCACGCCTGCCCGGGCGGTGATCTTTTGGAAGAGTTCCAGCCCGAATTGGTTATCCGCTTCAATCAGCTGAGCCGATTTCTCCGGCAGGTTTTTTAAATCAACCGGAATACCCGCCTCTTGTTTCTGGCACCCCAGGACTGCTGCAAGTAAAAACAGGGTGCCAAACAGTGTTGTCATTGTATTCATTGTATTCGTTGTTTACTATGTGAATATTCTGATGGTATGATTTACAGGCAAAGGTAACAGGTTTCCTGCCACCACCGGCAATCCCGCAGGGCCCCTTTTGTGAAAAGGTGAGATTCTGCGTTGCAGCGATCGTCGGTACCTGTTGTCTTTTTCCGAAGACGAAAGAGGGAAGGCTTGGGTTGCGCACGAATTTCATGAAATGACGCAACCTTTGGTGCCCTGGAATCATCTTCTTAACCGTGCAGAGCCGTTTGTGAATCATCCTGTACGGTATGTTTAAGGATAATCGCCGGTAATTATCTTTACTTTTGGGAAAAATATCAGGAAGCCGCATTGGAAGACTTCAGGGAAATAATAGACGGGTGCATTTCGGGGGATAACCGGGCCCGCGAGAAACTCTATAAGACGATGGCTCCGAAGATGTTTGGGGTTTGTTTGCGGTATGCCAAAGACCGTTCAGAGGCGGAAGACAGCCTGCAGGACGGGTTCATCAAGGTCTTTACAACGGTGAAGGATTTCCGGCATGAGGGTTCTTTTGAAGGCTGGGTGAGGAGGATCATGGTTACCACCTCGATCGACAGGTGGCGGAACAACCGGAAACTTCACCTGGTCGATGAGATGAGGAAATATGATCAGCCTTCGGGTGAAAACAAAGCCCTGACCGATTTGCCGGCCGAGGAGCTGATCGCAGTAATTCAGGAACTGCCGCCCCAATACCGGACGGTTTTTAACCTGTACGTGATGGATGGATACAACCATGCGGAGATAAGCCAGGCACTGGGAATTTCGGAAGGAGCCTCCAAGTCGGATCTCTCCCGGGCCCGTGCGATCTTACGGAAGAAGCTGGAGTCGCGGTACGATGGCATCAAAAAAAACAGGAACTATTCGATATGACGGACGACGATCACAAGCTGGATGCGCTATTCCTGAGCAAGCTGGAAGAGTACTCGCCCGGGCTTCCGGAGCAGGCCTGGGACAACATTCTTTCGGGGCTTGAGCGGTCGGGGAGGATTCGCCGGCTAAAGGCTCTCCGTTGGGCTGCTGCGGCAGCGGTGCTGGTGTTTGCCCTGGGTACGGGTTTGTGGATCCAGGGGCTGCTGGAACAGCCTGCCAACCCCGAAGCGGCCATTCCGGTCTCCGGGGAGAGGAGCTCCCCAACCCTTCCTTCCCAGACAGAAACGGCGGAAACCCTCCGGGATGCGGCAAGGCCAAGACTTGCTGCCGGGAAACCCATTTCTGCGAACCAGGCCATGATCCCCGCCACCCTTTCCGCCGGCATAACACCCGATGCGGAAAAGCCGGTGCACCAGCGCATCACCCTGCAATCCCTGCAGCGGCTCCCGGGGCTCCTTCCTGTCGAAGATGCGGCGGAAATTCCGGAAATGGCTGCCCTGAGCCTGCCCGGCACCCGCTCGTCGGAGAGAAGCTCACTTTCCGGCGCCTTCCCCGCTTCAGTTGTCCCCACCCGGCCGGGAAAAACCGCTCCGGCCAAAGAATCCTGGAAAGTGGGGCTTCAGGTTCAGCCTGCCTATGCTTCCTATTCAGCCTCCTATTCAGACGATTACGGCGTTCCGGCTTCGGCGGGAGACCCCTCACGGCTGGCTTCCCTGGGCGGGGGAGTGACGGTACAGTACCAGGCGTCGCCGCGATGGCGTCTCGAGAGCGGCCTCAATTACTTCCAGGCTTCCGGGGAAACCGGCCAGCAGGGAGGGATCTTCGCCCTCAACCAAATGGATGCTGCTCCCGGCGAAGGACTGAAGTACTACAGCTCTGCCGTGTCGCTCGATAACGGCAGCCTCGCCATGAACAGCACAGCCGGCATTATCCGGTTCAGTACCACCCCACCAAATGCCAGCCTCATCACCTCTCCGGAAACCAGCTTCAGCATGAATACGGCCCTGCTTTCCCCCGGTGAATTTACCCAGGTGTTCGATTTTATGGAGATACCCCTCACCGTCCGCTACCAGCTTCTGGATGGGGCCATCGACGTGGAAATCTTCAGCGGCATCAATACCAACCTGCTTTTTGGCAATAAGGTGTATATGGATAACCTGTCGGGACGGCGCGACATTGGTACTACCCGCGACATTTCCACGTTTAGTTTCTCCGGGCTCGCCGGTATGGGCTTCAGTGCCCCCATTGCCGGCAATTTCTCCTTTTCGCTGGAACCGCGGGCCAGCTATTTCCTGAGTTCGCTGAACCATAGCGGCGAAGTGGATTTCCGCCCCTGGAGGATCGCCGTGTTTTCAGGAATCAGCTACCAGTTTTGAAAAACAACACCCTTCTCCCGGGAAAAAAAGTGATCCACGCAACCGGAAGGCCTTCTTTTCCTTCATAGGGTAAAACAGAAACACCATGAACAAAACCCTTCTTCTGGCTGCTGCCCTGCTGCTGGCATTTGCCTCCCGCGGACAATCCGCTGCCCCCACCCTGCCCGACCGGTATGAAAAAGGAATTGTCTACCTGAAAAACGGATCGGTATTGAAAGGGAAATATCTCTTTTCGGACGACCTCCGGAAACTGCGGTTGCTGTCTGGGAAAAACAGCTGGGTTTTCAACATGGAGGAGGTGGACCGGATTTCCGGGATAGGACCGGTGGGTAGCCCGCAACCCGGACAGCCCTTCACGGCGGTCGAAAACCCGAAATGGTATAACCTCACTGAAATAGGCATCCTGGCCGGCCACAACGAAAACAACCAGCCCGCCCCCCTGGTGTTCTCCAGTTCCCTGAATTACCAGTTTCTCAAAAAACTCTCTGCCGGTGCGGGTGTGGGGGTGGAATTCATGCGGGAGACCTACCTGCCGGTGACTGTCAATCTGCAGTATAAAGTGCGCACGGCAGGATGGACCCCTTTCCTGAGCATGACCGCAGGCTACCAGGTAGCCATCGAAGACTCCCGGACCACCTATTACGACGTGGTGCCCGAGAATGTTACCTACGACTATATTTGGTTGCCCGGCCAACCGGTCAGCCAGATCCCCTTGAAAGCACAAGGAGGACTCCTGCTCCACCCTTCCTTCGGAATCCTTAAACACTCCTGGCAGGGCATGGGGATGAGCCTCTCCTTCGGGTACCGGTTTCATCAGCTCCGGTATAAGGCTTCCGACGACTACACCATGCTGGTCGACTATAACCGCCTTTCCCTGAAACTGGGATTGGTTATTTTTTAATAACATGCAAACCGGAACCAGAAACGATTTCCCGGCCGACCAAGGGGTTCGCTTATACGCTGGCTTTGGATGGTATTGCAACCCATATTTCCTCACAACCAATTGTAAACCAATTATTTAATACCGAACCATGAACAAAAAAATGGTAAAGAGTATCCGGATCTGGGTAGTGGCTCTGACGAGCCTCGTCACCGCTTCGTGTATGGACCGCTATGTGGAAGTATTCACCGCCAATTCGCCCGTTTACATGAGTTACGAAGACCTGCGGGTGGCTGTAAAGAAAAGTGAATCGCGCGATCTTATAAACCCCGGAAAGATATACTTTAAAGACAACTTTCTTTTTGTGGTCGAAGAACTGAAGGGCGTCCACCTCATCGACCTGGCCACCCCTTCCAATCCCCGGAATACAGGATTTATCGAAATCCCGGGATGCATGGATATCGCGATCAAAAACCAGGTTCTCTTTGCCGATAGTTACATAGATCTGGTGGCCATAGACATTTCCAGCCACAGCAACATCCGGGAGGTTGCCCGGGTCGAAAAGGTTTTCCCCTATACAGTACCCCCTGCAGGAAACGGGGGCCGCATGGCCGAGGTGGATCAAGAAAAGGGGGTCGTTATTGACTGGGAAATCAAAAAAGTACGGCAGGAAATGGAACCCGTGTATTACCCGGTATACCCCACCTGGAAAAATTATACAGAAATGGACATGTCCCATTTCAGCACCCAGTCAGGGGGTGGCGGAGCCGCAGGAAGCACCTTTGGTATCGGGGGATCGATGGCCCGGTTCGGGTTGTACGGCGATAACCTCTATGCTGTCGATGACCACATCGTTTATATGTTCGACGTGACCGATGCGGCTGCTCCCTTCAGCATCGGGAAGGAGAGCGTGGGCTTCGGCGTGGAAACCATGTTCATCTACGGACAGCACATGTTTTTGGGAACCACCACCGGCATGCGGATCTACAGCCTTGCCATCCCCTCCTCTCCGGTCTTTGTCTCCAATTTCGTACACACCACCAGTTGCGATCCCGTAGTCATTGCAGACGGATATGCCTACATCACCCTGCGGGGTGGCACCATATGCAACAGCACCATCAACCGGCTCGATGTGGTTCGTCTTTCCGATGACCTGAAAAACAACTACCTGGTGGCGCAATATCCTATGACAGGCCCCTATGGCCTGGGAATTGACGGCGATATTCTCTTTGTATGCGACGGGGAGGCGGGACTCAAAGTCTTCAATGCAGCCGATAAAACCAACATCACCGGCAATCGCATCAAAACTTTCAAAGACATCCGTACGTACGACGTGATTCCGGTAAACGGATACCTCTTCATGATCGGTGACCAGGGATTTTATCTGTACGACTATAGCAATCTGGAAGATATCAAACAGATAGGGCATATCCCGGTGGTGAAAAAATGACAGGTTCAAGTGACCGCCGGGTTCATGAAGATCCCGGCAGGAACCGGGAAACACACTCACCGGCCGGCAGAAGACACAGAGGTCGGGGGATGCACCACCATGGGCCCTTCTCTGCCCTGGGTGGTTGTAACCGGCTCAGAGAAAAAGCCTTAACCCTTCCTTATAACCCTCCCGGTCCTGACGCCCTCCTTGCCGGACACGCTGCGGGTAACCGGAGGTTTGGTTTCCCAAAAAGGAGCAGGACCCTGCACTAAAGGTGTTCGTTCAGCAGTTTGTCGCTCAGGGTCTGAAGGGTTGACTGCTTGTGCGGGGTGGGTACCAGCACGGAAATGTTGTAGCGGCTGCCCCCGTAAGAGATCATACGGATGGGGATGCCGTCGAGGGCATTGAAAACCCGGGAGGCAAAACCGGTTTCTTCGCGGATAATGTCGCCCACGATACAGACAATGCTCATCTCCTCATCCACCTCCACCTCCCCGAAAGCGACCAGTTCCCTGCAAATCTCCTCCAGGTAGGTACTGTTATCTATGGTAAGGGAGACGGCAACCTCGGAAGTGGAAATCATATCGATGGGGGTTTTGAACCGTTCAAAGATTTCGAAGACCCGTTTCAGGAAGCCGTAAGCCATGAGCATGCGTCCCGACCTGATTTTGATGGCGGTAATGCCGTCTTTGGCAGCTACGGCTTTGATGCCCCCTTCACCCGGGCTGTTGCTGATCAGGGTACCACTGTCGGAGGGGTTCAGGGTGTTCTTCAACCGCACCGGAATATGGTACTGCCGGGCAGGTTGGACGGTCTGGGGGTGCAGTATCTTGGCCCCGAAATAGGCAAGTTCCGCAGCTTCGAGGAACGAAAGCTGTTCTATTTTCCGGGTGTTGGTCACAAATCGGGGATCGTTGTTACGGAACCCGTCGATATCGCTCCAGATCTGGATCTCCCCGGCCTCCAGTGCCGCCCCGACCAGGGATGCGGTATAATCGCTGCCCCCTCTCTCCAGGTTGTCGATGTCGCCCTTCCTGTTCCGGCAGATAAAACCCTGGGTAATATAGTAATCAGCAGCAGGCGCATTGCTCATCCATTCCGAGAGAAGGGTCCGGATGGCCGCCAGATCGGCCGACCGGTTCTCATCAATACGCATGAAATCCAGGGCCGGCATCAGGATAGCCCGGTACCCGTTCTCCTGCATCAGCAGATGAAACAACTGCGTGGACAGAAGTTCCCCCTGTGCGAGGATGCTGTTGCCTCTGTTTCCATCATAGGGAACCCCTGCCAGCGAACGGAGCAGGCCGAAGACATCCCGTATGACCTCTTTTCCCTTTTCCTGCGCATCCTTCCCGGTATAGAGAGCCTCCGGAATCTTATCGTATTTTTCTTCCAGAATCCCGATCGCCCGCAACCCCTCTCCGGTTTGCCGGAGGGACAGGAGCCTGGCAATTTCCACCAGATCGTTGGTTGTTCCCGACATGGCCGATAACACAACAATCTTCGGATTCCCATCGGTGATGATCTTCATCACCCTTTTCATGTTTTCAGGCGATCCCACGGAGGTGCCGCCAAATTTCCAGACATCCATCCCTATTCTTATAATGAAATGAAAATTTTCCGGCCGTAAATATGACAATTTTCTGCAATTTCCAGGAGTTGTCACGATAATCCGCTACAACTGTGATAAGATTTAAGATCAACTTTAGAAAAACCTGCCCTGTAATTAAGTTAAAGGAAAATTTTTGTATCTTAGAAAGAAATAACCCAAAGGGATGAACCTTCACCTTGTTTCCGAAGTGGCTTCTGCAACCGGATACAGCAACCCTGCCTATATTACATTACAAATGCAATATTTAATCCGTTGCTAACAAAATATTTTTCATTTCTCATGAGAAACGGCAACCGGAGGCTGTTTTTTTGTTGTCGGGTTGTCGGGTTATCGGGTTGTCTTTTTAGCGCTGAAAGTGCGAAATATGGGTAGCCCCGGGCAACGCCCGGGGTAAACGACGCCCCAATAACCCGGAATGTTGTTCAGCGCCACAAACCTTCATGATCTTGAGATGACAAGCGCACAACAGCGAAGCTAAGAACAGCGCAGCGGATAACCCCTCAGAAACTCCCGAAAATCGCGTGCTTTTCGGAGTTGAACCAAATGGTCGAATAGACATGTAATCCCTCCCGGTTGGTGTGCAGTTTCCTTTCCAGGTACAACACCGGTTGTCCGGCCTGCAACTTCAGCAATTCTCTGATTTTATCATCGGGCAGCAAAGCTTTCAGTTTTTGTTCTCCTCCTTTGATTTCGATGCCGTAATGCTTCCTGAGGATTTCAAACAGGGATTTGTTTTCGAACGACCGTCCCGTCAGCCGGGGGATGTATATACTGGGCAGGTGGTTGATATCGTAGAACAGGGGAGCATCATCCACGATGCGCAGCCGCTCCATGTAAACGCATCCGGCCTCTTTTTCGTTCTCTGAGAGTTCAAAAGGGAAATCTGCCGGCCAGGGCATGACAACCGGTTTCTGGAGGATCCTGGTCTTCAGAAACTGAGTACCGATCGCTATGGCTGTCCCGGCAGCCGACAAGATCCCGATGTTCAGTAAGGGTTTTCTCACGATACTTCCCTTCCCCTGTTTTTTCACGATCAACCCATCCCTGACCAGTTCTTCCAGTGCCTGCCGCACGGTGGGACGTGCGATCTGCCATATTGCAGAAAGCTCATGTTCAGAAGGCAACAGGCATCCTTCAGCATACGTACCTGCCAGGATGTGCTTTCGGAGGGCTTCGTACACCTTGCGGTAGTGCGGCATCTCATTCATGGGAACAAAGTTAAAAATTATTTAAACATTTTTACAAACTTGTATATACAGGTAATTTATTTTTACCTTTGTCACATTACATGAAGTGGCTACGATTAATTCTTGATTATCTGAAATTTAGTCAGATCATCCCGAAGGAGTAAGTTGTAAGTACAAGTTTTAAATATAAAAGAAATGGCAACACCGGTAATCATGCCCCGCCAGGGCCAGTCGGTCGAAACCTGCATTTTGGGCCAGTGGTACAAGGAAGTGGGTGAAGTGGTAGTTTCGGGCGAGCCTCTTTTCTCGTACGAAACCGATAAGGCATCGTTTGAGGAGGAAGCCAAAACCGACGGTTTTTTGCTGGAGCGTTATTTTAACGCGGGAGATGAAGTCCCGGTGCTGGCAGAAATGGCGGTCATAGGGGAAGCAGGAGAGGTGCTGCCCGGCAGGGGTGAAAATCAGGAGCCTGAAATACCAGGAAAGAAGGAGGAGGAATCAGCCAAGGTAGTGGAGTTCCGGATGGCTCCGGAAACATTGCCGGGGAGGATTTCGATTTCGCCGCTTGCCAGGAACATGGCGCTGGCCATGGGTGTGGATATGGCCAGTGTGGAAGGCAGCGGGCCCCACGGTAGAATCATTGCGCGCGATGTGGCGGCAGCCGGCAAGAACCCGGCTTTACAGGGAAAGCATTCAACAGGTGAAGAACAAGCTGAAGTTCCTGTTCCGGCGGCAAAGACTGCGGGCGCGGAAGGCGGGCCCATCCCGGGTGCCGGTCGTCCACCGGTTGCCGGCAGTGTTGCAGAGGGCGGTTTTGTCGACAAACCCGTTTCCCACATCCGGAAACTGATTGCGAAAGCCATGCACCAATCGCTCCAGAATTCTGCCCAGCTTACGCACCACCTCAGTGCCGATGCGCGCAGACTGGTAGCGCAGCGCCAGATGTTTAAACTGGCTTTTGAATCAGGATCAGCCAAAGACAACATCACCATCAACGATCTGGTATGTTATGCAGTGATCCGTGCCCTGAAAAAATTCCCGCTGGCCAATGCCCATTATCTGGGTGACAGGATCCGGTATTTCAGTTCCGTCCATCTGGGAGTGGCCGTAGACACCGAAAGAGGGCTGATGGTGCCCGCCCTGCAGCATGCCGACGACCTGTCACTGACGGGATTGTCGTCTCGGCTCCGCCAGGTCACCGGAGAGTGCCGGAAAGGGAATATCAATCCGGACCTCCTGAATCCGGAGGCAGCGTCGTTTACGGTATCCAATCTGGGAAACTACGGGGTGGAGATGTTCACACCGGTCATCAACCTTCCGCAAACGGCTATTCTCGGGGTTTGCGCCATCGTGCCGCGTCCGGTGGATACCGGCGGCGGAGCCTATGCCATCGTTCCGGTCATCGGACTCTCCCTCACTTACGACCACCGGGCCCTCGATGGAGGTGAAGCCACACGGTTCCTGGCCGAAATCCGCAAACGAATAGAAGCATTGGAAGTTTAAAGTTTAAAGTTTAAAGTTTAAAGTTTAAAGTTTAAAGTTAGAGTTTGATAATCAATTTTTACAAAAGGATGGCTACGGTTGAAAGGTTTGAAGATCTTGAGATATGGAAAAAGGCAAGAGAACTGTGCAAATTAATCCATATATATACTGAACATGATAAATTCAGCAGGGATTTCAGGCTTGTCGGACAAATAAAAGGTTCAAGTGGTTCAGTGATGGACAATTTTGCAGAAGGATTTGAGCGTGGCGGAAATAAGGAATTTTCTCAATTCATTTGGATTTCCAAAGGTTCTTGCGGAGAAACGAGATCTCAACTTTATAGAGCATTAGACAACGGATACATTAATCAGTATGAATTTGAAGCTGCCTACAATTTAACTGTTGAAATCAGCAAAATGTCTAAGAACTTCGTTAATTATTTGAAATCAAGTGAAATCAAAGGAACCAAATTTAAGAAAGAATGATTTTATAACAGATTAAGTTATCTCACTGCCAGTGAATAACTTTAAACTTTAAACTCGAAACTGTAAACTCTTTTCGAAATGCCAAAATCGCAATTCATCAACCCCTCGGAAGTCCGGAAGCCGGATTTCATCGAATTTCGGCCGGTACCGGTCAACCAGTACAGCAAGCGTATTGAAGAGGAAAGGGATTCTTTCTCGGACGATGATTTTCTTAGGATCTACCGGGACATGGTTATCATCCGCGAGTTTGAGACCATGTTGAATCTGATCAAGACGCGAGGGGAATACAACGGAATTTCGTACAATCATCCGGGTCCGGCGCATCTTTCGATCGGGCAGGAAGCGGCAGCGGTGGGGATGGCTTACACGTTGACGGTCGATGATTTCATTTTCGGGTCACACCGGAGCCATGGGGAGATTCTGGCGAAAGGGTTATCAGCCATTAACGGGCTGAGGGATGAGGAGTTGATGAGGATCATGGAGTCTCATTTCGGGGGTCTCACGCTCAGGCCGGTGCTGGCAGGTCATGAGGGGACCAAGGAAGAGTTGGCCATCCGGTTTCTGGTTTATGGCACCCTGGCGGAGATTTTTGCGCGGGAGACCGGTTTTAACAAGGGATTGGGGGGCTCCATGCATGCCTTTTTCACTCCGTTTGGGGTCTATCCGAACAATGCCATTGTGGGAGGTTCGGGGGATATTGCGGTGGGTGCTGCCCTGTTCAAGAAGGTAAACCGGAAAAAGGGGATTGTGGTGGCCAACATTGGTGATGCTTCCATGGCTTGCGGACCGGTATGGGAGGGGCTCTCCTTTGCCACCATGGACCAGTTTTACCAATTGTGGGATGAAGACATGAGGGGCGGACTGCCTTTGATCGTCAACATCATGAACAATCAGTACGGCATGGGAGGCCAGACCTGCGGTGAGACCATGGGGTACGGTATTGCCGCCCGCATCGGCGCCGGCTTGAACAGCGACCAGATGCATTCCGAACGCGTGGATGGATACAATCCCCTGGCCGTGATTGATGCGTATCGCCGTAAACGGAAGATTCTCGAAGAGAAACGGGGACCGGTGCTTCTGGATGTGCTCACCTACCGGTACAGCGGTCACTCCCCCTCCGACGCCTCCACTTACCGATCCAAAGAAGAGATCGAAGCATGGGAACAGGTTGACTCGATCCAATGGTTCGGCAGCGAACTGGTAAGAGCCGGCGTAGCTGATGCTCTCCAGTTGGAACAGATCAGAAATGAAACAGAAGAGTTGATTACCTGGGCCCTGAAGCTGGCCACCGATGACGAACTCTCACCCCGCATGGACCTGCAGACGCATCCCAACCTGATCGGAGAGATGATGTTCTCCGAACGATCGGTTGACTGCATGGAAGAAAGAGAGCCGGAGGTCAACCACCCCCTTGGGGAGAATCCGCGGGTGAGGCAACTGGCCGGCAAAGAACGGTATGCTTTCGACGCCCAGGGCAAACCGCACTCCAAAATCAAAAATTATGTTGTCAGGGATGCCATTTTTGAGGCAATCATCGACCGGTTTTATAAAGACCCCACCCTGATTGCATACGGCGAAGAGAACCGCGACTGGGGCGGAGCCTTTGCTGTTTACCGGGGACTCACCGAAGCCCTGCCCTACCACCGGCTCTTCAATTCCCCCATTTCAGAGGGAGCCATCGTTGGTACGGCCATCGGGTATGCCATGTGCGGCGGAAGGGTCATTCCAGAAATCATGTATTGCGATTTCCTGGGTCGTTCGGGCGACGAGGTCTTTAACCAGCTGCCCAAATGGCAGGCCATGAGCGGAAATGTCCTGAAAATGCCGGTGGTGCTGCGGGTTTCAGTTGGTTCCAAATACGGTGCGCAGCATTCGCAGGACTGGACATCGCTGGCAGCCCATATTCCGGGTTTAAAAGTGGTGTTTCCCGTAACCCCTTACGATGCCAAGGGAATGATGAACAGCGCCCTTCAAGGCACCGATCCGGTGGTATTCTTTGAGAGCCAGCGGGTATACGACTTCGGGGAGATGTTCCATAAAGAAGGAGTGCCGGAAGAATATTATGAGATTCCGCTTGGCGAACCCGACATCAAACGCCCGGGAAAAGAGGTGACCATTCTCACCATCGGAGCCACCCTGTACCGCGCCCTCGAAGCCGCCGATATGCTCGAAGAAAGATATGGCCTTTCGGCAGAAGTGATCGACGCCCGTTCGCTGGTGCCCTTCAATTACGAACCTGTCATCGAATCTGTAAAGAAGACAGGAAGAATTGTCATCTCAGGGGATGCTTCCTCCCGCTGCTCCTTCCTGCGCGACCTGGCCTCCAACATTGCCGAACTGGCCTTTGATTACCTGGATGCTCCGCCGGTAGTGGTGGGATCGCGTAACTGGATCACTCCCGCCTTTGAACTCGAAGACCATTTCTTTCCTCAACCCTCCTGGATCATCGATGCCATTCACACACGAATCCTGCCGCTGGAAGGCCATGTTACCATGCATGATTTCTCGGAAGCGGAACAACTGGACAGGAATGCCCGCGGAATCTGAATGCCGGGCATTGTTTTAAACAAAAGCAGGGGTTTCAGTCAGAGGGGATGATTTTCAATACAGTGCCGATCCGCAGAATGGAGCGGGTAGTCAGGTTGTTTTGTTCACACAGCTGAGGTACCGTGGTATTGAACTGCCGGGCTATTTTCCATAACGAATCTCCGGTCCTGATCACGTATTCGGCCATAGAAGCGGTCGACATCTCCATGGCATAACTGTTTCCCCGGTTGGTGATCTGTACGGTTTCCATACTGGAAGGTAAAGTGGCCAGGCTGGCCATTCCTTCGGCCCCGAAGACCTCAGGCCGCAATTCCGACCGTTCAAAATCGTAAACCCATTCCGGGTTATAGGCTTTTCCGTTTTCCCGGATCTCAAAATGCAGGTGATTTCCGGTTGCCCTGCCGGTACGTCCTCCCAGGCCCAGAGGCTGCCCGGAAAATACCCTGTCACCATGGCCGACCAGCATGGCCGAAAGATGGGCATAATAGGTCTCCAGACCGTCCGAATGATTCAAGACCACCAGGTTCCCATACCCGTAGTACCGGGTGGCCCGGGATACTGTTCCATCGCCTGCGGCAAACACCGTATCCCCCAGGTTCAGTTTCAGATCGATACCTGTGTGCATCCGGCCGCGGCGCATGCCATACCTGCTTAATACCCTTCCCTGAACCGGCACGATCAAACGGCTCACCGGATGACTGACCACAGCAATTTCCCTTTCTGTGGCCGGAATGTCGCTCAGAGCGGTCCGGAAATCAGGTCCAAGGATCAGGGTGTCTACAAGCAAAGAATCGTGGTTTACTTCCACCACTACCGCATTTCCCTCCGGTACCGGCTCCCCTGCACACACCCAACCGGGGAAAAACAAATTCCCGGAAATTAACAACAGGATAAAGCCAAAAATTCTACCGATCATCCTCCGTATACCGTTCCGTTGACCATTCAGCCCCGGAAAACTGCGTCCGGGACTCGTATTTCTATGCAGCAAAAATATAGATAATTCTTTTTAAAATGCAAACAAACAACGGGTTATGTTTCAGAAATTTTACTAATTGTCTGAATTTATGAGCATTAGACAGCCTCTCATTAACAATTTTAACGTTTTCCCTGATTACAAAATGGGGGTGAAGGGTGTGGCTGGTGTTGAGGCCACCAAAGTCAGGGGCATGAATTGCAAACTATTTTTTGTTATTTTGTATCAAAAGGAAGAGGATGGCAATGGAACAAGGAGTATACCCGGGTTATCTTCCGCTGATGCCGGGTTCCGGAGGAAGAATTCACGCAGGGGAAACAGCACCGATCAGGGTGAACGGGCACATTCACACGCCCTATTCCTTCAGTGCGTTTTCAGGGTTGGAGCAAATTTTCCGGATGGCCCGCGAAGAAGGGGTTTCTGTTCTGGGGATTAATGATTTCAATACGACCGGGGGTTACCGGGAGTTTGCTGAACTGGCATGGAAAAACAAAGTATTTCCCTTATTCAACATTGAATTCATGGCGCTCCAGAAAGAGGAGCAAAAAAAGGGCATCCGGATCAACGACCCGGTCAATCCGGGGCGCACCTATCTAAGCGGGAAAGGGTTGTGTTACCCGGTCTCAATGAGTCGGGAGAATAGCAACCGTTTGGAAACCCTGCTGCAGGAGAGCAACCTGCAGACCCGGAAAATGGTGGACAGGCTCAACGGATACCTGGCAGGGATCTCCGCCGGGATGTCGTTCGATGCCGGGGAAATCAAACGTCGTCTGGCCAGGAAAATGTTACGGGAAAGGCACATTGCGGCTGCCATCCGGCTTGCCCTGTTCGAAAAATGGGAGGATGAGGAAACCGTCAGGAAGCAGCTGACCCTGATTTTCGGAGGGAAGGTTCCGAAATTCCCTTCGGGCAATATGGCTTTTCTGGAGAATGAAATCCGTGGTAACCTGTTGAAAGCGGGGGGCCCCGCCTACGTTCCGGAAGATGAGAAGGCCTTTCTGAGCCTGGTAGAGGTTAAGAGCCTCATCACCGGGGCAGGAGGGATTCCCTGTTACCCGGTTCTGCTGGATGACGCCGGAGGGAATTTCACCGATTATGAAAAGGATTGGGAAAATTTGGCCAGTGACCTGGCAGAGAAGGACATCTATATGGTTGAGCTGATTCCCGGGCGGAATGATTTGCGTATTCTGAAAGATTTTGTGACCTGTTTCCGCTCGTTTGGCTTTACGGTACTTCTGGGTACCGAGCATAACACACCGGAGCTGGAGCCCCTGGTCGTCAGGGCCAGAGGCGGGGTTCCCCTGGATGAAGAACTGTTACGGATCAACGAGGAAGGAGGAGCCATTGTGGCGGCGCATCAATATCTTACAGCCAATGGCCAGCCGGGTTTTCCCACCGGTCACTTTCCGGATGCCGCTGAGTTGCAGGCCTTGCAATCGACCGGGAAAGAGGTAATTTTGCGGTTTATCAAACAATAGGGATATGGAGGAGCAAATCAGGGAACTTATTGCTGTTTCGAGGCATTACGGCAGCAAACGGGAATATGTCATAGCTGGTGGCGGAAACACCTCCTGGAAATCGTCCGACCGGCTTACCATCAAAGCCAGCGGCACCAGTCTGGCCACCATCGGGGAAGAAGGTTTCTGTGTCCTCGACCGGGCAAAGCTGGCTGAAATTGCAGGAATGAAGTTTTCCCGGGATCCTGTGGAACGGGAAGAGCAGGTTAAAAATGCCCTGCTTTCGAGCCGGGTCAACCCGGAATCGGGGCTTCGTCCCTCGGTGGAGACCTCGCTGCACGATCTCTTCAGCTATGCTTTTGTCGTCCATACCCATCCGACTCTGGCCAACGGGCTTCTATGCGGCCAGGAAGCAGGTGAACGGGTAAAACAGCTGTTTGGTGATGATGCCCTTTACATTCCTTATGGCGACCCCGGGTTTATTTTGTTTACCCTAATCCGCGATGAGATCCTCCGGTACAGAAAGGTGAAAGGCAGGGATCCACAGCTGGTTATGATTCAAAACCACGGAGTTTTTGCAGCTGCCGACACCATTGCGGAGATCCACCGGATCTATGATGAGTTGGAAATGGTCCTCACAAGAACCATCGGAGTTTTGCCAGGAAAGGAACCGCTTGCACCTGCTCCTGTGTTTGCAGAGGCAGTGCCGGCTATCCGGATGATGTTGTCGGGCGAGGGACTTAAGGTAGCCAGGGCATTCAACAACCAGTCGGTAGCACCCTTCATCAGGGATGCCGCTTCCTTTGCCTCCATTTCCCGCCCCTTCACTCCTGACCAGTTGGTTTATTGCCTGTCGGAATATCTGTTTGCTGAGAATACGGAGAGCCCGGAGGCCCTGATAGAGGAAGTAAAGGCTGGCATCGGGGAGTACCGCCGGCGGAAGGGAAGCAATCCCAGGGTACTATTTGTTAAAAATGCCGGGGTCATGGTTGCCGGGGAGTCTGCGGCAGAACTCGACAGCCTGGAGGCTTTGGTACTTGATTTTACGCGGATTGCCGGTCTGGCTGACCACTTTGGCGGGCCACATCCCATGAGCCATGAGCAGGTGGTTTTTATTGAAAACTGGGAGGTCGAGAATTACCGGAAAAAGGTGGCTTCAGGAGAAAAACAGGGTGGCAGGGCAGAGAACAAGGTTGTCGTGGTTACAGGGGCGGCACAGGGATTCGGCGCCGGTATTGCGGGACTCCTGTTCCATGCAGGCGCCAACCTGGTTATTGCCGACCTGAACGAGGAAAAGGGTGCTGCTCTCGCGGCAGAATTGAACGATTTGGGAAAACAAAACAGAGCCCTTTTTATAAAAGCCGACGTTTCTGATCCGGCCTCGGTGGAGGAGATGGTCTGCAAATCGACCCTTTATTTCGGGGGTATAGACACGATGATTTCCAACGCCGGGATATTAAAGGCGGGAGGGCTCGACGAAATGACCCCGGCGACCTTCGACCTGATGACGAGGGTGAACTACCATGCGTACTTTTATTGCGCCAAATATGCCTCCCGGGTGATGAAACTGCAACACCTCCACGCCCCCGGACATTGGATGGATATTATTCAGATCAACAGCAAGTCGGGTCTTAAAGGCAGCAACAAGAATTTTGCCTATGCAGGAGGGAAATTTGGCGGGATTGGCTTAACCCAGTCGTTCGCACTCGAACTAATGCCTTATCACATCAAGGTTAATGCCATTTGTCCCGGCAATTATTTCGACGGCCCCTTATGGTCTGATCCCGAAAAGGGACTGTTTGTTCAATATCTGCAAGCGGGGAAGATCAAAGGAGCCCGTACCGTTGAAGATGTGAAACGTTATTACGAAGAGCAGGTTCCGGCGGGACGGGGATGTCTTCCTGCCGATGTGGTAACAGCCATCCTGTACGTCATGGAACAGGCCTATGAAACGGGGCAGGCTTTACCGGTAACCGGAGGGCAGCAGATGATTCACTGATGGCCGGGCTGCCGCTTCCGCGGGCAGACAGCGAACTGCTGTTACCCTGGCACCATCATCCGGAGAATCTCAGCCGGATTCAAATCGGGATCTCCGATCCTGAACTGAGCCTTTACGTAATAGGGGCGCCTTTTTTCAAGGGTTTCCGCCACGTAACGGGCGAGTTCCTGCGGTGATTTACCCTGGATCAGGGGTCTGACGGTTTTGGACACGCTAAGCCTTGCTGTCAGGCTTCGGGCATCGGGATCGAAAAAAAGGGTAAAGCCCGTGCGGTTCATCAGATCCATGTTATCAAAAAAACAGGGAGTACCCCCTCCGGTGGCCACCACCACATCATTGAATTCCGAAACCTCTTCAAGGGCTTTCCTTTCTTTAAGGCGGAAAACCTCCTCCCCTTCGAGGGAGAATATCAGGGCTACAGAACGGCAGTACCGCTCCTCTATGTATTTGTCGAGGTCGACAAACTGCAACCCGGCATAGCGTGCCAGACGCTTGCCCGCTGTGGATTTCCCACTTCCCATAAATCCCACCAGGTAGATCCGCATCATCAGAAAAGGGTCATCTGGCTGGCATCCTCATTGGATGGCCGTTCTATTTCAAAAGGAATATCATCAAACCCGGAACTCCCGGGTTCTTCCGTTTCTGTGTCAGACTGCACGTCGTGTTCATCTTTGATTACGGGCTCCAGCTCAACGACATTTTCAACATAAAAATGGGACAGTCTCTTTCCTTTTGCTTTCCAGCTTTTTATGCCGATGAATTCGGCCACCTCAATGATCTCGTTTTCACGGTCGCTGTTTTTACCCCCGAATTCAATTTCAAAACGCGGATACCGCACCCAGGTAACACTCACCAGCTTGTTCGCGGCGTTTTCACCGATGAACCGGATGGGTTTGTTCAGCGTTTCTTCGATTTCAAACCGCTTCACATAATAAAAATCCAGTTCTGCATCAAAATAGATGACCGACAGGATTTTACCAGGATCGAATTTTTCTATCGCCAGGATACCGGGTTCGAAATGGTTGTTCAGATCGTAGGTATACAATTGATACTCTCCGCTTTTGTACACAACCAGGATTTTGTCTTCACCGGAAAATTCACCGAGGTATTTTCCTCTCTTGTCGGCATTGAGCCTGAGAACATCGGGATCGAACCAAACCTTCAGTCCGCCCAGGGTTGAGATTCCCCGTTCGTGAAGGGTTATTTTGTGAACTTCGTATTTTGTAAGGATGTTGCCCATGGATTGCCGGCCCTTGATGGTAAGGTCCCCCATATCCACCTCAAATACCAGCTTTTTTATGCGGGGTTTGGGTTTGAGGAATACCTTCAGTACTTCGGCCTCGCCATTGGGATTGGAAGAAAAATAGATAACCCTGGAGCCTTTGGTGCCCATCGTGATGTCGTACTCTTTATCGCGTGTCACACCTGTCACTGAAAACCGTTTCATGTACGAAAAACCGGTTTTCCCGTCGCGGTATACTACGTTGAACACGGTACGGGTATCGTCTCTGCGGAACACATCCAAATGCATTACATTTTTGCCGATGAATGCTTTGTCGCTTACCCGGGTAACAAAATAGGTACCGTCGCGCCTGAAAATGATGATATCGTCGATGTCGGAGCAATCGCAAACATATTCAGCCTTTTTGAGCCCCATACCGGCAAATCCTTCGACCCTGTCGATGTACAATTTTTCGTTGGCCACGACTACCTTGGCAGCAACGATATTTTCGAAGGACCGGATTTCGGTGCGTCGTTCCCTTCCTCTGCCGTATTTGGTTTTCAGCCTGACGAACCAATCTATGGTATAGGGAATGATTCGGACAATGTGTCCTTTCACCTCTTCAATTTCCTCCTGGAGGGCCAGAAGATAATCGGCAGCTTTGTCGGCGTTGAATTTGAGTATCCGTGCCATTCTGATTTCCATCAGGCGGAGAATGTCTTCACGGGTCACCTCCCGGCGGAGTTTCTGTTTCCAGGGTTCCAACCTTTTATCTACATGGTCAACAGCCTGGTCCATTGTCCCGGCCCCCTCAAAATCCTTATCCTTGTAGATCCGTTTCTCGATAAAGATCTTTTCCAGGGAGGCAAAGTGCCAGGCCTCTTCGAGTTCACTTTTCCGGATCCCGAGTTCCAGTTTCAGCAACTCCAGGGTTGAGTTAACCGATTTTTTCAGAATATCGGAAACGCAGATGAAGGCAGGTTTGTCGTTTTCGATGATGCAGGCATTGGGGCTCAGGGAAACCTCACAGTCGGTAAAGGCATAAAGGGCGTCGATGGTTTTATCGGACGATACGCCGGGGGCCAGGTGAACCAGGATCTCAACATGGGCAGCAGTATTGTCGTCGATTTTCCGGATCTTGATTTTCCCTTTTTCGTTGGCTTTCAGAATCGACTCGATGATGGTGGTTGTCGTCTTACCAAAGGGTATCTCACTAATCACCAGTGTTTTACTATCCCTCTTTTCGATTTTGGCTCTTACCTTGATCACTCCTCCCCTGAGACCATCGTTGTATTTGGAAACATCTACAGATCCGCCGGTTGGAAAGTCGGGGTAGAGGATAAAGGATTCCTCTTTGAGGAATGCCACGGCGGCATCCAGAATATCGTTGAAATTATGGGGAAAAATCTTGGAAGCCAGTCCGACGGCAATACCGTCGACGCCCTGGGCGAGCAGGAGAGGAAATTTGGCCGGCAGGGTTACCGGTTCCTTTTTGCGGCCGTCGTAGGAGAGTTTCCAATCGGTGGTTTTAGGATTGAAGAGTACCTCGAGGGCGAATTTGGAGAGCCGGGCTTCGATATACCGGGGAGCAGCGGCGCCGTCGCCTGTCAGCAGGTTGCCCCAGTTACCCTGGGTTTCAATCAGAAGATCTTTTTGTCCCAACTGTACCAGGGCATCGCCGATGGAAGCATCTCCATGGGGATGGTATTGCATGGTCTGCCCGATGATGTTGGCAACCTTGTTGAACCGTCCGTCGTCCATTTCCCGCATAGCATGCAGTATACGGCGCTGTACCGGTTTCAATCCATCAATGACATACGGGACTGCCCGCTCAAGGATCACGTACGACGCGTAATCCATAAACCAGTCACGGTACATCCCCGACAGGTAGGTTATCTCTTCCTTCGGGGTTTCAGGTTTACCCTCCTGAACAGGTTCAATATTCTCCGACATAAGACAGATAGCCGGCAGTCTGCTTTTCAGGGCAAACCGGAATGACCGGCCTTTTTACACATTAATTGAAATACTATTGGGTGGATCAGGCAGGGTTTTACGCAACCTCATCCTTTTCTACATATAGGTTATCGATGATGAAATCCTGCCGTTCCGGGGTGTTTTTTCCCATATAGAATTCGAGCATCTGGGTAACCGATTCGTGTTTTTTCATTTGAACAGGGTCCAGGCGCATACCGCTGCCGATAAAATGCTGAAACTCATCGGGGGAGATCTCTCCCAGCCCTTTAAACCTGGTGATTTCCGGATTTCCTTTCAGGGTGTTGATGGCTTCGTTTTTTTCCTCCCCGGAATAGCAGTAAAAGGTCTGTTTTTTATTGCGAACCCGGAAAAGGGGGGTTTGCAGGATGAAAACATGTCCTTTCCGGATCAGTTCAGGAAAGAACTGGAGGAAGAAGGTGATCAGCAGGAGGCGGATGTGCATTCCGTCCACGTCGGCATCGGTGGCGATAATCACCCGGGCATAGCGGAGATCATCGATGCTGTCTTCGATATTGAGAGCAGCCTGGAGCAGGTTGAACTCTTCGTTTTCATACACCACTTTTTTGGAGAGGCCAAAGGTATTCAGGGGTTTTCCCTTGAGGCTGAAGACCGCCTGGGTGTCTACATCGCGCGATTTGGTAATGGAACCGCTGGCAGAATCTCCCTCGGTAATGAAAATGCAGGTCTCTTCGCGCTTTTCATCAGAGTCGGTGAGATGAATCCGGCAGTCGCGCAGCTTCCGGTTATGGAGATTGGACTTTTTGGCACGGGCTTTGGCAATTTTCTTGATGCCGGTGATGGCTTTTCTTTCCCTTTCCGCATCCTGAATGCGGTGCAGCAGTATATCAGCGGTATCCGGGTTTTTGTGGAGGTAATTATCCAGCTCTTTCTGTACAAAATTAAACACGTGGGTTCTGACCGTCGGACCTTCCGGCCCCATATCCCGCGATCCCAGTTTGGTTTTCGTCTGCGACTCGAACACCGGTTCTTCAACCTTGATACTAATGGCGGCAACTATAGAAGCCCGGATATCGGAGGGTTCAAAATCTTTTTTATAAAACTCCCGGATGGTTTTCACCAGAACTTCCCGGAAAGCCTGCAGGTGAGTTCCTCCCTGGCTGGTATGCTGACCGTTGACAAACGAATAGTAGTCTTCTCCATACTGGTTGCCATGGGTGATGGCCACCTCGATGTCGTCGCCCCGCAAATGGATGATCGGATAGAGGGGTTCTGCTTCCAGGTTATCTTCCAGGAGATCGCGCAAACCGTTGCGCGAAATAAACTTCTGTCCGTTGAATTCGATGATGAGGCCGGCATTCAGGAAGGAATAATTCTTCATCATGTTCTGGACATGATCGCTGATGTACCGGTAATTTCTGAAGATGGTTTCGTCGGGGCGGAAGGTGACCAGGGTTCCGTTCGCCTCATCAGTGGCGACCAGTGGGTGGTCCTCCATCTGAATACCCCTGGTAAACCGGATCTCTTTGGCCTGACCATCGCGGATCGCACGAATGGAAAAGTCGGCTGACAAAGCATTTACAGCCTTGACGCCCACGCCATTCAGCCCCACCGATTTCTTGAAGACCTGTGAATCGTATTTGGCGCCGGTGTTCATTTTGCTTACGGCATCTGCCAGTTTACCCAGGGGAATTCCTCTTCCGTAATCCCTGACAGTGACGATTTCCTGGTCTATGCGGACTTCGATCTTTTTTCCGAACCCCATCATAAACTCATCGACCGAGTTATCAAGCACCTCTTTCAGCAGGACATAGATCCCATCGTCGGCAGCGGTACCATCGCCGAGTTTGCCGATGTACATTCCCGGCCGTTTCCGGATATGCTCCTGCCAGTCCAGGGTAGTAATGGTACTTTCATCATACACAGCCGTCATATACCGGGAATTTTGATGCAAATATAACGAAAAGGAGAGCCGGTGAAGATTCCTGAGAAATCAGTAATGAACAGGGTCCGGTTGATAAAGTTCTATAACAGATTGTATTTGTGAAGGATATAGGAAGCCAGCAGGGCGGTGGCGGTGACGGTGGCGAGGGTTAACAGGATCATGGAGGCTTCCCGGTTGCTCATCCGGTTTTTTTCGATCCTTGGGCTGCCGCTGTAAAAAAGACTGGTTTCCACGAGCTGTATGATTTTATAGAAGAGGAAGCCGGTAACGGCTCCCAGGAGCCAGCCGCCCACGATGTCGAGGGGAAAATGAGCCCCGGTGTATATCCGCGACCAGGAGACCAGCAAGGCCCAGGAAAAGACCGGCCAGAAGCTGATGTGGTTCCTGAAAATCAGGGCAGTGAGGGTCAGTACATAAGCCACATTGGCCGCATGGGAAGAAACAAAGCCGTAAAGGCCTCCCGGCTTCAGCACCAGGTGGGTCATCGCCTGTAAGGCAGGATCGTGACCGGGCCGGAGCCGTTGGAACCCATCCTTGATCCACCCCGAAACCTGATCACTGACAACCAGTCCTGCCACCAGAATTACCAGCACAATCCATCCTTTGCTTCTGTAATTCCTGAAAATGGTTACCAGAAGCACAAAATAAAAAGGAATCCAGGTTTCTTTCCTGGTAAAAAAAAGCATGGCACTGTCCCAAAAGGGAGTATGGCCGCTATTCAGAAGCAGGAACAGATTGCTGTCGAACCGGAGCAGAGCATCGAAGAGGTTCATTTACGCATTGTTAAGCATATCCCAGATAGTGTCTTTAAGCCGGACCAGGTTGAATCCGGTGACAGAGGAAAAAAAGAGATGCGGGATGCCCGGCAGCTGCCGGGAGATCTCGGTCATCAGTTCCCCGTCGAGCATATCGCATTTGCTGATGGTGAGCAATCGCTGTTTATCGAGCAGTTCCGGGTTGTATTTGCCGAGTTCATCGAGGAGTATCTGGTATTCGCGCAGGTAATCCCGGCTGTCGGCAGGAATCAGGAACAGGAGCATGGCATTCCGTTCGATATGGCGCAGAAACTGCAAACCGAGACCTTTTCCGAGGTGGGCCCCTTCGATAATGCCCGGAATATCTGCCATGACGAACGAACGGTGGTCGCGATAGCTGACAATACCCACATTTGGGACGAGGGTTGTAAACGGGTAATCAGCAATTTTAGGTTTTGCTGCGGAGACTACAGAAAGGAGGGTTGATTTTCCGGAACTGGGGAATCCGACCAGGCCGACATCTGCCAGGATTTTCAGTTCGAGGAATACCCATTTCTCGATACCGGGTTCTCCGGGCTGGGCAAAGCGGGGGGTTTGCAAGGTCGGCGATTTGAAATGGGTGTTCCCCAGTCCGCCCCGGCCTCCCGGGAAAAGGATGCTGGTTTCTTTGTCGTGGGTGATTTCCAGCAGGAGTTCTCCGGTTTCGGCATCACGGACTACCGTTCCCAGGGGAACTTCAATAATTTTATCTTCGCCGCCGGCACCGAAGCTGCACTGTTTGCCGCCCTGTTCGCCATGACCGGCACGGAAATGCCGGTGGTATTTCAGATGGAGAAGCGTCCACATTTGTGAATTCCCTTTCAGGATGATGTGCCCGCCGCGTCCGCCGTCTCCGCCATCAGGCCCTCCTTTGGGTTCGAACTTTTCACGCCGGAGATGAGCCGATCCTGCCCCTCCATTGCCGGAACGGCAATAGATCTTCACAAGATCTACAAAATTGGATTCAGCCATCTTATGCTATCATAAAGGTTCTGAGCCGGAGTTCCCTGCCCAAGCCGGCACCCCGGGGCATTACTTCATTAACTGGTCCACCCTGCTCATCAGCCGGTCTGCTATTTCAGAAATGGTGCCCATACCGTCAATGCCGAAAAATTTGCCCTGCTGATTGTAATATTCAATCAGAGGGGCTGTTTTTTCACGGTACACCTGGATGCGGTTCTCAATCACTGAGCAGTCCTGGTCGTCGGCTCTGCCCGACACTAAACCCCTTCCCAGCAACCGGTCTATCAGTTCCTGGTGTTCAACCTCCAGGGAGAGCATTCCCGAAATGGGTGTTCCGTTTTCATTGAGGAGGGCATCCAGGGCCTGGGCCTGGGCAACGGTCCGCGGGAAGCCGTCAAAAATGAAACCCCGGGCTTCCCGGTTGGTTTCCAGTTTACTGCGGATCATTCCGATTACCACACTGTCGGGTACCAGTTCCCCTTTGTCCATATAGTGGCGGGCTTCAAGGCCCAGAGGGGTTCCGGCTGCCGTCTCACTTCGCAGGAGATCGCCTGTGGACAGATGAATTAACCCATAAGACCGGATCAGAAATTCAGCCTGAGTACCCTTGCCTGCACCGGGAGGGCCAAATAAAACAAGATTCAGCATAATCGTATTTGTTTAACCTACAATCGAATAGATATCCGGAAGGTTCCGGCCATACCCATCATAATCGAGACCGAAACCGACAATGAAATCATTGGGAATCTCCATTCCTACATAATCGAGGGTCACTTGCTTGATGAGGGCATCCGGCTTGAGCAGCAAAGAGGCAATTTTGATCTCCCTGGGATTCTGTTCCTTCAACTGACAGATCATATTTTCAATCGTCCGGCCTGAATCCACAATATCTTCCAGTACAACCACCGTACGGTTTTCGATCACATCGTTCAGCCCAAGAAGCTGATGGATGACCCCGGTAGAATGGGTCCCATGATAGGAAGCCATCTTTACGAAGGTAATTTCAGCTCCCTCTATCGTTATTCTCCTGAAAAGTTCAGAAGCAAAAATGAAGGCACCGTTTAATACACAGACAAACAGCGGCTCTTTTCCCTCCAGTTCGCGGTTCATCCTTGCGGCCATCTCTCCGATAACCGAAACGATTTTGTCGGCCGGAAGGTACAACCTGAAAACCTTGTCGTGGATTTTAATACTTTTCACTCTAAATGATTTAAGTTCATTTGGCAAATGATCTGAAACGCATGCAAATCCAGATGGCACCTCAATCCCTGTGGTCTGGGCACAGAGCATGGAGAAAAAAGGAAATTCCCCGGTATGGAACAGGCAGTATGAAGTGCATCTGAAAATTTGTATTTTTACAACTGAACGGGAACAAAAATAACAAAACTATTCAGACACTTTTAAATAAAAAACAGGACATGACTCCAATGGTTAGCATTATTATGGGAAGTAAATCGGATCTGTCGGTTATGGAGGAGGCTGCCAGGCTGCTGGATTCATTTGCCATACCTTTTGAGATGAATGCGTTGTCGGCACACCGGACTCCCGGTGAGGTGGAAGTGTTTGCCAAATCGGCCCATCAGCGTGGCATCAGGGTGATTATTGCCGGGGCGGGCATGGCGGCGCATCTCCCGGGAGTCGTGGCATCGCTGACGCCCCTGCCGGTAATCGGTGTTCCCATCAAATCAGGGATGGAAGGCCTGGATTCCCTGCTATCCATGGTGCAGATGCCTCCCGGCATTCCGGTGGCTACCGTGGCCGTAAACGGTGCTTATAACGCCGCCCTCCTGGCCGTTCAGATCCTGGCTGCCGGGAATGAGGATCTGATGCAGAAAATGAAGGAATTTAAGGAAAGTCTCAAGGATAAGGTAGTAAAGGCAAACCAGGAACTGGCCCATATAAAATACCGGTTTAAAACCAACTGATCATGTGGCATACCCCCGGTTTGAAATTGCAGGGGTTCTTCCACTTCGGTCCGCCTTGGTAAAACTCCTTTTGCCGCTATCAAAGCAAGGCACAGGAGGCCGGGAAGCACATTCCCGCAGTACCACCCGGAAAAACATCTGCCCTGTCGCGCAGGTTTTATCTTCGTTCGGAAAAAGGAAGGGAAAACCCTAAGCCCGGCGCTGAAATTTTTCATCCGGCCAGCGAAAAATTCCTCAAAAAATCGTATATTGTAATCCCTGAATTACAAAACCGATCCCGATTGCACGATGAGGGAATGGAACGCAAGGATATTGTTTTTCATTCTGGCGTATGCATTGCCGCGAGGTACCGCGGCGTTTGACAACCGGTTTTCCGGGACGAGGCCGGCTGCCCTGGCAGGGGCAGTTGTTGCCGTTCCCGGGGAAGAAAGTCTGTTTCACAATGCAGCCGGTATGTCGGCCACGGGCCGGGCGGCTTTCATTCTGCATTACGAATCGGCCTTCCTGGTAAAGGAGCTGTCGCTAATGGCTGCAGGAGTGGTCTTGCCCTCTCCGTACGGCACTTTCGGAGCCGGCTTGTGCCAGTTTGGCCGGGGCAACTACCGGGAAACCAAACTGGGTCTCGCCTATACCAAACAACTGGGTCCGAAATGTATTGCTTCCGTTCAGTTTGACTATTTCACCCTCAGGCTGCCTGAAAATCCGGAACATCCGGCGGTATTAACCTTTGAAACAGGGATCCTGGCAGGCTTCTCACAAGGGAACGTGTGGGGTATTCACCTGTTTAATCCTGCCGGTTTTGCATTCCGGACCCCGGGCGGCAGGATCCCGGTTCCCTGGTCGGTACGATGCGGCAACAGCAGGGTTTTCTCCTCCTCGCTGCTTTTCTGCAGTGAAGTGGAAAAAATCGCAGGCCGGCCGCTGGTCGTGAAAACCGGCACGGAATACGCTCCCCACCCCTCTGTGGTTCTCAGGGCAGGTGTATCAGCAACCCCACTGAAGTTTGCCGGCGGTGCCGGCTTCCGGGTCGGCCACATCAGAATGGATATTGCCTTCGTATACCAGGGAGTCCTGGGTTTCACCCCTTCAGCCGGGATCCTCTTAACTCCTTAAAAATGCAATTATGAACTACCCATCTCGTCTAAGACGAGCCCAACCGTGATGATTAACCACATGGGTAAACCCTCTGTTTCACGGAACTGACCACTTCAACTTAAAATTTTTAACAGATGAAGGCATTCCTGAGGATTTGGCTGATCGGACTGGTTACCGGTTGTTCCCTGCCGGCTTTGTACGCACAGCACCCGGGGAGTTATTACCCTACCCTGGAATCCCTCCTGGAGTCGCTGGCAGAAGAGATGGAGGGTGAAGATGCCGCTTCTGCCAGGATGGAGGAACTTCAGGAGAAATCAGACCACCCTGTAAACCTTAATACCGCTTCAGCAGAAGAGTTGCTGGAGATTCCCCTGGTCACAGCAGCCACAGCATCGGCGATCATCAGTTACCGGGAAAAATACGGATCTTTCTTCTCAAGCTTCGAACTGGCATCGGTTCCGGGCGTTGGCCGCGATTTGGCCGAGAAGATCGGTTTTTTCGCCTATGCCGGCGATCAGGCGGATGTTGCTTCCAAGGATTCGGCAACCAGGTCCCCTGGTTTCCACCGGTTACTCCTGCGGGGATGGCGAACGTTTCCGGCCGGAGAAGAGTACCTTGGATCGGGGGATCAGTCAGCTGACTATCCGGGCAGTGCCATGAAGCTTTTTACGCGTTACAGCTATGAGAACCCGGGCCGGATCAAGGCCGGGCTGACAGCTGAAAAGGATCCCGGGGAGCCGTTTTTCAAAGGGCATAACAATACCGGGTTCGATTTTTATTCCGCACACATCAGCATGAAAATCCATGACCGGATACCTTTCGTGATACTTGGCGATTATACCGTCATGTCCGGTCAGGGATTGGTACTATGGCAGGGATTTTCACCAGGCCGGTCTGCCGATATCCTGCAGGTTTCCCGGAACCTGAGCCGGATCAGGCCTTATACCTCTACCGATGAAAACCGATTTTTCAGGGGTATGGCCGTCACCTTCAGGAGTAAACAAAGCTCCCTGAACCTGTTTTTCTCTTCAAAAAAGTCGGATGGCAACCTGACCCTGACCCCGGATTCTCTTACGGTTTTTACCAGCCTGCAATCGTCGGGATACCACCGGACCCTGTCGGAAATTGCCGACAAAAAAAGTGTCCGGCATACCGTAGCCGGAGGATTCTTCAGCGTGGCCAGGAACCAGTTCAAGGGGGGCGTTACCGGGCTCTGGGAACAATTCGGTTACCCCTGGATACCGGGAGATCAGATGTACGAAAAATATCTCTTCAGGGGCACCCGCAATTTCACCCTTGGATGCGATTACCGCTGGGTCACCGGCCCGTGGCAGTTCAGCGGCGAAGGAGCCCTATCACGCTCGGGGGGCAAAGCCTTCGTTCAGACCGTAGAAGCCCGACTTCACGACCAGTTACAGTGGGTATTTCTGTTCCGTCATTTCGGCAGGAACTACCACGCCACATGGGCCAACGCGTTTGGTGGCAGCGACAGGGTAAACAACGAAACAGGTCTCTATAGCGGTATGAAGATCCTGCCTGCTGCGGGGTTGACATTTTCGGCCTATGCTGACCTGTTCCGTTCCTCCTGGCTCCGATACACCACCTCATCCCCCTCAGAGGGCTACGAAATCACCGGACAGGCCGATTGCAGGATCTCACGCCGGATTTCGGGTTATGTGAGACTGAAAACCAAGAACAGCCAGGGGAAAACTGCCGGAGAGCATATGCCTGCCACCATCAGGGAGACAAAGAGCAACCTGCGGTTTCATGCCACTGCAGAGATCAGCCGCGAATGGATCGTTCATGCCCGTGTGGAAACCCTGTGGGGCGAGGTACCCGCTGCCGAAAAAGGGATACTGACATTTGCCGACCTTGCCTGGACCCCGCAAGATTTTCCGGTTTCTGCCCTGCTACGGCTGACCGGTTTTCATACCGATTCCTATCAGTCGCGGATCTACACTTTTGAGAATGACCTGCTGTACGTATTCTCGGTTCCTGCCTTTTACGGACATGGCTTCCGGGTTTTTCTGAATACGAAATGGAGTCTCTCCAATCATCTCGAAGCGTGGATAAAAGCGGGATATACCCATCAATCCGGGGAGGGATCTCCCGGAGAAGAAACCGGGTTTGTGTCAGAGACTTCCAAATCAGAAGTAAAAATTCAACTGAGGTACCGGTATTAAGTATCTATTTTTTTGTTACTTTGTGGGGCCAATACCAAATTTTGCATGAATCAGCCTGATTACGATGAGATCCGCCCCTATTACGACCATGAAGTACCCGACAAAATAAAGATTCTCCTGGGAGATCCCGTTTTTGAAAGAGTTCTTCATTATTTGTATCCGGATCCGAAGAACGAAGCCTCGATCAGAAAATACCTGGCACAGGTACAAACGGTAGCCGAGTTACAACATTCCTTTATTTACCATTTTGTAGAAAAGATCATCGAGGCCACAACCGGCGGGGTTACCATAAGTGGTCTGGAGTTTCTCGAAAAATCAAAATCCTATCTTTTCATTTCCAACCACCGCGATATCATTCTGGATTCGGCATTCCTGAATTATGTGATTGCCAGAAACGGCATGAACACCACGCAGATAGCCATAGGGGACAACCTTCTCATCTATGACTGGATTACCCACCTGGTTAAGCTGAACCGAGCGTTTGTTGTCAGGCGCAATCTTGCTGCCAGGGAACTCCTGCTTGCCTCCCGCAAGTTATCCTCCTATATCCGGAGTTCCCTGACAGAGGAAAAAGTTTCGGTCTGGATAGCCCAACGGGAAGGACGAACCAAAGACGGCAACGACCAGACGCAGGTATCCATGCTGAAAATGCTGAACCTGAGCAATACCAAAAGCCTGGCAGAGGGTTTTGGCGAACTTACCATCATTCCCCTGTCCATTTCGTACGAAATTGAACCCTGTGGAATTTCAAAAGTATCCGAGTTGATCAGAAGAGATTACGAGGAGTTCCAAAAGACAGCCCAGGACGATCTCAAGAGCATGGGTTATGGACTGATGAACCCCAAGGGAAGGGTTCACTTTTCTTTCGGTAAACCCATTATGACCAGTTTTCTGGAAAATAACAACCATTTACCTCCCAATGAATTTATCCAGGCTCTGGCTGAAAGAATAGACCACCGGATCCATCAGTATTACAAGCTATGGCCCAACAATTACATTGCCTACGACCTGATGAACGGAACAGGGGAGTTTATGGAGAGCTACACAGCTCAGGATATGATCGGATTCAAGAAGATGGTAGCAGCAGCACAGGCAGAGATCCCTTTCAACGAAACCGTCGTACAGAAGAAATTTCTCACCATGTATGCCCGTCCTGTTCAAAATTCGCTGATAGCAGAGGAGGTTTTCAGGAAGTAAGGAGTCCTTTAAGGCCGGGATTTCCCATAGAGACCGGAAAACAGGGGGAAAAAGAGAAATGCTTTTTGAATGACTGTATTACGGGTCGTTCTTGGTTTTAATATCGCGAATGTTCAGCTGGAGGTTTGTTTTTCCCCTGAATTCGTTCAATCCAATACTGTAACAGATATCGAAGGGAGTTCCTGACTGGATGATCTTGAATTTGTCGGCCATGTTGAAGGCGATGGCGGGGAAAACCTGCGAAGAAGCATCAGGCTCAACAAGATCCAGTTTGATGTGTTCAAGGTTTTTCCCTACCATCCGGCTGCTTCCGGCATCGATTACATCTTCGGAAACAAACACAGGAATCATGTTATGGGGTCCGAAGGGAGCAAACTGTTTCAGGATCCTGAAAAACCGGGGTGTGATTTCGTGGAGTGCGATTTTAGCATCCACTTCAATGGTTTGTATCTGCTGGTGACTGGTAAGCATGCGGGAGGCAATTTCTTCGAATCGTTCTGAGAAGGGCCTGACATTTTCAATTTTCAGGGTCAACCCGGCAGCAAACATATGACCCCCGTATGATTCGAGCAGGTCACTGCAGGCTCCGATGGCTTCATACAGGTCAAAATCTTTTACCGACCGGGCTGAGCCGGTCGCCAGTCCGTTCGATTCGGTAAGAACCACGGTAGGCCGGTAGTAATATTCGGTGAGCCTTGATGCCACAATCCCGACAACGCCCTTGTGCCAGTCACGGTTATAGATGACGGTGGTATTTCTGTTCCGCTGGTTTTCATCCCGCTCAATCATATCCAGCGCTTCCTGAGTAATATCCCGGTCGAGGGTTTTGCGGATTTCGTTGAACGAGTCAATCTCTTCACCTAACGCATCGGAGCTGACCGTATTATCGGCAACCAGAATTTGCACCGACTTTTTGCCGTGTTCGATGCGTCCCGAAGCATTCAGCCTGGGACCGATCTTGAAAACGATGTCACTGATGCTGATCTCCTCCCCTTTCAGTCCGGCATAATTGATAATGGTTTGCAAGCCCATGCCCGGGTTATTATTGAGTTTCTCGAGTCCGAAGTATGCCAGTACCCGGTTTTCGCCCGTAATGGGAACAATGTCAGAAGCAATGCTCACCACCAGAAGGTCGAGCAGGTCAAAGAGTTTTTCAGGGTTGATGCGTTTTTTTGTAATGTAGGCCTGCAGTAGTTTAAACCCTACACCGCAGCCTGAAAGTTCCTTATAGGGATAGGGACAGTCCTGGCGTTTGGGGTCCAGCACCGCAACGGCTTCAGGAATCTGGTCTCCGGGGTTGTGATGGTCACAGATGATAAAATCAATACCGTTCGCCAGGGCGTACCGGACCTTTTCCACCGCTTTGATGCCACAGTCCAGCACTATAACCAGAGAACAATTTTCCCGTGCCGCATAATCTATGCTTTGGGGAGAAATGCCATAACCTTCGGTATACCGGTCGGGGATGTAATAATCAATGTTTGTGAGGTAATCTTTCAGGAAAAGGTACATCATGGCTACCGAAGTGGTGCCGTCGACATCGTAATCCCCGTAAATCAGCACCTTCTCCTGATTTTGAATCGCCCTTTCCAGCCTCTCCACCGCCTTGTCCATGTCTTTCATGAGAAAAGGATCATGGAGATCTGACAGTCTGGGACGGAAAAAAGCTTTTGCTTCATTGTATGTCTTGACTCCACGATGAACCAACAAATTGGCAATCACCATGTTAACATTCAATGCAGCAGAAAGATGCTTAATATCGTTGATATCGCCCTGGGGTTTATAACTCCACAACTTTCCCATCAGAAGCCTTCTTCCGTTTTCATAATATCGATAATGTATGCAAAGATAAGAATTGTGCAATGATTCATGCTATAAATAAAGTTCCTGTGTTACTTTTTTTAAATATGTGAATATCAAGTATATAATTTGATATTCCGGCCATCTTTTCAGGTCATTTTGCACTAAGTGGCTGAATAGTAATCATCCCGGCAAAAAAATATTTTTTCCTATCTTTGGCCGTCTTAAGACTCAAAAAGTATGAGTGTTCAATCGTTAAGTGAGCAGGAAATTGTGCGGCGGAATTCACTTCGGAGACTCAGGGAAATGGGGATAGATCCCTATCCGGCATCAGCCTATCCCGTCAATGTGCTGGCAGAGACCATCCTGAGGGTCTATTCTCCGGAACGGAACAATTTTCAGGATGTGTGTTTGGCAGGGAGGATGATGAACCAAAGGATCATGGGAAAGGCATCGTTTGCCGAACTCCAGGATTCATCCGGGCGCATCCAGTTATATGTGAACCGCGACGAACTTTGTCCCGGTGAAGATAAAGATTTCTATAACGAGGTTTTTAAAAAGTTGTTGGATATCGGCGATATCATTGGGGTCAAGGGGTTTGTTTTTATCACGCAGATGGGGGAAACGACCGTTCATGTAAAAGAACTTACCCTGTTGAATAAATCGCTGCGGCCCCTGCCCGTTGTCAAAGAGAAAGAGGGAATTGTGTATGATGCATTCACTGATGTGGAACAGCGCTACCGGATGCGCTATGTAGATCTGATCGTCAATCCACCGGTCAAAGAGGTGTTTGTAAAGCGGGCAAAGATCATCAACACCATGCGGGATATTTTTAATGCCTGCGGATACCTCGAAGTAGAAACCCCCATCCTTCAGCCGATACCGGGAGGTGCTGCCGCCCGTCCTTTTATCACCCATCACAATACCCTCGATATCCCCCTGTACCTGCGGATAGCCAATGAATTGTACCTGAAAAAACTGATTGTCGGCGGTTTTGATGGTGTTTATGAGTTTGCCAAAGACTTTCGGAACGAAGGGATGGACCGCACGCATAATCCGGAGTTTACCGTTCTGGAACTTTATGTTGCCTATAAAGATTATTTCTGGATGATGGATTTCACGGAAAAAATGGTGGAAAGGATTGCCCTGGAGTTGCATGGCACCACCTCTCTCCCGGTCGGGCAGCATCAGGTTGATTTCAAAGCGCCCTATCGCCGGATTACCCTCACCGAAGCCGTGAAAGAGCATACCGGGTACGACATCACAGGGAAAGGGGAGGATGAACTGCGCCGTTTTTGCGACACGCTGGGAATTGAAACCACTCCGTTTATGGGTAAGGGAAAACTGATAGACCTGATTTTCGGTGAAAAGTGCGAACCCCATTACATACAACCCACCTTTATCATGGATTACCCGGTTGAGATGTCACCATTGACTAAAAAGCACCGGAAAAATCCCTGGCTGACGGAACGGTTTGAACTGATGGTCTGTGGCAAAGAGGTGGCTAATGCCTATTCGGAATTAAACGATCCGATCGATCAGCGGCAACGGTTTGAAGAGCAACTCCGCCTTCTGGAAAAAGGAGATAACGAGGCTATGTTTATTGATCAGGATTTTCTCAGGGCTCTGGAATTCGGGATGCCGCCCACGTCAGGCATGGGTATCGGGATTGACCGGCTGACCATGTTTATGACCAACAACCTGTCGATTCAGGATGTACTGCTTTTCCCCCAGATGAAGCCTGAAACCAGAATTCAGGAACCCGACAGTACTGCTGAATTTGTCAGTCTCGGGATCCCGGTTCCATGGGCGGAAGTTCTGCGTGAAATCGGGTATACATCCTTGGCCCGGCTGAAGGAAGTGGAGAAGCATACCCGGTTACACCAGGACCTGTGCGGAATGAATAAAAAGAAGAAACTGGGGCTTCCCAACCCGACCCCGGAAGAGGTAAAAACCTGGCTGGAAGCCCTGAAACCCCGGGAAACCTGATCGGAAGAACTGGTCACTGGCAAAAGGCTCAGGGCGGAGATTCCAGGTTTTGTTCCCGTCTGAAGGCCCCCCCCATCCAGGGAAACATAACGAACCAACCCAGGACAAATTGATACAGAAATGAACAGGAATGAACTTACGCTTGATTACAGCCGTGCTTTGGGATTCATCGGCAAAAGCTTTCTTCCGGACCTGAGAGATGAGGTGGAAGCTCACCACCGGGCTTTGTTCCAAAAAACAGGAAAAGGAAACGACTTTCTCGGATGGGTGGATTTACCGGCTTCCATTCCGGAAACATTGCTGGATGACATCGAAGCCACCGCATCCAGGCTACAGGAAAAAGGAATTGAAATCCTGGTTGTCATTGGCATCGGGGGCTCTTATCTGGGATCAAAGGCTGTCATTGATGCTTTGTCTGACAGTTTTGCGGCGATGAAACCTCAACGAAACCCGTTGGTTCTCTTTGCCGGGCAGAACATAGGAGAAGATTACCTGCAGGAACTCATGGGCTTATTGCGGAACAAGTCTTATGCACTGGTGGTCATCTCCAAGTCAGGGACTACGACAGAGCCTGCCCTTGCCTTCCGGCTGCTCAGAAGGGCGTTGGAAGAGAAATATGGCAAGGCCGAAGCCCGTTTACGGATTGTCGCCATCACCGATGCATCCCGGGGGGCCTTGCGGAAGCTGGCCAGGAGCGAGGGATACAAGACCTACGTCATCCCCGACGATGTGGGCGGCCGCTTTTCCGTGCTGACCCCGGTAGGCCTGGTGGCCATTGCTGCTGCCGGTTTTGAAATCCGGGCCCTGATAAAGGGAGCTTCCGACATGCAGAAAAGGTCACTCCCGGGAACACCCTTTGAGGAGAACCTGCCCGCCCTTTACGCAACAGTGCGGAACCTGCTGTACCGCCATGGATTCCTCATCGAAATCATGGTGAACTTCAATCCCCGGCTGCACTTTTTTACCGAATGGTGGAAACAGCTGTATGGAGAAAGCGAAGGAAAAGAAGGGATGGGAATCTTTCCGGCCGGCGTCGACTTTACCTCTGATTTGCATTCGATGGGCCAGTATATCCAGGAGGGCGAACGCAAGCTGTTCGAAACAGTCGTGTCGGTTGGCGAACCTGCAGCACGGGTGGAAATCCCCTTTGATCCGGATGACCTCGACGGTCTCAATTTTCTTACCGGGAAAAGGGTCCACGAGGTTAACAAAATGGCTGAACTGGGAACGGCCCTGGCCCATGTCGACGGAGGGGTGCCCAACATTCGGATCGAAATTCCCACGCTTAACGAATATTTTCTGGGACAGCTGATCTATTTCTTTGAAATCGCCTGCGGTATCAGCGGGTATATCCTGGGGGTGAATCCTTTCGACCAGCCGGGTGTGGAAGCGTACAAGAAAAACATGTTCGCCCTGCTCGAAAAACCGGGATACGAAGAAGAAACCCGCAGAATCAAAACCAGGCTTTGATACCGGTACAGGTCTGGGCCCCCGATATGGTACAGATCAGTTCCCGGCAGGGGAGAAGGGCGAAACTCCCGGGTCGGGCCTGCCCTTCGTACCGGTCATACAGGTAACCACCGGGAGTAAAAAGGCTATCGCCCGGTGAAGAGAAACCCCAGCTTGATACCTGCCACCAGAGGCCCCCATTTGAGATTGTCGGCGGTGGTGGCGGCTATTTCTGCACTTATGAACCAATGATCATATCTTACATACCGGACACCAACCGGCATGTACATATATGCATCCTTCCGGTAACGGTTCCGCTCGTTTGCGGAGTAACCGGCAAGAAGACCCATATAGGGGCTGAAACCTTCCAGCCTTCTGGCAGGTAACGGATACAGGATCAGACCGCCATACAGGGCCCTTGTTCCCGCACCTGCTTCCGCCTGCAAGGATGTGCCTAATCCGTATTGCAGAAATACAGAACCGGTTTCCAGGGAGGCCCCCAGCAGGGTGACCCCGGCACCGAAAGCATTCCGGTTTGCAGGATTTCCCGGTAATTCAGCTGCTGTAAGGGTATGTCCTCCCGGGAGATTCAGTACGGTCAACAGAGACATCAAAGTAAGGATGCCAGGCCTCTTTTGGGGAGGACTAAGCCGCCGGCTTGCTGCCGCATAACGGAAATTCGCAAATCTCCCTGACTGAATCATAAAAAGGATCATTCCTCGCCTGCAAGTTAAGTTTTCCATTCGTTGAAAGAATAATCCGCAGCACAAAAAGAGTCTCCTTGTATACTTTTTTTATTTTTGAGGCCATGAAAAATCCACAATGGAAAGGGTACTGGTTTGCTTTACTGGCCACTATCTTCTACTCTAACGTTTATATTTTCAGTAAAGCAGCCTTGAATGAGATTCACCTGATTCAGTTCGGGTTTTTCTGGTATCTGGTAGCAGTACTTTTAAATGGTGCCTGGTCGTTACGATCGGGTAAATTGGAAACCATCAGGCAATTGCAGTGGCCTCAGGTGCGGATACTGATCCTTCTCGGCTTCATGGAGATACTCACCAACACCACCTTTTTCATTTCCATCCATATCATTCCCGATCCATCGGTCACTTCGTTTCTTGGGAATCTGTATCCGGTTATCTTGACGCTTTCGGGAGTTATCCTGCTGAAAGAAAAGTTCACATGGATTGAATCTGCCGGGGTTTTTCTTGCCCTGGCTGGGGCTTTCATCATCAGTTATACGGGTGGAACCTCCCTGAAGAGCATGTTTATTCCGGGCACTTTGGTGGTTTTAATCAATGCCATTCTTGCTTCAGCCACCTCGATTATAGGAAAGGTGAATGTCAGGAAGCTAACCCCTGAATTGATAACCCTGAACCATACCGTGTGGTTGTTACTCTACTCCACGGTGCTGATGGTGGTTTTCAGGAAATCGTTTATTATCCCGGCCAATGCTATGGCGAACATCGCTGTCGGATCTTTTCTTGGGCCTTTTCTTGGGGTGTTAATGGTGTACCATTCTTTCAAGCATATAGAAGCATCCCGCTCTTCGATTGTTCAGAGCCTGAAAGGGATTATTGTCCTGGCCGGAGCATTTTTATACTTTGGAACCCTTCCCCAGCCCCATCAGCTTTGGGGAGGAATGCTGACGGTTGCAGGGGTATTGGTGATGACCCTGGCACAAGCGGGATTCCTCCGGTTCAGGTCACCCGAAAAAACCGGGTAGGTCATTCATTGCCCCAGAATCCTGCGGATCGTTGCCGGAGAGGGAGTTTCATAGATCCCTCCGGGAGTTATCAGAACAACAGGCCTTAAAGCCGGTATTTTCGCTGAACTCAGGAAGATATCATCGGGCGACATGGTGAAACGTCCCCAGGTTTTGCGGGTCTGCCAGGCAAGGTCATCAAAGGCCAGGTAGATCAATTCCGTGCAGAAAATCCGCTCGGACGATTCAAGGTCGAAATTGAAATCGTAGTTTTTGTAGAGGTGGCTCATTACCCGGGTGATGATGTTCGATTTTTCTTCGGGCAAATCAACGTCAGCCCGGACGACCAGGTAAATATCGCCATCAGCAAACCGCTTTAACGAAGAGAGCCTGACGCCGCTTCGGAGACCTTCGGCGAAGGTTTGGCCTTCAAACAGGGGAACCCTGAACGGAGCCATTTCCGGACGGGTCCAGGCACCCATTTCTTCCAGCATGGAAGCTGTTCCGGTCCATATGGCCGCATGACCAAAATATCCGGGAATGAACTTATCGGTCAGGTGGGTTTCAGATTTTACCAGTATGATATCGAGAGGCCGGAGGTAATGTTCCAGCACTGCCGGGTTGACAGTATGATTGGGTCTGGTACGGATTGCTCCGGCAAGGTTACCAAAGATTTTGCTGACCTGGTTGACCATTTCATACCCTGCCTGGTGGATTCTGTCGCCATGCCGCCATATCATAAACCCGGTGAGAGCAGCCAAGGAAGCCCTGGTGGCAGGTTCCGGTATGGCTGAACCGGCAATGGATTTGCGCAGGGAGGGTGTCAGCAGGAACCGCTGTGTTTTGTTTAAAAACCCTCCGGGCAGCCCGATGGATGAATTACCCCGGTTGATAATCCTCCTCACCGGTTTGGATTGACGGTAGCTGCTATTGTATTCCCCGGCAGATGCCAGCAGGAGACCCAGAGCTTCCCTCTTTTCCCCACACCTTGCCAGCGCATGCAGAAGGCTGTCGTGCCGGATATTCTCGCGGAGATTGGAATAGAGATGGTTTAGTTTTTGCGCAGAAACCGGGCTTCCGGGAGAAGCTGTGATGTCGCCGAGCAAACGGTGTGCTTCTTCAAACAACACCTCTTTCTCTTCCTGAGCCCTGTGAAGAACGGAATCGGAATCCAACAGTCCCCGGAAGAAGTCCTGTTCCAAGGCTGCCGTGTGCCGGATATATCCCTGCCGGATGCTGAGACAGGACGAAAAACAGACAAACAGCCAGCATGAGATGGAATAAAACAACAAAGTTCCCGGAAGGATTTTCATTTGTTCATGCCGGACAGGGGTTTTCATTCCGGAAATAATCCGTTTATTGGAAGCCATGCAACAATGGATAGGGCGATCTGCGGGTCAGTTCTCCCGGGTCAGGGTATTATTAAACCATTTGGATGCCCTCTCCTGCAAAAACCCCGGGAATAGGGTACGGTCAGTTCCTTCACCGTGGTAACCCCGTTCGGTGAGCTGAAAATAGGCATAAGTCCAGGGCATCTCATCAAAGTCGCCCTCTGAAAGGGGAAATCGGTAGGTCTCCTTTACCGGTACAGTGGCTGCCTGACGAATGGAGCTGTTTTTTTCACCGGCGATTTCCCTTTTTAACGGGATCCCGGCTCTGATCAGGTCCTCCACTGCAGTCTCCAGGTCAGGCCAGGCACTCACCAGGTCTTTGCTGTACAGAGCAGAATAGTGACTGACGGAATTCCCGTGGAGCAACACCCAGGCGGCATATTGGGATACATCATTGATTTTCAGCATAGTTTCCTTCGATGGCATTCTCCAGGGCCGCCTGAAATATCCGGCCAGTTCATGGATCAGGATTTCCGCCGCTTCTGCCGTGATGTTTCCGTCGGCTTCCAGGTAGTTCAGCAGTTCGATGGCGTGATCTGATAAAAGATACGGGGTATCAAACACCACTTCTCCGATCAGTTGCTGAGCCCAGGCCGGAAGTTCTCCTACTTCAAGCTGGCTGACAAACACTTTGGGAAAGTTGGTATTACGGTGTTCAAAGTAAACAGCCGACAATTTCTGCTTTCCGAAAGTGTAAGATCCGGCGCGGGAATAGTGAAGGTTCTTCAGTAAATGGCTGATAGCCGTAATCCCGGCAGGTTGTTCACCGGTAGGATAATTCAGTGTCCGGAAGGCCAGGTGATCAGTAACCCATTCACCTCCCAGTTCATTCACCTTTTGCAGAAAGAGCTGAGTGCAGGGAACCCGCCTGAGAAAAGCCTGCCACAAAGTATCAAGAAAGCGGCCGGTCAACTGGACGTCAGAGATTCTCATACAAGTTGTTTTGTATATTTAAACTGGCAAAAGAACCAAGAGGTTACCGTAAAAGGCATGTTGTACAATATACTGTTTTTCAACACCGGTATAGGTGGCATTCCCGTCGGTACTACCGCTGAGTGTCTCCCTTTCGGGAGAGACACGATGGTGACAACAGGAGCCCCTGCTCCGAAACCCGCACCAGAAAGATCAGCCTCCGGGACCAGGGGTGTGGGTGGAGAGAAAATTCCCGGAACATTGCCTGTCGGGTGAAGGAGTTCACGAAAACCCTGCCTTCCCCCGAACCATCCGGTATTCAGCGGCGAACGAAACAGCCCGATCAGAAACATAACCCTCATCCTGCAAACAGGAATCAGGGATTCTGGAGGTCACGATTGTGACAGGTCTATCTTCCGCAGGAATTCGTCGAGCACCTCTTCCAGTTTGGGGTGGCCGATCTCTTCGAGATCATAGAAGACCCTTGTGGAGGGTTTGTTGATGTTCACCAGGCGGTTCAGATCGATAGGGGTACCGATAATCACGGAATCACAGTCGGTCTGGTTGATCGTCATTTCCAGGTCTTTTACCTGTTCGGTGCTGTAACCCATGGCGGGGAGGAGGGTTCCGATGCCCGGGTACGTGCGGAAGGTATCGGCCAGTTTCCCTGCCAGATACGGTCTCGGATCCACGAGGGCAGCTGCGCCGTATTTCCTGGCTGCAACAATGGCAGCACCCATTTTCATCTCACCGTGGGTTAAGGTAGGTCCGTCTTCGACAGCCAGCACCCTTTTCCCCCGGATGAGGGCAGGATTTTCGACCCGGATAGGGCTGACCCCATCAATCACAATGGCTTTGGGATTGACGGCCTCGATGTTTCTGCGAACGGTTTCAACCGATGAGGGATCGGCAGTATCTATTTTGTTGATGATGACCACATCGGCAGTCATGAGGTTGATTTCGCTCGGATAGTAGGATATTTCAGCCCCTGCCCTGTGAGGGTCTGCGACTACGATCGAAAGATCAGGCCTGTAGAAGGGGAAGTCGTTGTTACCGCCATCCCAGAGGATCATATCGCAGCCATCGGGGTCGTTTTCAGCAGCATGCAAGATCGCTTCATAGTCGACACCGGAATAGATCACATTTCCCCGCACAATATGCGGTTCATACTCTTCGATTTCCTCGATGGTACATTTATGATAGGTTAAATCCTCCAACCTGGCAAAGCGCTGGACTTTCTGTATGGCCAGGTTTCCGTATGGCATCGGATGGCGCACAGCAACCACTTTCAAGCCTTTTTCCATCAGCAGGGCTACAATTTTTCGGCTGGTTTGGCTCTTTCCGGCACCGGTGCGGGTGGCACATACAGAAATAACCGGTTTCCGGCTGGTAAGTTGGGTTTGGCGAGGTCCCAGAAGGAGGAATTCGGCACCCAGGGCATTCACCTGCGCTGCAATCCGCATCACGTACTGATTGGGTATATCGCTGTAGGAAAACACACAAATTTCAGCTCCCAGCTTGCTGATCAGCCCGGGCAGCTCCTTCTGATGGTATATGGGGATTCCCTCGGGATAGAGCGTTCCGGCCAACTCGCGGGGATATTTCCTGCCATCGATATCCGGTATCTGAGCAGCAGTAAAGGCAACGACTTCAAAATCAGGATTGTTCCTGAAATAGGTGTTAAAATTGTGAAAGTCTCTGCCGGCAGCACCAATGATAATGACTTTTTCTCGTTTCATTTGATATAATATTACGTTATTATGGTTTTTCTTGTGAATCAGATGGTTTTTCCTTGGGGCTCATCATCCCCTCCGGAGTAAAAAAGAACCATCCTCGTCTCATAGTTCACTTGTTTATCTCTCCGGAGACCGACCAAACCGGCCCAATGTCACAACCATTCCAACAATCGGGGGCACCCGGCCCCCTGTTGCTAATGCATTTGCATACAGATTCAACACGTGCGAAAAATACGGGTTACCGGTTACACAAAACAGGATAAATCTCAGGAAACCATTAAAAATAGCCGAAAAGGGCTATACCAGTTTATCCAGCCTGCTGGCATCAAGCCGAAGGAAAATGAAAAGCAGGATAGAAAAAGCCCAGAGGGAAGATCCCCCATAGCTGAAAAAAGGCAGAGGGATGCCGATCACCGGCATCAACCCGATCGTCATTCCTATGTTGATGAGAAAGTGGAAAAAAAGAATGGAAGCTACCGAATAACCATATACCCTGGAAAACACCGAACGTTGTCGTTCAGCCATGAAGATGAGCCGTACAAAAAGATAGATAAAGAGGGAAATAACAAGGGCCGAACCCAGGAAACCCCATTCTTCTCCGACGGTACAAAAAATAAAGTCGGTACTTTGTGCAGGGACGAAATCGAATTTAGTCTGGGTTCCATTGAGGAATCCTTTGCCAAAAAAACCGCCGGACCCAATGGCAATTTTGCTTTGGTTAACATTGTAACCCGATTTCAGAGGATCCGACTGAATGCCAAGCAGTTCATTGATGCGGTCGCGGTGGTGTTCTTTCAGAACAGTATTGAAAACCACATCTACCGAGTAGGTAAATAACAGGGAGGCGATAAATACATAAATGATCACCATGGTTCTTTTAAGTCTGGCCTTTTGAGTCAAAATGGTAATACCGGCCACACTGGGGATGATACCCGAGAGGATGACGTACTCCGGTTGGAGGGGAGAGCCGGAGAGGAGGTTTAATAATCCTACCAGCAGGGTGACAGCTGTGGTAATTCCGAGAGCGGCATAGATCAGTTTGGACTTCTGGTTAAGGATATAATGGGCCAGGAGGCTTCCCAGGAAAAGGAGAAGCAAAAGGATATGGTTTGGCAGGAGCAGGGAAAGCAGGAAAAGGAAAACGGTCAGGACGCTAAAAAAAAGGATGATGCCCGAGAGTCCTTCGCGGTACAGAACGAGCAGGAAAACCACAAAAACGATGGCAGAACCGGTGTCAGGCTGCATAAAGATCAGGGCTACCGGCAACAGGACGATGAGGGCTACCTTCATGAGGGAAGGAGGGGTTGTCAGCTTGAAATTATAGGCACTGAGGAGTTTGGCCAAGGCCAGGGCTGTAGTGAATTTGACAAATTCGGCGGGCTGAATCCGGAAATCGCCGATGATAAACCAGGAACGGCTGCCGTTGATTTCAACGCCGAAAATCAGGACCAGGATCAGGGCAAAAATCGACAATCCATAAAACAGGTAGGCAAAAAAGACGTAGAAGTTGGAATCCATGATGAGGATGGTGAAGCCGATTACCAGGGCAGCCCCTATCCAGATCAATTGTTTGCCATATTCCTGCGACATATCCAGAATGCTGCTGTGGGCTTCATCGTAAACCGCAGCATAGATATTGATCCATCCCATTAAGGTCAGCGCCAGGTAAACGGTAAAGGTCACCCAGTCGATATTCGCCCATAGTTTATTCCTCGTCGCCAAGTGCTTCGATTTTTTTGGATGACATCAGATCAGCCTTGAGCATACTGTCTTCAAGCCATTTTCTCTGATGGGAAATGGTGTCGTTCAGATATTTTTCGATGATCAGGCTGGCAATGGGAGCTGCATAAGTGGCTCCCCAGATTCCGTTTTCGATATACACGGACAGGACAATTTCGGGTTTTTCTTTCGGTGCGAAAGCAAGAAATACAGAGTGGTCAGCCCCATGGGGATTCTGTGCGGTCCCTGTTTTTCCGCAAACTGCAATATCGGGAATCATGGAGCGGGCTCCGGTACCTCCGGGCTGCATGGCTTTTTCCATACCGTTGATTACCGGGTCGAAGTGTCGCCTGTCGATCCCTGATTCCACGCGGGAGGTGAACTTTCCGGGTAACGGGTTCCCTTCGATTTCCCGGACGATGTGGGGGACATAATAGTAGCCGCGGTTTGCCACCATGGCTCCGTAATTGGCCAGTTGCAGGGGGGTGATTCCCAGTTCTCCCTGTCCGATGGAAAGGGAGATCACCGGGAGAGCACGCCATCGCGACCCCTTGAAAACATATCGCTCGTAATAATCGGAAGTGGGAACCAGTCCCTTGACCTCATTTTGCATATCCGTATCGAGGGTGTGGCCGAATCCGAACCGGAGCATGTGGTTGCGCCAGGCATCGTAGGCTTGTCTTATTCCCGGGTAAGCCGGGTTTTCCAGGATATGACGAAAAACATTGACATAATAAGCATTGCACGACTGAGCGATCGAACCTTCGAGTTCGAAGGATTGGGCGTGGTGGCAGGCAACCCTGAAACTTCCGCTGCTATAACCGTGAGAACAGTGGAACTGAGTGGAAGGGGTTATAACGCCTTCCTGAAGGCCTACCAGGGCCTGCGCCATTTTGAAGGTGGATCCTGGCGGATACTGCGCCATCAGAGCTCTGTTGAAGAGGGGTTTCAAAGGATCTTCGACCAGAAGTGCGTAATTGTTGCCCCGTTCGCGCCCTACCAGCAGTCCGGGATCATAGGCCGGCGAACTGGCCAGCACCAGAACTTCTCCCGTGGCCGGCTCTATGGCAACGACACTGCCCCGCTTGTTCAGCAGCAACAATTCGGCATATTCCTGCAACCTGAGATCGAGGGAGGTAGTCAGGTTAAGCCCGATTTGGGCTGCAGAATCAGCCTCCCCGTCCCGGTAACTCCCCTGGATCCGGTTATGCACATCGACCATGAAATAACGGACTCCCTTGATGCCACGGAGCACATCCTCATAAGAAGCCTCCAATCCGCTGATTCCGATATAATCGCCCTGCTGGTAATAGGGATTGGCATCAATCATTGCCTGGGTCACCTCCCCGACATAGCCAAGGGCATGCGCTGCCACCGAACCGGAATATTCCCTCAGGGTACGGGGCTGGACAAAAAACCCTTTCAGTTTATAGAGTTGTTCCTGGATGACCGCATATTTCTCGGGGGCAATCTGTTTGACCACCACCGAGGGTTTATAACCCGAATACGCTGCTGCTTTCATAAGATCAGCTTTAAACTGATCGTAAGGCACTTCCAGGAGAGCAGCGACAGCCAGTGTATCGAATCTGCCAGCCTCACGGGGTGTAAACAGAATGTCGTAGGCCGCCTTGTTGTAAACCATCAGGTTGTGATTGCGGTCGTAAATCAGTCCCCGGGCCGGATACTGGACGATCTTCCTGACAGCATTGCTGGCTGCAAACTGTTTGTAGGTCGGATCTGCGATCTGGATCTGCAACAGGCGCAGTAAAAAGATGATGCCAGTTACAATGAATACCCCTTTAACGAATGATTTTCGACTGGAAAACAGATCCACAGCAAGCCCTCCGGTTATTCCCTGAAAATTAGCAACTGGCTGACATAGATCACACCGACAGTGAATGCTGAACTCGCAAGACCCCGCAGGATTGTCCGGTGAAAACTTTCAAAAGTGAAAACTTCAACCGAAAAGAGGAAAAAATGATGAATGAACACCAGGATGGTAACATACAGGAGGAACCAGTTCATACCCGTTTGTTTCAATCCCGGATATTCAACCTGTTCAGCTTCCCGTGTGGTGATCAGATGGACTACAGGAAGCCTGAAAAAACCGAGGACTACGGCTGCCGAAGCATGCAATCCCAGCGAATTGGAAAACCAGTCTATCACAATCCCCATCAGAAAAGAGAGCAACAGCACCTGATAGGGAGCCATGGACAGGGGAAGCAGCAGAATAAACAACACATAGATGTAAGGATTCAGGAATCCGCTGAGATTGACCTGGTTAAACAACAAAACCTGCAGCAGTGCCAGGACCACAAACATTACGGGATATTTAATCCAACCCCTCATCACCGTTAAATTTCCGGATGGTTAATACTTCATTTTTATCTTTGTTTTCGATCACTTCGACATAAGCCAGGGCTTTGAAATCAACCGACAGTCTGACCCGGATGGTGTAGAAATTATCGCCTCCTTCTTTTTTAAAAGACTCAATAGTACCCAGGAGGATACCTTCCGGGAAAGTGGGGGAAAAGCCGCTGGTTACGATGGTATCCCCGGGAAGGAGGTCCACATGGTAAGGGATCTCATTTAACAGGGCTTCCTGGTAGTTTTTGCCGTCCCAGGTGAGGGATCCGAAATAGTCGTTCCGTGCGATCTTGGCTGAAATATTCCATCGGGTGTTCAGCAGGGAGAGCCCGGTGGAATAGGAAGCGGTAACATTGGTGACAATACCTGCCACTCCTGCGGGGGAAATGATTCCCATATCGGGTTTTATTCCGTCTTTGGAGCCTTTGTCAAGGGTCAGATAGTTGTGTTGCCGGTCTACGGAATTCCCTATTATGTGAGCTGCGATGAACGTATACCTGAGTTGCCGCAGGGAGTCGGCCACAAATGCGGAATCAACCACCGAAGGGGGGGGTAAGGTATTGAACACCAAAGAGCGGAGGCGCGCATTTTCCAAGGCCAGTTCCCGGTTTACAGATGGCAGGTTGAAATAGTCAGTAACCCGGCTGCGGGTTTCGTATACCTTACCCGAAATCCTGGTCGCAGAATTCAGAAAACGCACCTTCTGGTAATTATTGAAGCTGAAGATAAAAATAAAAGAGACAATCTCCAGAAGCAGGAATAAAAGAACAAGATGGTTACGCAGAATAAACCTGAAAAGATTTCTCATGTTTCAATCATCCTGAATTTTATCGTATCAGGAAGGAAAATTTGTCAACGTTCTTAAGAGCGATTCCGGTTCCGCGGACGACTGCCCTGAGGGGGTCGTCGGCGATGTTGAAAGCAATGCCTATTTTACTGCTGAGGCGTTTGTCGAGGCCGCGCAGGAGTGATCCGCCGCCGGCAAGCCAGATTCCGTTTTTCACAACATCGGCGTACAATTCCGGAGGTGTTTGTTCCAATGCACTCAGGATGGCCGCATCGATTTTTGAAAGCGATTTTTCAAGACAGTGGGCAATCTCCTTGTATGAAACCGGTACTTCGATGGGTAGGGCTGTCATCTGGTTGGGACCCTGAACTACGAAGTCCTTGGGTGGATTATCGAGAGTCGGCAACGCCGAACCTACCTGGATCTTGATCTCTTCGGCGGTTCTCTCCCCTATTTTAATATTATGCTGGTGACGCATATATTCCATGATGTCGGAAGTGAGGTCATCGCCGGCAATGCGGATCGACTTATTGGTGACAATCCCGCCCAGTGAAATCACGGCGATTTCGGTGGTGCCGCCTCCGATATCGACCACCATGTTTCCCTCCGGAGCTTCCACATCGAGTCCGATGCCGATAGCAGCCGCCAGGGGTTCGTAGATCATATACACTTCACGTCCCCCGGCATGTTCAGATGAATCGCGTACAGCACGCACCTCTACTTCGGTACTGCCGGAAGGAATACAGACCACCATTTTCAGCGCCGGGGAAAAAAGTCTTGATTTGGAGCTGATCATTTTGATCATTCCCCTGATCATTTGCTCGGCAGCGTTGAAGTCGGCAATCACACCGTCGCGTAATGGCCTGATGGTCTTCAGGTTTGCGTGGGTCTTCCCCTGCATCTGCCTGGCTTTTTCCCCGATAGCAACCATCTTTTCCGTTTTAATGTCGATGGCAACGATCGAGGGCTCATCCACGACAATCTTATCGTTATGAATGATGATGGTATTGGCCGTACCGAGATCGATGGCTATTTCCTGAGTAAGAAATGAGAAGAGTCCCATATACAGTTTAATTTTTTTCTTGGTAAAGCATAAACGGAAATCAGTGTCTGAAATGTCTTCTTCCGGTGAAGAGCATAGCGATGCCAAAGCGGTTGCAGGCGTCGATGACTTCCTGGTCGCGAATGCTTCCACCGGGCTGTACAATATACCGGATTCCGGCTTCATAGGCAGCTTCGATACTGTCGCTGAAAGGGAAAAAGGCGTCTGATACCAGCACGGCACGGGCAATGTCGGGTTTCAGTTTAGCGGCAAACCGCGGAACTGCCAGCAGGCGAAGGCTGTCCAGGCGGTTGGGCTGGCCCATGCCTGCGCCGGTTAACCATACAGCGCCATTCGTGTTCTGAGTGACCAGGGCAATGGCATTGCTTTTGAGATGCTTGCAGGAAGCTATTCCAAATGTGGCCAGACTCAGCAATTCTTGCGGAAACGGGGTTCCGGTAACCTGACAGAAGTTAGGGTCTTCCCCTTCATCCTCATCCTGTACCAGTATCCCTCCGCTAACCGACCGGAGCATCTTTTCGCCCGATTCGGAAGGTCTTACCGGAGTAGCCAGCAAACGGAGATTTTTCTTTTTCGACAGCAATTGCAGGGCTGAGGGTGTAAATTCCGGCGCAATCAGGATTTCAACAAACCGTTTATCAAACCAGCTGGCGATGGGTTCATCGACTTTCTCCGTAAAACAGACAATCCCACCGTAGGCAGATACCGGATCGCCGGCCCAGGCCAGTTCCAGGGCTTCCTCGACGGTCTCTGCAACAGCCAGTCCGCAGGGATTCAGATGCTTCACGACTGAAACCGCTGATTTACCCGCCAGATGGGAAACCGCGTGATACGCATCACCGGCCGCCTTCCAGGCTGCATCGGCATCCAAAAGATTGTTATAGGAAAGTTCTTTCCCCTGTAAAACCCGCGCATTGGCGATGTTCACCGGCGTCCGCGTGTTGTTGTAGTGGTAAAAAACCGCTTCCTGGTGCGGGTTTTCACCATACCGGAGGTGCTTTCCGTTATGAAGAGCGATGCGAAGATCTTCCTCTTCCCCGTTGATCCAGGAAAAGATGGCGGCATCGTAACGCGATGATACCCCGAAAGCCCTGGCAGCAAACCCCTTACGCTCCTCAAGCGTACTGGCGCCACCGTTTTTCTTCAACAAGCGGAGAAAAGGCAGATACTCCGTTTGTGAGGGAACCACCAGCACATCAGCGTAATTCTTGGCTGCAGCCCGGATCAGGGAGATGCCTCCGATATCTATTTTTTCGATGATTTCCTCTGCAGCTGCCCCGGATGCTACGGTATCCTCAAAAGGATAAAGGTCAACAATGACCAGGTCGATGGCAGGAATTCCGTATTCGTCAAATTGTCCGAGATCTTCAGGAAAGGCTCTGCGACCCAGAATACCTCCGAAAACCTTCGGATGCAGGGTTTTAACCCTGCCTCCGAGAATCGAGGGATAGCCCGTCAGGCTTTCTACCGTTTCTACCGGAATCCCCAAAGACTCAAGAAAAGCACAGGTACCTCCGGTACTAACCATACGAACCCCTAACCGGTTCAGCTCCAAAACCAGTTCTTCCAGGTTTTCCTTGTGAAAGACCGAAATAAGTGCAGTTCTGATCTGTTTTAAATCACTCACACCTCATGTCGAATAGCTGACAAAGATAGAAAAATCACCACATAATCCATTCACCTTTATAAATTAGCTTTCTGTTCAAATGGATTAATTAACAACCATTTGAAACGTACTTTTTTAAGGAAGACCCGGGAGTTGCCACCGGTTGTTGTTTGAAAAAAAAAATCGCCCAGTTGGCTGTCCGTGCGACACAACCCTTACCTTTGCCATGAATTACGCACCATGCTATTTCTGAGGTTGATCGTTGAAAGCTTCTGGTCTGCAATTAATTCACTGAGAGTAAATAAGTTGCGGACTCTTTTATCCTTGCTGGGGATTACTATCGGGATTTTTGCAATAATTTCTGTTTTCACAGTCATTGATTCGCTGGAGAAGTATATTCGAAACAGTCTGAATGCAATGGGGAATAACATGATTTACATTCAGAAATGGCCCTGGACCCCGCCGGAGGGTGAAACAGAATATCCCTGGTGGAAATATATCAACCGGCCTGTGCCGAAGCCGGAAGAAGCGGATGAGATCGTGAAGCGGTCGAGGTTGGTGGACAACGCAGTATTTTTTTTTGGTTTTAACCGGAAAGTGCTGTACGGAAGCCAAAACATGGACGATGTGGAAATAATGGCATCGACGTTCCCCCTGAGGGATATCTGGAACCTGGAGGTTAGTCAGGGCAGGTATTTCTCTGCTCAGGAGATGAATTCGGGAGCTCCGCTCACTCTTATTGGTCACGAAATCGCAAAGGAGCTTTTCGAAGGGTTTTCCCCCCTGGGCAGGAGCATCAAAGTGCAGGGGTACCAGCTGAACATCATCGGAGTGTATGAAAAGACAGGCCAGGATATGTTCAATACCAGCATGGATAAAAGAATCCACATCCCTGTAATTACCTCATACAATCTGGTGGATGCCAGGAACAGGGATCAGGGGCAGGCCATATGTATCCGGTCAAAACCGGATACCGATCCGGAAGAGTTCAAAGCTTCGGCAGAAGCCCTGATGCGGTCTGTACGCAGGTTGAAACCACAAGAAGAGAACGACTTTGCCATCAACGAGGTGAATCTCATTGCCACACAGTTTGATGCATTTTTTAAGGTTTTCAACCTGGCAGGATGGATCATCGGCAGTTTCTCCATTCTGGTGGGTGGGTTTGGAATTGCCAACATCATGTTTGTGTCGGTCAAGGAGCGTACAAAAATCATCGGCATTCAGAAATCGTTGGGAGCCAAACGGTTTTTCATCCTTCTGGAGTTTGTTTTTGAGGCAGTTATTTTATCGTTGATCGGGGGCCTAACCGGTTTACTGCTCGTTTTTGCAGGAACACTGGGTTTCAATTATGTGTCGGACATGTCGTTGAGGCTTACCCTGGAGAATATCCTGACGGGAATCTTCATTTCGAGCGTTATCGGTTTTATTGCAGGGCTTATACCGGCCAGAAGTGCTGCCCGGCTGGACCCGGTGGTGGCCATGAACTCAGTGTAGACTAGAGGATATTAAAAAACAGTTTGCTGATCATCAGGTACATCGTCAATCCCAGGACGTCGTTCATGGTGGTAATGAAAGGCCCGGTTGCCAGGGCTGGGTCTATTTTGAGCCTGTTGAGCAACAAGGGAATGATGGTGCCGAATACGGAAGCAAAAAGGATTACCACGAATAGCGACAGGGAAACAGCCCACGTAAGGCTCCTGTTTCCGCTGTAGAGTATATTGTAGCCGAAGATGATCATAGAGAAGGAGATGCCGATGATCAGAGCCACCCCCATTTCTTTCATCAATTTCCGGGAGGTCGATTCAAAATCCCTGACTCCGCTGGCAATACTCTGAACGACAATGGAGGAGGATTGGACTCCGACGTTTCCAGCCATGGCTGCAATCAGAGGAAAGTAAAAAGCCATTTCAGGGACAATCTTCAGGGAGTTTTCGTTGGCTCCGATGACGCGAGCCCCCAGAATGCCACCCAGGAGTCCGACCAGCAACCAGGGAAATCTGGCCCGTGTCAGGCTCCAGATTTTGTCGCCCGGCTCCACATCGCCCACGATACCGGAGACCATCTGATAATCCCTTTCGGCCTCCTCACGCATCACATCGATCACATCATCAAAGGTAATCCGCCCTTTCAACCGCCCGATATCGTCGACCACAGGTATGGCTACCAGGTCATATTTTTCCATCATCCAGGCCACCTCTTCCTGCGGGGTTTCAGCCGTAACCCTTTTGATGTCCTTATTGTACAATCCGGAAATCCTGGTGTTGGTATTGTTCAGCAGGAGCTTTTTCAGGGAAAGGACACCTTTCAGTATCTCCTTATCGTCGACGACATAGACGTAATAGATTTCATCTACGTTTTCAGCCTGGCGGCTGATTTCCCTGAGACAATAACCGACGGTCCAGTTTTCGTTAACCGTCACCAGTTCTTTGGCCATAATACCCCCGGCCGTATCTTCTTCGTATTCCAGGAGGTCAACGATATCTCCGGCAATCTCAACATCGTCGATCTCCTTAAGTACCGAATTTTTCACCTCTTCATCGAGTCCGCCGAGGATATCTGCAGCATCATCCGAATCCATATGTTCGATATACTCCCTGGCAATCACGTCGGGTTTCAATGTCCGCAGCAATTGATTCCGTTCATCGTCGGGGATTTCGACAAGGACATCGGAGGCCCTCTCCGAATCGAATAACTGGTAAACAAACATGGCCTCCTCCAGTGTCAGGGCTGCCAGAATTTCTGCAATATCGGCAGGATGCAGATCCTGTGTACTGTCCAGAATGGCTTGTCTGTTTTTTGATTCAATCAGTTCCCTGATCTCCTCCACATAGTTTCTTTCAATGCTTACACCCATGATGTAAAGTTATGAACGATTCGACAGATCTGGTTAACACCTCGAAATCAGAGGTTGTAAGTTCTTCGGCCCGTTTACCGGAAAAGGGGAGCGATTCAAGCGGAATTGTAACGGTGGGGCCTGAAAGGGGATGTTTCCCTTTTTTCATTTTGCCGGCAGTGGGGGAGCCATCGTCGTCTGAATTATGACGTAAGGGTTCCATTCCTGCCTGAAATATCTTATCTGCAGAGATTTCCAGTGCACCCAGGGCATTCCTGAGGACTTTGCGCCGTTGGTTGAAGGCGGTCTTGACAACTTTGAAAAGTAAACCCTCGTCACAATCCGGTTTCCTCCTTTCAAGGCGTACAAGCCTGATAACGGCTGATTTAACTTTCGGCGGGGGCATAAACACCTTTTCACTTACCGGGAAGAGCCACTCTACCCGGTAATAAGTCTGGACAAGGACGGAGAGAATTCCATAGGTCTTGCTCCCCGGTGGGCTGTAGATCCTTTCTGCCACCTCTTTCTGAATCATGCAGACAACCTCGGGAACGAGGTCGCGGAATTCAAGAATTCTGAAAAAAATCCGGGAAGAGATGTTGTAGGGGAAATTCCCGATAATCGCAAAAGGGCCGTCAAACAATGCCGGCAGATCGGCAGAAAGGACATCCCCTTCAGAAACCTTGCCGGCAAGTTCAGGAAAATGCATGCGAAGATAAGCAGCCAGGCCTGCATCGATTTCAATAACTTTCAGACGGATATCGGTTCTTTCCAACAGATAGCGCGTTAATATACCCATCCCCGGGCCAATTTCAAGCACCTGGCAGGTTGCAACGGCCTGAAGGCTGCCGGCTATTTTGCGGGCTATGTTGTGATCCTTAAGAAAATGCTGTCCCAGACTCTTTTTCGGAAGCGGATAACCGGTCATGGATGGAACGAATTCGACAGGTTTGACTTTTACTGGCCGTTTCAAATGAAAGGTTTTATTACTTTTGCAGGAATTTTCCGGAAAAGGAAGCTCCCCTCCAATCCGCGTAAAAATAACACTTTTGCGCCTTTAAGGGGCAGGTATACAATTTAAATAACACCGGATGGTAATGTTCAGCAAATATAAAAAGGGAATCAGAAACCTGCTTTTTTTCCTGGCGGGAGTACTTATATTCTGGTTAATATATAAAGACCAGGATATTGAGATGATTAAGTCGGTATTGCAGAATGATGTTCATTATTTCTGGATCTGGGTATCACTGTTCATAGGTCTTCTAAGTCATATCAGCCGGGCTGTCCGGTGGAATTACCTGATTGAACCGCTGGGATCCAGGCCCAGGTTCACCAATACGTTTTTATCAGTTATGGTGGGCTACCTCATGAACCTGGTATTTCCGCGAATGGGTGAGATTTCCCGTTGTGGCGCACTCGCCCAATATGAGAAAATCTCCTTCACACGGCTTATCGGCACGGTTATTACCGAAAGGATCATCGACGTTATGATCCTGTTGCTTTTCACCCTCCTTGCCCTTTTGTTGCAGTTCGGGCAAATTCTTACATTCCTGAATAACAACCCCGGAGTAGGCCAGAACATCATCTCCCTGCTGACCTCTCCCTGGCTGATCGGAGGTTTGATATTCCTGGTGCTGGCAGTCTTGTTTTTCAGAAAGAAAATCAGTACCTCTCCGTTTTTAAGAAAAATCATGAATACGTTGGCCCATTTCAAAGAAGGCATCAACTCATTCCGGCTGGTTAAAAGAAAAGGAGCCCTGATTTTTCACTCCTTTTTTATCTGGGTCATGTATTATCTGATGTTTTATGTTTCCTTTTTCGCATTCGACTTTACCAAAGGGTTGAATCCTTTGGCGGGGTTGACTGGCTTCATAATGGGGAGCTTCGGTATGGTAGCCCCGGTTCAGGGAGGACTGGGCACCTGGCATTTCATGACCAGGGAGGGTTTGGCGCTTTATGGAGTTGCCCCGGAAAACGGAATTATCTTCGCTTTTGTCTGTCACACGACAATGACCCTGATGATCATTATTCTCGGTTTGGTTTCCCTGTTTGCCTTACCCCTGCTGAACCGGAAAAAGTGAACGTAGAATGGTATATCGCCCGCAGGCTTTTCTCGGAAAAAAACGATAAGCAAAAGATCTCCGGCAGGATCATCCGGATTGCTCTGGCCGGCATCGTGCTGGGGATGGCCTTGATGCTGATGGCTGTCGCCGTGGTCACCGGTTTCAAAAAAGAAATCAGCAGCAAAGTTTCAGGCTTTGGCGGCCATATCCAAATTATGAATTTCGACTCCAACCTGTCGTTCGAAACCAGTCCCGTAAAAAAAGAACAACCGTTTTTATCCATACTGCGAACCACCGGCAATATCGACCGGATCAGCCCCTTTGCCACAAAACCGGGCATCATCAAGACCGGGGAATACATCCAGGGTGTTGTTCTCAAAGGGGTTGACACCTCTTTCAATCATCCGTTTTTTACCCGCCATTTGCAGGAAGGGAAATTACCCGTGTTCAGCGGTTCACGGACCCCGGATGTACTGGTTTCCCGCAACCTCTGCTCCCGGTTACGCCTTAAACTCGGGGATCCGCTTTATATGTATTTTGTAAACGAAAACGAGAAGGTTCCCCGGATCCGGATGTTTACCATCAGCGGAATCTACGCTACCAATCTCCAGGAATTCGATGACCTGTTTGTCATCGGCGATATACGCCAGGTTCAGCATATCAATAACTGGGACTCTGCGTATATCAGTGGTTTCGATATTTTCCTTCAGAAACCCTCTGCTCTTGGGGAGACATTCAGACAAGTGAAAGAATCGGTGGCCTATTATTCGCCCGACAGGGGAACCATCCTGAGGCCGGTAACCATCCAACAGAAATATCCTCAGATTTTTGACTGGCTATCCATCCTGGACATGAACGTTTGGGTCATCCTTACCCTCATGATTATCGTCGCCGGATTCAACATGATCTCGGCACTTCTGGTGATAATCCTGGAACGAAGCAGGATGATAGGAACCCTGAAATCCTTAGGCAGCAGAAACAAAAGCATCCGGAAGATATTCCTCTGCCTGTCGGGCATGCTGATAGCACGGGGGTTGTTCTGGGGCAACTTTCTGGGGTTAGGCCTGTTGGCGATCCAGAAATATTTTCAGCCACTAAAACTGGATCCCGCCTCCTATTATATGGAGATTGTCCCCGTCCATTTTTCCCTTCTTTACCTGTTGTTACTGAATGCCGGAACCCTGGCAATAACCATTCTTTTGCTGGTTTTGCCGGCTGGGTACATCAGCCGGATATCCCCGGAGAAAAGTCTGCGGTTCGATTGATCTGCCTTTGATTACCTTTTTCATGAAGTGCTATGAGCCAGTCCTGGAAAGTTGAACTCATCAGGGCGTTGTCGCAGGAACTTCCGGGGGAAAGATCTCACCGGAAACTGCTGCCGGCAGAACGGAACCTGGAAAGCCCGGCCCATGGCGATGCTGTTAAAACCAGCGGGGTTATAGTGTTACTGGTTCCTGAAGGAGACGATTTGTATGGCTGTCTGGTCCGCAGGTCGCGTCACCTGTCGCACCACCCGGGTCAGGTTGGTTTCCCGGGAGGCAAAAAAGAACCTGATGAATTTTCTCCTCTTGAGGCAGCTATCCGGGAATGTGCAGAAGAGATAGGTGCCGGACCGGAGCAGTATGAGATCCTGGGAGCCCTGACCCCTCTGTTTGTCCCTGTCAGCAAGTATCTCGTACACCCATTTTTAGCCTGGTCTTACCATCGACCCTCCCTTACCCTGAATCCGGAAGAAGTGGAAAAGCTGATATGGTTCCCGGTGTTGAAAGACCACCGGGTTCCGGTTCCTGAAAGGACAGAGGCCTTAACCGGGTCCGGCAGCCTCCGGGTTCCGGCATTCCGGTACGACGGCGAAATTATCTGGGGTGCCACGGCCATGATCCTCTCCGAACTTGCCGATCTGTTAACCGGCCTTCAGGTAAAAGGGGAAACCAAACCGCGACAGTAAGGTTCAATTATAAAACGACCAGGCAACCCCCAGCCTGAAGGTGGCTCTGTTCATCGGATAATGATAGGCAGTGAAGTAGGGCTGATTCAGGAATAATGATCCAATGTTCATATACTGAAAAAATACACGTGTTCTTTTCAGTTTCAGATTGGCAAAAAGATCCATATAAGGATAATTCCCGATCTGTTTTTCATTCTGGAGGTAAAAAAAGCCAGTTGCCGGCTGATAGGCATCGGCAAAGTAGGCCGTATTGTACCGGGTATCTGCCCCCAATTGAACAAACAGCACTTTGGCAAGAACCGTATGATAACTGACAACCAATCTGGCAGACAGATCGGGTAACCGGATAAATTCCGGTAATGAGGCTTTTTGCCAGAGGAGATGGGTTTGCAGGATAAAGGGGCCCAGGTGAAATTCCTTATTCACAAAGGCAGCGAGCACCAGAAGTTCTTTTTTTGTCTGGGACGGGATCCCCAGGGTATCATGGTACAGGAAATTGTTTATCAATGCATATCCCGCACCGGAATCAAGATGAAACCCGGGAGAGACCAAACGGGCTGAAGCGTTCATTCTTTGTTCAAAGTTCAGGTCCTGGGTCCACCGGAAACGATTGGAAAAGTAAGACTCCTGGAAATAATCGGGAACCCTGTTCCAGAGGTTTCCGCCGATTTCGAGAAAAGCCAGGCTGTCGTTGAAAAGGGTTAAGGGTTTCGTAACAGAACCATTCAGTTCGGTCTGTCCGGCCAGGTGCCCGGTGACGTACTGCCGCCCGTCGAAATCCCACCTCAGGAATTTTCCTGTTTTCCTGAAAAACCCTCCGCCGACGAAGCTGTTGGTATATTTTTGTATGTTCCACCAGGGTTCGGGCCCGACATACAGGGTTCCGTTATAGGTGCCCGGGAAGAAAGGATAAACGGCATCCTTATAGGCAGGAGAAGCAAACGAACGGGTAACCAGTTCTACACCGGCAAAGACCCTTTTTCCGAAACTGAATTTCTTGTCGGGCGATTCGTTGAATTTCAACTGAACGACGTTCTCTGTACTGTTAAACCGGGCGGAATCATTCGTAAAATCGCGGTTCAGGTATGACACGGGGAAAAAAATCTTGTTGTTTTCATCTGTACCCTCGGTGAATAGCCGCAGGTTGTTCGACATCACAAACGAATAGATCAGGTCTGCCACCGGTTTAAACAGGAGTGTATCTCCCGTCTTTTTTTGTATGCCGAGTGTATAGGATGCACCGGCAAAAAAATAGTTGCTTTTAAAGTCAGAGCGGGCATCGGTGAGCCTCATCTGTACGTACTTTGTTTCTGTTCCCAGCAAATCGTCATCATTGGCCATCCCCCCGTTTTCCTGATTGACAATCCGGTTGAAGAGAAATCCTCCGCTGACAGTAAGTTTATCGCCGCTATAACTGGAGTAGAGGGTAATTGCATTGTTTCTTGCGGCCTGGAAGTTGTATTGACCTTCCGATTTGGCCTGGTCGTACCGGAAGGTGACGTTTAACCGGGGATTGATGTTCTGGGAATGAACAACGTCCAGCCGGGTTTCATTGCTACGGCTCTTATTTTCGCTTTGGCTGAAGTCGAGAAGAGTGTAAGGGGTGGTGGTGTTGTAATACTTGATTTGCTGAGGTGTCAGCAGGTAAGGATCATGGGTTCTCAGAAGATAAAACCCGGTATTGTACGACCGTTTGAAAAAGTCATTGGTAAGCAGGGCGCCTCCGTAATTTCCGGTATTGGTATTGGAAATGGATTTTTGGTAGGCGGGGTGGTAGTTGTGGAAATAATCAAGGAGGGTATCGATGCGAACGGTATCGGTGGAGGAGCCATATTTTGAGATTTGCCAGGTTTTGACGCGGGGGACTACGTTTTTTTCCTTTTTTCCGATTGCATCGGGACCGTCGCCCGGGGTTTTGATCAGGGGATTATTCTGGCTATGAGACCATAAAGAAATCGAGAGGAAAAAGACGGATGCTATAAATTTCAAACCGTGCATCGCAGGCAGATCAATGGAACAAAATTAATAAAAGAGGAGGAATGGCAAAATTTGTAACCTCTTATTTTCTAATAATTTAACAGTTATAATTTCAGACAGGGTTTGGTTTGATGCCGTGGGTTTAAAAAAATCAACCCCGGTTCGAAGGGAACCGGGGTTGTAT